>JAAWBS010000021.1 GCA_022792815.1 Hungatella sp.
AAGGCATTCTTCCGAAAAGGGCCTCATAAAAGATCCGGCTGTTCTTATAGATCTCCTCATTGGACAAAAGCTGTCTGGCCTCCATCTCCACAAAAGTGCCGTAGTCCCCGATCTCCTTCTCATAAAACTCCTGCAGTTCCTTCCCCAGAGGATAATTCTCCAGGTCATATAAATTCCCCTCTTTGACATCGGCCCCTTTCTTTCGCCAGAAGGAATCGCCGATGAGGGTCTTCTCCCCTGAGATGGACTCATACTCCTCATCCTTGTGAGCCTTAACCAGGGCATCTAATTTCTTGATCTTTCCGATAATCTCCTTTTCCGTCAGAGGAATGCACCGCTTCATCCTCCCCTTTCCCGGACTGATCATAAGGATCTCCTCCTCCGCGTCCGGGTCATAGAGGCCGAACCCCTTTTTGTCGGCAGCTGAAGTTTCCTGTTTCCCAAGAATCTCCCCCAAAAGAATCTTTTCCTTGTCCGAGGGATTCTCCACCAGAGAAGCCAGGTTCTTTACCTTCCCGTAAAATTCCGCCTTCTCCTTATCCTTTGACATCCGCAGAAGAAGGTCCAGGCCGCCGCTCCGCTTCTCCTCCCTCCTGTCAGTCAAAAGCCGCCTAAGGCATGGTTCCATGTCCTCTTCCCTCTGTTTCATGAGGAAGTTTAACAGTTCCCCTCTGAGAGAGCTTCTCTTAAACCGCAGCATATCCTCCATAATCTCATACTCCCGGCTTTCCAGAGACAAACCTTTCACCAGAGAAACCGCCCTTCTGGACGTGGACTCCTCCGTAATCCCCATACACTGAATCAGCATATCCCTCTGAGTCCGGTTCCTGGGGGCGTGAAGAAGAAGGGTCATAAGATCCGCCCTGCCGTAAGTACCGGACATCTCCGTAAGAAGCCCTGCCGCCTGGGTAATCCGCTCCTCGTCTCCCAGCACATAAGCCAGAAATGCCAGCTGCCTGATGACGTCGGAAGGCCCTATCTCCACCCGATGCCACGGAAAAATACAGGGGTCCCACACCATCCCCTTTTTGGGAAGCCGCTCATAGATCCCGCAAAAATTCCTGTAAAGTGCCTCGGCATCCTCCCGGCTGTCATAGTAGTCTGTAATCTTTGCCTTCCTGGGTTTGGTTTCCCAGTTGGTCCCCCCTGTCTTCCGGTCAAAAAGTCCACTCACCCAGCTGTAAAATTCCGTGGAATAAGCCGGAAGAAATGCCGCCGCAAGCTCCAAATCGTCACTGAACTCCAGAATCACTTTCTTGGCCGTCCTCTGTCTGAGCCGGCTGTCAAAAAGACTCTGGTTATAGTAGGATGCCGTCAGCTTCTGATTCTTTGTCCCGCAGTCAATAAGCTTTTCCATAGCCGCCACAGCCATGTTCGCCTCGTCAAATCCCAGAGCCCACAGGGCCACGCTGATGACAACAGAATCATTGCTTGCAAGCTGCTCCCGGCAGAACCTTTCATCCCTGAGACATTGACTCATAAGGTTTAACATCTTGTCCGTCAGCCGGTCCACACTGTTTTCCCCGAAAATTCCGATCCAGGTGCACACAGCCCTTCTCACGGAAGAATACCGGATCAGATTATTCTTCTCAATCACCTCGAAAAGCACCAGAAACGCCTCCCTGGTCCCCTCATCCATGGCCTCGCAGATACTCTGGCGCAGCCCTTCCTGGAGCCTGGCCGCCAGGAGAAGATCTCCCAAAAGTTTATGTAACTCCCCGTTGTCCGACCGGATTATCCCCAGGATCATCTCCCGGTTTAGATAGGCTGTGTTGCTCTCACTTAAGATTAAGTCCTTTAAGGCATGGATGACCTTCTCGTTCCCCCGGTCGATCTCCGCCGCATAGATATAGCTGAAATCTCTTTCAAACCACCAGGTATGTCTGACATAGTCCAGGGTCTCCTCATCCATACGCCCATAGATATAATCCTCCACCGGCACCCTGCAGTACTTAAGATTGTCATAAGCTTTCAGTATGGAAAATGCCTGACGCGCGCTGGGCCTGTAGTCCTTTGTCCTCACCGCCCTCCGGTTCCACCCGTAAGAAAAGGGGAACTTGTTCAGCTTGTCTATGATATACAGATAAGAGGGCCTGTATTCCTCCGGAACAAAAACATTCACCAGCTCCTTCCCCTGAAACCACGCGGAAGGCCTCAAACCTTCATAGAACTCACCTACTGCCTGAGACACTTTCCCTCCGTTTACCCCATAATCCCCTGCCAGCTCAAGGGCCAGCTCCTTGTCCCTGCCGGAAAGCTTTCCGATACTCTTAAAATGCTCCTCCTTCCTTGCCTTTTCAAGCCTTGCCCTGGTATTCCCGTCGTACTCTCCCATATTGCCAAACCCTCCTCCTACAGCGTTTGTTTCGATCTCTATAAATAATCCGTTTTTATTCTCTCCTCAATGGCACTTTTTCTATGTCACCACAATCGCCCCGTAAGCATAGTCAGACGCACAAAAGTAAAGGTACTCTCCTCTGTCACCACAATCGCCTCATCCAAAGACTCCAAGGGCTTTTCATCCAAAAAGATCCGGTAAATCCCATCTTCAAAGCACTGAAGGGCATTGTCCGCTGCCTTTTGGAAGTCCGCCGCCTCCTCTCCATAGATCACCCCGAAAGAGATTTTGCCCCTTTCCGCCTGATCCTCAATATTCTCCTTGGTCAAACATTTTAAGATCTCCGGCTCCTGACGCCGCCTGTTGTAATCCTCCACTCCGGCTTTAGTCAGCTCCGTCACCAGCTGCCTCACAGTGAAGGCGCTCCCTTTCCCCAGAGGAAGGTCGTAAACCACCGGCTTTATAGTCTGTTTTCGCTTTCCCATGGATTTTATGTTGACTTTTATCTCCATATGATTCTCCTCATCCCTTCCCGCCGGGCTGTCAGCCCCCTTAGCCTCTCTATCTGCACTCGCGAAGCGCCTCATTGAGCATCTCACTCCCAGGCGCCACAAACCGGCCTCCGGCGATGACGGGCAATTTATCCCCGTCAGCCGTGACCCCGTAGATCTCGTCCAGCTCCCGGTAGGGGATAGTGATGTCTGTGTGGCAGTTAAAATAAGCCTTTGACACATCCTCCTTCCTAAGGATAGAGATCTCGTTGTCCCGGGCGATGATCTCCTTGCCGTCGGGGTTAAAGACAGCCGTGTCCTCGGACCAGCTGTAGCAGGTATCCCCCACAGCGAAATGGGGGCCCATCTTCTCCACGATCAGGATAGGCAGCTTCTCCACGATGCCGTACTTCTCAGCCATGGCGTAGGCCACCGTGTTGGTGCCGATGGCAAATTCCCCTATGGGCAGAGTCTCGTGGTTCTTTAAGATCATCTGCTTCACCAGGGCCCTTCCCGCCGACGGGTCCTCAAAATTGTCGCAGGAGTAAGAGACCACCTTTCCGTCCAGAAACTCCATGGTCAGATTCTTAAACCGGAAATCTCCGATATACACGCTGCTGACCTGCAGCGTCCCTTTTGTCCCGGAAAGCACCGGGGAGGTGAAGACTTCTCCGAGAGGAATGTTCACATCAGCCACACAGTTTTCAAAATTGGTCTGCCTGTCAGGGTCCTCCAGGCCATGAAGCTTCACAATAAGATTGGTCTTATTGTCCCCCTTCCCCGTGATCACCACATGGTCCGCCCGGTCCAGACAGTCGATGACAGACTGCTGGATCTTCTTGTACACCTCGTAGTCCAACGTGTTGATCCGGATGACCTCCTCAAAAATCTCTTCAAAATTCTCCCCGATAGAGGGCTTGGGAAAGGCGATGATGGTAAAACTGGTCTCCTCCCCCGGGATGTACTGATTGACCAGCCGGGACGAATCATTGGCATGGGCGATGGTCAGCTTCTCCTGCTTTTCGCTCAGGGAGAAGGCCTCCTTTTTGTTGACCGGCTCAAAGCCCTCCTCCCCGAAGGTCTCCATGAGAGCCGGACCGCCGTAGTCTGCCGCCTGCCGCTTCCAGGTCTCATAGGCAGCCTTCATCACAGTCAGCTTCCGGTCCGTAAATCCTTTTTTCAGATACAGAGCCGAGTCGTAGCGATGATCGTAGTCATACTGCCGGTTGGGGGAGGTTCCGTGGAATCCCCGCTTCCGGTTGGGATTTCGGTTCACCGACCACACAGGGGCCCGGTAGATAACCGGCTCCAGGCCGAGCGCGCGGAAATTCCCGACAGCCTTTCGCACCACCCGCTCAAAGCCCAGCTCATAGAGCAGGGCCACCGCTCTTTTCTTCGACAGGTCCCGCCCCATGACCTCAAAACCTTTCCGATATCCCTCCGTGTAGGTATCTGCCATGGAGTCGATGGTCTCCTGCGGCAGCCTGTTTAAAAACCGGGCGATCTTTAACTCCTCCTCAGACACATACTCTCCGTAATAATACAGATATCGAACATCCTCAAGATCGCAGTCCATGACCAGATCTTTCGCGAAAGACAGGTCCGGATCCAGAAGCTCCCGAATCCGGTAGGACACGGTCAGATCCGTGTAGTCGCTGTTGAACCAGTAGATGACATCTTTCACGGCATGGACTGATGGGGTCTCCCCCTCAAAAAGATTGTAAATCTCCATAAATAACTCGTTTAAAATGGTCATCTCCGTCAGGCGGAGTTCCGTGGCAAAGACGATCTCTCCCCGGATCTCCGCGTACAGATAGGCAAGGAGCGGCCCCATGTCCATGCCCAGAACCTCGGCGGCATAGGCCGGGTTGGCATAGCTTTTGTCATAATGGTCCGGAAGAATGTCCTGGTACAGGTCCTGATTCCACTGTCTCAGTTCCTCCTGTGACAGGGACCGGTACAGCCCTCTGTCTGTGGCCTGGTACAGTCTCCACGCCAGCCGGATAAAATCCGAAACCGCCACAAAATAGTCTCTGTACGGCTCTTCCACTGTCTTTTCGCCCCTAATCAGGCAGATTCTCTCCATAACCAGGGCAAAGCGTTCCTCCACCTGTCTTCTCTCCTCTTCCAATCGCTCTCTGTCGTCCATGTCTTCAACCTCCTAATCCGCTCCACACAATCATTGCCCATCCTGCCAGCATGAGAATTCCCAGGACAATTCCAAATTTTGCCAAAATATAGTTCTTGTCGTCTTCCAGAAAAGAGATCCCGCCGTACCATACAGCCAGAAGCGACAGCAGGATGCTGCACAGACCCATGGCTCCACAGGCCAAAGGAGCCTGTCCCTGAGTCCTCACCGCCTGAAAGATCCCTCCGCCGCCCAGGGCCAAGGCTGCCGCTGCCAAAAGGATGGACATGCGGCTTCTCCTGGCAAAGGGTTTCCTCACATAGGACACCCTTGTCGCAGCCAGTTCCTTCCTCTCCTTTTGGCGGCGCTCTTTTTGGGCCTGTTTGGCCGCCATGATCTCTTTTTTCTTCTCTTCGATCTCTCTTTCCCGGTCCCTGTCGGGTTCCAGGTAGTTCTGAAGAATCCCTGTCTTCTCGTAAACCGCAGAATCATGACGGGAAGCCCCCTTCCTTCGCTCAGATTCTATGGCCGTCTCTCTCCGATTTTTTCCGCTTCGTTTCGACCTTTCTCTTCCCTTCTCCGACTTACTCATCCATGTGCGCCGTTTCCCTGTTTTCCCTGGCACGCAGTTTCCTCCTTATGCGGACCTTCTGTACGGTTCTGTAACAGACAAATCCCAGAATTCCTCCGATTGTATTCAATAATAAATCATCCACATCGAAACTTCCCACCTTGAACACAAGCTGAGTAGTCTCGATGCAGAGACTTAAGAAAAATCCAAGTAAAAATGCGTTATACCACTTTTTTCCTCTTCTGCTGACGATGGGGAGAATAAACCCAAAAGGCATAAATCCCACCACATTGCCTGCCAGATTCAGCGTGACTGCCTTCCAGCCCAGCTGTCTCCGATAGACATAAAAACGCCTGATCTCCTTGAACAATTCCAGATTATAGGCATACTCTGTCTGACTGCCGCCGCCTCTCCCCAGAGACTCGGCAAAAAACATCAAATATGTCAAAGCGACCAGGTATAAAACAAAAAGTACCCAGCCTAATTTCTGATTTCTTGTGGTGTTCCGAATCATCTGCAACACTGCTCCCTATGGCCTTTTTCCGTGAGGACAACATGCAGTTTGCCCTCATCATCATAATGAAAGGGCAGTACCCTGGCTTTCCAGGATACTGCCTGCCCGCTTCCAGTCTGCGACGCCCGTAAAACGCCTGACCGCCGGCCAGGTCCGTCTCTCATGGAATCCGCAGACTTCTCTTAAAACGTGATCTCTGACTTTCTCTTCAGCAACACAGCGCCCGTAACAATGGACACCGTCCCGGCAATCAGCCCTACGCTGATGAGCACCACACCTACTGCGATGTTGGCCCCGCCGATATTTCTCATGGTCTTATAGATTCTTTCCATAGTCTGCACTCCTTATGCTCACTTTACGCCATACTGCTCGTAGTAGGCGTCGATAGCCGCCTTCAGTTTATCATCGATGACAACCTGCCCCAGGCACTCTCTGTTATAGAGATATTCCACCACATCGGCCATAGTCACGATGGCATTGGCCTTAAATCCGTACAGCTCCTGCACTTCCTCCAAGGCGCTCTTGTCCCCCTTCCCTCTCTCCAGGCGGTTTAGGGATACGATCAGACCTGCGATCTCTATATCCCCCTGAGCCTTGATGATGGGGAAGGTCTCCTCAATGGACTTGCCGGATGTGGTCACATCCTCGATGATCACTACCCGGTCGCCGTTCTTGATGGGGCTTCCCAGAAGGATCCCGGCATCCCCGTGGTCTTTGACCTCCTTGCGGTTGGAACAGTACTTGATATCCTTTCCGTACAGTTCGCTAAAAGCGATGGCGGTGGCCACACTCAGAGGAATCCCCTTGTAGGCCGGCCCGAACAATACGTCAAAATCCTCGCCGTAATGATCGTGGATGGCCTTGGCGTAGTACTGTCCCAGCCTGCGCAGCTGGGAACCGGTGACATAGGCTCCTGCGTTCATGAAAAACGGGGATTTCCTCCCGCTCTTCAAGGTAAAGTCGCCGAATTTCAGGACTTTGCTCTCCACCATAAACTCGATAAATTCTTTCTTGTAGCTCTCCATCTTTCTCTCCTTACCTTCTCTTCATCTTCTTATACGCCTCTGAGTCTTTTTCACAGGACTGCGCAGATTCCGGTTTCTCCTTCTACTTTACGGCCCCGATCAGCTCCCGGATATCCTCCACACCTTGCCTCTCCATGTAAGCCCGGATCCCGTCGGCGATCTTCGCCGTGGCATAGGGATCGTGGAAATTGGCGGTTCCCACCGACACCGCCGTAGCTCCTGCCAGGATAAACTCCACGGCATCGTCTGCGGTCATGATGCCTCCCATGCCGATGACAGGCAGCTTCACCGCCTGGGCCGCCTGGTATACCATCCGCACGGCCACCGGCTTGATCGCAGGACCGGACAGGCCGCCGGTCTTGTTGGCCACCGCAAAAGTCCTCCGATTGATATCGATCTTCATCCCGGTCAGGGTATTGATCAGAGATATGGCATCCGCTCCGCCGGCCTGGGCCGCCTTGGCCATGACCGTGATGTCCGTCACATTGGGACTCAGCTTCATGATCACAGGCTGCGCGGCATGGCGTTTTACCTCCCGGGTGATGGCCTCCACCGCTTTGGGGTCCTGGCCGAAGGCGATGCCGCCCTCCTTTACATTGGGACAGGAGATATTGATCTCCAAGAGATCCACCGGCTCCCCGGCCAGCCGCTCAACCACTTCCACATAGTCCTCTGTAGTCTTGCCGCACACATTGACGATGATCTTTGTGTCATGTTTCTTCAAAAAGGGAATGTCTCTTCTGACAAATACGTCGATCCCAGGATTCTGAAGGCCGATGGCATTGATCATACCCCCATAGGTCTCCGCGATCCTTGGAGTCGAATTGCCGGGCCACGGCACATTGGATACGCCCTTTGTCACCACAGCCCCCAGAAGGCTTAAGTCTACAAACTCTCCGTACTCCTCCCCGGACCCGAAGGTGCCGGAGGCAGTCATCACCGGATTTTTCAGCTCCACCCCTGCAATGGTCACTCTGGTATTCATCACAGCTCCACCTCCTCTGCGTCAAAAACCGGTCCATCCTTGCAGATCCGCCGATTGCGGACATTGGAGTGGCTATCCACCTCTTTCGTCCGGCAGACACAGGCCAGACAGGCGCCGACTCCACAGGCCATCTTCTCCTCCAGGGAGAGATAACAGGGAATCTTCTGCTCTGCGGCGTACTGTTTCAGCGCCCGCAGCATGGGAGTGGGCCCGCAGGCCATGATGACATCCCCGCGGATGTCCTGTCCCCGAATCAGATCCAGGACGTTCCCCTTGGCTCCCTCACTGCCGTCCTCCGTGGCGATGAACACGTCCCCGCAAGGCTCAAATTCTTTATGAAGAAACAGGGCATCCCGGTATCCCAGGATGATCTTCTTTTTACAGGACAATGTTTTGGCCAGCTCCAGCATGGGCGGGATCCCGATGCCGCCGCCGATGAGACATGCGGTCTTCTCCGGGGAGACCTCCGGGAATCCGTTGCCCAGAGGGCCTAGGATATCCGCCTGATCTCCTGCCTTCCACCCGGAAAATTCCCTGGTCCCCTCTCCGGCCACCCGGTAGACCAGCCGGATCCTTCCTCTGCCGCGGTCGATCTCACAGATGCTGACAGGCCTTGGCAGAAGCCTGGAACCGTCCTTTGAATAGACGGAGAGAAACTGCCCTGGGCCGGCCTCTCCGGCCATGTCCCCCACATCCAGCCACATGCTGTAGATCCCTTCCGAAAGACACTCCTGACTCACTACAGAAACCGTCTTCTTTTCTTTTGCCATGTTCCGTCGTTCTCCTTTTATCGCCTTTTACAAAACCCGATTGATATCGGCCACCATATCGGCCACCGCTTGTCTGGAGGCTTCGCCGAAATGCTCCGGCCCGAACTCTGCGTACTTTTCCTGCTTGTAGGCTGCGATAATTCCCCGGGAGGAGTTGACGATGGCGCCAAGGCCGTCCTCATTGAAGCAGAACTTCAGATCCTCCGCCGTGCCTCCCTGAGCGCCGTAGCCGGGCACCAGAAAATAGGTGTGAGGCATAAGCTTTCTCAAGATCCTGCTCATCTCTGGGTAAGTGGCTCCCACCACGGCTCCCACGTTGCTGTAGGTTCCGTCCATGGACAGATCGCCCCACTCCACCACCTTCTCGGCAACCAGCTCGTAGAGAGGCCGTCCGTCAATCAGCTGATCCTGAAATTCTCCGCTGGAGGGGTTGGAGGTCTTGACCAGAACGAAAAGACCTTTGTCCTCCTCCCTGCACACATCCACAAAAGGTTTCACTCCGTCAGTCCCCAGGTAGGGGTTTACTGTGATAAAATCCGTGTCAAATCCGGACAGAGTCTGACTGCCCACTTTCACACGGCCCAGATGTCCTGCGGCATAGGCGGCAGACGTGGAGCCGATATCCCCTCTCTTCACATCTCCGATGACGGTCAGCCCCTTTTCCCTGCAGTAATCCACGGTCCTCTTATATACGATCAATCCCTCGATGCCAAACTGCTCATACATGGCGATCTGTGGCTTCACCGCAGGAATCAGATCATAAGTGTGATCCACAATCTCCTTGTTATACTGCCACACCGCCTCGGCGGCTCCTTTCAGGGTCTCACCGTACTCCCCCCAGGCTCTCTCTTTGATGTGCTCCGGAATATAGCTCAACATAGGGTCCAGCCCTACGCAGATTGGCGCCTTGGTCTTCTGAATCTTTTCAATTAACTGACTGATCATAGTCTCCTCCTTCGTCCGGGGTTTTCTTTCCACAGTAAGTCTATCATAAATCCCAAGCGGTTTCAAGGCTCTCTTGGCTTTAAATCCACCCGGAAACCAAAGGCACCGCCACCACGGTCAAGAGCCCGGCCACGGCGATGGAAAGGCTGCCCATGGCCCCCTCAACCTCTCCCAGCTCCAGGGCTTTCGCCGTCCCGATCGCATGAGCCGACGTGCCGAGGGCGAGTCCTCTGGCGATGGGATCACTGATCCGAAAAAGCCGAAATACCGCTTCCCCTATGACATTGCCCAGGATTCCTGTGATGATGATGCTGACCACCGTCATCACCACGATGCCTCCGGCCTCCTCGCTGACTCCCATGCCGATGGCCGTGGTGATGGATTTGGGGAGAAGGGTCACATAGTACTCATGGCCCAACCCAAACAATTTACAGAGCCCAAAGATGCTCAGAGCGCTGGCGGCCACTCCGGAGAGGATACCGCCAAAGACTGCCGCCAGATTGTCACGCAGAAGCTTCAGCTGCTTGTAGAGAGGAATCGCCAGGCAGACCGTGGCCGGAGTCAGAAGATAGCTGACATACTGGCTGCCTGCCTGATACACCGAATAGTCGATGCGAAATGCTACAAGGCACAGCATCACCAGAATCACTGCCACCAGAAGAGGGTTCATCACCGCCAGCCGGGTCTTCTTTTTCAGCCACAGGCCCAGAAGGTAGGCTCCCGTCGTGATGACAAATCCAAAATACATGGACTCCGAAAACAACTCATTCATCCCTCTTTCCTCCCCTTCTACCAATCAGAAACTCCGTGACCTTCCCGGTAGTCACCATGACCATCACCGTGGAGACCGCACAGATCACAGCCACCGGCACGGCTACTGCCCGCAGGGCGTCATAGTTCTCCATCATCCCCACGGTCACCGGGATGAACATTAACGGCATGATGTCCAGAAGAAAATTTCCCGTCTCCTCCACCTGGCTCAGCTTCACTGCCCCGGTACACAGTCCCGCCAGGAGGAGAAACAGCCCATATACTCCAGATGGGATAGGGAGAGGCAGCAGCACATGGAGAAGCTCCCCTGCCATGGTGATACCAAAAATCATACAGCTCTGTCTTACATAGTTCATTCTGTTACCCTCTTTCTTTTCCCTTTGACCGTTCTCATATCAAAGTTTTGTGCCATTTGCCATGAGAATCACCCATCATTCTACCATCTTCCCCCACAGGCCACAAGATTATTTTTCAAATATCTCTTGTGCCCTCCTGCCCTCCTGTATTATACTTGGGACAGATATCAGTGAAAAAGACAGGAGATCCCTATGAATATCATCCAAACATCCAAACCTACAGACCAGCAGAAGCTGGACATGTCCTCCCTGGTGGCAGCCTGCCAAAAGAAGGAGCCTCTGTCACTTTCCGCCCCCCTGGAAGATGACCTGGGCTATGACATTCTCCTCGGATATGAAGGCCCTCACCTGGCAGCCATGGCCTTCCTCTTTTTCTCCACGGATACACTCTGCGAGTGCTGCGTCTTCGTCCATCCGCAAAACAGGCGAAACCGACTCTTCACCGGGCTTTTAGATCCCATCCTTGACCTGGTGGAGGCCCGTCAGAAGGCCCTGGGCCAGCCCATCGACTTCTGTTTTCTCGCAGATGAGAAGACTCCCTCCGCCATGGCTGCCCTGAAGGCCATCGGCGCGGAATACTGGTACTCTGAACACAAGATGGAGCGCCCTCTCACTTCCGCAGACAGAGAATTTGTCATGGATTCTCTGTCCATCCAGGAGGCCGATGACCATCTGTATTCTGCAGTCCTGGATGGAAGAGTCATCGGAACCTGCGCCATCCTGCCCTCCCAAAACCGGATCTATCTCTATGCCTTTCAGATCCGCGAAGACTATCAGGGGCAGGGCTACGGAAGTCAGTTCCTCTCCGGTATGCTGGCTATTCTGGCCCACATGGGCCTAGTGGTCTCCCTCCAGGTCTCCGGTCAGAATTACATCGCCAGGAATCTGTACAAAAAGGCCGGGTTCTCCACAGTGGAATCCCTGGCCTACTATCTCTACTGACACGCCGCCGGTTCATGGGATGACAAAAGGGATGTGCTGTGGCCCTCCCCGGGTACAACACATCCCTTGTTCCGTCAATCTTCTCTCAGTACTCTCTCATGATCGGAATCCCCTGAGACTCGATGCTCCTGCGTATGGACAGCATCTTCTCATCGGTCTTGGCGATAATATCCGCACACTCTTTCAGCTCTCTGCTGATCTGTGCGGAGGAGACCACCTGTTTTTTATATTTCAGCTGATGGTCCAGACTCGCCCAGAAATCCATGGCAATGGTCCGAATCTGAACCTCCACCCGCATCAATCGTTTCTCATTGGAAAAGAATACAGGGATCTCGATGATCATGTGATAACTTCGATATCCGTTCTCCTTCGGCCCCCGGATATAGTCCTTGATCGCGATCACCGTCACATCGTCCTGCCGAACCAGCATCTCTGCCACCTGGTAGATGTCATCCACAAAGGAACAGATGACACGGATTCCTGCGATGTCATCCAGATGATTGATCATGGACTCCACAGAAACCTCCAGGTTTCTTCTCTTCAGCTTTTCCACGATACTGATAGGTTTCTTCACTCTGGACTTGATCATCTCAATGGGGTTTCTCTGATTGCGCACAGACAGCTCATCGTTGAGAACCTCCAGCTTGGTCTTCACTTCCCGGATAGCACAGGTATACATCATCATGGCTTCCTGAAACTCATGGGCTTGAGCCAGAAGATTGTCCGGCACTTGAATCATATGAGGCACACTGACAATGGACTGCACCAGTTCACTGTTGGGGTTCATATTAATCCTCATGACAACACCTCTGTCTTCGTCCTTTCATCCGATGGGTCACCGTGTCAATCTTTCTGCCGCACCGTCTAGCCAGTCCTCTTCCAGATACTCGACGGCTCCCTCATCCACCATCTTGGATATCCTGGATTCGATGGGAATCCTGGCCAACACATCGATCCCGTACTCTGCTGCCGCCTCGTCGAGATGGCTCTCGCCGAACACGGAGATCTCCTTCCCGCAGTCCGGACACTTGAGATAACTCATGTTCTCCACCACGCCGAGAATGGGGATATCCATCTTTCTTGCCATATTCACGGCCTTGCCCACGATCATGGACACCAGCTCCTGGGGTGATGTGACGATGATGATCCCGTCTACAGGAAGGGACTGAAAGACGGTCAGGGGCACGTCCCCCGTCCCGGGAGGCATATCCACAAACATATAGTCGATGTCTTTCCACAAAGTCTCGTTCCAGAACTGCTTCACAGCCCCTGCGATCACCGGCCCTCTCCAGATCACCGGATCGCTCTCGTGATCCAGCAGCAGGTTGGCGGACATGATCTGAATCCCCGTGCTGCTGGTGGCCGGAACCATCAGCTTCTCCTCCGTCAGACCGATGTCACCGCTCACTCCAAATGCCTTGGGAATAGAGGGTCCTGTTATGTCTGCATCCAGTATGGCTGTGCGGAAGCCTCTGCTGTTCATCTTCACCGCCATCAGGGACGTCACCAGGGATTTGCCTACGCCCCCCTTTCCGCTGACCACGCCGATCACCTTCTTTACGGAGCTCAGCGGATGCAGAGCCTCTAAGAAACTGGTCTGCTCCTGGGTCCTGCTGCTGCAGTTCTCCCCACAACTGCTGCAGTCATGAGTACAATTGTCGCTCATAGCTCTGTAAACCTCCTTAACCTTCTGTCATTCATTTCTTACTATGTCCAGAGCCACGGGACCTGACTCATCCCGTGTGTCTGCGTTCCTCTGTACCACCATTATAGGACACTTTGAAGGAAAAGTCCAGCGGGTATGGAAATACCGTCCGATGCCGGTGTGGCTGCCGTTCACAGGTACCCTGTGAACGCAGACACAGCCTATGCCGACCGCCGGATGGCCCGAAACACTCCGGACTGCTCCAAAGCCCAGGTCATGGAATAGAACAAAAAGGAGTTGACCGGCCACATGACCAGGTTCTTGAAGGCCCTCATGGGCAGCAGGGCGAAGAACCCTTTCCCGTACATCATGTCCAGCCAGAGGGTTCCCAGGAAGATGTTACAGATGACCGCGACGGTCAGCTCTGCGGCCAGCACTCTTTTCAGACTCAGCTTCTTCTTGTAGAAGAAACACCCGTAGAGTACTCCCGCCGTCATGGCGCTTATGGTCCAACCGGGGAAGAAGGCCCCTGTGGGCTTGATGAGATACTTCAGGATGTCCATAGCCCCTCCAAAGAAGCACCCGGCCGCCGGGCCGAAGAGATAGTACACAAATTGGTTGGCGATGGTGGAAAAACCGATCTTGATAAAATCGCCGATCTGGATGGTCAGGCTTCCCAGTACCACCCCGACAGCCCCAAACATGGCCATGGTGGTGATGGTGCGGACTGATCTCAGTTCACCGTAAGAAGCCTGAAACAAAGCTGCTAATTTTTTCATAAAAAATTACCTCCTTTGCAGACTTATACCGTACCACAACAGGAGATAATCCTATCTTCCATTGCAGCGGGATGCGGCCTGCGCACCGCAAGAATCATCTTTTCGTCCGGCTGGCAACTCCCCGTCCAACCGGCACTTAACGCGCACGGGCCTACTCTGCTTTCTCTATTTTATTTTCTTAACGATGTTTATTCTAACATATTCAGGGGAAAATGCAACTGTTTTTTACAACTTGACAAGCTGTTCCTGAAATCAGAGCTCATCGGCACTTCAGCCGGCTCATGACCTGGAACATGTTTCTGATGTCCACCGGCTTCGCCAGATGTTCGTTCATTCCGGCGTCCTTTGCCAGCGCCACATCCTCCTCAAACGCGTTGGCCGACAACGCTATAATGGGCACAGTCCTGGCATCTGACCGGTCCAGGCCGCGGATCACGCGGGTCGCCTCATATCCGCTCATAACCGGCATCATCAAATCCATGAGCACACAGTCAAAGGCGCCTGGGTCGGAGGCCGCGAATGCATCCACAGCAGCTTTTCCGTCGTTTGCGGTCACAACCTCCGCTCCCGCCTCCGTCAGCATGAAATCCACAATTTCGCAGTTGATCTCATTATCCTCTACCAGGAGGACACGCATCCCGGCGATATCTGCCCGCCCATCCTGCTCCTTTGCAGGACGTGCACACCAGGTCTGATCCACCTGAATAGGCAGACTAATCTGAATCACACTGCCTCTGCCGATCTGACTGTCCACCTCGATGGTTCCCTTCATCTGGTCTACCAGCTTCTTCACCATGGTCATGCCGAGTCCGGCGCCCTTATAATGGGTTCTGGCGTCCTGATGTTCCTGGGTAAACAATTCAAAAATGTGGTTTTTGAAATCCTCGCCGATACCAATTCCCGTATCTTCGATTATAAATCGGTAGTTTGCAGTGTCGTCCCGGCAGGCAGTCTCCTCTGCCCGAACCAGCACAGAACCATGGGGACGGTTATACTTGAGCGCGTTATCGATGACATTCATCAAAATCTGCTTCAAGTACAGCGGATTTCCGATCAACTTCCTGTGCCCCAAGTCCTCCTCCAAAGCCAGCCGGATTCCCGCCTCTTCTGCCTGGACAGACAAGATGGTGATACAGGTGTCCAATATATCATGAAGGTCAAAGGGCTCCGACACTTCCTCCGGGCTTTTGCCGTCCAGTTTACTGACCTGGAGCACATCGTTGACCAGGGACAGCAGATGCTCTGCCGACACACGGATTTTTTTCCGACACACTCTCTGCCGCTCCGCGTCATCCTGACTCTTTTCCTGGATGGCCAGCATCCCCATAATCCCGTTGATCGGGGTACGGAGATCATGGGACATATGGGAGAGGAATTCGCTCTTTGCCGAATTGGCCCGCCGTACTTTTTCCAGAAGCTCCATGATATCCTGCTCCTGTTTCCTTCTCGTCACCATCGTCTCCGTGATGTCCTGATGATATCCGTTCAGACAAACACCCGGTTTTTTGAATGTTTTGTCCGGCACTCCGCCGCAGCGGACATAAATTTTCCCCAGTTCCGGATGATTCCATGGGTAGATCACCTCGGAACGCCCGGTTTCCAAGATCTCCCTCACCGATTCCTGCACCATCTCCACATAGTCCGGATCAATGCTCTCAAACCAGTGCCGATAGCACTCCTCCGGCTCGATCTCATCCGGCACCCCCAGAAGGATCCGCATAGTCCGGTCCGGGTACATCCTGGGCGGGCAGCCTTCCTCCAGCTCGATGGTCCAGATACCGGTTCTGGCTCCCTCCAGAATGTCCTCTAAACTTTGTCTTGCCTCCAGCTTGTACTTCTCCTCCTGCTCCACCACGGCGTTGACATCCCGCAGGGCTAAAATCGCGCAGTTTTCTTCCTTGGCCTTCTCGAAAGCGGAAAAGTGGATCTCCATGTGCTTCAGTCCTTGAGAACTGTCTTTCACCTGATAGCGGACATAGAACTTTTTCTTTATCCTGAGTTTGGCCAGCACATAGTCTTTTTTCGTCACGGTGCGGAGCCGTTCCTGGTCCCGGGGAATCACATATCGGGAGATGTACCGCTCTATGGCAGTCTCATAGTCATCCCTCAAATCGGCGGCCAAATCCATACTCATCCCCTCGCTGTCCCGGTAGATCTCACATTCGCCTGTATCAAAGTTCACCTGATAGATGCCCATGTAATCCACGCTGAGAGCATGAAGCACATTATAGCTCCTCTTTTGAAGCTCCCGGACCAGGTTGCGCCGCCTCAGAGAGGACACGATAAAATATGCCGCAGTCTGCAGCATATTGGAAGCATACTCCAGCTGCTTCACAGGCGGATTGTCCACGCCGTAAAATCCGATGATCTTTTTGCCGTCATAGAGAGGAACCACCACAAGGGAATGGATGTTCTGCCGCTTCAGGTTCTCATACTGCAGAGGCTCCGTCTCACGGATATCTTCCAGGCGCCCGATGACAATATGCCTTCCTATGTGGAAATTCCGATACCAGCTGGCACATACCTCCGGGGGAACATTCTGAAGATTATCCTTTTCCGGCTCCACTCCGGCGGCCGCCCACTCATAGGTGTTGTCATCGCCGCCGGACTCATTTCGTTCAAATATATAGGTCCGCTCCCCATTCAGGGCTTTTCCCAGGTGCTTTAACAGCACCTCCAGGGACTGGTCCGGAGTCTCCTCCATCAAGGCAATGCGAAGTCCCTCATTGATGATGGCTTCCAGATTCTGAACGCTCCTCACACTGCCGGGATGCTCATGGTCCCCGATGGCCGGCGCACTTTTGCCGGTTTGTTCAAAAATTTCCCTTGAGTCGTTCATACTCCGCTGTCCTCCATGTCTCTTCTGATCACTGAATCCATCTGTTTTCTATTGTCAGTGTTTCCTGTGTCAGTATATCATACCATACAAAAGCCGCCGACTGCAATCGGGTTTTTTTCTATATTTTGTAAAAAAGCAATAAGTTTTGCAGCTGTAAACCGCAAAACTTATTGTACATATCGCTATTTCAAAATTATTTTTTATTGCATAACAGTGGCTCTACTTTGCGCTCCCGTCCCAGACCCCCTGTGCGTCAACCTGAAATCCGTCCGGTGTCCTGCCGTCCCGATACAGGGCGCCGTAAGGCTTAGAGCCGCTTGCCCCGTTATAATTCCAGTTTCCGCTAATCGGGTCAAACACCCAGACAGGTTTTGCGGATACCCCGTTTAAATAATACCAGCTGCCGTCGATCTGTCTCCATCCCGCCGCCAGTCTTCCTGTCTCCGGTTCCATATAATAGGTCTGTCTATCCTGAGGATCTGTATACCATCCTGTCTGCATTCCGCTGTCTATGGAAGAAAGATACCAGCTGCCCAGCTGATAATCATAGACCCAGCCGGATTTCAGCCTTCCGTCAGCTCCAAATGGATACCAGGAGCCGTTGATCTTTTCCCACAATACCTGCTCCGTGACTGTTCCGGGTTCCTCTTCGTTCCGGTATCCTGCTGCCATGGTCCCGTCCGCATAGATCAACTTCCAGAAGCCATCCTCCAAAAGCCAGCGGGAATAGCCCGCCTCCTCCCCTGTGATGATTCCGTTTGAGGAATGGACATATCCTTTCTTGGGATCTCGAGTGATCATGGAGCTTCCCGCAGAAGTTCGGCCTGCGCTGCTGCTTCCACCGCCTCCTCCGCTGTTTCCGCCATTGGAGGTGTCTCCGCTACCTCCCTGACTGTCATCATCATCGTCGTTTTCTCCCGTCACTTTGTAATTCTGTGCCGCCCTTTTCAGTTCCCCTGTGTCTTTGGTCCGAAACTCCATACCAAGAGTATGTGTCCCAGACGCATTGGAACCTTTGAGGGTCTGACTCCTGACGGTAATCCTGGTGCTGCCGGATTCGGCCCTATAGTCCACATCCCTCTCCAGTTTTGCACCGTCCAGGAACAGATTCTCGAACTCTTCATAGATGCCCTCCGATATCATCAGATGATCCTCATTGGAGTCTAAAGAGATGTCGGGCACTCGGCGGGTCAGCTCATATCCTTGGTCCGTGGCAGATTCCACGTTGGCGTCCGTGTTCTCGATGACCGTCAGGGTAAACTCCTTTTCGCTTTCGCCGAAATGTCGGATCCTTTAGAAATAATTTTAACATGTGGATTTCTAAATCGTACTCTACCACGATATCAATCATGCGATATTCTTGATCTTGAAACATCTGGCTTTTTCCAAAATCCAATCCTGATATCCCGTTTTTTACCCCAAAATATTTCAGATAACTGTCAGCATCCTGGCCATGATATCCGGAAAAACTTTCGTCCAGATATACTTCTATCAAGCCGTCAGAGATCACTTTTATCAGCAATGACTTAGCGGCTCCTTCTGTCTCCTCGATTCCCAGATAGACAAATCCCCGCAGCAAGGCTTTGGGATCACTGGCAAGCTCCCGAACAGAGCCTGCCAATTTGCGTCCTTCTGCTGCCCCCAGCTGATCAAGAAACTCATTTAAATCATGGATTGTACTGTCCAACTTAGCCGTATGGGCGTCAATATCCTTTTTCAATCCTAAATCTGCCCCTCTCACACCGAGAACCTGATAAAAATAAGTATAACAGGACAGCTCATTTCCCATCTGATACAGAGCGAACTGAATCTTGTTGTGTACTGCAAAAATATTGATAAAGGAAATGATTCCCATGATCGCAAGGATAAAAGGTACAAGCCCCAGCACTGCCTCTACTGTGAGCATCCCCTCTTCTCTTCGCCCCTCTGTTTTCATCTTTTGACCACCTTTCTCAATACCCCCGTATCACGGAATATCCAAAGTATTGATCTTCCAAAGATTCGATCAGCGTCTCCACGTTCGTGCCGGAAAAATATATCTGAGCAATGTTCTCAGGCAGTACCACAAAATCTGCTTTCACTTTACAAGTGCTCTTGATCGCGGTCACGGTATCTGACATCTTAAACTCCAAAGAGGTCAGCTCACCACTGCTGTTCATGGCCTGATTCACATTTAATGTGATCAGATTGGCAGTTCTGGAAAGCAACGTATTATCATCTACCAAAAGACACAGAAGCACATATAAATAATCTTCGTAAGAGAGGGCAGGCTTTTTTCCCGAGGAATCTTTTCCTATGGTTATTCCCAGAAGGCTTTCCAATGCTTCCTTAGATTCCAGATCTCCTAACTCCGTTTTAAGGAGAACCACATCTTCCCGTTTTTTCAAAGCGCTCCAGTCTTCCGCAGTTTCTATGGTGGCCACTGCCATACGCAGTGCGCCGCTGACAGCTACGCGGATCAGAGGTGCAGCCGCTGCGCCGACTCCTGTAGACGCGGCTGCAGAAGCTGCCGCATCTGCGATCACACGGATCGTGTCATTGATCTCCTTAATGGTATATGTGGACACAAAATTCATAGTCAGGCGTACACCGCAGATAATATTTCTTGTCTCATTCAGGTTTGAGACCGACTTATTGTGTCCTCCAAACAGATATTCCAATTCTGCGCCATATAAATAATTTACGTCTGGCGACATCTTTACTTTTGTCAAACTGTAATCCGCATAATTATCGTCAGCCTCCTCCTCAGGCGGCCTGATTCCGGATACACGACTGGAAAACATGCCAAAATCATAAGAAGTCACAAGAAATTTATCCACTACATTACTTCCAGCTTTGGAAAGTGCCTCGAAAGACAATCCGCCGGAAAAATAGTCTGTCAGTTTCGGAACATTGGATGAAACCGTTCCGCTGCTCTTCAGCTGTGAGGCCAATTTTTTTGATATATCTCTTGCAGCGGTCTTCTCATCCCCATCCAATCCCTTCTCTGCATCTTCCTGAGCTTTGTTGGCTCTCTTTATCTCCTTCTTACCCGCGTTTTTATCTCCGTTTTCATCTCCATCCACTTCACACATCTGCCTTAATTGAGAATAGAAGTCCCCTTTATCTTCTCTAAAATCATACCATACCAAAGGGACCGTTCCTGGCCATGGACTGCTCTTGGGTTCTGCTTCTCCTGAGACAATCTTATCTCTTATCTGATCCAGTTCCTTGACCTCACGCTTCATCACATCATGGTTGCTATTGTTTAGCCCTTTGTCATCATGAACAGCATCGATCAGTTCATATGTCTCCCGAAAATCGTCTGCGAGAGACAGGATCTGGTTAAGCTGTGCGACCTCTTCCCGAATTCCCTCCTGCACTTCCCGGGAGCATCCTGACAGCTGACTCTCCAGCCGCTGAATCTGCTCATTTAGTCTCTGCAAAGTCGTCTCCAGCTCCTTCGTCCTTTTTCCAAGCAGATCGATGACACGGGCTGTATTGTCAAAATCAATAGGTGAACTGTCATGATTACCGGCTGCCCGGGATAAGGAAAGAAACTCTTCTTTTAGATCCTTTTTATATTTATCTGCATCAAACTCTGAGAACCGTACATAGATATCCTCTTTCTCTGCCAAATTCTCAGAATTGTCATCGTCACCGGAATGATCGCTTTCGCTGCTGTCTGCATTATCTTCAAACTCTCTTAGGATCGCTTCAATGTCTGATCGGTGTTCCAAATAATAGACATAGTCATCATATTCATCGCTCTCTATGACTTCTGTCATTTTTTTACTGTATTCTTCAAAAGCTTCCTGACGTCCTTTTAGATAAGAAGGGTAGGCAGCCAGTTTTTTTAATTCCTCATAATACTCATCGATTGATCCAAGCGCTTTGGCACTGCTGTCCGTGATGTCGGATCGCTCCTCCATCGCTTCCATATCTGCGGAGAGAGAGTCAAATTGCTTCAATGACCCCAGAATCCCGGTCTCATCCAGGACCTCCTCGACGATGCGGTATCTCATAAAGTCACTGATCTGTGTCATCAGTACATTGTTGTTGGACAGGCTGGCACCTTCGATCTTTTCATAGAACACTTCCATATCTGCGTATTGATAGGGCATGAAGCCAGTCAGTCCTTTTTCATCCTTATTGGGATTAAACGAATAAGAGGCATATTCTGCCATCTTTTCTACAGCTTCCATGCCTTCCTTATTCTGCGTCACAGCAAACAGTCCGTACAGCTGTTTCAGAAGATTATCAAACTCGCTTAAAACCGCAGCCCCATAGGCATCTGCCGCCATAGCAGCCTGGGAACTGTACATCTTTAATCTTGCCACATCTACCATAACACCGGTGATCGCCACTACCGGAACCATGATCATAATGACAAACACTGTAATCATTCCCTGGTTTTTTCGTGTTCTTCTCTCTGTCCTTTTCGCCTTCCGCTTTTTCTCTGTTCCCCTCATCTTACACAGGCACTCCTGTCATTTTCTTTCCATTTTTGCGCGTGGGCTACGCACCTAACATATCTTTCATCTTTTTATAGGCTTTCGAAATATTGGCCGCAAGATCTTTGGCCATGGTTCCCAATTTGGTATCTTCCAACAGATCAACCGCATAGTCTACGTCTCGAATCACATTGTCATGATCGACCACCGCCACCCGGGCTGTAGCCGATATCCTATATTCCCTGTCGATTCCCAAGAGGTGAAAATCAATGGGAGCCGAGACCTTCTGCACAGCAGTCACTTCAAACTGCTTCAAATACACATAATTGCTGTAATCTATGGTCAGCTCCAGGTCATCTTCAAAAATCATCCCCCCTGCCACAGACCGAAAATATTGTTCAAATCCCTCTTTGGAATTCAGATGATTCCCGTCTCCAAACATTCCTCTATAAGGACTTAAGGGCTGGGCGGCAGAATAACTGTTTCCTGCCCCCATATACTCCTTATCTCCCTGGATATAACTCAGCTTCTCTGTCTTCGACACATAGGTATCTGTCACGGTGTTCTTGTAGTAGACTAGAGATGTCTCCAGACAGGCTTGAAGATGAGCTCTCTGAAACAAGAAGAGAGACAGATACAGCAAAAGAAACACACTTAGACACCCGATAGGCAGTATGACAGCGGCTTCAACTTCAACAGAGCCCTGGTTTCTATATGTTTTTGATTGCATATCTGTCCCTCCTTCCATTGTTTTTCTGTCTGTCAATAATTAAACTTGGTAGCAAAAATCGTGTCCATCATGTCATTCAGCCATGTTTTCAACTTATCCCAAAAAAAGGAAATAATGAGAACAACCATCAGTAAAATAATAATCGTCGCCACCACATTCGAGACACCGCTTTGGGAATCAAGGAAATCTTTTACCTTTTCTCTCGCCTTCACTCCCCAGACCATGACATAGATACACAAATTGTCGATCGCATCCATCTTCTTCCCTCCTACTTGTAATTTTTCCGTTCCCTCTCTGCAATACAACCAATCAAAAGAGCCGAATGTCTTCCTGCTATATGAATACATTCATCTGCCTCGTGCAAACAAGCACTCCGCTTTTTATCATCACCCTGCCCTGCCTTATAGGTTGAAGCCGGACATGGCCGGGACGATAATCACAATCAAGATTCCTCTAAACATGAGCATCGTCGGGATAAACAGCTTATTTTGTACAACCTCTCCCATACGCCTGGTATTATGCTTTTTATCCAGCCAGCACTCGTCATTGATGGCTTTCAAATCGCCGGCCAGATTGGCGTTGCCTGCCGTGTAGCTTTTGGCCACGATGGTCACCATCTTATCCAGATATTTGTTGTCACAGCGGCACTTAAGCCTGGTCAGCGCCTCCTGTATAGTAGCTGCCTGGTTCATCTCTCTGATCACCAGCCTAAACTCCCGATATATGAGAGAATCGCCGCTGACTGCTGCCTCCTCCATGGCTTTGGTGATACTCATTCCTGCAGTAACCAGAAGCGCGATCTCAGAGATGGCATTGGGGAATCCCTGATCGATCTCCTCCTGTCTTTTTCGGGCTTTCACCCGAAGATCGTCATATGGAAGATAGCCATAGAGAGTGGGACATGCAAATCCTGCAGACATAGCCGCAACCACCGCTGCCGTGCTCTTCCCCATGGATATCATAAGCACCCCAAGAAAACAGGACACAATCCCCCCTGCAAAGAGAAAAGAGAACAGGGATGCTATCAGAAAATAGGCGTACAGAAAAGAATTCTTCTTCCCACTGGTCTCCTGATTCCTCTCCAGTTCGACATAACCAGTATGTTCACAGCTGACTGTCAGTTTTCTCAGAAGATCATTGTTGCCGTCGATTTTGAGATCTTCAAGAATCTGATAGCCAAACAGTGTGATACAGTCAAGGACTGTAAACTTCTGTCCTGACAGATACTTGTCCTCATTGTCCTGATACTCTGCAATCTGTTTCTCCCACTCCTTTACTTTCTTTGCTGCCCTTTTTGCTTTTACCGTGCCATATTTCCGATTGTTTTCTATGAATTCCTCTTTCTTTTCCGTCAGCGTCTGCCTGGCAAACCGATATCTCCATGCCTTCGACAGAACGATTTGAGCCGCCTCCGCTTTTCCAGCCCTTCCGGACTCTGCAAGTAAAAACAAAGAGGCAGCCATCATGCCGCACAGCAATAATATGGTCATCATAGGCTTTTCCTCCTACACATCGATTTCAACCGCCCTGGCTGCGATCACATAAGACACAAAGGTGCAGATCACTCCGACCGTAGCCGATGCTCTCCCGATCCATGTGGTAAACAGTGCATCTAAAAAGCCGCTTCCCATCACAGACATAACCACCACCAATAACAGGGGCAGAACCAGCATCATATAGGCTTCTGACTTTGCGGAAGTTATGGCTGTTTCGATCTCCATGACAATCTCAGCCTTGTCCTTAATCATATCTCTGGTCTGAGCGATGATATATCCGAAATCACTGGTCTTTCCTTCAATCGTTTTGTAGATCGCCGCAAAACTGATGATATCATCGAGCTCACTTCTCTCTCCAAGCTCTGCAAACCCTTTGGACATGGGAATACCTGCCTGCTCGTAGTCGCTGACAATCAGGGCAATCTCTTTGACAATATCCGCATCTCTATTAAAGATCATGTTCAATTCTCTGAGAGAGTCCGTGACGGCGTTTTCCATAGAACGTCCGCTTCCGCCGCTGACTGAGATGGCCACGATCTCCAGAAACTCTTTAAACTGCATCCTCAGACGAATCTGCCTTCTGCGCATGACGGATCTGGAGTAGTTCTTCTCCTGAGGTATGGCAATCAGCAATCCTCCCACTACGGATACCGGAAGGAATCGATAATAGATAAACAGGATGGCTCCAATAGCAACCGCAAATCCCAGATAAGCCGTCATATGCTGCCATCTTGTCATATTGCATTCATAGTACTTCAGCCGGACTTTCACTTTATCTTCCTTTGCCATCCTGTCCCTCCAAATACTCATAAATCCCTGCCAAAATAAATTTCTCCTGATTAAGAACAGGATTTCCGGTTCTTTTCAGTCTGCCTGACACCTTGTTCAGCGTACTGTACTCATCCTCTTCGAACTTATAAATAGGGTTTAATCGTATCCTCCTGTCTTCATAACCTACAACCTCTGTAATTTCCATACACCTGCGCGAGAAATCCCGAAGCCTGGACAGATGGACGAGATAATCTACTGCAGACCCGATCTGCTGTCGAACGGCTTCCAACGGCAGGTCTGCACTTCCGGTAAGCACCATGGTTTCCAACCGGCTAAGCATTCCTTCTGGCGAATTGGCATGGCCTGTAGAAAGACTGCCATCGTGCCCTGTATTCATAGCCTGCAGCATGTCCAAAGCCTCTTCTCCGCGGACCTCTCCGACGATAATCCGATCCGGCCGCATCCTCAGGGAAGCTTTGATCAAATCGCGGATCGTAATCTCTTTCGTTTCTTTCGAGTTCGCTTTCTTGGTCTCCATTCGCACGAGATTCGGTATATTTTTGATCTGCAGCTCTGCTGAATCCTCGATGGTGATGACTCTCTCCCAAGGCTGTATAAAATTGGAAAGTGCATTTAAAAATGTAGTCTTGCCGCTTCCTGTTCCTCCGCATACAAACACATTATGTCTGGATACTACTATCTTTTCCAAAAAATCTGCCGCTTCAGCCGTGATGGAACCATGAGATAACAGTCTTTCTATCGTCATAGGTTCTTTAGAGAACCGGCGTATTGTGACAGTCGCCCCGTTCAGGGCAACCGGCGGAAACACCACATGAACACGGGAACCGTCTTTCAATCTGGCATCTACGATCGGATTGCTGGCATCTACGGTTCGGTCCATACTGCTGACAAATCTCTGAACGATTCGAATCAAATCCTCATTATTCTCAAAATGTTCTTCTAATCGCATGAGTTTCCCGTCTTTTTCCACAAAAATAGTATCATATCCATTGATCATGACTTCTGTAATCTGAGGATCTGTAATGATTTTTCCCAAAATCCCCAGACCCTCTACAGATTCTGTAATCGTATATCTCAGAGTTCCCTTTTCCTTGAAAGACAGATTTTGATAATACCAGTACAGTTCGGAATTATTGACTTTTGCCCACTGGATTCTCTCTGTCAGTTTCTGATCCACAAGCTCAGCGATCTCACTGCTGGAATATTCTCTGACTCTGCTTGCCTCCTGAATCACCTGCTTTAAGACGGACACTTCATCCATAAAGTAATTTTTCGCCATTCCACACCTCACTGAATGTTTACAATTCTATCTATTGCAATCTCATTGTTCATATCAATGGCATGAATCACACTCTTTAGAGGCAAATTTCCATAATTATGTATAAATCCCACCACCGGCAATGCAGGCTCTTTGCTGTGTTTTTGGTGATTTTCCGCAAAATTACAAACCCTAACCATCTTGCTGCCGTGTTCATTCACAAAAGCCTGTTTTGCAAAAAGCTCCATTTTGGCATCCGGCAATTCTCCCGTTCGATCTACCACTACAATGCGGTCCGCCAGCTTTGCGATACTTCTCCCAATTGCATTCAAATTACTTTCCATATCAATCACTAATGCATCGCAAATTCCGCAGCGGAGGATTTTATTGAGAACCAGTTCGATCTCTTCTGCGGTAATCGCGTCATAATCTGCCAGACGTTCAAATCCCTCTACATAAAACATATTGTTGAAGCCCTGTTTTATGGTTCCTTTTATCTTTAATTCAAAATTTGTATGCTTGTCTATGGCTGCCTGTGTAAGTGCTACCAGGCCATCTTCATACTGCGGATTCACACAGAGTGAACTGTTCAGCTGTTCCATGTTGATAAACAGCACACGCTTTCCCCGGTTAACCAACTGGCTGGCCAATGCCACTGTTGTCTTCCCGCTTCCTCCTATAGGGGAGTATACCGCAGTAATCGAAGTGTTTTGAGAATGATCAAATTCCGCAGAATATCCGGCCTTTTCTGCATATTGACGAATCATTTCTTTATATATACTGCTGACCCTTTGATATTTTATCACCTTGGCAGCCTCTGCATAGACAGCTCCATTGCGAGCCTCATCACTGTACAGACAAATGGATAGTTTCGTATTGGGAAAAGTCAGTTTCTTATCTGCTATGTCCGGATCAAACAAGACTACATCGAACCGTCCCTGTTCCATGGACTCCTCCAGTTTTGTCCAATTCGTATAGACGTGAATTGTCAAGTCATCATATTGCTGCAGCACTTCTATCAGCCGTTCTACATACTCTTTATTCGAATCAGCAATCGCAATTGAAATATTCATTCTGATCTCCTTACCAATACAGATTTCTTCACGTCCTCAGAAATTATATCATTTATTTTTGGTAAAGCAAACTACTTTCTAAAAAGAAAGTATTAAAATCCATAATTCCATCCTGTGCTGCCCTTGCATAATGATTCCTCTTCAGGGAACTCTATCCATCATCTAGCAATTATTTTGCTTTCCCGATTGACAAGTAACATACCTTTGCGTTTCCATCTACAATTAAAGCATTGCAACCTTATCAACCACAGGAAATCATACACAGAAAAGAGGTTATCAGTAAATGAATGTCATGGAACGGATTGATGATCTGTGCAGGCAGCATAACATGAGCAAATATCGTCTTTCCCTGATTACCGGGATTTCTCAATCTGCTTTTTCTAAAATGGCACGGCAGCAGTCCACCTTATCTCTCGAGACGATCCAGAGGATCTGCGATGCCCTAGGAATCTCTCTGGCACAATTTTTCTCCGAGTCTGAGGTATATCCTGATCTGACAAAGCAACAGCAGAATCTACTCCATTTCTGGTCCCTGCTGGACGAAAAAAAGAGGGCTTACGCCCTCCTCATGATGGAACAATTAGTGGATCTCTAAACATGTAAACAAGGCTATAACACCGGTTATCACTCGTCACAGGTGCTATAGCCTCTCGTCATTCTCTTACCTCTCCGTCACTCTATCTCCGCTCCCCCCAAAAGCTCCTCGAGCTGTGCCTGGCTAAGGCTCCCCAAAGACTGCATCCCCTCCGTCACCACCTGATCCGCCAGCGTCTGCTTTGACCTCTGCAGCTTTAGAATATTCTCCTCGATGGTATCCTTTGTAATCAGCTGGAATACCGACACCTGCCTTAGCTGGCCGATGCGATGGGCCCTGTCCGTGGCCTGATTCTGGGCAGCCACATTCCACCAGGGGTCGTAGTGGATCACCATGTCCGCAGCCGTCAGATTGAGTCCGGTTCCTCCGGCCTTTAAGGAGATCAGAAACACCGGCACCTGATCCTTTCCGAAGGCGTTGACCAGGCGGATCCTCTCTTCCTTGGATGTCTCGCCGGTCAGCCTGTGAAACGGGATCTCCTCCCGGCTCAGACGCTGTCCGATCAGCTCCAGCATAGAGGTAAACTGGGAGAACAAAAGCAGCTTATGTCCCCCCTCCACACCGGATTTCACCAGCTCCATGCAGGTATCCAGCTTCGCCGATCCCCCCCGATATCCCTCATAGATCAGCCTGGGGTCACAGCAGACCTGGCGGATCCTGGTGAGGGCGGAGAGAATCTCAATCTTGGTGCTCTCCTGAAGATGCTGCTTTAGCTGCCATGCATTGGCTGTGTACAGCTCCTTCTGTTCCTTCTCCATCCGGGAATACACTACTGTCTCCAGCTTCCCGGGAAGCTCCTTTAACACATCACCCTTAAGTCGTCTTAAGATAAAAGGTCCGGTCAGAAGCTTAAGCCGCCTCAATGCCTCTTTGTCCCCCTCCTTCACCACAGGCGCCTCGATCTGTTTGTGAAACCTGGAATAAGAAAACAGAAATCCCGGCATCAGGTAGTCAAAGATGCTCCACAGCTCCCCCAGACGGTTCTCCACCGGGGTTCCTGTCAGGGCATACCGGGTCTGAGAACAGATGGATTTTACTGCCTTTGCCGTCAGAGTCCCAGGATTTTTGATATACTGGGCCTCGTCGATGATCTGAAAGCGGAACCGGACAGATTCATAAAAGGACAGATCCCGCTTCAGGAGGTCATAGGAGGTAATCACCACGTCAAAAGCTCCCATATCCCTCAGCATCTCCTCCCGCTCCCGGGAAGTGCCCACCGCCACTAAGACCTTAAGGGAAGGGGCGAAATGTTCGATCTCCCACTCCCAGTTGTACACGAGAGACGCCGGGCACACCACAAGAGAAGGGGACCCATAGCCTTGTCCGGATACCCGGTCGTACAGAAGGCTGATGATCTGGACCGTCTTGCCCAGTCCCATATCATCGGCTAATATTCCGCCGAACCCCCACGCATCCAGAGTCTTAAGCCACTTAAATCCGGTCTTCTGATAGCCTCTGAGCACTTCCTCAAAGGCGGCAGGCACCTCAAAGTCGCTGTCCTCCACCGATTTCATCCCCCGGATGATGGACCGGTACATGGAATCTTTTGTAAATCGGATGTCCTCCCTGTCCCGGCAGAGACTGTCCAGGTAAAAAGCCCGGTATCTGGGGAGACGGACCTTTTGTCCCATCAGCTCCTTTTTCGTCAGTCCCAGCCCCTCTGCCATACGCGCCACCGTCAGAAGCCCGTTGTCCTCCAGTCTGAGAAATTCTCCGTCTTTCAGACGGCAATAAGGTTTCTTAAGCTGATACGCCTCCAGAATCTCCAGAAAATCCTGGTTGGTCATATCTCCCGCATCGATGGTCAGCTCCAGCCACTGGCCCGAGGCTTCCACCCCCACCGACACCGGCGGCGGAGCCAGAATCTTCATGTGCTCCTCCCCTCGGGAAAAATACACCTCACCCAGGTTCTTAAGCTCCTCCACTCCTTCTGCCAGAAACCGAAACAGGCCTGCCTCGTCATCCCGGATCACCAGGTCTCCTGTCTCATGATCCCGATATTTAAAATACTTCATCAGAACCTGGCTGATCCGAAACTCCCCCGGCACATCCCGGCATATGGTCCTCGGCACATGCTCATCCTCCACAGGGTGAAAGGAGTAGTCCCCGTAGCTTAAGGTGGGATGTACGGTGACCTCCCCGGCCGCAGGGCTGTCCAGAACAAACCTGGCCCTAAGCTTCACCGGGCGGGATTCCTCCAGCTCCACGCCTTTGACATCCAAAAGCCCGTAGGGCTCCAGCTTTCTCAGGACCCGTTCATAGAACAGCGGCACATCCTTTTCGCTGACCGTCACCTCATAGGGGGCATCGTACCCGTGAGTCATCTCACGGAAAAAGACGGCGCTGTCCCTGGTGAATTCCCGGCTGCATAGGTACAGAGTCTCTCCCGACAGCACATAGAGACAGGTCTCTCCGCAAAAGCTGACCGTATCCCGGTTCACGGCCACTTTAAGTCCTTTCTCCCCGGCTCTTCTCACGGTGACGGCTGCCTCCGGATTCTCCCTGACCACCCGGAGCCGGCAGCGCTTTCCCTTCGGATCCTCCGCCTCCACCTGCTGCCCTTCTAAAAGCCCGAAAAACCGATCCTGATAGATCGGGCTGATATTCAGCGCCCTGAGAGGCGGCATGACTGCGTAGGCACTCTTCTGAAACTCCTCATAGTGCTCCTTATAAGCCCCCAGCATCTCCAGCATAAGCATAAGCAGCTTCCTGGAATCCTCACAAAAGGCCTCCACGCTGTGGTAGAAAGCCAGATTCTTGCCGTACTCCACATGGGCTCCCGACTCCACGGCCCGGGCAAAGGCGGTCAGATCACGGATCACATACAGCCGCTCTCTTCCCAGACGAAACTCCGCCCTCACGCCCTGACGGCTGATCAAAAGCTTTGGAAGGAGCCTGACCGGGTCCTCCCTGGTCTCTCTCAGGATTCTGGCCACCTCCCCGTTGGTGTACTCCCGGATCATGGCTCGGACCTGGGAGGAGGTAGATACCGGCTCCCGGAAGGAAGCTGCCGCCTGACGGCGGTAATGATCCAGCAGCGCCTTTGCGTGAGGGCACATCTCTCTGTAGGAATTTCCCTGACTACAAGAACAAGAGTAGCTGTTGACATAGCTACCCTTGACCTCTAATCTTACCCGATACAGTTGTTCCTGATCCTTGATCTGACCGTCGATACCTACTTCACCTTTCCAGAAGGCTCTGGTCTGCATCCTGGTTATCTCCACATGTTCCTTTCCGCCGCTTCTCCGGCCTCCCTAGGTCTATACAGCCCTTCTACATCCTCTCGGGAGCCTCAAATCCCAAAAGATCAATACAGGTTTCCAGAACACCCTTGGTTAGCGTGATCAGCTTGATATAGCTGCAGCGGCGCTCTTGGTCCTCCTCCTTGAGGATCATGGTGCTGTTGTAGAATTTATTGAACACATCCGACAGCTCATAGATAAACTGACAGATCTTGTGAGGTGCTGTCTCCAGAAAGCTGTTCTCGATGACCTCATTGTACTTCACAAGCTGCAGCATCAGATTTTTCTCCGTGTCCGATACGGCCCCCAGGATTCTGGCATCCCCGGGCACTGTGCCGCCCTGCTCCCGATATTTGGACAGGATGGATTTGATCCGCACGATGGTGTAGAGAATATAAGGTCCCGTATTCCCCTCAAAGGAGATGAACCGGTCCATATCAAAGACATAGTCCTTGGAGGCCTGGTTGGACAGATCCCCATATTTTAATGCGGCCAGACCGATGATGGCGGCCGTCTCTTTGGCCTCCTCACAGGACACGGTCCGATTCTCCATGATGCGCTCATACACCGCGCTGTTGATCTCCTCCACCAGGCACTCCAGGCGCATCACGCCGCCATCTCTGGTCTTAAAGGGCTTTCCATCCTTGCCGTTCATGGTCCCGAACATCAGATGAACCATGGGGGTCTCTTCTTTCACATACCCTGCCTTCTTGGCAGTCCGGAATACCTGGATAAAATGGAGTTCCTGCCTCTTGTCCGTGATATAGATATATTTGGAGGGAGCATACTCCTTCTCCCGCTCGATGATGGTTCCCAGATCCGAGGTGGCATACAGAGCTGCCCCGTCGGATTTGCGGATGATACAGGGAGGCAGCTCTTTGGAATCCGTCTCCCGGGCGATATCCACCACCAGAGCCCCCTGGCTCTCATGGGCAAGCCCTCTCTCCTCCAGATCCTTTATGAGCTCCGGAATGTACCTCTGGGCATCGCTCTCCCCCTTCCACAGGTCGAATGTCACACCCAGATTTCCGTAGTTTTTCTTTAAATCTGCCAGAGACACATCCATGATATGGCGCCAGACAGCCCTAAACGGCTCATATCCGTTCTGCAGCTGAAAGGTAGCCTCCTGAGCTCTGGCCTTAAAGGTCTCATCCTCCTTGGATCTGGCGCTGGCCGCAGGGTAGATCTCCTCCAGCTCACTGATGGTAAAGGGAGCCTCCTGGGGATAGGTCCCCTGAAAAGACTGGTCAAAGTAGGGAAGATCGGGCTTTCTCTCCCTCAGCTCCTCGATGATCAGACCCATCTGAAGACCCCAGTCTCCCAGATGGACATCACCGATCATCTCATATCCCAAAAATCGTCCTGTCCGCTTGATGCTCTCCCCGATGATGGCAGACCTCAGGTGTCCCACATGAAGAGGCTTGGCCACATTGGCGCCGCCGTAGTCTACGATGATGGTCTCCTGGCTTCCGATCTCCTCCAAACCGAATTTCGGTTCTCTCTCCATGGTGTTCATAATATCAGCCAGGTATTCTTCCCGGATGCACAGATTGATGAATCCCGGCATCACCGCGCTGACTTTGGAAAATACCGGACTCCCATCCAGCTTGGCCACCACCTCACCTGCAATATCAATGGGTTTCTTCTTATAGGCCTTCGCCGCCGCCATGGCCCCGTTGCATTGGTACTCACACAGGTCCGGGCGGTTGGACAGGGTCACTCTGGCATAGCTGTCCTCATAGCCGCAGGCTGTAAATGCCGGCTTGATGACCTCTGCAATGCAGTCAAGAATCTTCTTCACCCTCTGCCTCCTTTACCAGGTCTTCTCCAGAGTCAGATTGTAATCCACCGCATAGGGATTATCGTCTCTGGTCTTTATGTCATCATAGATAGCCTGACGCTCCGCGCTGCTCTCCTCGGCCCAGTACTGGTAACCTCTCAAGTAGCTGGCGATCAGATCATCCCATGATGTAAACAGAGGCTGTATGGTCTGAGCGATCTCCAGGGATTTGTCCAGAGCCTCTGTCTCGGTGTAATAGCCTGCCAGATAGTAGAAGCTGAGAAGGTTCATAGCGCGGCAGTAATCCCAGCCGTCAATGGCATTCTCGCCGAATTCCTCATACAGGGCATAGGCACCTGCGTAGCTCTCTGCCTCCTCATCTGTTATATCCAGCAGCCCAAGAAGAAATTCCTTCCGCCCGTCGGCAGCCACATCACCCATGCCCTCTCCATCCAGATACTTCATATCCTCGGCAAAGCCGGTTCTGTGGCCCTCGGTGAGAATCCAGTCCAGGGTCTCGTCCGCGGAAGCCCGGTCCGTCACTTCCCACCACTCACTTAAGGACTGCTGCTCCACGGTCGCCATGTTGTCGTTGGCCGCAAATCCTGCGAAGCGGTTGTAATCCCCGCCGTTTATCTCGGTGAGAATCGCATAGGAGGCATTGAACCAGCGGACGGTATCGGTGATCTCCACCGTGGTATTATCCTCCTCCTCGATGGGAGTCTCCACAAAGGAAGCGCAGGAGGCCTTCATGGCTTCGATCTGCTTGTCGTCAATCTTATCTGCCACATAGATCAGGGCATAGTAGGCATAGTCCGTCTCTCCATATATGAGATAGCCGTCTACTGTCACACCGTCCGTATTGGCCTTGCAGGTGCTGGCAGTGACACCGGTCATACCGGGAATCTCCGGAGCCTCGGCCGCCGTCTCCTCTGTCACCAGACAGGTCTCATTGACCAGTGTCTTCACGGAATCCATGCTGTCAGCCAGCTGCATGGTCCCTGCTTTTGGAAACTGCATCACCAGTACCGCCTCATCTCCCTTGGCGTTCTGCACTCCCAGCCAGAAATCAAGTCCCAGATCTTCCTCTCCCCAATCCTTGTTCAGCTTGATGGAAACCGAGCCGTCTTTCGTGGTAAACTCCTTCATATCCTCCAAAAGCTTCCCGTAATCAGCGCCCTCTTTTGTCTCGTCAGCCTTTCCAGAATCTGCCTCTTTCTTCGTGCCGTCCTGGCTTGCCTGCTTGCCGCTTCCCCCGCAGCCCTGCAGCATGGAAGCTGCCAGCACCATAGCCATGCCGGCCCCAGCCAACATCCTGTTCCACCTTTTTAAATACATAATTCTTCTCTCTCCTTTTTTTGATCTATTCCCACCCGGATTCTGACCGGACATTGGAACCGCAAAAACACCCTGAAAGCAGATTTCGCTCCTCTCAGGGTGCCCAAAGCTTCCCGCCTTATACTCTGGATAAATACTCTCCTGTACGGGTGTCGATCTTGATCTTGTCTCCCTGGTCTACAAACAGAGGTACATATACCGTGGCTCCGGTCTCCACAACAGCAGGTTTCGTAGCGCCTGTGGCCGTGTCTCCCTTGAATCCCGGCTCGGTGTCCGTGATCTCCAGCTCTACAAACAGAGGAGGCTCCACGGAAAATACGTTGCCGTTGTAGGAACATACCTTACAGGTCTCGTTCTCCTTCACAAACTTTAACGCATCGCCGATGGTCTCCTTGCTCAGCGCCACCTGCTCATAGGTGTTGGAATCCATAAAGTTATACAGGTCGCCATCTGCGTACAGGTACTGCATGTCCACCCGGTCAATCCTGGCTGCCGGGAACTTCTCGGTGGGACGGAAGGTCTTCTCCACCACACCGCCGCTGATCACGTTCTTGATCTTGGTCCTGACGAATGCGGCGCCCTTACCCGGTTTTACATGCTGAAACTCCATGATCTGATAAACGTTTCCATCAATCTCCAAAGTCACGCCATTCCTAAAATCTCCTGCTGATATCATAAATGATATTCCTCCTTGAATTTCTCATTCATTGCAACAGTTTTTTCCCTTTACTGTCATAAGCAACGTGAATCTACTTTATTCTATACTAAATGTCCTGTATTTTCAACCGTTTTTTACAAAGAATCTCCTGACAGATCTCCACAGGAGATTTTCCGTCCACATCCACGAGGAAGTGGGCCGCGGCCTCATACACAGGACTGCGGCTCTCCAAAAGGGCCCGCATCCGGCCCCCCGCATCCTCCCCCAAAAGAAGAGGTCTGCTGGTGTCTCCCTTAAGTCTCTCTGCCACCGTCTCCGGGCTTACCCTTAGGTAGACTACGGTTCCCGCCTGCCTTAACAGCCGCTGGTTCTCCTCCTTAAGAGGCAGGCCTCCGCCTGTGGACACCACCCAGTCCTCTCTCCTGGCCGCCAGACTTTTCACGGTCTCTGTCTCCAGCCTGCGAAACTCCTCCTCCCCCAAGCTCTCAAAGATTTGGCTCACCCTCATCCCGGCTCTCTCCTCGATCATAAGGTCCGTGTCAAAGAGGGGAATCCCTGTCTCCCCTGACAGAGTCCGTCCCACGGTGGTCTTTCCCGCACCCATGAAACCGATTAAAATGATATGCATCCCCATGTCCTATCGCTCCAGTTCCCGTCTCATCATCACTCTGGCCTTATCCACGATCTCCGGCGGCACCTTGCCTTCCGGATTCCACAGCTCAAAAGCCTGTATCCCCTGGTAGAGCAGCATGTCTAGGCCTCCTACAGCCCTTCCCCCCGCCTCCTCGACAAGGGCCATAAACCTGGTCCTTGCAGGTGTGTAGATCACGTCGACCCCGATGTCAATCGTCCGATAAAATGCCCTGTCTTCCACCGGCGCCTCGTCCCCGTGAGGGTACATGCCCACGCTGGTGGTCTGAACTGCCAGCCACCGCCGGGCAGGCAGCTTCTCATAGTCTGCCAGGGCCATTCCTGTCATAAAGGTTCTTCCGAAATGCCGATTCATCTCTTCGGACAGCTGCCACGCCCTGTCCGCGCTCCGGTTCAGCACAGTAACCGAGGCCGCCCCCTCGTCCCCCAGCATAAAGGCTGCCGCCTTGGCTGCGCCTCCGGCTCCGATCAGAAGACAATCCCGTCCTCTCACCTGGACTCCCGCCTCCTTCACGGCCCTCTTAAGCCCGGGGGCATCCGTGTTGTAACCCCAAAATCCCCCCTCGACTCTCACCAATGTGTTGACCGCACCGACAGCCTCTGCCGCCTCATCGATCCCGGCAAGAAGAGGGATGACCGCCTGCTTGTGAGGGACGGTCACGTTCACCCCGGTAAGATTCAGGGCATACGCCCCCAAGACAGCCTCCTTTAAATTCTCGCTCTTCACCAAAAACGGCACATAAGCCAGATCAATCCCCATCTCCCCGGCAAAAAAATTGTGCATCAGCGGGGAGAGGGAGTGCTCTACCGGACAGGCCATAAGCCCGCATACCTTTGCCTTCCCGCTTATCATCTCTTCTCCCTCCTGCGTCGTCTTCTGTAAAAATACAACACCACCGCCTCCAGATACCGCTTCAGAACGATCTGAATCTCCTCCCTGGGGTCCATGGGTTTTACCAGATAGCTTGTGATGCCTGCACGGTTGGCGCCAAAGACATCGGTAAACAGCTGATCTCCCACAAAAACCGTGGCCGTTCTGCTTGTCCCCATCAGCTCCATGGCCTTCTCATAACCTTTCACCGATGGCTTGCCGGCTTTGAAGAGATATGAGCTCCCCACCCGCTCCGCGAAAGCAGCCACTCTTGGCTCCCGGTTGTTGGACAAAAGGCAGGTCTCCATGCCCATGTGATGAAACCGCCGAAACAGTTCTACAGCCCTCTCGTCTGCCGGAGAGTCGTGGGGAACCAGAGTGTTGTCCACGTCAAAGATCACACCCCGAATTCCCCCCTCATACAGTCTCTCATAGGGAATCGCATAGGCAGAGCTTACATAGTATTTCGGGTAAAATGGTTCTAACATTGTATCATCCTACTTTTTCAACAGTTTTCCCAATTCTTCCATAAAGGTATTTACATCTTTGAATTCCCGGTACACAGAGGCAAATCTCACATAGGCGACCTCGTCTAAGTCCTTCAAACTCTCCATCACCATCTCTCCGATCACGGAAGTGGACACCTCTTTCTCCTCCAGATTGAATATGCGATTCTCGATATCCTCGATCATGGAGTCGATCTGCTGGGTGGAGACAGGTCTCTTGTGGCAGGAACGTATCACCCCTGACTCGATCTTGGAGCGGTCATAGGTCTCTCTGGAATTATCTTTCTTGATCACCATCAGAGGCATGGTCTCCAGTTTCTCATAGGTCGTAAAACGTTTTCCGCACCGCTCGCACTGCCGCCTGCGGCGGATGGAGCAGTTGTCGTCAGCCGGTCTGGAATCGATTACCTTGGTATCGTCCTCATTACAGTAAGGACACTTCATGGTTGCTCCTCCTTTGTTCTGCTTTCTCCTTCCATTTTACTCTACCCTTCCTAAATTCGCAAGGAATATTTCAAACACGGCAGGGGCCTTCTACCTCTTTTTTCTTCACATTGACCAGGATGATATCGTCTCCCACCTGGCAGATATCGGCAAAGGGAATCACAAATTCCTTCTCCCGCCCCAAGAATCCGCAGAAACACCCAGGACCGGGTACAATCAGAGCCGTCATACATCCGGTGTTCATGTCAAAATCCACATCTCCCACAAATCCCAGACGCTTGCAGTCCTCCGCGTTGATCACTTCTTTTTGCTTTAACTCAGAAATCCGCATAGCTTCACCCCTTCTCTCTTTGGTGTAAGTCTATGCGGATTTTTCCATGTCTTATTCCTGGGATATGGCCCCCTCTTCTTTCAAATCCAGATAGAAGAGCAGATTGGCACATTTCACGTAGGGGATCAGCCATAAAAAGCCGATTCCGCAGAACAGAAACGCGGCCGCGTACCACCCAGAAAAGCTGAAATTCAGAATCAGGAACTCCATCCGGTTTCCCCTTATCATCTCCCGGCTTTTCTCGAGAGCCTCCGTCAGGGAAAGCTCTGTGCGGTCTGCCAGCACAAAGGGCAGCAGACAGTAGTCGAGACAGAGCCACACACCGATCAGGACTATAACAGGAAGATACAGCGACAGAAAAAGCTCGGGAAACTCCCCCGCTCCGCCTCTCTCCATGGCGGCGCTCAGCACCGCCACCGGGGTGTGAACCACAGCCCCCAGGATTACAAGAATCAGCGACAGGCCTAAAAACCTCCAAAACTGCTCCCCAAATCCCCAGAAGATATCCCCCACGCTGCCTTTTCCCTTTTGGCAGATGTTGAGATACATCTTCTGAAAGCCGGGGATGAGCACTCCGCAAAACACAAGAAACACCAGGATCTCCACTGCCCGGATCGTCTCTGTCACAACCGGCCGGCTCTCCTGCTCCAGAAGAAGGGACCTGGTCTGATAGAGCAGGCTGCACATGGTCAAGACCACCCGGTTTAAGCCCGCCAGCACTCCGAAAAGCAGACAGGCTCCTATGGCAGTGGAGTAATTGCCGCGAAGAGCTCCTCTCGCCCTTGCCCTCAATTCCCTTCTGTTCACTCTCATCACAAGCTCCTACTCCTGCGTCCCGCGAAACTTCATATTCAAAAAGGCATCTCTGTCGTGCTGGTACAGATAGGCATACTCCGGATTGCTGCCCCTGACGATATGGGGGAAGCCTGCATACAATTCCATCACCTGCCTGCTGTTTTTCTCCGAGGACACGGACAGTCTCCTGGTAGTCCCGTCCATCAGTTCCGCATACACATAAAACGAGACGCTTCTTCCGCTCCTCTCTGATCTCGAGTGGACCCAGACTACTTCCCTGTTGTCAAACAGCACTTCTTTTAAATTGGCGGCAAAGGTCCAGTTTTGTCCTACCCACACACTGTCCACCTTCCGGGCAGCGGCAAAGTCCGCCTCCAGCTGAGAAAGGGTCACATTGGGATGGGCGGACAGATACCGGTTTACCCTCTTCTTCACCGGATCTTTTAAGACGGTGAACAGGATTGCCAGGGCCATCAGCCCCATAAGCAGCCCAATGGCAGTAAACCCGTACACATTGGACATGGAATTCCCGCGGATCTTCTTGTCGGCAATGTGATACACCACCTCATCCACCGAAAGCCCCGCATCCTCCATGGCCTCTATGTAATACTCCAGATCTTCGCCTGTCAGACGGTCCAGGGAACCGGACACCAGGATACCGGAGAAATCCTCCTCCCCCTTGTCGATAGCTTCCTGGTACTTATCCGGGATAGCCTCCATCTCGCTGCAACGGTCCGCTCCCACCTGAATCGACAGGAAGACCTCTCTGGCCTCGTCAAAGACCACGTAAGCGGAACTGTCCTTTTTGGAACTCTGAGTGACCCCGTATTTCTTGGTGACCTTGGTGACCTCCAGATACTCCCCTAACGGATACTTTGCCTCGTAGGTCACATATCTGCCTTCCATATCGGCCAGATCCGCCTCCGCTTCTAAGGGGACGCTTCCCCGGATCGCCGTCACGGCAGACAATCCCACCCTGGAGAACATAAAACCGCTGAGTCCTCCCAGGAACACTACCAGGAAAAAGACGGACATCAATTCCTTCATCTGCAATTTATTAATCATGGTTTCCCTTTCCTCCTATAACGAGACGATCTCGATGCTGTCGCCGGTGTATTTTTTAATCTGCGTCACCAGAAATCCCAGGGTGTTCTCTGCGTCAAAGGCCAGCATCTCGTCACAGCCCTTTTTCTTTGTGGAATCCTTAAAGTAGATTTTGGCCGCATAGTTGGTGAAGGTCACCGTCACTCTGCCGCTTGGAATCTGATAGGACTCTTTGGACGTCTCCACCTTGGCCACTCTGGCAGAGTCCACGATCTGTACGGTCTTATTGCTGCTGAACACGGCCCAGTACCGTCTCCCCACTGCCACCCAGGTCATCCGATCCTTGCTCCGCTCCCGAAAGGCCTGCTCTCTGGCCGCCTCCAGAACATCCGCGGCCATGGCCTCCCTCTCCTCCCCGGACGGCATAAGCTTGCCGATGCGCCTGCGAAACGCCGTGATCGTCTTTTCCGTACTGTTTACCCTCTCCGTCATCCACTGGACCCAGAGATACAGATCCCCAAACAGGATCCCCAAAGGCAGATGAATCGTCATCACTGTGGTCATAGAAGCTCCCACAAAATAACCGATGGCAGTGGGGACGGCGAGGCCTCCGATCACAGCCAGGGCCGCCATTTTTCGGTTCTTTGTCTTCGTGATGGCAGTCCAGGAATTCAGCCAGACCCTCTGAATCATAAGAAGCTGATCCAGCTTGGAACCTGCAAAAGCCTTTCCCAGGATCTCCTCCTCACTCTCCTTCGGTTCTCTCTTTAAAAATTGTGTCAGCGCCACAAGAAAAATCAGCAGGTTGATTCCGGCCGTGACAGCACAGAGCCACAGAGGAAATCTGCCAAAGCCCTGGATAGATTTGGACTCTATGGAATACCAGCCCTCCTGGGAAGAAGCCAGCACGTCCATCTCCCTTGTACTCTTAGAGTCGTTGCCTGCCAAAAGACGCAGCAGCTCTTCCACACCGGAATCCTCCACCGGCACTAACGTTCCCTCTATGGTTACGGGAGTCAGCTTGGCGCGGTCCTCCTCACTCCGGTTGGCCTCTGACAGGAGATGATGAAACTTGGTGTGGTCCTGCTCCGGGACCACAATGTTAAAAAACTCCTGCCGCTCCTCATCGTACATCACATAGCCCCACTTGGAGATTCGGTCCGGGTCACCGGAATAATACTCTGCCCCATAGGAGACCAGCGGCCAGGACACCTCATAAGCCACATAACTGCCTGACACCTCCTCAAAGCTTCCCGTAACCGGGACAGGGCCGGACAGCATCTCCACAAAGGGACCTCCTGTGAGAACCGCAAAAAAGGCGGTAAATCCAAGAGTCATCGCCATTACCACGGCACAAATTCCTTTTTTCATACGTTCCTCCTATTCATCGTATTCATTTGCCTTCCTGTTGATAAACTCCGTCTTCACCTTGGAATACACGAATTTCTGACTTCCGTACAGCCCGTAGTATCCTGACAGCGTAAAGCTGACCGCGATGGCTATGGCAAAGTAGGGCATAGCCTCGAATCCGCACATCTCAAAAGCGATAAACAGGCTGGATATGGGACAATTGGTCACCCCTGCAAAGAGAGCCGCCATGCCGCAGGCCGCGCACAGGGACGGCGAAAAACCGAGCAGCGTTCCCACGATACACCCAAAGGCGGCTCCCACACACAGCGTCGGCACGATCTCCCCGCCTTTGTACCCTGCTCCGAGGGTCACCGCCGTGAACAGCATCTTCAGGAGAAAGGCCTCATATCGCACACGGCCCTCTAAAGCCTCCTCGATCAGTGCCACACTGCTTCCGTTGTAGATCCTGCTGCCCAGGGCAGTGGTCAGAAGAATAAGAATCACCGAAGCCGCCAGAATCCGCAGGTAGGGATTCCTGAAAAAATGGCGGTACCAGTGCTCCGCCTGATGGAGCAGAAGGCAGAAACCGATGCTTAAGACCGCACAGAGGCTCCCCAAGAAGACGGTGATGATGGCCGGCACAACTCCGAATTCCGGTATCTGCACAATGGTAAAATGCTCACCGGAAAGCCCCAGGGTGCCGGACACTCCCGCTCCGATAAAAGAGGCAAACAGACAGGGCACCAAGGCCGCGTAATACATGATACCGATGCTGACCACTTCCAAGGAGAAGATCCCGGCTGCCAGAGGAGTGCCGAACAGGGCGCCGAAGCAGGCGCTCATGCCGCACATCACCGCCACTTTTCCGTCTTTCTCATCCAGGCGCAGCACCTTTCCGATCAGAGTTCCCAAGCTGCCCCCGATCTGGAGGGCAGCACCCTCTCTTCCTGCGGAACCGCCGGTCAGATGTGTGAGCACTGTGCCTGCAAAAATCAGCGGCCCGGTTACCAGGGACATCTTCTCATCCGATGAGATGGCCACAAGAACCATGTTGGTTCCTTTGTTCTTCTCCTGGCCGGCCGCCCGGTACAAAAAGACGATGATCACTCCGGATACCGGAAGCAGGTATAAGAGCCAGCTGTGATTTTGAAAACACTCCGCAGCCAGGCGTATCCCATGGCCGAAAGCTCCTCCCACGACTCCCCCGCACACTCCCAGGACCACTGAGATCAAAGTCCATTTGACAAAATAATCTACCTGTGCCCCAAAGGGTACCTTGATCTTTAACCGTTCCATCTCGTTCTCTTGTTCCCCCTGCCGCCCCCTATTCCGTATAGGTTCCGGAAGCTTTCACCAGTTTGGGGCGGTACCCCTCCTCGTTGAGGGCTCTCACGATGGCATTCTTGTGCTCGGTCCCGAAGGCCTCTATGGTAATCTTAAGCTCCACCGCCGCGTTGCGGTTGATGCTGATAAACTGATTGTGCTCCAGTTTGATGACATTGCCCTTTTCCTGGGCGAGAAGGGCGGACACCTTGGCCAGTTCTCCCGGCTTGTCCGGAAGCAGGACCGACACGGTAAACACCCGGTCTCTCTGGACCAGGCCGTGCTGTACCACGGAAGCCATGGTGATCACATCCATATTGCCGCCGCTTAAGACGGAGACGATCTTTTTTTTCTGTACATTCAGATGCTTTAATGCCGCCACGGTCAGAAGACCGGAATTCTCCACGATCATCTTGTGATTCTCCACCATATCCAGGAATGTGACGATCAGCTCACTGTCCTCCACCGTGATGATGTCATCCACATTTTCCTGGATGTAGGGGAAGATCAGGTCTCCGGGACACTTGACTGCCGTGCCGTCGGCGATGGTGTCAGCAGACTTAAGCTCCACCACATGCCCTGCCTTTAAGGACTCCTGCATACAGTTAGCCCCCGCAGGCTCCACGCCGATGACCTTGATCTTTGGGTTCAAAAGCTTGGCCAGTGTGGAGATCCCGGCGCACAGCCCGCCTCCGCCTACAGGGACCAGAATATAGTCTACCGTAGGCAGCTCTTTGATGATCTCCATGGCGATGGTTCCCTGCCCCGTGGCCACTGCCAAGTCGTTGAAGGGATGGACAAAGGTCAGGTTTCGCTCCTGGGCCAGCGCGAAGGCATGAGCGCAGGACTCGTCGAACCCGTCTCCCTCCAGGATCACCTCGGCTCCGTAGTTCTTGGTCCTGTTCACCTTGATGAGAGGAGTGGTGGTGGGCATGACGATCACCGCGGGAATCCCCGCCAGCTTGGCCGCATAGGCTACCCCCTGGGCGTGATTGCCTGCGGATGCCGTGATCAGGCCGTGCTTTTTCTCCACCTCTGTCAGGGTGCTGATCTTGTAGTAGGCGCCTCTCACCTTATAGGCCCCCGTGTACTGCATGTTCTCCGGCTTGAAGTACACCTTGTTGCCGGTCTGATCGGAAAAATACTCGCTGTATACCAGCTTGGTCTCCTGGGTCACCTTGCCGACCGCCTCGGAAGCCTCCTCAAAACTTTCCAGTGTCATCATAATCCCTACTCCTCTCCCTTTGTATTAAACAGTGCGTTGATAAATTCCTCTGCGTCGAATTTCTGAAGGTCGTCGATCTGCTCCCCGATGCCGATATATTTCACCGGAATCCCCAGCTCTGACTGGATAGCCACCGCGATTCCGCCTTTGGCCGTGCCGTCCAGCTTGGTCAGGATGATGCCGGTGACATCGGCCACCTCCATAAACTGCCTGGCCTGGGACAGGGCGTTCTGGCCCGTGGTCCCGTCCAAGACCACCAATGTCTCCCGGTAAGCCTCCGGGTACTCCTTGTCGATGATCCGGTTGATCTTCTTAAGCTCCTCCATCAGATTCTTCTTGTTGTGGAGCCGCCCTGCGGTGTCACAGATCAGCACATCCGCATTCCTGGATTTGGCCGCCGCGATGGCATCGAAAATCACTGCTGCCGGGTCCGATCCCTCCTGCTGGGCGATGATCTCCACCCCCGCCCGGTGAGACCACTCGGTCAGCTGCTCGATGGCCGCCGCGCGGAACGTATCCGCCGCCGCCATGATCACCTTCCTGCCGCTGTCTTTCAGCTGGCCTGCCAGCTTTCCCACGGAAGTGGTCTTGCCCACCCCGTTGACGCCGATGACTAACAGGACAGACCTGCGGTTTTCGAACTCATAGGCATTTTCCCCCAAGTCCATCTGCTGCTTCATGGTCTCCATCAGAATCTCCTTGCACTCCGACGGTTCTTTGATGTGCTGTTCCTTCACTTTCTGTCTGAGGCTCTCCACGATGGACATGGTGGTGGTAATCCCCAGATCTCCCATGATCAGCGTCTCCTCGATCTCCTCGTAAAAATCGTCATCAATGGCGGAAAACCCGCTGAAAATCGAGTCCATGCCGGATATGATATTGTCTCTGGTCTTGGTCAGTCCCTCCACCAGTCTGCCGAAAAATCCCTTTTTTCCTTCTGCCATAGCGCTCCCTCCTACTTGTCCAATGTATCCTCAATGAGATTGACGGAAACCAGGGTGGACACTCCCTTCTCCTGCATGGTGATGCCGTACAGCCGGTCGGCGCTCACCATGGTTCCTCTCCTGTGAGTGATCACGATAAACTGGGTATTTCTGGTGAGTTTGTGCAGATACCCTGCAAACCGGTCCACATTGGAGTCATCCAGAGCCGCCTCAATCTCATCCAGAAGACAGAATGGAGACGGTTTTAAGTTCTGGATGGCAAACAGCAGGGCGATGGCGGTCAGCGCCTTCTCGCCGCCGGACAGCTGCATCATGTTCTGCAGCTTCTTTCCCGGAGGCTGTGAGATGATCTGAATTCCCGCCTCCAGGATATCCTCCCCCTCCACCAGCTCAAGCGTCCCGTGCCCGCCTCCGAAAAGCTCCTGAAACACCTGATCGAATTCCCGGCGGATCTCTCTGAATTTCTCCTCAAACTGCCTTCTCATCCCGGCATCCAGCTCCTCGATGATCCCCTGAAGAGTCTCTTCTGCCCGCACCAAGTCCTCGTGCTGGGTCCTCATAAACTCGTACCGTTCCGAAATCTCTTTATAGTCCTCGATGGCATTGACATTCACATTGCCCAGAGCCTTGATGGCGCCCTTAAGTCCTTCTGCCTGCTTTTTCATCTCAGGAAGAGAGGTCCATTCTTTCTTCTCAAAAGCCTGGGCCGTGGTATAGGTCAGCTCATACTCGCTCCACATATACTCGATGTGGTGTTCCAGCCGCTCCTCGAGCTTCTCTTTCTGGCTCTGAAGACGGAACAGCTCTTTGTCCAGACGGCTCTGACGGCTTCCAAGCTCTTCTCTTTTGTCAAACAGCTGTTTCTGTTCTTTGGATCTCTCCTCCTTGGCCGCAGAGTACTTTTCCACTGCTTTGTCAGCCGTCTGGGCTCTGAGACCAGCCTCTTTTATCTGGCCTCTTAAAGTTTCGATCTCCCTGTTTTTCCCGGCGATGATCTGGTCACTGGCATCCGTGCTGCCCGCCAGCTGGTCAAGCTCTTCCTCAAGCTTTTGGATCTCTGTCCGGACACGCCTTACATTCTCCTGGACAAACTGATACTTCTGCTGCAGATTGGCATTCTCCAGCTGGACCACCGACAGTTCCCTTGCCAGCTGTTCCCGGTTCTCCCTGGCCTGCTCCAACTGCCCGGTCAGCGCCTCCACCTGTTTGCTTGTCTGATCATTTTGGGAGATTAACTGATCCACTTCCCCTGTCAGCTTTTTCTGATTTCCCTCGATCTCCCGGATCTGTTCCTCCAGATGCCGGTTCTCCAGAACCATATCCTGTGCCGACTCTGCGATCTCCAGAATCTTATCATCCAGCTGGGATAAATTCATCTGAATGGTGTTCTGTTCCAGAAAGGCGGTCTGGCGCTGCTGCTTGAGCTGTTCCAGCTCTTCTCTCTTCTGCTCTAAGCAGGCCTCATTCATGGTCAGCTCTTCTCTCAGCTGCCTGACAGCCCCCATGGCCTTCTCGCACCGTCTCTCCAGATCCTCGATCTCCCGCTTTCGTCCCAGAAGGTTGCTGGTATTCTTAAAAGCCCCTCCGGTCATGGAGCCTCCCGCGCTCAAAAGCTCTCCGTCCAGAGTGACGATCCTCAGCGTATACTGGAATTTTCTGGACAGGGCGATGGCGTGATCGATATGGTCCACCACCACCACTCTGCCCAGAAGATATCTCACCAGGCCCTCATACCGGCTGTCCGCCTGGACAAGCTGGCTTGCCAGTCCCAAGACTCCGGGCTCTGACAATGCCTTCTCCTGGGTGAATCCTCCCTTCTGCCCCACACTGGTCAGCGGGAGGAAGGTGGCCCTGCCGTATTGATTCTTCTTCAGATATTCGATCAGCTGTTTGGCTGTGATCTCCGTGTCCGTGACGATGTTCTGGATGCTTCCCCCCAGAGCCGTCTCGATGGCGATCTCGTACTCTTTCTGAGTGGTGATAATGTCTGCCACCACACCGTGGATGCCCCGAACCCTACTTTTCACTTCCATGACCCGGCGGATACTTCCGCCGTAGCCCTCGTAACGCTCTGCCAGATTTCGCAGGGACTCCAGCTTGGTGTGACTCATCTGGTACTCCTGCTGCCTCTCGTTTACATTGCGGGAAAGGCGTCGAACCTCCGAGTCCAGCTGCCCGATCTGTTCCTCGAGAGATTGCTGCTCCAAGGCCAGCGCCTCGATGTGCTCCTCCACCCCGGCAAGCCTCTCGGCCTCTGTCTTCTTCTGTTCCTCCTGAACCGACTCGTCACTTTTGGACTTTAACAGCTTCTGAACCACTTCCGAGCGGCGCACCTGAACCTGCTCCAGCATGGCCTCGTACCGCTGCTGTCTGGCCGCCACAGAGGCTTTCTCATTCATGGTCATGATGATCTGGCTTTTTCCCGACTCGATCTTCTCGTCCAGAAGCATGATGGCCTCATCCGCCCGGCGAAGGGTCTCCTCCGCCGCCTCCTGGCCCTTCTTTCCTTCTTTTACCTGACCGGATATCTGGGCATTGTCCGCCTCATAGGTTTCGATCTGAATCTTTTTCTCCCCGATCTCCTGACCGATGGTCTCCATCCGGGAACCGATATGCTCCGCGTTCATCCGCTCTGTGTTGATCTGCTCCAACAGAACGTTGATCTGACCCTCCAGATTACCTTTGTGCAGGCTGGCCTGTCCGGCCTGGCTTCGCTCTTCCTCAATCTTCTCGTCCAGCTCTTTTAATACCTGGTCCAGCTCCTCATAGGTGACTCGAATCTGATCGGAAGCTGCCCTGGTCTCCTCTAGGTCTTCCGACACGACGGTCTCATTGCGCTCCACCTCTTTTAACTGAGCCTTCAGCTCCTCACTCTCTTTCAGGAACACGTTGACCTCATAGGCCTTCAGCTCCTCCTTCAGCCGCAGATACTCTCTGGCCGTCTCCGACTGTTTCGCCAGAGGGCCCACCTGTTTTTCCAACTCCGATAGGATATCGCTTACACGAACCAGGTTCTGTTTCTCATCTTCCAGCTTTTTCTGAGCAATGGTCTTACGCCGCTTGAATTTGACGATTCCTGCCGCCTCGTCGAACAGCTCTCTTCTCTCCTCCGGCTTTCCGCTTAAGATCTTGTCGATCTGGCCCTGACCGATGATAGAGTAGCCTTCCTTGCCGATTCCCGTATCATAAAACAGTTCATTGATGTCCTTTAAGCGGCAGGCGCTGCCGTTGATTAAGTACTCGCTCTCTCCGGAGCGATAGATCCGTCTGGCCACAGTCACCTGATCATAGTCGATGGCCAGCTGATGGTCCGAGTTGTCCAGAGTGATGGCCACATAGGCGAACCCCTGGGGTTTTCTGGTCTCTGTCCCCGAGAAGATCACATCCTGCATGCTGGCGCCTCTCAGCTGCTTGATCCGCTGTTCTCCAAGTACCCAGCGCACCGCGTCGGCCACATTGCTCTTGCCGCTTCCGTTGGGACCCACGATTCCCGTGATGCCGTTGTGGAATTCAAACACGATCTTGTTGGCAAATGATTTGAATCCCTGTACTTCAATGCTTTTTAGATACATGGTTCACCTGTGTTTTCTTCTCTCAGTCTTAAGATTCCCCTATAAGCGGCCATGCTCTCCGCCGCTTTCTTGGTCCGGCCCGTCCCCCGTCCCACCTCCGTCTCCCCCACCAGCGCTCTGGCCTCGAAGATCTTATTGTGGTCCGGTCCCTCCTCACGGATCAGCTCATAGACCAGGGGATCGTCCCCCATAGCCTGCACCATCTCCTGTAAGATAGTCTTGCTATCAAAAAAGAGCTGTTTGTGCTCGATATCATGTAAGATAAACCGTTCAATAAACTCTTTTGCACTAGCAAAACCACCATCCAGATAGATGGCCCCGATGAGCGCTTCCATGGCATCCGATACGATGGAGCTGCGCTCCCTCCCCCCCGTGGCCTCCTCGCCCTTTCCGAGAAGCAGATAGGTTCCCAGGGAGAGCTCCCCGGCACACAGAGCCAAGGTAGACTCGCAGACGATGCTGGCCCGCAGCTTGGTTAAGTCTCCCTCCGGAAGGCTGCCGTATTTGTGGTACAGAAAATCGCTGGATACCACCTCCAGCACTGCATCCCCCAAAAACTCCAGCCTCTCATTGCACTTTAACTTATCGATATGGTGCTCATTGGCATAGGAGCTGTGAGTCATAGCCTGGGACAGCAGTTTTCCGTCATGAAATTCATATCCTGTCCTCTGTTCCAGCTCTTTTAAATGTAGATTCATATCTGTTTCCTTCTCTATAGAGGGAAAAAGCCCCATAACCAGGGCTTTTTCCTCTATCGCCTTTCTCAATTCAATGCGTTTTTGATCTGCTCTACCGCATCGCCTACGGTCACGATTTTTTCTGCCTCTTCCTGGGGAATCTCGATGTCGAATTTCTCCTCGATGGCAGCCACGATCTCGAAGATATCCAGGGAATCCGCCCCCAGATCGTCCACAAATGTGGTGGAGGCAGTGATGTCATCCTCACTCACATTCATAACCTCTGCAATGATTTCCTGTAACTTTTCAAACTCCATGATAAACCCTCTCTTTCTTTTCTCTTTATTCCTGCTCTTTATTTGGCAGCAGGCTCTCCTTTATTTTTTCATTGATCTGCTGTTCCTTAAAGGTGACGCACTGGAGGATGGAATTGCAGACTTCATTGGCTTTGGAGTTGCCGTGAGTCTTTACCACCAGTCCCTTTAAGCCCAGCAGCGGCGCCCCTCCGTACTGGCTGGCGTCGAAGGCCTTCATGGTCTCCTTCAGGGCCGGCTTCACCAAAAGAGCCCCGATCTTGCTTTTCAGGTTTGTCATCATGCCCTGCTTCACCATGCCGATCAGGGTGGATCCCACTCCCTCATAGAGCTTTAAGATCACATTGCCCACAAAGGCTTCGCTGACGATGACATCCGCTCCTCCGTGGGGGATCTCCCTGGCCTCGATGCTCCCGATGAAGTTTAAGTCCTCACAGGCTTTCAGGAGCGGAAACGTCTCCTTCACCAGGGCGTTGCCCTTCTCCTCCTCGGCGCCGATGTTGACGATGGCGACCCTTGGCTTCTTAATGCCTATGACATGCTCCATGTAAATAGAACCCATCCTGGCAAATTGTACCAGATGAGAAGGCCTGGCGTCAACATTGGCCCCGCAGTCAATGAGAAGGGACGCCCCTCTCTCCGTGGGGATCAGAGGGGCCAGAGGCGGTCTCTCCACTCCCCGTATCCTTCCCACGATAACCTGACCTCCGACCAGGATGGCGCCGGAACTGCCTGCCGACACGAAGGCGTCCGCCTCCTGCCTCTTGACCAGATTCATCCCCACCACGATGGAGGAATCCTTTTTTTTGCGGATGGCGTTCACCGGCGGCTCCTCTGTCTCGATCACCTCAGAGGCATGGACGATGGTCAGCCGGTCAGCCGGGTAGGCGTAGGAAGACAGCTCCTGCCGGATCCTGTCCTCCTGGCCCACCAGGATCACATGGACCTGCTCTTTCTTTTTCAGCGCCTCCACGGCCCCTTTGACCATCTCTGCCGGAGCATAATCCCCACCCATAGCATCTACTGCTATCTTTATCATATTGTGATTCTCCTTTCGGCCCCGCTGGGGCCTGAGATAATCTATTACATAATATACTAGATATCCTTTTATAAATCAATACTGTTTTTTCACAGGTTACAGGAATTTTTACCGGTTGATTTTTTACCCTTTTTTCAAATGAAATGCAGCCATGACAGGTTCTGTTTTCCTTTTTCCTGAAAAACCGAACCTGTCATGGCTGTATCATCACCCTTTGGCCATCTCCCCCAGATCCTGCCCCTTGAGGGCTCTCTCCAGAAGTTCCGGCAGTTTCTGTGGATTGCAGGCAAAACAGGGAATCCCCATGCGTGCAACCTTCTCCGCCATCTGGGCGTCATAGTAAGGTTTCCCTCCGTCGGCGATGGCCAGGAGGCAGACCACCGTAACCCCGCTTTCTTTCAGCTCTCCCAGACGTCTCACCAGAGCCGCCCGGTTTCCTCCTTCCATCAGGTCGCTGACCAGGAAAAACAGAGTCTTCCTGGGATTCTCCACGAACCGGCTGCAGTAGGCCACCGACTTGTCAATATCCGTGCCTCCCCCCAGCTGAAATCCGAACAGAAGGTCCACCGGATCGTCGCATTTCTCCGTCAGATCCACCACCTGGGTGTCAAAGGCCACGATCCTGGTCTTCACCGACGCCATGCTGGCCAGGATGCAGCTGATGATGGACGAATAGATCACCGATTCTCCCATGGAACCGCTCTGGTCCACATCCAGGATAATGGTGTACTTGTTGGCCGCCGTGGTGGAGGTGCGGTCAAAGAAATAGTAGTGCTCCGGGATGATCTTTTTCAGCTCCGGCCTGTAGTTCTTGATCCCTCTCCTTATGGTGGTGGGAAAATCAAGGGCCGAGGCAGATGGGATGGGGGAATGCTGCCTCTTGTTCACCGCAGCCGTCACCGCCCGTTTGATATCGCTCTCCAGCAGCTTGTTGATCTCCTCCACGATCTTCTTCATAAACTCCCGGACGCTCTCCTTGCTCCTCTTGGGCACCTGGTCCTTGAGGAGCAGGATGGTGGCGGCCAGGTTCATGTCCGGCTCCAGGTTCTCCAGAAGCTCCGGCTCAAAGATCAGCTGCTTTAAGCCGCACCGCTCCATGGCATCTGCCTGGACGATCTTCACCAGATCCTTGTCAAAAAGGGTCCGCACGTCCCCCAGCCACCTGGTGATCTGGGGATTGGATGGGCCGTGGCCCGCCCCTCTCCCTCCCGGTCCAAACCCGCCCTGGGAGGGGTTGTTGTAGATACAGGCCAGAGCCTGGTCCATGAGCCACTGCTCCTGGGAGAGAACAAGCCCCTCTCCCCCGTTCATCTTGTCAAACCCTTTCTCGCCGTCCTGACCCAGGATCAGCCGCCACCTGGTCATACGCTCCTTTAATTTCTCGTCAGATGTCTCCAAAATCGAAATCCTCCAGTCCTTCCAGCATCTCCATGGCATCCTCTGTCAGAGTCCCGCCGAGAACCTCGCTGACCTGCTCCGGGTTCACCTGCCAGATCTCCCCCAGATTCTCCGCGATCTGATCCTTCTCCATGGAAGAAAAGTCCGCAAAGGCCCTGCGCAGAAACAGGAGGGCCCTCTTAAACTCTTCCTCATCCAGGGTATCCAGATATCCGCTCAGCTTCTCCCACAGGGTGAGGCGGGCAATGAGGGCGTAATGGTTCCTGGAAGACAGACCGGCAAACCATCCGGCTCCCAGCTCCGCAGGGATCCCCTTAGAAAGGCGGCGCTCCACCTCCCGCCCCAGCTCCTCGCTGTCCATGATCCCCTGCTCTAAGAGGATCGAGGCCGCCAGCCCGGAAAGACGGGTGTTTAGGTCGTCCCTGGCTGCGATCTGTCCCAGAACCTTGAGGAAACGGTCCCTGTCCAGAAAATCATGGGCCACACTGACTGTCTGAAGGCGGTTTACGGCCTCTGCCAGAGTCCCTGCCGCCCCGTCGTCGCAGGCGCACTCTCCCGGCAGCATCAGACAGGCCCGCAGAAACAGCTGGGACAAGATGGGCATCAGAGGCTTTCGGTCAAGCCTCCGGATATCCCCGTACTGAATCACCACCGACAGACTTCCTGCCGTGTCCGCGATCTCTGTCAGCGTCGCCCCGTCCACCGCCATGGCCTGGAGGTGGTCCAGAGCCGCCGACACCATCCCGGGCATGCCGCAGTAAAAAGCCTCCTCCACGATCCCGGCCACGCCGGCGATGCCCTGGCTCTCATCTAACCGGTTCTTCAGCTCAAAGGCCGCCGCCTGCTTCACCGTATCCCCTTTTAACACCGCCTCCACGATCTGGATCTCCGCCTCCGGGGTCCACCTTAAGCTCCACTGCTCCGCCCAGGTGGCATTGTCCTGGCGGACTCCCTGGATCTGGGCAAACCGGATGCCGAGGACCCTGAGCCGGTGAAGGAAAAAAGACCGCTCCAGGTCGAGAAAGGCCGCTTTCTTCGTCTTTACCCTCAAGTTTTCCCTTAAGTCCAGGGAAAGCTCCGAGGCGGTGACGGATTTATATTTTTCCAGTTTCAGTTCCTTTAATTTGTGATAGAAATCGCTCTGAATGGAGGTCTGACTCACCCCCTGGGGCAGGCTTCCGATCCGGGTGCCGATCTCCGTGTCGGCCGCCGCCAGGGCCAGCTCGGAAAATGATCCGTGTCCCATACAAGTGACGGCGGCATCCCGCAGATCCTTAAGAGTGGGGATCCTGCCGTCGTGAAGCCCGGCCAGGGCCTTTGCCAGTCTTGCCGCCTCCAGCACCTCCGCCGAGGACGTCACTCCGCCGTGATTTCTCTGAAAAGATGCCAGGCCTGTCAGATACCGCCTGGCCCCGAAGTCCGCCTCTCCCCTCAGAAAGCCCTGCCACAGATATTCGTAGTAGGCCGGAGCCCGGTTCCCCGCCCCGTAGCCGGAATGCTCCGACAGCCGGTAGTAGGAGTAGGGCATCAGAGTCTTCATGGAGGCCAGCCTGGGGAGCGCCTTCCACTCCCTGTCCGTCATGGCCGGGGCGTCTCCCAGGATTCCCTCCACATGGTAGGCCCCGGTGATGACCGCGATCTTCTCAGGCCGGACGCCCTCTCTCCCCGCCTCCTGGACCTGCCTCCTCATGAAGGCTTCCCGCACCAGATTCTCCTCACGGTCCCTGGGGCCTCTGGATTCCAGCTGCCGCAGACGGCGGCCAAACTCCTTGGCCCCCTCCTCGTAGCCGGCCTCGTCCCCGGCCTGCTCCATGGTCCGCTCCCAGAAGGTCTCATGGTCCCTGTCCTGACACTGTCTGTCCAGAGCCTGGTACACGTCAAAAGCTTCCTCACCAGATCCGTCTTCCCGCCCGGATCCGGTTTCTGCCCCGTTGTCCGGCTCCCTGCGTGGATCTGCCTCCGGTTCCTTCCCGGCTTCCGCTTCTCCGCTCTGTCCCGGCATAAGCGACGGATCCCGGTTTTGTCCGGCCTCCCCGGCGGCTCTCATGCCGAGAAACACGTCCGAGGGCAGATCACAGAACCGGCACCTGCGCCCGTGTTCCCTGGCCCACAAAAGAGCCTGATACTCCGGCGAATATTCGGCAAAGGGATAGAGGATGGTCCGGATGGGAAGTTCCTTTGTGTAGGCCATGACTGCCACCGGCGGCTTCACCTCCTCCGCCCCCAAATCCTCCATCAGGTCCGTGAAATCTGCCGGTCCCTCGATGAGAACCAGCTCCGGGTCCGTCCGGTCCAGAAACTCCCTGACATAGTAGGCTCCGGCGGGAGACAGGTGGCGAATTCCAAATACAAAAGGCCGTGTCTCCATCAATGATTTAACTCCTTGCACTCTTTGTAGAGGGAAAGCCATCTGGAGCCTCTCTTTTTCATGATGTTCTCCAGGTACTCCTCCCAAACCTTCTGATCCTTCTCGTCCTCCTTCACCACAGCCCCCTGAAGGCCCGCGGCCAGGTCATAGTCCGTAACGTCCCCGCTGCCGAAGCTGCCTGCCAAAGCCATGCTGTTGGCTAAAAGGGAGATGGCCTCCGCCGTGGACAGCACTCCTGTGGTGGTCTTTATCTTCTGTTTGCCGTCCAGGGTAGCCCCCGACCTCAGCTCCCGGAAAATGGTGCACACCTTCTCCACCACCTCCGCCTCCGGAAGTCTGGCGTTGAGATCCAGGCTCTCCGACAGCTGGCCGATTCTGGTCTTCACGATCTCCATCTCCGCCTCCAGGCTCTCCGGAGCCGGCAGCACCACGATGTTGAACCGCCGCTTCAAGGCCGCCGACATCTCATTGACTCCCTTGTCCCGGGTGTTGGCCGTGGCGATGACGGAAAATCCTTTTTTGGCCGGAACCTCGATGCCAAGCTCCGGCACGGAGATCCGCTTCTCCGACAAGATGGAGATCAGGGCATCCTGGACCTCCGAGGCGCACCTGGAGATCTCCTCCACCCTGGCGATGGCTCCCTCCTCCATGGCCCGGTACACGGGGCTGGGAATCATGGCTTCCCTGGACGGCCCGCCGGCAATCAGCATGGCGTAGTTCCAGGAGTACTTGATCTGCTCCTCCGTGGTCCCGGCCGTCCCCTGGATCACCCTGGTGGAATTGCCGTTGATGGCAGCCGTTAAATGCTCCGACAGCCAGGATTTGGCCGTCCCCGGCTCCCCGATGAGAAGAAGAGCCCGGTCCGTCACCAGAGTGGAGATGGCGATCTCCACCAGCCGCTCATGGCCGATGTACTTGGGGGTGATCTCCACCCCGCCGCTCTCTCCCCCGCAGATGTAGGTGAGCACCGATTTCGGCGACATGCGCCAGCCTGTGGGCACCGGGTACTTCTCGTTGGCGATCAGTGCGTCAATCTCTCTCTGAAACAGCTGCTCCGCAGGCAGCCTCTGGACATCATTCTTACTCATGGCTTCCTCCATATTTATCATCTTATTTACAAATCTCCGGCCAAAACTCCGCTTCTCAACTTCCCGCACCACATCTCCAGAATCCCCACTCCGATCCTGGCCTTCTTTCCATAAGTCTTTATGAGGCTCTCCAGCTCCTCGGCCAGTTCCTCGCTGCTCATGGGCAGTTCCGTGAGCAGCTCCCTGATCTCATAGGTGGCGATGTGGTCATGTTTCTTGCCCGTGAGAGCCAGAAGTCCCCTGTAATCCTTCCAGCCGCATCGCTTCAGCATGCGCACATCCGCGGCCACAGTCCCCCGAAGCCGGGCCCCCTGGTAAAAATACTTCCCGTAATCTTCCTTCAGCTCTTCCATGTCAGGCCGGAAAAGACCTGCCACCATGGCGTCATATCCGTTGTCAAAGCTGCTTCTCACCTGTTTCCGGAGCCGGGAATCAAACCGGTTTTTCGACTGCAACAGGAGAGGATACCACCGGGGGTCAAAGCCCTCCTCCAGCCTGGAAGCCACGGTCCGAAACCTGACGGGAGAATCCCAGGCTTCCCGGTACGCCACATAGGCGCCCTCCTTCTCCTCATATCTTACCCGCATGAGAACCTTGTAGATCCCCATGGGATCTCTCTTGCCGCCGCCCTTATTTTTTACCTGATCCAAAAGACCTTCCGGGCTTAAATAGGAATGGAACCGGTCATAGACCTCATGAGATCCTTTGGTCAGCAGATGAACCCAGAACACCGGCTGGAGGAACTGGTCTCCATAAGCCTCATACAGCTCCTCCGCCGTCCGGCACAGACTCTCAGGCTGCTCTTCCAGGAGAGAATCCCACAAAAGCTCCGCCGTCTCCTTGGGTATCACTCGATAGAGCCGCTTGTAGCAGGTGCACATCCGGGGAGACGACTTTCTGAGCGCCGCTCTTTGCAGATCATACAACATCTGGCGGTCCTCATTTTTCAGGTCTTTGAAAGGAATTCCTGACTGGTCAAAGGCATCCAGCCATCTCTCCAGATGCTCTGCGATCAGATCCGAGGCCCACAGCGTCCGGGAGTCCTGCAGATAATCCGCTGCCTTTCCAGGCTTCTTCTCCATCTGTTTTCTCCAGAACTCTCTGGCCCCCTGCCCGTTCATATGAGTCAGAGCGCAGAGAGCCGCCTCCTTCCCCTTGCCCTTCTCTGATTTCACCAGCTCCAGCAAAAGCTCCTCGTTGTCCTCCCTGTGCCGCAGCGCCCGGATAAGCTCCTCCTTCACCTCCTTGGAGGCTCCAGAAAGAGCCGCCACATAGAAATCATTTTCCTCTCCCCCGGCAATGGCGGATATCAGCTCCGCTCTCTTTGCCATATCCCGCTTCCCGCCAGGGTCGAATCCCTGTTTCAACAGGGGGAGGATCTCCCGGCCCTCCAAAAAGAGCCACCCGGCCACCATGTCGGCCAGTTCCCCATAACTGTCCCCTAAAGCCTTCACCATGAGATTCTTGATCCTGTAATCCTCAAAAATTTCCGGCTTCTCCTCATGAGCGTCACGGATCACTGCGTACCTGCCGCTTCCCGTTCCCCGGAACGCTTCCAGCACCGGCGCCATCTGGCTGTAGGGAATCTTGACGCAGAGCCTGCCTTTCCTGTCTGTGCCGGAAATCTGCCGCCACTCCCCTTCTTTCAAAAGCCCTCCCTGGGTACAAAGCACCGCGTCCAGAAGAGCCAGAGTGTCAAGAACCGCCGCCGTCCTGTGTTCGCACTCCGGGGCCACGGCCTTCTGGGCCATCTGACAGATCTTTCCAAACACCGGAGAAGCCTTGGCCAGAGGAGCCATCTGCTCCACAGCCCTCTTAAGCCGAAAATCCTCCTGTATCAGCCCGGTTCCCGCCACCGCAGCCGTCTTAAACCGCTCACGCAACTCATACACCACACTCAGATTCATAATCCGCTCCTTTTTATCACTATAACAGGTGGGAATCCTCTAGTACAACAGTCTGTAGATTCCGTCTCTCTTGATCAGACTGCAGGGATAAATCCCCATCTGCCGGTCTTGGGGATCATAGTAGGCCAGTCCGAACAGCACCCCGTCTCGGTAGAGAGAGCCGTCAGGAAGCAAGGGGATCATGGAGACCGTGTCTTCCATGCCTTCGGGGCAGCCCAGCCTGATTCGGTTTTGGCCGTGATCCCTCATGGCATAGACCGCCTTTTTCCCTGTCCCGGCGGACTCTCCATCCCCGTCCTCACCGTCGCCGGTCTCCACCATGCCGATCTCCTCATAGGCTGTCAGCACGGGACAGTACCCCTCTGACAACGTATTTTTCAGCTCATTTTTCACCGCCTTCATGGCGGCGGGAAGATCCGCCCAGGCCTTTTTTACGATCTCCTCATAGACCGTCTCCGGTATCTCCTCGTAGGAGGCGGACTCCCAGCGCACCCTTTTGTCCACGGCGCCCGGATAATAAAACAGGACCGGGATCCGCAGAAGCCCGAAACAGGAATCTTCCTGCTTTACGTACTTCAGCGCCTTCACCGGGCGGTAATTACAGGTGTGGACGATCTGCCCGTCGTCTACATCCACCCAGTATCCCTTGTCGATATACTCTTTTCTGGCCGGGTCGAACGTAACCTGGAAAGCCAGCTGTACCAGGCGGGCCCCTTCCTTCTTAAGGCCCAGGTCATTTAACTGTTCCAGCTTCCAGATTCCCCCCAGCTCCTCATAGAGCTCATCGTCGTCTGCATCAGGGCTGTCGCTGTCCAGTTTGTCCTGAAGGTAACTCTGAGCCTTTTTCTCCAACGCCCGAAGTTTTTTGAGAATCTCCACCCCGTTTTCATAATGGCGGGGATCCTGGTCCTTCTGACAGGCCTCCATCTCCAGGATCAGCCGGTTCAGATATGTCAGAGGCCCGGGCAGATAGTAATCACCCAGCTGCTTTGCCAGATCCCGGTAGGTCTTTAAGGACACGCTTCCCATAGCCGCCAGGCCGCCTTTCACCAGACCGTCTGTCAGCTGCCGCAAAAGCTCTAAGCCCTCCAGCTGTTTTTTGATCTTCTTTGTCCTGGCCGCCCTGGAGGCTTTCCGGCTCTTCTCCGTGGCCGGCTTCTTTTCCCCGGCCTGCTTTTTGGCCTCCCTGGCCTCCTTTTTCTCCCGCTTGTCCAGGATGTCCTGGGGGATCTCTGTGATGGCAAAGGCCTTCCCCGCCGCCATCTCGTAGAGCAGTCCCAGGCTGTGCTTGCACGGGAACTGCCGGCTGGGACAGGTACATCGGAACACCGGATGCACCTCGTCTATGTAATCCGCGGATACCACGTAATTGTTCTTTCCGCTGCCCTTACACTCCCCCATGTAAAAGCTGTCGTCCTCCGACCGTTTCAGGGACACAAATCCGCCCCCTGTTGAAATTTTTCTGCCGTTGGCCGCCGCGTTGGCGTTGGGCGCCAGAGCGGCGATCTCCTGCTCCTTTACTGTTCTCATAACCTCTCCTGTCTGCCGGTAAAACGGCTTTTTCCAAAGCTGACCCGTTAATCTGCTTCCGGAACCAGCTCATGGTCGCTTCGCTCCGTGCCGGAATCCGTCCTTCGAAAACATAAACCTACGTCCTCTTTCTTTCCCAAAGCGTTCCTGCGCTTTTTTCTGTTTCCTATTATAAACCACTGATCCGGTCAAAGCAAGCCGTATCCCAGGGACTACAATCGCCACAGAACCCCTCTGAGCCGCCGGTAGATCCTCTCATGTCCAGCCTCGTTTGGGTGGAGGCCGTCAGGGCAATAGATCTCCTTATTTGTCAGAAGCTTGGGCTGAATCCCACTCTCGCCGTACAGGTTCACCACCGGCACGCCGTAGTACTCCGTCACCTGCCGCAGAGCCTTCACATAATCCTCCAGCCGTCTGCCGTTCTGCTCCTCCACCAGACGGTGAAGAGGTGTCATAAAGACCAGCTCCGTCCCGGGAAACCGTCCCATGAGGCTGCGGATCAGCAGATCACAGGCCCCGTAGAATGTGTAGGGCGATCTCTCCCCCCTGACACCCAGCGGCGCATCTCCGTGGCCGAAATCATTGGTCCCCCCGAAGACGACGATCACGTCCATGCCCTCCGGGATATCCTTCACCCTGGAGACGAAATCCAGATCATGCCTGGGCTTCTCGCTGGGTGTCCACTGCCTGGAGATCCTGGTTCCGCCGATTCCGTCCACATAGATTTCCGCCAGGCCTTCTCTCTCCTTTAACAGATTCCAGTAAGCCCCCTCCGTATTCACGAGCCCGTGTCCCTCTGTGATGCTGTCTCCTAAAAAAGCGATCCTTTTTCCTTTCAGTTCCATCGTTTCTCTCCTTTGTGTTTTAGTCTCTCTATAGTATACCACCATTGCTTTCATTAAAAAAGTAGTGTTTGAAGATGTTTTCCACTTTCCATTTTTACTGTTTTTCCTGTCATTAGGGTAAAGGCATTTTCTGGAAAATATGGTAAACTGGTGTCACAGATAAAATCTCTCAGATACTAAAGGAGTGATACGAACATGGCGATTATTTTTAATGAAAAGGCAAAGACCTATACCATTCATACCAAAAACACCACATACCAGATGAAAATCGGCAACCTGGACTATCTCCTCCATCTTTATTACGGCCCCACCGTCACGGACCCGGATATGAGTTACCAGATCATGCAGTATGACAGGGGATTTTCCGGCAATCCCTACGAATCCCGCAATGCCCGCACCTTCTCCCTGGACGCCCAGCCCCAGGAGTTCCCCACCCAGCAGCAGGGCGATTTCCGTGTCGCCGGCATCGAGGTGGTAAACAGCGACGGCAGCTATTCCTTCCACGGAAAGGCCGCAGACTGCAGGGTCTATAAGGGAAAATACAACCTGGACGCCCTGCCCTCCGTGTTTGCCAATGACGCCGATACTGCGGACACCCTGGAGGTGACCCTCCGGGATCCGGTGAGCGGGGTTTCCGTGACTCTGCTCTACGGCGTGTTTGAGGAGGCCGACGTCATCACCCGGGCCGTGAAGGTGAGGAACGAGGGGAAGGCGCCCATCCATCTGAGAAAGATCATGTCCGTCTGCCTGGACTTTTTAAACGGAGCCGATTTGGATCTGGTGAGCTTTCCGGGGCGGTACGGCCAGGAGCGCCAGGTGGAACGGCAGCACATGACCCACCATATCCACAACATCGGAAGCGTCCGGGGCTCCTCCAGCCATCAGCAGAATCCCTTTGTGATCCTCTGCGGCCGGGAGACTACGGAGGACTACGGCAGATGCTACGGCTTCTCCCTCATGTACAGCGGCAACTTCTTAGCCGAGGCCGAGCTGGACCAGTACGACCAGCTTCGTCTGGTCATGGGGATCAACCCCAAACAGTTTTTCTATGAACTGAAACCCGGCGAGACGTTCGAGTGCCCGGAGGTGGTCATGGCCTTCAGCAGCCGCGGGTTTACAGGCTTAAGCCACCTCTACCACGACTTCTACCGCACCAACCTGTGCCGCAGCAAATTTGTTCAGGAGGTGGAGCGGCCGGTGCTGATCAACAGCTGGGAGGCTGCCTTCATGGATTTTGACGACGTGAAGCTGGTGGAGATCGCCAAAGCCGCCAGGAACATGGGCGTGGATCTGTTGGTCATGGACGACGGGTGGTTCGGCAAGAGGGACGACGACAACAGCGGCCTGGGGGACTGGTACGTCAATGAGAAGAAGATCAAGTGCGGCCTCCACAAGCTGGTGGAGCAGATCAACGACCTGGGCATGAAATTCGGCATCTGGTTCGAGCCCGAGATGGTGTCCGAGGACAGCGACCTCTACCGGGCTCATCCGGACTGGGCCATGGAGATCCCCGGAAGGCACGCCGTGCGCAGCCGGAACCAGATCGCCCTGGACATGAGCCGGAGGGAGGTTCAGGACTATCTCATCGAGAAGATCAATGCCATCCTGGACGACGCCCACATCTACTATGTAAAATGGGACATCAACCGGTCCCTGACCGACATCTGGTCCAACAGTCTTCCGGCCGAGAAGCAGGGGGAGGTCTACCACCGGTACATCCTGGGCCTCTACCGTGTGATGGACCAGATCATCCTGACTCACCCGGACATCCTGTTTGAGGGCTGCTCCGGAGGGGGAGGCCGCTTTGACCCGGCCATGCTGTCCTACTATCCCCAGTACTGGGTCAGCGACAACAACCATCCCATCGACCGGTTAAAGCTCCACTACGGCACCTCCTTCGTGTATCCCACCTGCGCCATGGGAGCCCACATCTCCGACAGCGGCAAGTTCGTGCCTCTAAAGACCAAGGCTGTGGTGGCCATGTGCGGCACCTTCGGCTATGAGCTGGATGCCACCCACCTGTCCGAAGAAGATCAGGAGATCTGCAAAAAGCAGAGCGACCTGTTCCGCAAGTACTATCACATCACATTCCGGGGAGACTTCTACCGCCTGACCAACCCCTTTGAGCCGGGAAATATGACCGCCTGGCAGCATGTGACCAAGGACAAAAGGGAATCCCTTCTCAGCGTGGTGGTCACAAACCTGACCTGCAACGGTCCCCAGGAATATGTCCGGGCCAAGGGGCTGATATCGGATGCCATGTACTCTGTCAACGGAAGCAAAGAGACCCGGTCCGGAGCCGCCCTCATGAACGCAGGGATCCCCATCAACCGGGAGGTGCCGGAGTATTCCGCTTTTCAGTTTTATCTGGTGAGGGAGGACTGAACGAGCAGGGGCACAGCCGACATGGCACAATAAGTTTTACGAAAATCTGAGCACAGAAAAAGGAAGCGTGTGGGATTGCTTCCTTGGAAACATTGAAACATCATATTGACCGCTGTCTGTTTCTTTATGGACAGCGGTTGTCTTCTTTGATATGATCTTTATTTTAAACGCTTAATTACTTTAGCAGGATTTCCGGCAACGATTACATCCTCCGGAACATTCTTGGTTACCACACTGCCGGCAGCAATAACAGATCGACTTCCGATCACAACACCTTTCATAATACATGAGTTGGCCCCAATCCACACGTCATCACCTATCTGTACACGCTTATGCTCGACTTCACCATTAAGATTGTTTTTGCCGTATTTAAGAAGGTTTTGATAATCGATTGCTCTTAGATTAGCATCAATCGGATGACAATTTGAATCAAAGATATTACAATTATGGGCAATTAAAACTCTGTCGCCAATCTCAACTTCTAAAAATGCCCATATTCTTGTATTAGGACCAACATAACAGTAATCACCTATTTTTATAGCGCCTATTCCCTGGTCACTATTAATAAGGCCTTCAATGATCGTTTTTTCTCCAATCCTAATATTAGGTCCTCCACCCGAAATTTTAGCTGTTGCTGTAAATGTAACCGAATTACTTCCATTGCCAACATATACATATCTTGATTTATTAAAAATATTACAGGAAACTTCATACAATTTAATAAACCTGCAGAACAAAGGAAACAGAAAATGACCAATTATCCATTTTATCATCGATTATCTTCCTCTAAATCTTTTCATGTGATAAGTTGCTCTCCAACCTATGAGAAGCGCATAGGGAATCTGCGAAACTAAAGTTCCGAGAATAATCCCGGTTAGTCCCAGATTCATAAACTTAGCAAACATGATTGAGAGCGGAATATTCAATAGGGCACTTGTCAGCGCCATGACGCTATACAATTTCACATCTCCAATCCCACATAGAAACGAAGCATAATTTCCAGAAAATAAATATATTATAAAATATACAGCCATTACAAAGAGCATATTGGAGCTGTAATCTATCGCATGACCCAGCCATAGTCTTGATATCGGTTCAATCAAAATAAACAGCATAAAAATTCCAACAGATAAAACTACTGCAATCCATTGCATTTTATTGAATTTTTCACATATCCATTTATATTCTCCCTGTACCTTCGCATTGGTAAAGGCAGACCACATCGGCATGATGACAACTCCCTGTAATTGTACAAATACCATAAATAATTTATATGCCACAGAATAAGGCGTTACATCCGAGGCAGTGAAAAGCTTTGAAATTAGTATATTGTCGGTTGAATTCATTACAAGCGCACTGATCTGACCACAAAAAAATAAAATTCCCAAGGAGGTAATGGAATGGATAAGTTCCCTATTGAATTTATTTTTTTGTAATCTTAGATATGGATATTTTCTAAAAATATAAATATTTAGAATGCCGTTAACGATCACTGAAGAGCTTCCAAGAGTCAACGAAATCAAAACCATATCTGCAGGTCTGAAAGCTCTGCAAAGCAGAACAAATATGATATTCAATATATGCAAAAAAAGTCCGCAAACAGAGGCAAGTGCCGGCTGCTGCATGGAATAGGTAATCGTATTTCCGAGTGACAAAACAAAATTTATGCAAATAAATAATACAGTAATCCAGACAGCTAATCTGACATTTTCACCGGCAATACTTATATTTAGAAAAGTCGGCAGGTCAATCAATAATGATATCACCCAAAAACATCCGAAGATACATACAGAAATTACTGATATCACCGCATAAGAAGTAGCTACAATCTCGCCGGATTTTTGGTCGTCTCCCGCGGCCAAGCTCTCGGCCAACTTATTACGCATCCCGTTGCCTATACCGATATCAAACACGCTGAACCAATTGACAAAGGCCGAAATTGTAGCCCAAACCCCATACTTTTCGTCTCCCAGATAGTCTAATAGTACAGGAATATAGATCATTGAGAGAAGCATGGTTAAAGGTTTAAGAATCACATTGATACCGATATTTTTATATAATCTTTTATCATTCATCATCTTTGTTTCAACACAATCGTTTTCTTATAATTAAGGTTATTGAACATTACTGCCGCACTGGTCACATTTGATACACCACATATTAAGTAATCACATTTGCTTAATAACAGCGCATCTAATAATACTTCTCTTCCCAACAAATAGTGATGATGGGAACGATTAAAATTCTGTTTATGTATCCCGACAGAAGAATGTCCTGATGAGCGATACGCATTTAATGAAAATACCATATCTCCATATTTCTCTTTAAACCAATTAACCGCATCTATTTCGTCACAGCAGAGAAAAATCCTAAAATTTCTTCTGCCCTCTAGCAATTCATCTACTTTATTAGAAATATTTATTATTCTCGGAGGAATGGAATGAAATTTTCTTTTCTCATTCATATCCGTCCCTCGTATATGGACGCCTATGCATTCTTGATCCGAAATGTATTTTTTATATAGAGAGGAACATTCATCTAAAATTTCTTTATGAACAGGAATCCTTTCCGACTGTAAAAGATATAATTTCCTTACCATTTCCTCTGTAATATGTCCTTGATTTATATGATAGACCGGAACTCCTAAATCACCATAGTATTGATTCTTAGATAATACATAATTACCAGAAGCATAAGCTTCTTCAATATGTATACGATCTGGTTGTTTAAAATAATACTCCCAGCTATTTAATATTCCATGATATTCATTCTCTTCAGAATATAAGGTGGGATAGTTTTGCATGTCAACTACACTTTTCCAGCCGTGCTGATCCGCATAGATTATATTAGACAACACATAAAAGTAGTTTGAAAAAAAGCCTTCCCACAACGGCTTTCTTCTAATTATATAATAGATGTCTTTGTTTCGATCTGTTATATGTTTTTTTTCTATATATCGAAAATAATCTAACTTGGCTTCAATCCAGTTGTGTATCATAATTCCTCCGGCAATAGCATCAACTTATATATGTTTCACGATCCTGGCAGGATTACCTGCCACAACTGTATAGGCAGGGACGTCATGCGTCACTACCGCCCCGGCGCCGATTACAGCTCCTTCACCAATAGTTACCCCCTTTAATACGATTACATTTCTCCCAATCCATACTTTATCTTTAATGGTGATCGGCGAAGTCTTCACTACAGACCAGTCTTTATTTTTCAAAGGGTTATGATATTTTATATTATCGTCTATGACCTGAATCACATCATTTTTCCTTTCGCCAAAAAAAATCGAATGCGAATCATGATCATAGAGAATCGTTCCTCCGGCGATAATGACATCATCTCCTATCATATCATCTGATCTGCAGATAATGGTCGCTCCGCCGCTTATCTGAGTTCTGGAACCTATGTTTAAACTGCCTTTTTCTGTCTCAAATATGATATTTCCCCCAATCAAAGAATGTTCACCGACAGTAACGTATATTTTCCCCCTCTGAGGATTTGATAAACGCAGCGAAAATGTATTTTCAAACATTACATTCTTATCACACTGCAAAAATATTTTTTTCTTTTTTAGTTCTCTCTTTAAATGGCAAGACTTAATAAAATATTTCAGATTCATATTTACCTTCTTTTAACCAATCACAATATTTTTTTATTCCCTCTTCAAATGATATACTCTGATGATATTGTAACTCCTTTAATAATGTCACATCTGCCTTCCAGTGATTCGGATCCCCTTCACGTACATACTGATTAAAACAGATAGAAGATTCATCTAAGTGAAACTCTTTTGCAAAAAGTCTCGCTGCTTCACTTATTTTTATCTCTATCCCGTTTCCCACATTAAATATAGATTCATCGGATTCTGCTGTGGCAATTAAAAAGATAGCTTTTACCAGATCATCAATATAAATATAGTCTCTGCTTTCATCTCCTGTTCCATACATATCCAAGCGACCTGTCTTTTTCAATTTACAAAACATATCCCAAAAAATCTGTTTTTGTAATCCAACACCATATGCGGAAAAAATACGTGCAATTTTAATGTCCATACCATAATTTACTTTAAAATAAATACAAATATCTTCACATAATTGTTTATGTAATGCATATGGCGACATCGAATTTAAGGGAGCTCTTTCACTCACTGGCAAAAATGGAGGATTTCCATATACACCTGCGCTGGATAAAAAAACCAGACGCGATCGCATCTCTAACTTTTTCATCGCAAATATTAAATTATGAGTAGCTTGTACATTATTAATAAAATCTTCATTTGGTCTTTTGATGGAATCCTGTACATTTGCCGCACCCGCACAGTGAATAATAATATCTGGAGATATGGATTTCAGATTCTCCAAAACCGATGCCCAATCTTCTAACCTGACAGCCTTTCCTTCTCCTTTATCATTCTTTTTTACCCATCTGATCACATGATGATTTTGTACGAAAAAGTAGTTTGATACTGCATTTCCAATAAATCCGTTAGCTCCTGTAATTAATATATTCATATATAAGAATCTACCCCCAGACTAATATTCCTCTATTACCCTTTCAAATACCTTAGAATACCTCTCCGCGTAATTGTACATCTTTTTCAATCCATTTCTTATATCGCATTGATGGTCAATTTCATTTTCTTGTTCCAATATCTGTTCCAGTTCATCGGAATTCAATGGGTCAAACAAAATACATTTCTCATTTTTCTGCTCCCTGTGAACGGACAGATCTGAAAGTATTATGGTTTTATCTAATACCTTTGCATCTTCTACCACGGTTCCCCAGCCTTCAAATAAAGAGGGCTGTATGATATATTCGGCATTCTTCATAATAGCGATCTGCTCTTCTCTTGCAATAAATCCTAATAGACATATATGTCCTGAAAGTATTGAATCATTGAATAAGCTTTTTATCTCTTCAATATATTTTTGATTTCTTTCATCTGACATCCGGCCAGTAAACACATAAATATATTCAGAATGAGGATTTTTCGTAAAATACTTTTTTAACGCTTCCAAAACAATTTTATGGTTTTTATGCTGCCAAAATTGATTCATAATACAGGCATATTTTTTGCCATTCAAATTAAATTTTTCTAATATCCCATATTCATTCTGTTCTATTTTATAAATTATATCTTCAATATAAGACACGAATGGCATAACATATACATTCCTTTTTGTCTGCGAATAAAACCTTCTGAAATCATTCATAGAATCATTACTGCTCAAAATCAGAGGAGCACGGTTATTACCCTTATATTCAAATTCAAGCGTCCGGTTTATTAGCTGTTTTTCAGAAAAGAACTCCGGAAAATAGTTATGCTGAAAATCAGGAATCCACATAATTGGCTTAATTCCAAAACACCTTTTTATGAAATTCGGAATTTTTTCTAATCTTGGACCTGGATATAAATATCCTCCTTTATGTTTTATAAGATACCTGAGCAGTTCTAAATTATTTTCCCTTTTTCCTCTCCCCTTGCAGGTGATAACACAAATTTTTTCTTTCGCGAAATCAAACAAGTGTCTGTTTTCAAAACTTGTAAAAACTACTAATCTATCAGATAAATGTTTATTTTGCATCAACTGAAACACAATATTTCTGCTATAATAGATTCCACCTATCCAGTTTTTATCACCGAATGCTCGGATAATGATTTTTTCCATATTTATTTTCCTCAAATGATTTTTGGGCAATTACCTTTAAAATAAGTATATAGACAAAACGCGGTCAGTACAAATAAATTGTAAGTCCCTATAGGCTCATTGCAAAGTGACAGAATCGTCCATACTATAACAGCACATTTGACCATTATATCTGTTTTTGCTTTCATTATATTGAAGAACCATCCCGCAACTAAACCCAAACCAAGTAAACCAAAATCATATATATACAAGAAAAAACTATTTGTGGTATCAAGATTCCCAATTCCATTTCCCAAAATAGGATGTTCCAGTATGCCTTCTATTAAAATATACATATCACCGAGTCTTCCGGTAAGGCTCTCTATTCTTGATCTTTTTCGTTCTATCCATATGCTGATTAAAATGCCGCAGACTCCTGCAGAAACAGGCAGAGATTCAACCACTCGCATATAGTTTTTACTTCTATATAGGAAGTAGATTCCTAAAATCAAGCACAAAAGTATAGCACCCATAGTTGAAGTTGTTGACACTACGGCTATTCCAAGTATAATTGCCTTTATATAATTTGTTTTTTTTCGAAAAAAAAGTTCAAAAATCAAAGCGTAATTAATCCAGATCATATATAAACCTGGCTCTAAAAATGGGCCATTACAGGAATTAAACTGCATTCCAAATACTTTTCTAAGATCATGCCACCTATAATAGATATTAAAATAATTTGTAAACTTCAAATCATCAATAATAATAGATTTTCCGGTATCTACAAAGGGGCCTATATCAAAGAGCAGCCACATAATCAGGTAAAAAATAGTAATGAAAAAGAAAAGAGAGGCTAACTCCTTAAGTAAATTAATTCTCTTTTTTTGACAATACAGATAAAAAACAAATACACCCAATATCCTCAATGAAGTAGTACAGTATACCTTTATACTTCCTCCTGCCAAATAGGTTAAAAAAGCAAGTCCTACTCCCCCTGTAAAAAACAGGATAATTTTATAGAAATCTCTTTTTCCAAGCCCCAATAGCCCTATACACAAAAATATATTGGTGAATATTTTTGCCAATCCATTAAACGAGCGATAGACAACATTATACATAGAACCAGAGGTGTAAATAAGAAGAATAAGGCAAATGTAAGTATAGAGAAGCAAAATATTGCATCTCGAGTTCAATTTCAATAGTCTAAACATATATATTATCCTACAATTTTTTCTTAAGCATATTATGAAACGGAGATCGAACCTCTTTCAAATTATGGTGAATTCCTTTATCAATGATCTCAATATAATCATATTTTTCTTCACGAGCTCTTTTTACAATTCTTGCACAAATAGAAACATTTGAATTGCCCGCAATTAATCCATCACACATCCCCAGTGTATAGAAATCCTTGATAATTTCCAGTCCCAACAAATACTTGTGATGTTCCCTTTCAACCATATAATTTCCATAGTGAATCGCATTGCCATCCACAGATCGATAGGTATTCTTATAAAATTCTAATTTATCGCCAAAGCAATCTTGAAATAAATTAACCACACGCTGATCATCCGTAGCCAAAAAGATCTTTTCATACTTTCTCTCTGTAAAGGCTTTTTTCGCAATATCCAAATATTCCGCTGGTGATACGGCCACGGGATGCCGATTATAGCCTTGATTAAAATCCGTGGCTCTCACATGTACTCCAAGCGTTTTCCCTCCATTGGCCGCTTCATTTAATTCGAACTCAATCGTCTCCTTTACCCTATCATTTAGTTTCATATATTTCTTGAAGATTTTTGCTAAAAAATCAATTTCCTGCTCATCAGGTATCTCGTAAGACCCCATTTTTCCAAAAAGCGTCGCATCATAAGGTTTTGACCGGGTTACCTTCATATAACGATTTATATCCGTTACTCCTATGTCTGAAACCGTTTTGAAAAAGTATTCAAACACATTATCTCCCAGCCCTGCGGATTCATCATAATACATAGAATTCGGACCGATCCGAACGACCGGACAAAAACCGAAAAAGTCACTGTACGCCAACAATTGCAATAACGTTTTGACTAATGAGCTGAATCCATTATAGCGATAGTCATAATCCATATTAATGTAATAAATCCATTTTCCTGTTTCTTCAGCATCTGTTACATTGACATTAATCATATAGGGGCTGTTTATAGCTTGGATTATTTTTTTACAGTTATCTTCATTCCCAAGATTTTTTATGATTGTCAACACACAGCCCAACCGCGGGTTTTCTTTTATTTTAAATTTCAATCTGTCCAAATTCATATCGTTTCAACCACATTAGAAAGAAGAAAATCAACGATCTCTCTGATTACTCCTCCCCCACCCTTTGTTTTTGTGACATATTTCGCAACATCCTTTATCTGCTCGACCGCATCCGAAGGACAGCAGCCAAAACCGACCGATTTTATTAAGTCCAGATCATTCATGTCATCTCCCACATAGGCAACATTGCGCAAATCGATCCCACATTCCTCACATATTCTTGTGACAGCCGTAATCTTATCTATACATCCTTGCTCAAGAAAATCTAAATTTAATTTTCCGGCCCGTCTTCGGTTCAGTTCAACATTCTCACTTGTAATAATTCCTGTTAGTATTCCTTGTTTTTTTAGCAATGCAAATCCCATTCCATCTCTTGTATTAAATTTCTTCAGCTCATCACCGTTTTCAGAATAATACATCCCTCCATCTGTCAAACAGCCGTCACAGTCTGTTAAAAAGAGTTTAATTTCCGGAATCTTTTCAAAATCCGCAACTTCTCTTTTTTTCATTAATCCCTCGATCGTTACCCAATCTTCAGGCTCGTCAATCTCAAAAAAAGTATCTTCGCTCATCTCTACTGCTTTTATCTTTCCCGATAATCGATTTGCAGAGTTTATTAAGCACACCTTGGAAGTAATATAAAATGCTCCGTTTTCAACAAGATATCCATTAAAATCCTGTCTCCGCGGACGCTGTAAAACATCGTAATTCGTTGGGTAGGCATATCCGTTCTCATCCTTCTCCCAGTTAAATCTTTTTTGTGGAACAACCGATAAAACACTATCTACATCATCTTCATAAAAAACCTGAAAACCTCGATTCAAATCTGCTGCCTCAAGCAGTGGAGAAGTGGCTTGTATCAAAGCAATGTTGTCAAATTCAAAGGCGGCAGCAAACTCAAGCATAGCTGATTCAGTGGAAGCCGTATCCGACGCCGATTCGGCAGATCGCCCTATCACCTCAACTTTCGCGAAGGTTTCTCCTTGTTCCCTATCTTTTATAGATTCCACTGTTTCTTTGATTGATAGGCTGTCAGTCGCCACATAGACTTTATCGATAAATCTACATTCACAGGCTGCTTTTATTGTCCAATATACCAGTGGTTTTCCATTCATAATTTTAATGTTTTTAAGAGGAATAGATTTGCTGCCTCCGCGTACCGGTATGAACGCTGCATTCATAGTTTTTCTCCTCGCCAATCAATGGTTTCTATATTTCAATTTCTCTCTTTGAATTTGTTCGATCTTAAGGATTTCATTTTTTTTATATGTCAGTGATTCGTAGACTGCATGAAGATTTCTTACAAGCTTCCTTACTCCATCCGGTTCGAGTGAGGCTGCGTGATCGGTACCTTTCCAAGTACGATCCAAGGTATAGTGCCGCTCCAAATACGCCGCTCCAAGAGTATAGGCCGCTATATCTACAGCAATTCCCAAATGATGTCCAGAGAATCCGATTGATTTCACACGTCCTTCATATTGTTCCTTCATACGGATAATCTCCAGCAGACATACATCCTTAAATGGTACCGGGTAACCGGAAGTACAATTGTAGAGAATCAGATCCTTCGCCCTTCCTTTTCTTTCAAAAAGTTCGACTATCTGCTCTTCCTCTTCTTTTGTCGTCATACCAAAAGAAAGCTGAATCTCACCTTCATAATGATCGCAAAGCCATTGAAGCATTTCAAAATGAGTATTACATGCTGATGGGATCTTAATAAACCGTGGGTTAAGATCGGATATTTCTTTTGCGCTGGTCAAATCCCATACAGATGTGGAGTAAATAATACCAGCTTCCTCACACCATTTTTTTAACTGCCGATGCTGATCTGCATCAAACTCAAGAAATTCTCGATGGGCCCCGTATGTATCTCCATAAGAATTAGCAGGATTCGGATGCGGCGCATCATATTGTTCGGGTGTAAGGAGTTCTCTTGGACAGCGCTTCTGAAATTTGATCGCATCTGCCTTACAGAAATGGGCGGCTATCTCAATAAGATCCTTTGCTATCTCCATTTGCCCCATATGATTACATCCCGCTTCCACAATAATAAAAGGTTTCTTATACATAGTTAAATTCTTCCTTTCCCCCTGTTATTCTATAAAGAGGGAATCAAAATCCACTCTTTGGAATACCTCTAATTTTCCGCCCCGCGTTGCATTATAAATTTGAATTCCATGCTTATCAGCATAGTTTTTTGCCGTCAGATACGCGTTGGTCATGCCTTCAATATTTCCTATTATTTTTGTGGCGCCTGTATCCTTAAAAAAGTGAGATCGGTTCACCGCATTATTTCTTACTACCTTCCCCGAACTATCGATTTCATACGGAAAGGAGTGATCGATTCCCAACAGATAAATTTCTTTATATCCCATATATGCGGCAATTTGAAGATTTACAAATGTTACCGTTGCCCCAATATAGATTTCTTTTGCCATATCATCGCTGAAGCCAAAAGATTCCAGCTTAAGATCCAGTGTCCTGTGACCATAAAATACAAGAGCATTTTTATTGGTAATCTTATGTTTTCTAAAAAAATAATCACCAAAGAAAATATGCGGAATCTCTAACTGGTTTGCCTCCGCCGAGCTTATTCCATGCCAGTCATCTACTGCATAATAATCTGGACGCCAGCTGGTTTCCGGAAAAATTTTAAAAATACGATTGGCAGTAAAACAATCTTCCTCCTTAAGCCTTTCCAAGTCCTGTACCGTCAGACTCGGCCCATTTCCAATAACAAAACATCGTTTTCCCTTCTTACTGTCTTTTAGTTTTCTGATTTCATCTGTATAGTGAAATTTTTTATCTAATATAGAGTAATACAGCTTCCCATAATCTCTGACAAACATGCAGCAAAGACGATATAGCCTTGGAAAATGATGAATTATATTCCTAATCTGTTCCCCTATCCTGATTTTCAGTTCATCCATTTTTTTCACCCTCTATTTGCTGTAAGATATCCTCATCAACGATCTCTTCTCCCGTCCTCTCAATCAATTGGGCCTTACTGGTTTCACTCAATCCATCATAAATTTTGGCATTCCTATCGCAGGTACTGCATCGGTCTAATTGTTCCTTTGTGACTATGCCGTCTCGATAATCGCGACAGATTTTATTTTCATAAATGGAATATGGCTGTTCAAACAGCAGTGATTTTAGCTTATGCTTTAGCACCCAGGCAGCCGGCTTCCAGATATATTTATGCATGGCAGGACTTACGCTTCCTATCATCCAACATTGACGATCACAATGGCGCACTTTTTCTCTTATCTTTTCTGCCTCGCCGCTATTCCATAATTCATCCCAACTTTGTCTGTTTAAGTTTCCCATAACCTCTTTATCCTTTGTTCCATTACATGGCATCACGTCACCGTAAGGATCGATAAAGAAGGTATCAAATGACATATCGCAGGGGAGCAGACGCGGCTGTCCATAAATATAATTAATCAAACCATGATTAAAATATCCTCTGAACCATTTTTTAGGGCTATTGCTCTTTATCAATTCATTAATCAGCTTCTCAAAATTTTTGGCCACCATCTGCCGGTCATGGATGATATTTTTTGCCTCAACAAAATAAAAGCTGTTATGAAGGCTCGCAGTTGCGAATTCCATTCCCATCTCGTTTGAGATTTTGTAAAGAGGTACGAGATCAGGGGCGTTCTTATCCTGAACAGTCATACCAAAACCGATATCCCGTATTCCCATCTCATTAAGTTTTTTCAATGTTTGACAGCCCCGCTGATAACCATTCTCAAGGCCTCGTATCTCGTTATTAACCTTCTCAAGACCTTCAATAGAAATACGGATACCAACATTGGGGAATTCTTTACATAAATCAATAATACGATCCGTAAAAAAACCGTTTGTGGAAATCACGATCCTGTCAGATTTCTTATATAACTCATAAACAATATCTTTTAAATCTTTCCGAATAAAAGGCTCTCCGCCAGTAATATTTGTAAAGTACATTTTTGGCAATCTTTGTATTACTTTAATTGAAATTTCTTCTTCTGGTCTCGATGGTGCCTTATAACGATTGCACATGGAACATCTTGCATTACAGCGGTATGTTACAATTACCGTCCCGTTCAACTTTTTGTCAAAATTACTTTTCAATTTTTCTCCTCTATCACCTATAATTTATCTCTCTATAAAGTTCTGCTGTTTTCTCAGCTGTTATGTCCCAGCTATATTTTTTACATATATAATCAGATGCCTTTTCTCTGTATTTCTGAACCAAACTTTTCGTTTCACAGGCTGTCTTTAGTTTTTCCTTCAAATCTTCCACATCACCTTTTTTGAACACCATCCCATGGTTTTCCACAACAGAGGCACATTCTTCTATGTCCGAGACAAGACAGCAATTGCCGTAACTCATCGCTTCCAACAAACTTAAAGGCATCCCCTCCAGATCACTTGGAAGAACATATAAATAAGCATTGCTATATAATTCTTCAAGTATCTGTCCCTGAATAAATCCTGTAAAAATAATCCTGTCATCTCCCCTTGCCAGCTCTTTTAACTGATCTAAAAAAACATCAGTATCTGAACTTCCGCCAGCGATTACCAATTTTTTATCTATATTTATTTCTCGAAACGCATTGATCAGATATTGGATTCCTTTCTCCGGCACCAATCTTCCCAGAAATAAGATATACTGGTCTTTTTTCAATCCATATTTTTCCGTTATTTTTTCTGCTTTTCTAACTTCTGGTCTACTCACACCATTAGGGATAAATCTGGTCTTCCTTCCATAAGTATTTTTAAAATAGTTTTGAATCCCTTTACTCAGTACGATGATTTCATCCGCATATTTTACAGCACATTTTTCTCCAAACATGATATATGCAGATGCCAGTTTTCCCCATTTCGCTCTCTGATGGTCTAAACCATGAATTGTAGCAATGCATCGTTTCCCAAACAGTTTTGGTAACCATAACATAGCACACGGTCCCTCTGCATGAAAATGAACAACGTCATAGTTTCCAAAAGCTGTACTTATTGCTCCAAACAGAGATGCCGTCATTGCGGCAAAACCCTTTATATTTACTGTAAATACGGCTTTCAATCTAACACCTTTATAATTTTTTCTCTTTTTCGTATCATATTCTTTTCCGCAAATGTGATGCCCGTTACGGTTATAGCACGTTACGCAATAACCATGCTCAACCAAACGAGTGGCTAATTCCTCCACAACAATCTCTATACCGCCTTCGCGGGATGGAATACGTTTGTGTCCAAGCATTGCAATATTTAGTTTTCCTTCCCCCGCCATAGAATCCAACCTTTCCTATGCTTTCCGGCTAATATCAACCGCATTCCTCCATCAAAAGTTCTCTTGCGTACTTCCTCATACTGCATTTCAAATCTTTAGGCGTATATTCTTTTTCAATTCCTGCCAGCACCCGATATTTATCAAAAATTAAAATGATCATCTTCATAGAAAGAGGTTTGCCAATCTTTGATAAAAACAGGTAATGGTCATATCCATTGTCTTTTTCGAAATACTCATGATCATTTATCCACAATTCCATTTTCCCTTTCAATTCTCTGGAAAACAGATTTTCCTGACGTGTTTTTCCTCGTTTGCCATGTATAATCAATAAGCCTGTCTTTTTGTCATAGTCAGAGATCTCCAATCTAAGCAGTTCACTGATCTCGATTCCATGAAAAAACAAAAGTTTCATCATAACGATATCTCTCAAGCAAACTCGTCTGCGAAACTCCTGGTCCAGATTTTCATATTCCCGATTCATAGAAGCAAAAAAAACATCGATCTCTGATTTTGATAATATATGATCATCTTTTGCCTCTTCAATCTTTGCTGCCGGAGGGGTAATCGCCCGATGATCCGCCAACTCACCCTGTTTGAACAGATATTCCAGATAATACTGCAAAACTCGGTATTTTCTTATAACCGTAGAGGGCTTTCTCTTCTTTTCATTCATCAGGTAGTTTAGATAGTCTTCTGCCACACTTTTTTCTAAGGCCGGTATCTGATGTTCTCCAAGCCACATATACATCTGTTTCAAGTCAAACTCATAAGCTTTCGCCGTTCGTTTATCCAAACCTCTCTGAATGACCTGGCTGGTAACAAAATTTTCTATCTTTTCGCTATCTGAGAGGCTTTCTCTTTTTTTCTGTGCTTTTTCCTTCAATATGGTCTGAGCCGGCAGCGTGTTCATGGATTCCCCTCCTCTCTATATCGCCTTTCAAATGACATATACGGCGCATTATTTTTAGTTTTATGGCCTGCTTTTATCTTTCTTCATGACTTGTTCCCGGTTGATCGTTTCCCGCGTAAAGATCATAGCATTTATAACTGACAAGATATGCTTCTGGGATTCCAGTGGAATTTTCGCAGCCTCTTTCATAATTTCCTCAGCCACCCACTTATTTCCTGGCATTTTAGACTCCTCCTTCTGCCCTACTCCAGTTATAAACAAACCGACATGTATTGTAAAGACATTATAAACAAGTTTATTTGTGTTGTCAAGACATTTCAAAATTGTTCCATTTCTATAATGTATTGACAATACATTTTGGCTATGCTACACTTCCTTTACACGACTAGTCTTACGACGATTTCACAACATATCGATAAAAGATCAAATGAAAAAAATACATAGAATCTGATCAGGAGGTGTGTCGATTGAGTATCGGACAACGTCTTAAGCAAGCCAGAAAATCCTGTAATATGTCTCAAGATGTGCTGGCGGAGAAAATCGGTGCTTCCCGAGGGGTCATCACCAATATTGAGCATGATAAGATAGCAAAACCTCAACCTATGGTAATCAATGCTCTTTGTAATGTGTTGGGAATCTACAAAGAATGGCTTTTAGATGGCACCGGCCCTATGAATCTTTCAACCGAAAAGGATCAAAGCGCAAAGGTACTTTCAGAAATTTATGAACAGGCCCAGAAATTATCTGAGGAAGAACAGCTGTTTATTTTGGATATGATCAAATCTTACACAAAACATATGAAAGAACCATCTGTTTAGAATGTAAAATGGCCGTTAAACAAAACTCCCCGAAGGCTTCTTCCCGAGCAGCCTTCTGGGGAGTGCTCCCACCGCCAGGCTGCTTGCACATTCTCAGATACATGAGCTCTGACAGTAGAAAGGATTTTGGACTTATGATAGAATACCCTCATACTGCCCGGGGCCCACAGTCATGAATTTTCCGCCGGCGCAGATGAGCATGGCATCGGCCCCGGAAAAACAGGATACGGTCAGGAGGACTTTTTATGAAGCATTTGGGGAAAAAGAATTCCCGGGTACAGAGTTTTATCTTCAGAACCGCCATGGCGCTGGAACTTCTTGTAGCGCTGATTGTAATCGCCGCCCTCATCGTCATGTTCGCCCGCATTCCCGTGGACTTAAAGGTGCTGGTGGAAAGCGGAGAATTCAACCAATTCCTGAAAAAGATGTTCGACCTGATCATCGGGATCGAGCTCCTCAAGATGCTGTGCCGCCATGATCTGGATTCCATCGTGGAGGTTCTTCTGTTCTCCGTAGCGAGAGAAATGATCATCGAGCACATGCCTATTTACCTGGAACTGGTGGGGATCGTGGCCATCTCCATCCTGTTTCTGGTGAGAAAATATCTCTTCGTCCCGGCGCTGGACAAGGTGGAGGACGAGACCTGATACAAGATGATTTGGCTGCGTCCCCAAGCCCTTTTCCACGTATGTAAATTTGTCAAAATTCTGCTTCCCATCTTGCCATCACCCGGCGTTTGACATATAATGTATAGAAGCAATCTATTGTTTCAGAGATAAGGGAGCATACCATGGGAGAAAAGAAAGAATTTTTATCCATGTTCAACGAAGGAGACCCGGACTACATTCAGACCTTTTATCAGGCCGTCTCCCACAACATTGACACCGCTGTATTCATCGTGGGGAAGACGGGGGACACGGCAGAATATGTCTTTGAGAACACGGACCGGCTTCTGGGGATTCCGGCAGAAAAGTTTTATCACCGCGATCCCTCCGATGCCAATGAACTCTACGGGAAGATCATGGAAATTCTTCGCACAGAACGGCCGGAGGAGCGAAAGCGGTGGGAAATCGAATGTTTTAACAGGACCTTCGGACAAACCATGTGGCTGTCTGTGGTCTGCTGCCCCGTCACCTTCGGAACCAAGGAAAAATATCTGTTTTCCTTCTCCAATCTCACGGAGGAGCGCCTGATCCGCCGGGCTCTCTCGGAAGCCGCCAACGCCGCTTCCCAGGCCAGTGCGGCCAAAAGCCGATTCCTCTCCAACATGTCCCACGATATCCGGACGCCCATGAACGCCATCATGGGCTTTGCCGAGTTGGCCGAAAAAAGTCTGGGGGACGGGGAGAAGGTGTTCGGATACCTGCAGAAAATTCTCTCCTCGGGCAAGATCCTCTTAGAGCTGATGAAAGATGTTCTGGAGATGAGCCTGTTAGAGAGCGGCAAGATGGTCATCAAGGAATCCGAGAGCGATCTCTCGGAGATTTTTCGCGAGATACACAGTATGGTGTCGGAGGAGATGGACAAACGATGCCTGGACTTTCACATGGACATCGCTCACATCCGTGACCGGCGGGTGTTCTGCGACAGCACCCACCTGAATCAGATCCTCATGAATCTACTGAGCAATTCCATGAAATTTACTCCTGCCGGCGGCGCCGTGACCCTCACTCTGTCCCAGGCGGACAGTTCGTTAGAAGGATGGGGAAGCTATGAGATCCGTGTGGCAGACACCGGCATCGGCATCAGTGAACAGTTTCTCCCCCGGGTATTTGATTCCTTCGAGAGGGAGGTCAACTCCACGGTCAACAAGATTCCGGGAACCGGCCTGGGGCTGTCCATCACCAAGGCCGTCGTGGAGCTGATGAACGGCATGATCGACGTCAAGAGTCAGAAAGGAAAGGGAACCGAATTCACCGTCACGTTCTTCTTTCCCGTCGTCCGGATGCCGTCCCGCCAGGCAGAGACGGAATCCGAGGGGGCTGTAGACTTTGCGGACATCCGCATCCTTCTGGCAGAGGATAATGAGCTGAACCGGGAGATCGCCACGGAGATTCTCACGGGATATGGATTTGCGGTGGAGACAGCCGAGAACGGACAGATCGCCGTAGACAAACTCTCCGGCTCTTCCCCCGGATACTATGATTTGATTCTCATGGACATCCAGATGCCTGTCATGAACGGCCACGAGGCCACGAGGGCGATCCGTCAATTGCAGGACTCTGCCTTGTCGGGGATCCCCATCGTGGCCATGACTGCCAATGCCTTCCATGAAGACGAACAGGCGGCTCTGGACTGCGGCATGGACGCATTTGTCACAAAACCTATTGATGTGGATCTGCTCATAAAGACGCTGACGCAGATCCTGAGGTGATGGTCTGTACCGAGAGCAGGGACTCCGGCCTGCCGCTCCTTTTGTCTGCTCTGGCTTCGCGGCAGACAGATCATGTGGTCAATCTTCTTGCCGAAGTTTATAAAAATTTCACATGAAAAGAGCAGGGGACGGATTTCCGGATCCCCTGCTCTTTTAAAAACCATCTTATTTCAATAACATTGTCTCACGTTTCTATTTCATCAAACCTTTTTCAATTTTTTCAAACTCTTTCTCATTCCTCTGCCTCAAACCGGTACACCACAGACTCATAGTCCTCCGACGTCACCGGCAGAGCCAGTCCCGCCTTCATGAGCACGGCCCCTGAGAACGCCTCCCTGCTCTCCCGCTCCCGGTATATCAGATCCGGCTTCAGCCCCCTGAACCGAAGCAGGTTCACCGGCGGGTTCACTTCACTCTTCAACACCACGCCAGCCACCAGCACGTCCCTCTTATCCTTTGACACGAACTCCCAGAACACGGAATTGCTCCTGTCTCCGGGAGCTGACAGCCGGTAGTAATCCCCCTGCTGAACCAGTTCCTCCGTGCCCTTGAACTGGGCGATCTGCACTCCCGCGACTTCCTTTTCCTCCTGGTTCATGTGTTCCAGGTCCAGTTCATACCCAAAGGTTCCCGACCCGGCCACGATGCCTCGGGTGCGCAGAGACGTAGTCCGCCCTGTCTGATGATTGGGGCACACGCTCACATGAGCCCCGAAGGTGCTGATGGGGTAAAAGAAGGAGGTGCCGTAGTGGATCTCCAGCCGGTCCGCCGCATCGGTGTTGTCACTGCACCAGATCTGCGGGGAGTAGTAGAGCATCCCTGCGTCGTAGCGGCCCCCACCGCCTGCGCAGGTCTCAAAAAGCAGGTTGGGATAACGGCTGATCAGCCGCTCCATCATATCGTACACGCCCAGCATGTGGCGGTGGAAGACCTCCCCCTGTCTTCCCGCCTCCACTCCCTGGGAATACACGTTTCCGAGAGCCCGGTTCACGTCCCACTTGACATAGTCTGCCTGGCAGCTGTCGATGACCTGGAAGATCTGCTCCATGATGTAGTCCCGGACTTCCCTCTTCGTCACGTCCAGATTCAGCTGGGAGCGGCTTCTCACCGGCAGCCGCCCCGGCACTCTCAGACACCAGTCCGGATGCCTGCGGTACAGATCGCTGTCCTCGGACACCATCTCCGGCTCCAGCCAGATGCCGAACTTCAGTCCCAGCTTCCGGATCTTGTTCACCAGTTTTGGCAGTCCGCCGTGAATCTTTTCCTCGTTGACATACCAGTCCCCCAAACCGGTATAATCGCTGTCCCGCTTGCCGAACCACCCGTCGTCCAGCACAAACATCTCCAGCCCCACGTCCTTGGCCGCCTTGGCGATGCCGTAGAGCTTCTGTTCATTAAACTCAAAATAGGTGGCCTCCCAGTTGTTCACCAGAATGGGCCTGGGCTTTTTCACGTAACTGCTGCGGATGAGATGCTCCCGAAACCCGTCATGGAAATGATGGGAAAGGGTCTCAAGGCCTGTTCCGGAATAGGACATGACCGCCTCCGGCGCCGCAAACGACTCCCCCGGCTTTAGCGTCCAGGCAAACTGATAAGGGTGAATCCCCATGACCACACGGGTCTGATCCACCTGGTCCAGTTCTGCCTGACAGATAAAATTGCCGCTGTAGACGAACGCAATTCCAAAACATTCTCCATAATCTTCGGTGGCGGCGTGATCACAGAAGACCACCGCCGGATTGTGATGGTGGCTGGATATTCCCCGCTTGCTCTCCACAGACTGGATCCCGTGGTGAAGAGGCTGACGCTCCGTCATCCTCTCCATGGAGTGCCTTCCATAAAAATGGATCATGTCCATGGGACGTTTGGGAAAATCCAGCTCCGCGGACATGACTCTTCTCAGAGTAATATTGGTCTCCCCCCGGTTGACCACCTCCACGGTTCTGGCAATGATGTCACAGTCCCACAAGACTCCATAAAGCAATTTCACACAGAGACCGCTGAGCTGGTCTTTTAAGACAATCTCAAGCGTCTCCGCCTCATCCTCCCCTGCAAACATGGCAGGCATGCCTGCCAGGGCATATTTTCCTTTTCTGATTTCATGAGAATCATATTTCAGCTGCAGAACATGGCTTCCGTCTTCATGCTCCGCCTCGATTCCCTGGATCCGGTAATCCCCGTTGCCCTCCGCCGTGTACTCCTGGGGAAGCACGTCAAGGGAGAATTTCCGGTCCCTGTCAGCCTCATAGGGGTTGCCGGAAAATCCCCGGTCCAGATTTACGATGCTGTGAATAATCTGTGCATCCCCCAAATCAGCGCCGTAGTAGAGATGCAGAAGGGTTCCGTACCTTCCCACCTGCATCTGGTACATACTGGTTTTCGTATGCAGTGTAAATACTTTTGTCTCTTCGTGAAAAGAAATATATCTCATATGTTGCCTTTACCCTCCACCGATTATAGTAAGTATGCCCGGAACCAAAAGGAAGTAAAGGGATGTTCCCATGGCGCCGGGCATTGCTTTTTAGAAGACATACTGATCCGTTTCGTTCCCGATCCCCCTAAACTCCCTCTCCTCCACAGAAAAGTATGGGCGGAACAGCTTCCATAAAAACCATGAATTTCCATAAGCTGTCAATGAAAACCCGCACATCAGCCAGATTAAGAGGTAAAGCGGAAACAACTGCGCGTCTACCAGAGTAAAATACATGGGCATACAGGTGAGCACTGCCATACACAGGGCGTAACCCGGTTTCCTGGCTGCGAAACACAAAGCGTAGATCACCAGCCGTCCTGTTTTATTCTCAAAGGATGCGATGATGGGAAACACATACATCGCGGTTATAAGAAGGAGCAGGGCAATTCCCCATACCACATAGAGAAACACCGCCGACATCACGCCGGGCATGGAAACTACCGCCTTTTTTTCAAACCAGACACATACTCCCGCCGCCGCCAGGCCCAGCCAGACGGCTGTAGCCTGAAAGAAATTCCCCCGAAAACTTCTCCAGTAACATTTCCAGACGCTGATATCCCTGTCTTTGTGGAGCTTTAAGGTACAATAATACAAAGCCGTAGTGGACGCTCCTATGGTAATAACAGGAATACTGGTTATGATCCATAACAGGTTCAAACCGATAAAGCCTCCTGCCGACAGGAAAAAATTGTGAAGAAAACTGTCCTCGCTGAACAGGTTCATGCCCTCTCCTTCCTTCTGTCTCTTATTTCCCGCTGCTTCACAGTGCTCAGTCGATTCCGCACTGCTCATTGCTTACATGAAGTCTATAGCTTGCCTCCGGAAGTGGCGATGCCTTCGATGAACTGTTTCTGGAAGATCAGATACAGTACAATCATAGGAATACATGCCAGAAGGGAAGCTGCCATCAGCTGCGGATAATTGTTGGTGTACTGACCCTGCATCTTGGCAAGAGCAGCAGACAAAGGCATCACATCCCTGTTACAGATCAGAGGCCACATCAGGTCTTTATAGGCAAACACTGCCGTGAAGATACCGAGGGCTACCATGGAAGACCGGGTCAGAGGGGACATGATGAACAGGAAGGTCTGACCGATGTTGCAGCCGTCCAGACGAGCCGCCTCTTCCAGATCCCTGGGAAGACCCATGTATGCCTGACGAAGCAGGAAGGTACCGAAAGCAGTTATTAAGCCCGGGAAAACCAGGGCGAAGATGGTGTTTAACATTCCCATCTTGCTGACCATCAGGTACTGGGGAATGATGAAGATCTGGCCCGGCACCATCATCTGGAACAGAATCAGAGAGAACATAATGTTCTTTCCCCTGAACTCCAGCCTGCCAAAGGCATAGCCTGCCAGTGTTGCCGTGAGAACCGCCGCGATTACACGGCCTGCGATCAAAAGCAGGGTGTTTAAGTACAGGTTAAAGAAGTCCATGTTGTTGATAACCGTTGCAAAACTTTCCGTTCTCCACACACTCGGGAAGATGACGAAAGGACTCACGCTGGTTGCCTCACTCATGCTCTTAAAAGCGGTCAAGATCATCCATAAAAACGGCACTAACATGGTGATGGATACCAAAATCAGGATCACATGGATCAATGCCTGTATCATTTTTGCTCTTCGTTCCATAGCGTTTCTCCTCTCCTAATTATAGTATACCCACTTCTTCTGGGCAATCATCTGGAATACGGTTATGACCATAATAATGGCGATCAGCAGCACCACGATGGTGGAACCATAACCCTTGTTGTTCTCCACGAAGGAGTTCTGATAGAACAGATACACGATGGACTGGGTCTTGTAGAGAGCCGGGTTGTTCTTATCCATTACCATGAAGATCAAGTCAAATACCTGCATGCCTCCGATGACTCTGGTGATGGTTACAAAGAAGATGGTCGGGGACAGCAGAGGAACCGTAATGTTGAAAAACTGGTTGATTCCCGTGGCGCCGTCGATGCTGGCCGCCTCATAGTAGTCCCTGGGAATCTCCTGAAGGCCTGCCAGAAACAGTACCATGTTGTAACCGATGATAGACCAGATACCGATCACTGCGATGGCGAACACCGCGATGGCCGGGTCGGAGATCCAGTTGATGCTGGTTCCGAAAAGGTGGTTCAAAAGACCGAACTCCGAGTTAAACAGCCATCTCCACACCATAGCGATGGCGGCCGGAGCGGCAACCATGGGCAGGAAGAAGATGGTACGGTACGCAGACACACCGAACATCTTACGGTTTAACAGAACTGCCAGCACCAAAGCGATGGCGATGGAGAAAGGCACTTCCACGATAGCGTACTTAAAGGTGTTGAGCACAGACTGCCATACCTCGGCATCTCCCATCAGCTTCACATAGTTGTCCAGACCGATAAAGATATTGCCTCTTCCGAAGTCGCCGGTCTTAAAAAAGCTCTGGTAAATGGTTTGGAAAATCGGAATAATATTCAGTACGATCAAACCGATCATAGTGGGGAGGATGAACAGCCATCCCCACATGAATTCGTTGCGTTCCCTGCTGGTTCCTTTTTTAATCACAACTCCACCCCTTTTCTTTATTCAGGATTATTTTTCCTCTGCAATCTTCTCGTTCATAATGGCAGTGATGTTAGCGCAGGCAGTCGCCATATCCTCCTCACCGTTCCACGGTTTCTTAAGCTCTTCCACCATAGGATTCCACCATGCCAGTGTGCTTCTGGTGGCAGGGCGGAATACCACGTCATCCATAGCCTCCAGATAGGGAGTCAGGTTAAATTTGTCGGTGTTGTTCACCCACTGATCGGATACACCCTCATAAGCCGCCATGGTCACGCCAAGTTCTGCCTGCTTCTGCTGCATATCCTTGGTTGCAAACCACTCGATCAGTTTGTAAGCACCCTCGGGATTCTTGGTGTTCTTGGAAGCTGCCCAGCCAAGTCCATTGTACAGAGAAACGCTTCTTCCGGTTGCGGCATCCTTGGGAAGTCTCGCCACATCTGCATTTGCCGCGATGTACTCGTTATCCTTAAAGCCTGCTACCATCCAGGAACCCTGAGTGATCATAGCCACCTTGCCGGAACCGAACAGCACGTCGGTACCTGTCTCGGACATGGTAGAGGCAGGGGGCATCACCGTATGTACCATCTTGTCTACGAATTCCATGGCTGCGATGGTCTTGGGATCATCAAATCCGGACATTCCCTGATCGTTGAGAACACATCCGCCCATGGTATAGACGATATTCATCCAGGTATCCTGCTCATTGGACGGGTTAGCCGCGAATCCGTACACGCTTCCGTCCTCTTTTGTCAGCTTCTGAGCGATCTCGTAGAACTCATCCCAGGTCCAGCTTCCGTCCGGATAGGGAATTCCCGCCTCATCAAACAAGGTCTTGTTGTACCACACTGCGATGGTATCCATATCCTTCGGCAGAGCATAGGTCTTGCCGTCCCACTGATACATCTCCTTCAGAGCAGTCGGAAACTTATCCATCTCCAGCACTTCACTCTTGGCTACCTGATCCGTAATGTCCAGGAGAATATCATTGGACATATACTTCACTGCCTCGTTGGAATGCATCCAGAACACATCAGGCATATCTCCGCCGCTGGCGCCCGCCTCCAGAAGAGTCCAATAACTGTTCCACTCAATCACCTGAACCTGTGCCTGGATTCCGGTAGCCTCCGTAAACGCGTTGCAGATCTCCTGGAGACCTTTCTGCTGTCCGTTATCCCAGATCGCCACAGTCAAAGCCGCCTTGGGATCCCCTCCCGCACTCTTTCCGCCGCCGGATCCTCCGCACCCTGCCAGACCGGTCACCGTCATCGCCGCCGCCAGACTCAGAGCCAACACTTTGTTACGTCTTTTCATCTTGCATTACCTCCCGTTTTCGTCATAATGACTTATTTTTTTAGTTATAATGCCTGATTTGACACGAACAATCAGAGTCACATGTCAAATTGTTACTTAGATTATAAAAAATATATGGGCATCTTGTACATGGCAAGGTAATTTCTTTTTTTGCATAAACCATATGGAAAAATGGACTGATGTATGGTAAAATGTTAACAAATAAGCAGTGCGAAGGAAAGTTAAAAGGCTGCTGCGTTGTGCTTGCACATAAGCAGATGACTTTTTACTTTCCTTCATAGGGCTTATGCCCGACAGCGAGATGAAGCGAAGCGGAATCGAGCGGCACTGCGGACTGGCCCGCAGCCAAGTGCGAAGGAAAGTTAAAAGGTAGCTGCGTTGTGCTTGCACATAAGCAGATGGCTTTTGACTTTCCTTCATAGGGCTTATGCCCGACAGCGAGATGGCGCGCAGCGCAATCAAGCAGTGCACTGCGGACCCGCCCCTCGACACACGCCAAGGCAAGCCAAAAGGTTGCTGCGTTGTGCTCACACATACCAGTACTTCATAGACCCCCCAAAGGAGATGACATCATGAGAAATATCAAGTACACCGATTCCGCACAGTTTCAATGTCTCGAGCACCTGCGGGAAGCCTTCATGGATCTTTATCTGGTCCACTGCGGCCTCGAGCACTGTCAGCCCTCCCACTCCATCGGCCCGTCCTTCCGGGACGAATACATCATCCACTTTGTTCTGGAAGGCAAAGGAAGCTACACGGTGGGCGGCATCACCTATTTTCTGTCCAGCGGCCAGATGTTTCTGATCAATCCGGGGGAGGAAGTCCGTTACGGTGCCGACCCCGATGAGCCGTGGACTTACGCCTGGGTCGGATTCAACGGCATCCGGGCTGCCTCCACCTTAAAAAACTGCGGATTCTCCAAACAGTCCTATGTCCTTCCTTTCAAGAAGCAGGATGTATTGGTAGAGCACGTCTCTAATATACTGACTTCCTCCCAGCTTTCCCTGTCCAACGACCTAAAGAGAAACGCCTATCTTCTGCTGCTCTTTTCTTATCTCATGGACAACTACAACAGTATTTTCGGACAAACCCACAAAAACGGTGATATCCGGTATGATTACGGAAGCAGCGTCTACGTAGAACAGGCCATAGATTACATCAAATGGAACCACAGCCGCGGTATCAACGTGACGGACATCGCGGATTACATAGGCATCAGTCGTACCTATCTCAACCATGTCTTTCAGAAGGAGCTTGGCATCTCCTCCCAGAAATTTCTCATGGATTTCCGACTGCACAAGGCGGCCAGCCTTCTGATGTCCTCCGACCTTCCTGTGACGGAAGTGTCCGCGGAGGTGGGATACGACGATTCCCTGGCTTTCTCCAAGGCATTCAAGAAAAAATTCGGTTTAAGCCCGAAGAATTACCGAAGCCACAAAGAGACCATGGAACATTTTACTGTCAAGCAGCCATCCACCGATGAACTTCTTCAATTGATGAAACCATAGAAACAGGTGATACATTATGGAACAATCTCTCGTACTCCAGCTTCCCAACCGCCAGATTCAGGACTTTTACCTGTGTTTCTGCGGTTATGCCAAGTGCGAACCCCTCCACAGTCCGGGCTGGGGGGTACGCCCCAACTATGTGATCCACTACATCCTGGACGGAGAGGGAGACTACCAGGTGGACGGCAGAACCTTCCACCTAAGAGCCGGGCAGGGTTTTATCATCGAACCCAATGTCCTGACCTTCTACCAGGCCTGTCAGGAGCATCCCTGGTCCTACGTGTGGGTGGGGTTCTCCGGCCCCAGAGCACCCCAGTATCTGTCCTATCTGGGTTTTAATCACAACCATCTGATCTTTAAAAGTTCGGATTCAGGGCAGATCCGATCCCTGGTATTTCAGATGCTCCGCTCCGGCCAGAACAGCCCCAAGAACGAATTCTACCTTCACGGGTTATTTTTCGAATTTTTCTCCTGCCTGATAGACGAAAATGCTCCCAGCCAGCATGATGATCTGGACCGGGACCGGGAGACCACCAACAGATATCTGCGTGAGGCCATCTCTTACATTCAGCAGCACTTTGATGAAGGGCTGCGGGTGTCGGACCTGGCGGATCATGTGGCGGTGAGCCGGGGATATCTGTACCAGATCTTCAACGAGACTCTGGGCATGTCCCCCAAACAGTATCTGACCAACTTCTGCATGACCCGTGCCACCGAGCTTCTGACCCTGGACAACGAACCGGTGGAGGAGGTGGCCAGAAAATGCGGCTATCCCAACCCTGTGGCCTTCTCTGCCCTGTTTCGAAAGCGCATGGGCATGTCTCCCACCCAGTACCGAAATCAGCTGTCCGCCGGCTATCGGGAGCGGCTTAAAAAAGAGCTGGAGAGTCTGCAGTAGAAAAGGGTGTAAAGACCTTCCTAAAAGTCTTTACACCCTTTCTCCTGTTTGCCCTGTGTCATCACTGTGCCTTCAGCACATAGAGCTTGGACCAGAAATCCGTACAGAACTCCTCTCCCGGTGCGGCCTGCCCGGACGAGGCATCCGTGGTAATCAGGCCGGTGTTCATCAGCTCATCTCCATAGAACCACTCGTCCTTCTCCTCCACCAGATACTTCCTATCCCCGTCAAGCCCTTTCAGTCTCATCCTGCGGAACTCACAGTTTACGTCATTTAAGATCTTATAGTACCCCACAATAGCCGTCTTTCGGTCCTCTGACACCACCATCCAGGCCGCGATATTGTGCTCAAAGGGGCTCTGAAGCCGATAGAACGTTCCGAACTGGATCACCTGCCGGTACTGCTTCATAAAGGCAATCTGCCTCCTCACCGTCTCCCTCTCTCTGTCCGTCAGTTTCTGCAGGTCCAGCTCATAGCCAAAGGCTCCGAAATACGCCACATTGCCTCTGGTATCAAGAGGAGTATCCCGGAACAGCTGGTGATTAGGGGTCGCAGACACATGGGCCCCCATGCTAACCACCGGATATCCAAAGGAAGTACCGTACTGGATCTTGATCCGCTCAACCCCGTCGGAGTCATCGCTGGTCCAGCACTGAGGCGCATAGTAAAGCATACCGGCATCAAATCTGGCCCCGCCGCTGGCGCAGGACTCAAAGAGAATCTCCGGAAAATTCTGAATCAGACGCTCATACAGGCTGTAAACCCCCAATATGTAGCGGTGAAAAATCTCTCCCTGCCGGTCTGCCGGAAAGGCGGTGGAATAGCACTCCGTGATAGAACGGTTCATATCCCACTTGATATAGGAGACCTTGGACTCCGACAAAATATCGGCGATCCTGTCATAGATATAGTCCACCACCTCTTGCCTGGAGAAATCAAGCACCAGCTGATTGCGTCCCTGGGAGCTGGTCCTTCCGGGGGTCTGAAGCACCCAGTCGGGATGGGCCCGGTACAGATCACTGTCCGGATTCACCATCTCCAGCTCTACCCAGAGGCCAAACTTCATCCCCAGGGCCTCGATCTTTTCCGAAAGTCCTTTGATCCCATCCGGAAGCCGTTCCCGGTTTGCATACCAGTCTCCCAATCCGGCAGAATCACTGCTCCTGGCCCCAAACCACCCGTCGTCCAGGACGAACAGCTCGACTCCGTCCTCCTTGGCGGCGCTGGCGATGCGGACCAGCTTCTCCTCATCAAAATCAAAATAGGTGGCCTCCCAGTTGTTTAAGAGCACCGGCCTCACCCGGTCTCTCCATACCCCTCTGGCAAGTCTGGTCCGATAAAGACGGTGGAAGGTCTGGCTCATGCCGTTGAGACCCTGATCCGAATAGACCATCACGGCCTCCGGCACCTGGAAGGTCTCTCCCCGATCCAGTTTCCAGGTAAAGGAAAATGGATTGATTCCCATCATCACCCGAGTCACCTGATACGTGTCCACTTCCGCCTGTGCCAGGAAATTGCCGCTGTACACCAAAGAAAATCCCATGACCTCCCCCTGGAATTCATCGGCAGCAGGCCTTTTCAGCACGAGAAACGGGTTGTGGTTATGGCTGGAATGCCCCCTCGCACTGCTAACCGCCTGGATGCCCTGTTCCAGCCGGCGCACCTTTACCTGGCGCTCTCTGGACCAGGCCCCGGAAAACTGAATCCACTCATAATCGCTGTCCGGCAGATCCAGGCTCATACTCATAGCTCTGGTAATCTGCACCGGTCTTTCCGACGGATTCTCGAATCTGGCGCTCCTGGCGATGGCTGACTCCCCGGAGAAAACAGTATACAAAAGAATCAATTTAATATTCAAAAGCTTGTCCCGTAAGGTAAGCTCCAGAGTATCCGCCTCCTCTTCCTTTTCCGTATAAGTGGCCGGAAGCCCCCAAAGCTTTGGTTTCCCCCCAAAGACCCGGTAAGATTCATAGGTAAAGTTCGTAAGCCTGCTGCCGTTCTCCTGCAGAAGTTCCAAGGCCGGAAGTCGAAAATCCGTGGTTCCATAAGCCGGATATTCCTGACGGACATGCTCTAAGGAGAACCTGAAGTCCTGCTGCAGAGCAGACATAGGACGATGAGCGATCTCTAACAGATAACCGAAACTGTCCCTGTCATGGATTCGTTTTCCGAAATACAGCTGCCCTAACTGACCGTTTGCCAGAATCTTTATGATATAGCTGATATGATCGTTATACAGATGAAATTCTCTCGATGACTCATGAAATTGGATACTCATAGGAAAATCCTCCATCACAAAAAATTTTATCCTCATTATAATCGATATCTTCAAAAAGGAAAATAGAAAATATGTCGGACAAGCTATCGAAAATGTTAAAAACATTCCCGGTTGATTTTCTTCCTCCTCTTTGCTATACTGAAGAAGGAAAATTGTTTTGAAAGCGGAGGTGATCCTATGGATATTGCAGCAATGTCCCTTTCCCTGTCAGCATGTTCTACCAACACCAACATTAGTATCGCCATGATGTCAAAAGTTCTTGACACCGTGGAAGTGGCTGGTGAGGCCCTGACAGAAATGATAGAGTCCGTTCCCACCCCTGGTCTTGGGGAGCGCATTGACATTCTCGCATAAGAACTGCTCTTTGTCGCAAAGACCGAACAACAGGGTTGGCCCTCCGCATATCGCGGGGAGTCAACCCTGTTGTTTTTTGTTTCTCACCTAGCTGGCTGAGGACCGTCCTCTTGGATACTCGGAGGGAGAAATCCCGGTCACAGCCCGAAAAATCCGGCTGAAATAAAACTGGTCCTTATACCCCACCATGAGAGCCACATCCTTGATAAACATCTCCGGATTTCTCTCCATGATCTCTCTGGCCTTTTTTACTCTCACATTCCTCAGATAAGTGTTAAATGATTCCATCCCATGCTTCCGGAAAATCAGATTCAGGTAAGACTGGGAGACATGAAATTCCCTGCACATAGAAGATACGGTCAAATCACTGGAGAAATGACTCTCCATATATTCTTTGATGTTGTCTAAAAATTCCGGAGAATCCAGCTTCACCGGCTCCTTGTTCTCTTTCCAGTAGCGGATAAAAATGCTTTTTAAGCTGTCTGTCAGCTCCTGGGACGTTCCCGCCTCATAAAAGGCATCCTCAAACATCATCTCCTCCTCCAGCACGTCCGGTCTGCTGTGAAAGCTTCGCCGTACCTTGGCAGAAAACTGTCTGATAATCTGTTCCAGGCAGAGCTGAGGACACTGAATCTCCTCGGCCTTCTTTACAAGGCCGGAAAGCTCTTCCACGATCTGTTTTCTGTCACGCCGCTCTAAGCTCCTCTCCAGCCTCGCCATAATCTCCTCGCCGTAGAGCTGCCGCTCCCCCAACTCTGCCAGTTTCTCCCGGCATTCCCTGAGATTTTCCGGGTTTTCTTCCTCCACATAGACCGTCTGAGTGACACCGATGGACAGATGGCGGTTCAACTCCTCATAGATTCTCTCCACCGCCGTGCCCAGCTGCCCCGTGGGAACTGCGTTCTTAGCCATCACCGTGGTGACAAAATTATTCTTTCCTTTCTTTTTTCCGCCCTCCACTTCGATGAATTCCGCAAACTCCTGCTGAGACACCGCCTTCCTCGGGCAGATATATAAAACCTCCCGCTCGTCTCTTCCATAGACAAACATAACTCCCTCCGGTTCCGAGAGCTGTTCGATCTCGCAGGCATCCGTCAGCCTTCTGGGCAGTCCGTTTTCCCTTAAAACCGACACATAGTAGGCATCCTCCTTAAAATAGCGGAGGATCTCCTTCTCCTTTCCCTTCTCTCCTATAATCATAAACCTGGCCAGCTTTTTGCGCTTTTCATAAACCCTTTGGTGCATAACCAGAATCACCGGTTCCACCGCCTTTTGAAAGCCGGCCGGTGTCACAGGCTTTAAGATATAGTTGGACACACCGTATTGTAAAGCCGTCCTCACATATTCAAATTCCTGATAACCGCTGACCAATATCACCGAAGTCTCTTCCTCGGTCTCCTTTATGGCCTTTATCATATCCAAACCATCCATAACAGGCATCATGACATCGCTGATCACCAGATCCGGTATATACTCACAAAATTTCGAAAGTCCCTCCTCACCGTTTTCTGCTGTTGCGATCACTGACAACTCCGGACATCTCATCCTGATGATATCGCACAGATATTCTACTGCACTGGGCTCATCATCTACCACCAAAACCTGAAACATGTTTACCTCCCTGTTTCCTTCGGAAAGGCCTTCAAAGCCCTTACAAACGGTACCCTGACATATTTAAAAGTCCTATTCCGCCTAAGTCCATCTCTATGCTGGCATGATGTCCCCGAAGATCTCCCTACACTGGCCATGTATTCTGTTCTCTCCAAAACCTGGTCCGGGCAAATCTTCTCTCTGTTGTCTGTAAAACCTGTCGCCCCCTGTCCTGTCTCTCTTGGCCGGGCGGCGATCATCTTTATAAACTTAGTATAATGAAAAAACTCATTATTGGCAAGACAATTAAGGTAACACCTTCAAAAAGAACGGTTAACAACAACAGGGACGTATCCGCTACGCCCCTGAAGTGTTCTGTCTATGAATCGATCGTATCACTGTTCACAGTACATCTGCTTTGGAATAGCCGGTCAGACCACACACTGTCATGACTGCTGCGCCCGGCGCAAAAGTCCGGAAATCCGGACTCTTGTGCTGCGCCGAACTGTCGTTATGCCTTTGTGTTTCTGTCTCCTTAGCTGTCCGCTCCGATGTCTGTCTTTTGGTCTCCTTTGGTGTCCCCTGCGCTGTCCGTGATTCAAGTCCCCATGCTGTCTGCCAAGATGTCTGCTTTGATGTTCCAGAGTCTCCTGTCCATGTCTCCATGGGATCAGAGCACTCCTGCCGGTTTAAAACCGACATCCACATATACTATGTGGCATGTATATTATATCATGGCATACCAAAAATTGACATGGATAATCCACTAAAATGATATGGAAAAAAATTTTTTTCCATCTTCATACCCCTGGCCAAGTCTTTGTCTGGCTCCCTCGGAGGAAAAGTCCAGCGTGCCTGTCATAAAGTCCCCCTGATCTTCTGACGGGACGATCTGAACGATGTTCGCACCCGGAAAATCCGCCTCGTCCACATAGCCTTCCCTGCTCAGGTGTACCACCAGAAAATCCCGGTACCCGGCGTTGTAGAGAGGTCTTACAGGCACGTTGTCTCTGATTCCCCCGTCAAGATAGAGACAATTGCCGAACCTTACGGGCTCGAAGATGCCGGGCAGAGCCGAGGTAGCCAGGAGTATGGTCTCCACATCCCTCTGGTTCATGCCGGTGAGATTAAAATAATCCATTACATTGTCTGTGATATTGTAGCAGGCAGCGTAACAGGGAATCTGTCTCCTTGCGATCCTGGTCACGTCCAATTCTTTCCGTATGATCTGCAAAAGCCCGTCTCTCGTGAACATTCCCTCCTTCAGCGCACTGACTGCCTGGGAAAGAAGCCCCCTTTCTGCCAGTTCGTCAAGCCCCTGGGCCAAAGTCTTTTTTCCGGGAGTCAGAATCTTTTCGTCTGACATGGAGAGCCAGATCCGCTCTGCCGCCTCATAATCTCCCTGGGCAAACAAAATCCCGTTAAGTCCTCCCACGGAAGCCCCGGATACAGCCGTGATCCGGTTGTCCATGTCAAATTCCCTCATGGCTTTCCATACGCCCACCTGATAGGCGCCTTTCCCGCCTCCTCCGGCAAAAACCAATGCAATTCCTCTCATAACGTTGTCCCTCTCTCTCCTGTTATACCTATACTATGACGGTAGAGAGAAAAGGTCAAGGGCACAGGCTAAAAATAATTGTATTTACAAAATGTTAAAAAGTTGTTAAAATAGAAGTATCAGTGGCATCATGCCTTTTCTAAAATTTATCACCCAGAACGGAGGCCTTATCATGAGAAAAAGCTACCGGATGACAATGATACTTCTCTCTGCCGCATTGCTTTGCGGCTGTTCCTCTTTTGGAAAAGAAAAAGTACCTGTCATGGACTTTCAGGAAAAAGTGGAATGGAAGGCACCGGATCCCGCCGCAGGTAAAAAGCCTCGAATCCTGTTTGTGGGAAACAGTCACACATTTTATAACAATCTCTCTGGCATGTTTGTGAACATCATCGATAACCTCGGCCACAAAGGAGATGTCCATGAATTGTCCTCGGGCTACTACTCTCTGAGGCAGTTTGCTGACACCGCCGACCGTGGAGGCGCCGTGTTGGACCAGACACTGTCAGATCAGAAATGGGATTTTGTGATTCTTCAAGAGAATACCAGCAACGCTCTGTCATCTGTTGCCGAGAAGGAGATGTTTCCTTTCGCCCGAACCCTGGACGAAAAGATCAAGGCTTCCGGTGCGCAGACTATCTTTTTGATGACCTGGACCCCGAAAGACGGCATCAAAAAGATGAAGAGAGAGGAGGCTCAGTCCGACATCGCCTCCTGCTATATGACCATCGCCGATGAGCTGGGAAGCCTGCTGATCCCGGCCGGTGCAGGCTTTCTTCGGTGTTCCCAGCTGTATCCTGAGATCGAACTGTGGAATCAGGATGGGCAGCATCCGTCCCCTGAGGGAAGCTACCTGGCCGCCTGTTTAGCCTACGCCGTCATCTATCAGGAATCTCCCGAAGATTGTTCTTATACCGGCGATCTCGATCAAGACGTAGCCCGAAAGCTACAGGGGGTTGCGGCAGATATGATATTCACGGATTAAAACCTGTTTTTTTACAGATATCACGAGAGACCGTGCACAGGAAACCGTCATAGGCATATGATATACCATACCGTTTGCATCAGCAATCAAACAGAAAGGAATGCCTATGTATATTGATAAAGACGGACTGAGTCTTACCCGCTCTGCCTCAGACAACGCTGAGGGGACACAGACCACCGAAACCACGGATGCCTCTTTCGGCAGCTCCTCCCCCGGGTTTGCCCCCATCTCTCCGGACACTCCGTCCTGGGGACCGCCTTCTGGCAGCGGCGGCAGCAATGATCCGGGCTTTTTCCCCATCTCCCCGGACACCCCGTCCTGGGGACCGCCTTCCGGCAGCGGCGGCAGCAATGATCCGGGCTTTTTCCCCATCTCCCCGGACACTCCGTCCTGGGGACCGCCTCCAGGCAACAACGGAGGCGGCAACAACAACCGCCCCATCATCATCGTCCCCGGCCAGAACAACTGCTTCAACTGCAGCACCGGATCATCGTCCAATGTACGGTTTCTTCACGCTGCGGTAAATCAGCCTGCCGTCAACATTATGCTGGGAAACCGCACGGTGATCAACAACATGCAGTATGGCAATTTCACTCCCTACTATCTGAGCGGCAGCCAAAACACCCTTGTGACCGTCACGAACACTCAGACCGGTCAGACCCTGTTCCGCAGATATATCAATTTGGCAGGGCAGACTGCCTACACCATGTCCATTATCAATAACGGATCAGGCATCTCCGTCTTTACTCTCACCGACACCCCCTGCAGCTACCGCAATGCCGGCTGCCTGCGTGCGGTGAATCTATCGCCTAACAGCGGCGCCGTGGATCTCTTCCTGTCAGGCTACGGTCGGATCTTCCAGAGGGTGGGACAGTATGACGCCACCGGCTACAACACCATCCGACAGGGCACCTACCGCACCTTTGTGTCGGAAGCGCTCCCCTGCTCCAACAACAACGGGGTCATCCTAGGGGACGGATATGTGGAGTGCAGCAATACCCGCATCGCCATCATGGACTCCGCCACCATCAATGTGATGAACGGGGTGACTTATACCCTCTATATCATAGGCCTTGCCTATCAATTCCCGTCTCTGCAGATTCTTCCTCTGGAAAGTGATTTGATTTATTAAGGGAACTCACATGAGAGCAGGGAGGATGGTAACCGATACCGTCCTCCCTGCTCTATATCTTTCTAATAGATCATATCTTCTCAGCCGCACAGATCCACGATGACCTGGGCAAAGATCTTGGCGCTGACCAAAAGCTCCTTCAGCACCGCGAATTCGTCTGCCCCGTGCATGTGATTATCCGTCCCCGGCATGGCGGCTCCGAAGGCGACTCCGTTCTTCAGCGAGTGGACATACGTTCCGCCGCCGGTGTACAGACACTCTCCCTTCTCTCCGGTATAGGCCTCATACTCCTTCAGCAGAGTCTGCACAAACAGACTGTCGCCATCCACATGATGAGGCGGTTTCATGGCATCATTGTGAAGGGTCAGACCGATCCTTCCAAGATTCTCCTTTACCACATCCAGAACATTCTCCCGGGTGGCACAGATGGGACAGCGGCTGTCAAAGCTTCCGTCTATGGCATCCTCCGTCACTCTCAGCATGCTGAAAGCCAGAGTCAATTTCCCCGACACCTCATCTTCCATGGCGATCCCCATGGCTTTTCCCCAGAGATCTTTGTGGGGGATCAGCTCCGCCAGGCCCCTCACAGCCTCAAGAAGCGGGCAGTCATCCAGAGGAAGCCGGGTGATATAGGTCAGCAGTCCGGTGAGTGCGTTATTGCCCCCCTCCGGATGGGCCGCATGGGCGTTGTCTCCCACTGCGGTGATCCTGGTCAGAGTCCCATCCTCCTGCAATTCAAACCGGATTCCCGTCTCTTTTTCCACCTGACCGGCAGTCTCTCTCAGAAGCTCTGTGCTTATACCCTCCACTGCCCCGTAGGCTTTTCCCGGCACCACATTGATCTTGATCCCCGCATCCACGGACACCAGCCTGGCGGCGCCTTTTCCCGGTTGGAACTGTCCCGTAAAGTGAGCCGCCAGCCCCCCTTTCTCCACGTTGATCACAGGGAACTCTGCATCCGGGGAGAATGTCATGGGAGCCTCTTTTTCCGTATTATAGTAATACTTGATGTCAGAGCTCCCGCACTCCTCATCGGTTCCCAGAATCAGACGCACATTTTTCTTTAAGGGGATCCCCAGCTCTTTCACCGCTCTCATGGCATAGAGGGCCGCCACGGCAGGCCCTTTGTCGTCCGCAGTGCCTCTGCCGTAGAGACGTCCGTCCCGTTCCACCGGTTCGAAAGGATCTGTCACCTGCCATCCCTCCCCGGCGGGCACCACATCCAGGTGAGCCAGAATGTCAAGCTGTCTCTCCTTGTCGTTTAAATCCGCGGTTCCCACGTAGTTGTCATAGTTTCGGACGGCAAACCCGTAGCCCTCTGCCATCAAAAGAGCCGCTTTCAGCGCCTCCGCCGCGCCGGCACCGTAAGGTTTTCCTTCCTCGGAAGCCGTCTTCTCGCTGTTGATCCGGCACAGGGTGAAGATGTCCTCCACCATCTCTTTGCTGTGGCTGTCAATGTATGCCTCGATCTCTTTTCTGTACATATGTTCCGCCTCTTTCTCTCTTATTTTGACATGGCGGCCAGTGTCTCGCTGACCACCTTGCCGTCTGCTTTCCCTTTCACTCTTGGCATCAGGACCTTCATGATCTTTCCCTTGTCTGCAGGGGACGGCTTTTCGATGCCGAGCTCTGCCAGCACAGAGGCGATCACCTCTTTAATCTGCTCCGCAGACATGTCCTCCGGGGCAAATTCTCTGTATACGCCGATCCGCAGGGCCGCCTCTTCTCTGATGTCCTTTCGATCCTCCGGAGCCGCGTCCAGGGTCTCCTGACACTGTCTGATCTCTTTTTTCACCACCGCGTTCTCCTCTTCCTCTGTCAGGGGAGACCTCTTGTCGATCTCTGCGTTCTTTAAGGCGCTCAGCAGCATGGACAGGGCATCCTTTTTCTCCTTTTCCTTATTCTTCATGGCCTGCACCATGGCGCCTCTCACCACATCAATCTTGCTCATGATCTTACTCCTCCTTCTATGACTGTCAGTTTCGTCCGAACTCGCTCAGCTTTAAGCCCGGGTTGCGGTCCTCCACCATGCCGATGCTCCAGCTGTTGACAAACAGGAGCAGGGGATTGTCCTTCAGATCCTTGATTCTCTTCATGTCGGATGTGCCCTGGATTCTGGCCACGTCCACCTCATCCTTGTTCTCCACCCACCGGATGTACTCATAGGGCAGTTTCTCCAGTTTCACCTCCACATTGTATTCATTCTCCAGTCGGTAGGTCAGCACCTCAAACTGGAGCTCTCCCACCACGCCTACGATGATCTCCTCCATACCCGTATTAAATTCCTGGAAGATCTGGATGGCACCCTCCTGAGCGATCTGGTTGACTCCCTTGATAAACTGTTTGCGCTTCATGGTATCCACCTGGCGGACTCTGGCGAAGTGCTCAGGGGCAAAGGTGGGGATCCCCTCGTACTCAAACTTCCGGCTGGAGGCACATAAGGTATCTCCGATGGAGAAGATGCCCGGGTCAAAGACACCGATGATATCGCCGGCATAGGCCTCCTCCACGATCTTCCGGTCCTGAGCCATCAGCTGCTGGGGCTGGGAAAGGCGAAGCTTCTTGCCTCCCTGGACATGGTTCACCTCCATACCCGCCTCAAACTTCCCGGACACTACTCTCATAAAGGCGATCCGGTCTCTGTGGGCCTTATTCATGTTGGCCTGAATCTTAAACACAAAGGCGGAAAAGTCCTCCTGAAAGGGATCTGTCACTCCTGTGGTGGTCCTCCGCGGCAGGGGAGAGGTGGTCATCATGAGAAAATGTTTCAGGAATGTCTCCACTCCGAAATTGGTCAGGGCAGACCCGAAAAATACCGGGGACAAATCGCCTCTCTGCACCCGCTCTAGGTCGAACTCATCGGCAGCACCGTCCAAAAGCTCGATCTCCTCCAACAGCTGTTGGTGATAATCCTGGCCGATGACATCGTCCACATCCGTCTCCTCCAGCCCAAACGTCCGGGAAGCCACCTCTTTCTGACCTCCCATGGCCGCCGTAAAGGTGGTGATCTGCTTCTCTCCCCGGTCGTAGACTCCCTTAAAATTCTTTCCGCAGCCGATGGGCCAGTTGATGGGGCAGGTCCGGATTCCGAGAACATTCTCGATATCGTCCATAAGCTCAAAGGGATCCTTGGCCTCCCGGTCCATCTTGTTGATGAAGGTAAAGATGGGAATCCCTCTCATGACACACACCTTAAACAGCTTGATGGTCTGAGCCTCCACGCCCTTGGAACCGTCGATGACCATCACCGCGCTGTCCGCCGCCATCAGGGTCCTGTAGGTGTCCTCCGAGAAATCCTGATGCCCCGGCGTGTCTAAGATGTTGATGCAGTATCCGTCATACTCGAACTGGAGCACCGACGAGGTGACGGAAATCCCCCTCTCCTTCTCGATCTCCATCCAGTCCGACACCGCATGTTTGGCCGCCTTTCTGCCCTTCACCGTGCCGGCCAGGTTGATGGCACCTCCGTAGAGAAGGAATTTCTCCGTCAGAGTAGTCTTTCCCGCATCCGGGTGGGATATGATGGCAAATGTTCTTCGTTTTTTGATTTCTTCTGTTAATGTCGACAAAATAGTTCCTCCGATTCCTATAAAATGCCCCACTATTGTAGTATTATTCCGGCCTGTCGTCAAGGTTTTCCGGGCAAAACAGTCCTCTTTCGGAAAAACAGCTCTGTCAGAATCCTGTGGGCCACCTGCTCCTTGCTCATCTTATCTAAAGACAGCTCCCCATCCCCGGTGATGAGGGTCACCACATTGGTGTCGGTCCCGAACCCGGCTCCCTCCACCTTTAAGCTGTTGGCTGCCACCATATCCAGATTCTTCTTCACCAGCTTGGCCCTGGAATTCTCCACCAGGTTCTGGGTCTCCATGGAGAATCCACACAGAAGCTGGCCTTCCCTCTTGTGCTGTCCTAAGTATCCCAGGATGTCATCGGTTCTCTCCATGGCCAAGGTAAGCTCCCCGTCCTTTTTCTTCATCTTCTCCTGGGCGACGACTGCCGGGCGGTAGTCCGCCACCGCCGCCGCCTTGATGACGGCATCCTGCTCCCAGGCCACGCTGGTCACCGCCTTAAACATCTCCCTGGCGCTCTCCACCTTCAGCACCTTCATAAACATGGGAAGGGGAAGGTCCGTGGGACCGGACACCAGAGTCACCTCGGCTCCGCGCCGGGCCGCCGCCTTGGCCAGAGCGTAGCCCATCTTCCCGGTGGAGTGGTTGGTCAGATACCGGACCGGGTCTAAGGCTTCCCTGGTGGGGCCCGCCGTCACCAGGATCTTCTTTCCCTCCAGGTCCTTCTGATATCCGATCTCGTGGATGATGTACTCGAGAATCACCGACGGTTCCGGCATCTTTCCGGCCCCCGTGTCGCCGCAGGCCAGATATCCGACAGACGGGTCGACGACATGGATTTTGTAAGCCTCACACCGTTTTAAGTTATCCTGGGTGATAGGGTTCTCATACATCTGGGTGTTCATGGCCGGGAAGATGTACTTGGGACATCTGCAGGCCAGAAACGTGGTGGTCAGCATGTCGTCCGCCAGTCCGTGGGCCGCCTTTGCGATCACATTGGCCGTGGCCGGCGCCAGCACAAAGATGTCCGCCTTCTTGGCCAGGGCCACATGCTCCACGCTGAACTGAAAGTTCCGGTCAAAGGTGTCTACCATACATTTGTTTCCCGTCAGGCTCTCGAAGGTGACCGGCGTGATAAACTCTGTGGCATTTTTCGTCATGATCACCTGCACATCGGCGTGAAGCTTCTTTAAACTGCTGGCCAGATACGCGATCTTATAGGCCGCGATACTCCCGCTGACTCCAAGCACTACCGTCTTCCCATTTAACATCGTCACATTCCCTCCGCCTTGTAATTTTAGAAAAATTATGTTAGACTTGCGACATCTATTATAACACAACTTTTATGGGAATGGAAAGGAGTCTGCTATGATTTTAGCCATAGATATGGGCAACACCAACATCGTCATCGGCGCCATCGACGACAAAAAGACCTACTTTGTGGAGCGGGTCACCACCAGCCACGGAAAAACCGATCTGGAGTATGCCGTCAACATCAAGAGTATCCTGGAGATCCATGACATTCCGGTCTCCGCCATAGAAGGGGGCATCATCTCCTCCGTGGTGCCGCCGTTGAACGCCGCCATCACCTCCGCCGTAAAGAAGATATGCGGCTTCAAGCCTATGCTGGTGGGATCCGGCATGAAGACAGGGCTCAACATCATCATGGACAACCCAAAGACCGTGGGAAGCGACATGATCGTGGACATGATCGCGGCCCAGAAGTCTTACCCCTGCCCTGTCATCGTCATCGACATGGGCACTGCCACCACCATGTCCGTAGCCGATGCCTCCGGCAACTACATCGGCGGCGTGATCCTGCCCGGCCTTCGGGTCTCCTTAGACTCCTTGAGCAGCAAGACGGCCCAGCTGCCCCACATCAGCCTGGACATCCCTGACCACGTCATCGGCAAGAACACCATCGACTGCATGCGCTCCGGCATCATGTACGGCAGCGCCGCCATGATCGACGGGATCATCGACCGCATGGAGGCAGAACTGGGGGCGCCTGCATCCGTGGTTGCCACCGGCGGTCTGGCCCGTTTCGTCACGCCTCTGTGCAGACACAAAATCTCCTATGAAGATGACCTGCTGTTAAAGGGACTTTTAATTCTCTACAACAAAAACCGGCGGTCTTCCCTGTCATAAGATTTCTGCCCGTCGGATCTCTCCCCCCTGTCAAGGCCGCCCGACAAAAATCCACAGGAAATTATTTTCATTTTCCGCCCCGCATAAATCCATAAAAATCCGTACATCATTCTTTTATAGCTTATGAATTTCAAAACAATGCGGAGGTAATGGATATGTCAATATACAAAGTTGAAATCTGCGGAGTCAATACGGCGAAGCTTCCGTTACTGAACAATGAAGAGAAAGAAGAACTGTTTAAGCGGATCAAACAGGGGGATAAAGAGGCAAGGGAACAGTACATCAAAGGCAATCTCAGGCTGGTGCTGAGCGTCATCCAGCGTTTCTCCGGCAGCAATGAAAATGTGGACGATCTCTTTCAGATCGGCTGTATCGGCCTCATCAAGGCCATCGACAACTTTGACACCTCGCAGAACGTAAAATTTTCCACCTATGCGGTGCCCATGATTTTAGGGGAAGTGCGCCGGTATCTCAGAGACAACAATTCCATCCGGGTCAGCCGCTCCCTCCGGGATACGGCCTACAAGGCGATCTATGCCAGGGAAGGCCTGACACGAAAAAATGCCAAGGAGCCTACTATCATGGAGATCGCCGACGAAATCGGCATCAGCAAGGAAGAGATCACCTACGCCTTGGACGCCATCCAGACTCCGGTAAGTCTCTATGAGCCGGTATATACCGACGGCGGCGATCCGCTCTACGTCATGGACCAGATCAGCGACAAGAAAAATCTGGAGGAAAACTGGGTGGAGGACATCTCCCTGAGTGAAGCCATGAAACGGCTTCCGGAGCGGGAACGCCACATCATTGATATGCGTTTCTTCGAGGGCAAGACCCAGACCGAGGTAGCTGAGGAGATTCATATCAGTCAGGCCCAGGTATCCCGCCTGGAAAAGAATGCATTAAAGACCATGCGCAGCTATTTAAGCTGACTTTTTGCCGGTTATCTCCCTTATCGCCAGGTCATTTCTATTTACCTCTCTTTTTTTAAATAAACTTCTGATTTTTAGAATTATTTTTTGAAAATTTGTAGATTTTACAGCAAATAAATAGTATAATAGACCTATCAACCATATTTGAAAGGGGAATTGGCGATGGATGACAAGATTATCCGGCTACAGCAAATTTTGGACAACAGCCGCTACACCGTGGCTCTGTGCGGCTCCGGCATGATGGAGGAGGGCGGGTTCATCGGTATCAAAAAACAGGACAAGGCCTACGACATTGAGCAGAAATACGGTTACTGTTCTGATGAGATGTATACCACCGCATTTTACAACGCCCGCCCGGAACTTTTTTTTCGGTTTTACCGCAACGAGATCTTAAACTTTCCTCCCGAATTGACAGCCTCCGGCCCCGCTATGGCAGAGCTCGAAAAAAACGGTCATCTCCACTGCGTCATCACAAGCAACATCTATGATATTCCGCGCCGGGGCGGCTGCGAGCATGTGATCAATCTCCATGGAACCATTTATGACAACTTGTGTCCGCGCTGCAAGAAGGAGTACTCCTTAGAGTATGTAAAGAGCTCTAAGACCAAGGTTCCTCTGTGCGAAAAGTGCAACATCCCCGTCCGCCCTCTGGTCTCCCTGTTCGGGGAGATGGTGGACAGCCAGCGCATGACAAAGACCACCGAGGAGATCGCCAAGGCTGACGCGCTCCTGCTTCTGGGCACCTCCACGGGTTCCGAGGTGTTCAGCCACTACATAAAGTACTTTACCGGCAGGTGGCTGGTAATCATCCACAACAAAAAGCACTATTTAGACAACCAAGCCAGCATGGTGATCCTGGACTATCCGAAAAATGTCCTTCCTCTGCTCCAATAGCTCTGATTCCATCAAGAGAGTCCGGCAGGCCGGACTCTCTTGATTTATATCCTCTTCTCACTCAAATCTGACGATCTCCTTTTTCAGCCTTTTCATGATCTTTTTCTCCAGTCTGGAGATATAAGACTGAGAGATTCCCAGCAGATCTGCCACCTCTTTCTGTGTCATCTCGTCTCCGTCTTCATTGGTCAGTCCGTATCGGAGTTCTACGATCTTCCTCTCCCTGGGGCTTAACCGGCTGATCGCCAGGTTTAACAGATCCTTTTCCGTCTCATACTCCAGATTTCGATAGATCACATCCTCGTCCGTTCCCAGGATATCTGACAAAAGCAGTTCATTGCCGTCCCAGTCCACGTTGAGAGGCTCGTCGATGGATACCTCCATCTTGGTCTTGTTATTTCTGCGCAGATACATGAGAATCTCATTTTCGATACATCGGGAGGCATAGGTAGCCAGCTTAATATTCTTCTCCGGATTAAAGGTGTTAATGGCCTTGATGAGGCCGATGGTCCCGATGGAGATCAGATCCTCCACCCCCACACTGGTATTGTCAAACTTCTTGGCTATGTACACCACAAGCCGCAGATTGTGTTCGATCAGAGCCGACTTGGCCCCAGCCTCCTCCTCCGTCCCCAGTTTTCGGATCAGCCTGGCCTCCTCCTCCGTGTCCAAAGGAGCAGGCAGAATGTCCGCTCCGCCGATATAATGTACCTCTCCCTCCTTCTGAAACAGCATCGTCTTAAAGCTGGGCACTGTTTTAAACTGGAAACGGTTTGGTATCGATACTTTAATCACCACTGGTAATTCCTCCTTCTCTGTGCTGGGCTTCCACGACTGTCTGTCCGTGAAGCAGCACCTCATAACTTTTGTCTCCTGTCAGACCATAAGGCGCCTTGGCGATCCATGGATGATGAATCGTGATTCTTCCCTCTCTCCCACGAGTTCTGACACCACAGATCTCCATGCGTTCTATTCGGATCCCCGCCATCATCCCATAGGGATTTCCCACCGTATGGTACGGGATCAGAACCTTCTCCATATCTCCCCCCGCCAACAAATTCCAGATTCTCTCCGCCACAATCTGTACTTCTTCTCCGCTTTCCGGCTCTCTCAGACAGTTTCCCGTGTCCAGATACCCGGTGGTTTCCACCGTCACGCCTCTTTGTGTCAATGTCACCAGATACCGGAAGCCCCGCTCTCGTTTCATCTCCCTCACAAATTGACCGGCCCCCATAGCCAGGAGACAGGCCCCTGCCGCCAAAAACAGCCATGTGAGAAGAGGCAGTGCAAATTCTCTCTCCCCTCTCATCACCAGAAGCACATAGAATCCGGCTCTCGTATATCCCCAGAGAAGCTCCATCAGCCCTCCTGCCCCGGCAGCCAGAAGATAAAGGCTTATGGTCTCCTTCACCAGTTCTCTCACACCTTCAGGCCTGAATGTGACTCCGGTCATCAGCCCAGCTCCTGCCAGAGAAGCGGTCATCGCTGCCCAGCCGGGAAGACCTAGGAGCAAAACCTGCAGACACCCTACTAAGCCGCCCAGCCCTCCCCCCAGCACAAGCAGCCTCCGGGAGGCCGGTCTCTTTAAAAATATCTTCAGAAGAGACAGCAAAAGTGTGTCCATAAAAAAATTCACAAAAAAAATAACATCTATGTACAGGTCAACATCCACGCCACCGTCTCTCACCTCCCGCCTCACAAATTCCATTATAGAGAATCCCGAGACGAGAATTTGTCAAAAACAGGGACAAATCCAAAAAAATTTTTCGAGAAAATCCGTCAGAAAACGACGGCACAGGAAATAAATGATCCTAGAAACATCACAGAAATCTGCGCACAAAAAGGATTCCTATAGCCCCTGGGGGATTAGGAACCCTTATAACCGCTTTTTTGTTCATCTGTTTTCCCTATCTTTTATTGCGGAGGAAGTCAGGAATCGTGATGTCTTTCATATTTACGTTAGAGCGATAGGGAGCACCCTGCTGCTGAGGAGCCTGACCCTGCTGAGGAGCACCGCCTGTCCCCATGACGGGAGCCTGCCCGCCGCCCTGCATGGGACGCACCGGGGCCTGTCCGCCTGTGATGACACCCGGGCGGCCGGGACCATAGCCGGGGGCCTGAGTCGGCATCGTGGCAGCCGCCTCCGCGGCTCCTGTCTTCTGCCTGTAGGGGGGCGCCGTAAAACCGGCCATAGCATTAGACACCGGCGTATTCCCCGAGGCACGTCCGTCCAGACCGGTGGCGATGACCGTGATGATGGCCTCATCCTGAGCGCTCTCATCGTACATGGCACCGAAGATAATATTGGCATCCTCTCCTGCCAGTTCCTGCACATAGCTGGCGGCCTCGTTGGCTTCGATGAGACTGATGTCGCCGGAAATATTGATGATCACATGGGAGGCTCCCTCTATGGTAGTCTCCAGAAGAGGGCTGGACACGGCCTGCTTCACGGCCTCCACAGCCTTCTCGTCTCCCTTGGCCTTGCCGATGCCGATGTGAGCGATACCCTTGTCCACCATGACCGTCTGCACGTCCGCGAAATCTAAGTTGATCAGACCAGGCACGTTGATCAGATCCGTGATGCCCTGGACGGCCTGCTGCAACACCTCATCCGCCTTTTTCAGCGCATCCGGCATAGTGGTCCTGCGGTCTACGATCTCCAAAAGTTTGTCGTTGGGGATGACGATCAGAGTATCCACACTTTCTTTTAAGCGCTCGATCCCCTGGAGTGCATTGGTCATACGGGTTCTGGCCTCAAACTTAAAGGGCTTTGTCACCACACCCACGGTCAGGATGCCCATATCCTTTGCAATCTTGGCCACCACGGGAGCCGCGCCGGTTCCGGTGCCTCCGCCCATGCCGCAGGTGACAAATACCATGTCCGCACCCTTTAAGGCCTGGGCCAGCTCCTCGGAGCTCTCCTCTGCCGCCTTCTCCCCGATGTCGGGTCTTGCGCCCGCCCCGAGCCCTTTCGTCAGTTTCTCGCCGATCTGCATGGCTGTAGGTGCCTTACAAAAACCCAGTGCCTGCTTGTCCGTGTTGACACCGATAAACTCCACACCGGCTATATTCTCATCAATCATGCGGTTCACCGCGTTATTTCCTGCTCCACCTACACCTACTACGATAATTCTGGCAGCATTCTCAGCTTCATTTATCTTAATCTCTAACAAGATACTTCCTCCTTCACACAACTGACCTATCTAATACTATATTTTATTTCCCTTAAAATAGCAACTGTTTTTTTCAAGAAATTTAGGACTTCCGCTTAAAGGTGTACGCCATGTTGTTGTTGGCAGGGTCATAGGTATCCAGGTACAAGATTCCGCTTAAGCCCTTCAGCTCGGGAAGCATATTGGCCAGTCTCAGGATCTTTCCCGAGATGTTGGAACTGTCTCCCCAAAATACCTCCAGAGTGTCCATGTACAGTATGGCATCTCCCCGCCTGTCAAATTCGATCCGGTCCACAGAAAGATCATGGCTGGAGAGCACTTGGGTCAAATCCAGGATTTCGCTGAAGATGTGATCGTCTTCCACCGGAAGCGGCTTGTGGAGCACAATCTGTCCGTACTCCAGTCCTACGATCCGGGGAATTCCCTCCACTTCCTCATTGGTACTTTCCACGATGATCCCGTCTTTATCAAAATACATACAGCTGCTCATGTAGGACACATAGCCCACTACGCTTTTCTCGTGTACAATGACCTCCACATGAAAAGGGCCATGGAACACCAGCTGATAATCCTCCACAAAAGGAATCTGAATATGCTCTTTCAAACGGTCCTTCCCATAGCAGTAAATCACATTTCGGTCCGCCTTGCCCGGAAAAATCCGGTCGATGATCTCCTCCTGGGTATACCGATGGTTGCCGCTTACCGTAATCTGCCGCAGATTCATCGACATCCCTCCGATGCCGAGAATCAGCGCCAATCCCGCTGTCCAAACAAGAATACTCCAGTACTTTTTTCCGCCAAATTTTATCATGTCTCTCTTCGTATGACTGCCCCCAGACTTTGAAGATCCTTACAGATATCCTCGTATCCGCGATCGATGTGGTGACAATCCGTGATACGGGTCTCCCCATCCGCCGCAAGTCCGGCCACCACCAGAGCCGCTCCCCCCCGCAGATCGCAGGAGCGGACACAGGCTCCTCTCAGCTGTCCGCCGGTGACAAAGGCCTCTTTCCCTTCTATTATAATCGCTGCGCCCATTTTATGCAATTCTTTTGCAGTGGCAAATCTTCCCTCAAAAACCGTTTCCTTCAAGTATCCGCCCCCCTCTCCCACCGCAAAGAGAACCATCAATAAGGACTGCAGGTCCGTGGGAAATCCGGGATAAGGGCCGGTCTCCACTGCCCAAGGCCTCGTCCGCCCTTCCATGGACACCTCCACTCCGTCCTGATCGATGCGGATGGCGGCTCCCATACTCTTCATGGTGGAAAGGACGCAGCCCAAGTGCCTGGGGCTGCTTCTCCGAAACAGGGCTCTCCCGCCTGCCGCCATCACGGCTGCCGCATAAGTTCCCGTCACAATCCGATCCCCCGGCACCTCAAAGACACCTCCTCCCAGTGTCTTTTCCCCCTGAATCTCCAAAAGCTCCGTTCCCATGCCCCGAATCCTGACTCCCATGGCTCCCAGCATCCGGCACAAAACCTCCACCTCCGGCTCCCTGGCCGCGCCGTGAAGGACGGTGGTTCCATTGGCGCCGGCTGCTGCCAGAAGGATATTCTCCGTGGCTCCCACACTTGGGTAAGAGAGATGGATCACGGTTCCTGAAAGCCCTGTGGATGCGGCATGGAGTACTCCATCATCCTCCTCGATGACAGCCCCCAGCTCCTTTAGGGCCCGAAGATGAAGATCAATGGGCCTGCTTCCGATGGAACATCCCCCCGGATAGTGGGCGAAGGCCTCGTTGCATCGGCCCAAAAGAGCTCCCAAAAGAATGATGGAGGAGCGCATAGCCTTTCCCCCCTCCTCGGGAATCCGACAGCAGGTGAGCTCCCTGGCATCGATGGACAGGGTATGTCCTTCAAGGCGGCAGACGCAGCCTAAAGATTCCAATATCCCCATCATACAGAAGACATCCTGTATTCTGGGGACATGGTGTAGTACGGTAGTGCCCTTGTGAAGAATCGCCGCTGCCATCATCGGAAGTACCGCATTTTTGGAACCCTGAATCTCCAGTTCCCCTTTTAGCGAATGGTAACCTTGGACTAAAATCACAGACAACCTGTTCCCTCCTAAGGCTTCCTATATACTATCCTATGTAAGAGCGCCATGTCCGTTGCCTATTTTTCCAGTTTGATCTGGTTGGACACACTGAGCACCATCCCCATCTCCACCATCAGAAACAGAACCGAGGTTCCCCCGTAGCTGATGAAAGGCAGGGTGATACCGGTGTTGGGGATAGTGTTGGTGACCACCGCGATGTTTAACACCACCTGGATGGCAATATGGGCCATGACTCCCACCACGATGAGGGCTCCGAATAAATCCGGTGCATTGCTGGCGATGAGCATGAACCGGTAGATCATAAAAACAAAGATATAGATCACCAGGATGGCCCCAAACAGCCCCAGCTCCTCACAGATAATAGAAAAAATCATATCGTTCTGAGCCTCCGGCACGAATCCCAGTTTCTGGATGCTCTCCCCCAGCCCCTTTCCAAACAGTCCCCCGGAACCGATGGCATAAAGCCCCTGTAGCACCTGAAACCCGCCTGTATCCGGGTAGGCCTCCGGGTCCAGCCACACATGAATCCGGCTTAACTGATAAGGCTTTAACAGGCCGATAGCCTCTAAGCCGTTGCCGATGGGGCCTGCAAAAGCCATCACCAGGACGGCTGACAGAACGCACAGGGCATAGGGAAGCTTTCTCTTGCTGGCCACAAACATCATGACAAATCCGATGCCTGCAATGATGATGCCGGAGCTTAGATTGTTCATGGCCACGATTCCCGCCAGGGGAAGGGTGATCAGAACCGCCCTGACGATGCCGGCAGGCCGGTCCACGTCCTTTCCGATGCGGGTGATCAGCGCGGCCATGGCGATGATCACCGTGATCTTCACCAGCTCGGTAGGCTGAAACTTTACCCCGATCTTCAGCCACCGCTTCTTGCCGTTTACCTCTTCCCCTATGATGCTCACAGCGATCATAAGGACCCAAGACACCAGGATGGCAAGGCCGGAGAATCTGGCATACCAGTGATAATCCATCTTGGAGATGATCACCATGATGACAAATCCTCCCAGAGCGATCATCCCCTGACGGGTCATAAAGTAAGCAGAATTACCTTTAAATTTGATCTGTGCCGTGTAGGAACTGGCGCTGTATATCATCACCAGCCCGAATATCGTGAGAAACACGATGACAAACAGAAGGCTGTAATCGTAAAAACGTCTAACTTTCTTTTTGGGTCCCGGCAAAACAGCCTCCTTCCTTTGGCTGCCGCACTGTTACAGATTTCTGACACATTCCTTAAAGATGCGGCCCCGTTCTTCATAATTCTTGAACATCCCCCAGCTGGCGCAGGCAGGGGAAAGAAGGACATTGTCTCCCATATTGGCGTAGGAGGCGCATACCTGCACTGCCTCAGACATATCCTCCGCATACATGATCTCCGTAAAGCCGTGGGCTTTCGCGCATTCTGCGATCTTGTCTCTGGTCTGTCCGATAAGTACCAGGTACTTTACCTTATCCTCAAAGGCCTCGATCCACTCGTCATACTCCGACTCCTTGTCATATCCGCCGGCGATGAGAAGGGTGGGACCCGGCATGGCTCTGATAGCCTGGATGGCCGCATCCGGATTGGTCCCTTTGGAGTCATTGTAATACTTGACTCCGGATCTCTCAAGGACGAACTCTATCCGATGCTCCACCGCCTGAAACTCTTTTACCACTCTGCGGATCCGGTCGATGGAAACTCCCATGGCAGAGCTGATGGCGATGGCGGCCATCACGTTCTCGTAGTTGTGACGGCCTAAAAGATTCAGGTCTCTGGTATCTACGATGGGGCTTACCCGTCCGTTGTGTGCAAAACAGATCATGGTACCGTCCAGATAATACCCCTCGGCCAGCTGACTGCGGCTGCTGAAGAAGATGACTCTGCATCTTCGCTCCTCATGGTCCTCCCGGCCGAACTCTCTTAACACCGGATCGTCATAGTTGAGTACACAGATGTCCTCCTCCGTCTGATTCACCGTGATACTCTCCTTGACGGAGATATAGTTCTCCATAGTATGATGCCTGTTTAAATGATCCGGGGTAATATTCAGGATGGCGCTGACATTGGGCCTGAAATCCATGATGGTCTCCAGCTGAAAGCTTGAGACCTCCGCCACCGTCACACTGCTCTCCTCTGTCTGGAGGGCCACCTGGGTGTAAGGAATACCGATGTTGCCCACCACATACACGTCCTCATACTTGGATTTCATGATCTCCCCGGTCAGGGCTGTGGTTGTGGTCTTTCCGTTTGTCCCCGTAATGGCCGCAAGACGCCCTTTCGCACACTGGAAAGCCAACTGGATCTCTCCCCATATGGGGATCCTCAGCTGATCTAAGAGAGCTACAAAAGGTGCTTCCAGGGAGATGCCCGGACTGATGACACACAGCTCCACTCCTCTTAAATCTTCCCTTGTCAGTTCTCCGAGAACGATGGTAATCTTTGCATCGCCTTCAAACTCACTCCTCAGTTTCTCCTCGTCAAGCCCTTTGTTCCCGTCATAGAGAATCACCCGGCCCCCTTTATCAAGAAGCAGCTTCGCGGAAGAAATCCCGCTGATTCCGCTGCCTGCCACCAAAACTTTCTGACTCTGGCTCATGTCTCTCCCTCCTATAATCCTAAGTATGCTACCAAACAGAGGATGGCCGTGATAATGGAAAATACTGCCACCACCCGGGTCTCCGACCACCCGCACAGCTCAAAATGGTGATGGATGGGGGCCATCTTAAAGATCCGCTTTCCTCCGGTCTTTTTAAAATACGTGACCTGAATCATCACCGACAGCACCTCCACCAGGTAAATCAGCCCTATGATGGGGATAAACAGCGGCAGCTGCATCATGCAGGCGCTGGCCGCTACAAAACCTCCCAGGGCCAGAGACCCGGTATCGCCCATGAACACCTTGGCCGGGTAGACATTAAAGAGAAGAAATCCAAGAAGGCTTCCCACCACGGCTCCGGTGATGGGGCTGATGCCGCTTTTCTCTCCCAATGAGATGATGGTGAGAAACGTAGCCACCAATATGGTCACACTGGTACAAAGACCGTCCAGTCCGTCGGTAAAATTCACCCCATTGTCCGTCCCCAGCATCACCACAAACACAAACGGCACATAAAGAATTCCGAAATCCAGGTAATAGCCGTCTGTAAACCCGCCGGTAAAAGGAATCAGAGCAGATGTCCCCACCTCGCCGGAGTTGAGCAGATAGTAGGTGAAAATTCCGGTGATCACGATCTGTCCGGCCAGCTTCTGCTTCGGATTCAGGCCTTCGGACCGTTTCATCACAATCTTAATATAGTCATCCAGAAAACCGATAATGCCAAATCCCACCGTCACAAACAGCACCGGTATCATCTTTGGATAATCCCTCAGATAAAACATGGAAGTAATGATGATACTTCCCAGGATAATCAAGCCGCCCATAGTAGGTGTTCCCGCCTTCTTCAGATGGGCCTGAGGACCGTCCTCCCGAACCTGCTGGCCGAACTTCAGCTTGTGGAGGAAAGGAATCACGATGGGACACAGAATCGCGCTGATTGCAAAAGCGATGATAATCGCCAGTATGGTTTCATTAATCATATTGCACCTCAAATTCTTATGTATACCCTTTTCACCCTTAAGGGTACCGTTTTCAACATACATACTTCCATAGTATACGTCTTTTTCCCGGAATAATCAACCACAAAAACCTTGGCTCACTCCTCTCCTTCCTTCTCTGGTTACTGTTCACAGGTGCCCTGTGAACGCAACCGCATATGCCCATTTAAAATCGCCTGTGGCGATGGGGCATATGCTTTGGCCCTATAACGGTACTGGCTCATGGCTAATCAGCGGAGTGATTAGCCATGGTGTGAACAGTACCCTTCTCCGCCTCTATCCCCATATAAGGCAGAATCGTCGCGAACAGATCGGCGATGACCGGGGCTGCTATGGTTCCTCCATAGTAGATTCCCACTGGCTCGTCGATGGTGATCAGGGCGATGACCTCAGGGTCATCAGCAGGGGCGAAGCCGAGAAAGCTGGATATGTACTTCTTTAAGCTTCTGGGAAGCTTCTCCGAAGTAGCCGTCTTGCCCCCGATCCGGTACCCGTCAAGGGAAGCCTTCTTTCCGCTTCCCTCCGCCACCACATGTTCCAGGATCCCTCTCATGGTACTGCTGGTCTCCTCCGAGACGATTCCCTCCCTCACCGGGTAGGAAAACTTATGGATGGCAGTCTCGTCGGCGCTGACGGCCTGGATCCCAAAGTGGGGCGTCACCCTGTTTCCTCCGTTTACGATGGAGGAGGCTGTGGTGATCAGCTGAAGAGGAGTGATCTGGAAGGACTGGCCGAAGGACACGGTGGCCAATTCCACCAGCCCCATATTCTCCTTTTTGTGCATGATCGTGGACGCCTCGCCGGGAAGGTCGATGCCCGTCTTTCCAAGAAGACCGAACTGAGAAAAGTAGTGATAATACCGGTCCACCCCCAGCCTCTGCCCCACATCGATGAACACCGGGTTGCAGGAATTCATGGCTCCCTGGAGGAAAGTTTCGCTGCCGTGTCCCCCCACCTTGTGACAGCGGATCTTCCGGTCCTCCACGATGCGAAACCCGGGGCAGGAAAAGGTATCCTCCAGTCTCACCACTCCCTCCTCCAGCCCTGCCGCCGCGGTGATGATCTTAAAGGTGGAACCCGGCTCATAAGTGTCGTTGATACTGGGATTTCTCCACATCTGGTTCAGCAGATCCTGCCTGGTAGCCGCAGCGCCCTCCTCCGGCTCCACGTTGAGATCAAAGGGGTGATTTAAGTCAAACTCCGGTACGTTGACCATAGCCAAGATCTGTCCGTCCTGTGGATTCATCACGATGACAGAGACCCTTTTAGCCCCCTTCTCCTCCATGACCTTTAAGGCCGCTTGCTGGGCATAGGTCTGGATATTCACGTCCAGACTGATGGTCAGATCTGCCCCGGCCACAGGCTCCACCCGATCTTCGAAGGCATTGTCAATCTCCACCCCGGCCGCATCGGCCTGAGTGAGAATCAGGCCGTTTTGGCCTTTCAGCCAGGATTCATACTTTACCTCCAGGCCGATGATTCCCTGATTGTCTCCGCCGGTAAATCCCAGGACCTTGGAAGCCAGACTTCCGTAGGGGTAATACCGCTTGTAATCCTCGTCTACCTTCACACCGTTCAGCCGGTAATTTCTCACCTGGTCTCCCAGCTCTTTATCCACATTGGTTGCCACGATCTCTCTGGCACTGTATTTTTCTACCTTTTTTCTCACATTCTCCTGGGATAGTCCCAGAGCCTCCGACAAAACCCGGATCACCTGCTCTTTGTCGGTGATCTGATTGTGGATCACAGAGATGGTGCAGACCGTGCGGTTGTCGGCAATCACCGTGCCATTGCGGTCCAGGATTCGTCCTCTGGCAGCTTTGATGGTCCTCTCCCTCTGGTGGAGCGCTTCTGCCATCTGACTGTAGTGCTCTGAGCGAAAGATCATGAGATAGCCGAGGCGCCCGGTAAGCCCTGTCATCAAAAGGCCGGAGATCAGACATACGATTCCGATTCTTCCTCTGTGATATGACTGATTGCGATTCATCTCCACCCCACCACTGAGCCATTGGTACAATATATGAAAGTTCTCCCAAATTATGTCCCTGTCTCACTGGTGGTCTCTGCGGTCTCCCCTGACTGGCTGCTCTCACTCTCCGGCGGGCCTCCCCCGGACTCGCTCTCACTCTCTGTTCCGCTCTCCTCCTCCCTCAAAAGGAGGTCCGGAAGATTAGAGGGGACGGGATCACCGTTCTCATCGGTCTCCTCCGGGACATACTCTTCCGTCTCGTACACTTTCGTCTCTGGCTCAGACGGTTCCGTATCCTGACTGATCCCCTCCTGCTCCGGCGGCTGTTGGGGCATCTCGTCTTCTCCTGCTTCATCGGTCTCCGGAAATACATTTAAATAAGGAAGAATGTCACTCATCACCTGGGAAAATACTTTGCTGGCATAGGAACTGCTGGCCTGTCTCTCTACGTCCGGCTCGTCGATGACCACATAGACCAACACCTTGGGATGGTCTATAGGGGCAAAACCGCAGAAGGAGACCACATAATCCTTCTTGTTCCGTCCCACCTTCTCCGCAGTACCCGTCTTGCCTCCCACCTCATAGCCCTCCACTTGGGCCGCCTTTCCGGTGCCCTCCGCCACGGTCCGCCTTAAAGCCTCCCGGATAAACCTGCTGGTGGAATCGGATACCGTCTCCCTCACGAGAACTCCGTCGTTTTTCTTAATGACAGCGCCGTTTTCGTTGAGAATCTGCTTGATCACATGGGGCTCATAGTAGGATCCGCCGTTGATGACAGAAGAAAATGCCGCTGCCATCTGGACCATGGTGCAGTTAAAATTCTGTCCGAAACCGTTGGTGGCAAGGCTGGTCGCATCCATGTTGTCCACCCGATAGATGATGGAAGCCGCATCCGCCTCTCCCGGAAGATCGATGCCGGTTCTGGCGCCGAAATTAAACATATCCTGATATTTTTTGAAAATAACCTTGCCCTCCATGGCTGCCATGGCCATCATGGCATCGTTGCAGGACACGATCAGAGTCTCCTCCACCGTCAGTTCTCCGTGACCGCCTTTTAAGTAAGCGGTACACTGAATATCAAAACCGCCGATGGACTCGACCCCATCGCAGAAAAAAAGAGTGCTTGTCTGAAAGGCATTCTCCTCCAGACCGGTAGCCACAGTAAAGATCTTGGCCGGGGAACCGGGCTCATAGGTATCGCTGACACAGAAGTTTCGCCACATACGGCTTAAGGCATCCACCTTTTCCTGATCGGTCATGGCTTCGATCTCTTCTTCTGTATAGAGTCCGCTTAAATCTCTGGGATTATTCAGATCGTATTTGGAATTGTCTGCCATAGCCAGGATCTCCCCGTTGTTGGGGTCCATAACAAGAATTCCGATGTTTTTGCTTCCTGTCTCCTCCTTCCACTGGTCGATTCGTTTTTCTACCAGCTGCTGAATATACACATCGATGGTGGACACGATCGTAGAGCCGTTTTTAGCCGGTTTGATCACCGCCTCGACGTTGGAATCATCGTTGAGATATCCATATTCCCGCCCGTTGATGCCTCGGAGAGTACTGTCATAGTACTGCTCTAAGCCGCTGTTGCCCTCGCTTCCGTCGCTGGAGGTAAAGCCGATGATGCTGCAGGCCAGGGAATTGTAAGGGTAGATTCTCTTATATTCATCTTCAAACCAGACTCCCTTGATCCGCTCCTTGCTGCCGTTCTCATAGTTTGCCTGATTGACACTGGTCTGCCAGGCCTCAAAGGCCTCTTTTCTGTCGTAAGTCATCCTCCTCTCATACCGGACATAGGCAGATTCCCGGTTGTCGTGAAGGGTCTCCAACAGCTCATTTCGGTCATAGCCGAAGATGTCTGACAGAGCGCTGACCGTAGGATTTAAGTAATATTCTTCTTTTTCATAGATCTGACGCGGATCCAGGATCAGGTTGTACACTTTGTCGCTGGTGGCCAGAGTGGTGCCGTTTCGGTCCACAATGTCCCCTCTCCGGTAGGGAATCACCCGGCTGTCATAGGTGGAATGCTGAGACAGTACCACTCTGGTGTACTCCTCATTGTTCTCCCGGACGATCCGGTATAGGACCAGGGTCAATGCAAATAAAGCCAGCATAATCACAAAAACCGTGATTGCCAGCTTCTCCTGCATATGCACCGGAAATGTCTTCTTGTGGGGCGGCTGCACACGCCGCCCCTCCTCTGATCTGCGATTAGTAGGTTGGGATGTCTTCATACTGTCTCACATACTCACTTTCTGTCTGATGATACATGCGAACCTGGTCTTTTCCGGCATAGACCATACCAAGCTCCTCTGTGGCCACCTGATAGACATACTCCAGATCCACGGATGTGTTGATCCTGGTCTGAAGAGCGTCATTTTCCGACTTCAGGGCATCGATATCTTGTTCCAGCTTCTTGATGTTCTCCATCCGCCTTGTCATGGCCGATCGGACCTGGATGTAGCTGATACAGATAAACAGCGTGCAGCAGGAAGCAGCCAGCAGGACTACCAGATAAGGCAGATCCATCCGAAGCGCCTTCTCCTGATTTTTTCTCACTCTGCTGCTCACTTTGTGGGTTTTCTTCTGTCTCTTCTCTTCCGATAATCTTCTCTCCGGTTCTATCTTCCGCACGACACTGCCATGGATATATGCCTGTTTTGCAGTTGTCTTCTTTTCTGCCATATCTGCCTCCCCTTTCCGTCACCATCACCGTCATCCTCATCGTCCCGATGATCTAATCCCTGCCCCTCTCAAACACTCTCAGCTTTGCGCTTTTGGATCTTGTATTCTCTTCCTGTTCCTCTCGAGAGGGCAGAATGGGTTTTCTGGTCACCACTCTCCCACGGCTCTTCCTGCCGCAGACACACACTGGAAAATCCTTGGGACAGATACAGGGATTCTCGCTTTCCCGAAACTTGTTCTTCACGATTCTGTCCTCCAGGGAATGGAAGGTGATGACACACAGCCTTCCCCCCGGATTTAACAGCTCCGTCATAGCATCGATCGAGCGCTCCAGCACCTCCAGTTCACGATTGACCTCGATCCGAATGGCCTGGAATGTGCGTTTGGCCGGATGACCGCCTGTGGCTCTCATCTTCATGGGAATGGAAGCCCTGATGATCTCGGTCAGTTCCCCTGTCGTCGTGATGGGCTTTTCCTGCCTGGCCTTGACGATGTGTCTCGCGATGTTTTTGGCAAACCGCTCTTCCCCGTAATCCCGGATCACCCGGTACAGCTGTGACTCCTCGTAGTGATTCACCACAAAGGCCGCGTCAAGATCCCTGTCGCGATCCATACGCATGTCCAGCGGTCCGTCCTCCCGATAGGTGAACCCACGCTCCTTCGTATCCAGCTGGTAGGAAGAAACTCCCAGGTCCAGGCAGATGCCGTCTGCCCCTGTGACTCCCAGATCCTCCAACACAGATTTCATATTCTCATAGTTGCTTTTTACCACAGTAACTTTCTCTTTATAGTCTCTAAGCCGCAGGATCGCCGCGTCGATGGCATCCTGGTCCTGATCGATCCCGATCAGTCTTCCGCCTTCTCCCAGACGCTTTGCCACCTCAAGGGCATGTCCGCCGCCGCCTAAGGTCCCGTCTACATACACTCCGTCCGGTCTGATCCTCAGACCGTCTATGGTCTCCCTCAGCAGCACTGATTTATGTTCAAATGTCATATTCCAAGACCTTCCATACTTTCGGCTATGTCGTCCATATCGTCATATACGTTGGCTGACGCCCAGGACTCTTTACTCCAGATTTCAATTCGGTTTCCCACTCCAACCATCACGGCATCTTTCTCGATCCCTGCGAATTCTCTCAGCACAGCAGGGAGCAGAATCCTCCCCTGCTTATCCACCTCGCAGAGTGTGGCCCCCGCCAGAAAAAAACGGGTGATCTTACGGGCATTGGTGTTGGTCAGGGGCAGGGCTTTTAGCTTTTCTTCCAGGATCTTCCACTCGGTGTTTTCATACACGAAAAGACAGCCATCCAGACCCTTCGTAACCACGAATTCATCTCCCAGCTGCTCCCGGAACTTGGACGGAACGATCAGACGTCCTTTTGCGTCCACTGTATGATTGTATTCGCCCATGAACATATGCAATCACCTGCTGCCTATTCGCACCACTTTCCAACCACTTTGCGCCACTTTATACCACTTTTCTCCACTTGGTATCTTAATTTTAGTACAAACCGGAGGAAATAGCAAGGAAAAAATACAAAAAAATAAGAGAACAGCTGTCAGATCCTTTGACAGTTGTTCTCTTGCCTGCTTTTTACCTCTCTTTCGATGTTCTGATTCGATTAATATCCTGCTTCAATGTACTGCTCGATGAGTGAGTCCAGATCTACGCTGTTCTTGTAAATCTCTTCATATCTGCGTTTTTCGTCAATGCTTTTGTTTAATACGACTCTTGCTGACTCAATTTTTTTCACTAATTCTTCTTTCGCGTTCTCCATCTGATTCTCCTTTGCCTGTCCTTCCGAGTTTTCTCCATTTTACCCCCAAATAATCTAAAAAGCAATGAAATTCGACCGACATATTCCGCCAAAATTCGACATTTCGTCCTATATAGACGTAAATCTCGTCATATCTTGTCGAAACTCTGGGGTTTTTACAAGGTTTTCCCCTTTTATTTCTCTCGCTTCTATGATATGATACCAGGGGCAAAAGGAAAGAAAAGGAAGGTAAACAGTATGAAATTAGGTATCGTGGGCCTGCCCAACGTAGGCAAAAGCACACTATTCAATTCCCTGACAAAGGCCGGAGCGGAGTCCGCCAACTATCCGTTCTGTACCATTGACCCTAACATCGGCGTGGTGCCGGTTCCCGATCTTCGCTTAAAGCTTCTGGGGGATTTTTATCACTCGAAAAAGGTGACTCCAGCAGTCATCGAGTTTGTGGATATCGCAGGTCTCGTCAAGGGAGCCTCCAAGGGTGAAGGCCTGGGCAACCAGTTTCTCTCCAACATCCGCGAGGTGGATGCCATCGTCCATGTGGTCCGCTGTTTTGAGGATTCCAATGTGATCCATGTAGACGGCACTGTCGATCCCTTGCGGGATATCGAGACCATCAATCTGGAACTGATTTTTTCCGACATGGAGATTTTGGAGCGCCGCATCGCCAAGACCTCCAAAAGCGCGTTCAACGACAAGACCCTGGCCAAGGAGGTAGAGACCTTAAAGGCCGTGAAGGCTCACTTAGAGGAGGGGAAACTGGCCAGAACCTTTGCCTGCTCCGATGAGGACCAGGAAGCCTTTGTAAACAGCTTAAATCTCCTCACCTGGAAGCCGGTGATCTTTGCCGCCAATGTGGGGGAGGAAGATCTGGCCGACGACGGAGTCTCCAACTCCCATGTAGGTGCGGTTCGAGAGTTTGCCGCCCATACCGGTTCTCAGGTGTTTGTCATCTGCGCTCAGATCGAGCAGGAGATCGCAGAGCTAGATGAGGAGGAGAAGGCCATGTTCCTGGAGGACTTAGGCCTCAAAGAGTCCGGCTTAGAAAAGCTTATCGCAGCCAGCTACAGTCTGCTGGGGCTCTTAAGCTTCCTCACCTCCGGGGAGGACGAGACCAGAGCCTGGACCATCAAGGTGGGCACCAAGGCGCCACAGGCCGCAGGAAAGATCCACTCCGACTTTGAGAGAGGGTTTATCCGGGCAGAGGTGGTCAACTATCAGGATCTCTTAGACTGCGGAGCCTACTCTGCGGCCAGGGAGAAGGGGCTGATCCGCCTGGAGGGGAAAGACTACGTGGTTCAGGACGGGGACGTGATCCTGTTCCGGTTTAATGTGTAATCCATGCCGTAAGACATAACAGGCCGCCGGCCCGGGTGTTCCCCCGAACCGGCGGCCTATTATGTTTCTGCATACAACCCATCACAGCTTCAGGCAGATCTGCTCCTGCAGAGTCAGAGAATAGATGATGCACTCTCTCACCGGTTTCTTCTTCATCTGCTCTAAGGCCCTGCGGTAGTAATCCAGCTGGGCCCGGTAGCGGTTTACCAGAATCTCCTCCTGTCCCCGCCCGATGCGGTCGGTCTTGTAATCGATGAGGACGATCCCCTCCCCCTCCTCCATCCAGGCATCGATGATTCCCTGGATCAGCACCAACTCGTCGGAATCCCCCAGCCCCATCTCTCTGGCCGGAATCCCCATGACAAACTGCTGCTCTCTGTGAAGCCTGTTTCCCTCCTGTGCTTTTCGCATCCGCTGTCCCAGAGGAGTCCTCACGAATCTCCAGATCTTTTCTGATTTCACCATGGCTCTTGTCTCCTGAAGGATCCGTCCTTCACGGACTGCCTCCTCCAGCCAGCGCCGGACATCCCTCTCCTCCTCCACGGATGTAAAATCCAGAAGCTCCAGAACACGGTGGTAGGCGCTTCCCCCCACAGCCCCTCCCGGCTTCTGTCTCTCCCCCTCTTCCCCCGGCTCTTCCCTTAAAAATTCCGGGATCACCGGCTGAAAGAGGCTGTTCTTGTCATCCGCATCCTGTCCGGCCTTCTTGAGCTGAGACACGGACATCTTGGTGTAGAGATCAATATCAGCCCCGTATGGATACTCATAGGACAACTGTCGGACAAGCTTCTCTTCCAGGTCCGGGTCAAAGGCCTCGGACAGATCCGGATTCCTTAACTCTTCCCCGGTTACGGTCCTCTGAATCGACCTCTCCACCGCCTCCCCCACCAACTCCTCCACCCTGATCTCCCTCACGGCAAACAGGTCACGGCCTTCCAGGCCGGCCATGAGGAGCCAGTCCAGAAAGCAGCCGGCCGTCGCCAGGACAGTGTAAGGAATCTGGTGGGAAGTCCACGTCTTGTGCCGCCACTTCTCCAGCTTTTTCTCCAGATACCGGTCCGTAGCTGTCAGGATCAGCTTCTCCTTGGCCCTGGTCATGGCTACATACAGGACTCTCAGCTCCTCTCCCAAGTTGTCCAGGTCCATCTTCCGCTTCAGCACATGTTTCTTGACCGTGGGAGTCCTGACTCTGGTCTCCACATTGAAATAATCGGCGGCAAGTCCCAAGTCTGAGTCGATCAGCAGCCTGCTCCTCACATCCTGCCGGTTAAAAGGCTTGCCCATGCCGGCCAGAAACACGATGGGAAATTCCAACCCCTTGCTCTTGTGAATACTCATGATCCGCACCATCTCCTGGGACTTTCCCGCCGCCGTGGCCTCACCGAAATCCGTATCATACTTCTTCAGTTTTTCGATATAGCGGATGAAGTGGAACAACCCCTTATAGCTGGTTTTCTCGTAGGCCCAGGCCTTCTCGATGAGCATGTTTAAGTTGGCCTTTCTCACCTCCCCCGCCGGCATGGCGGACACATAGTCATAGTATCCGGTCTCCAGGTACATCCGATGAATCAGCTCATGGATGGGCACATAGGAGGCTTCCCTCCGAAGCCTTCCCAGAAGTTCCCAGAATCGGCCCACCTTTTCCCGAATCTCCCCGGCTGCGGCCTCGGGCACTCCCGCAGCGGCTGCCAGGCTCTTCCAGCCTTTGCTCTCCGCCGCCTCAGTCTGGTCGGTCTCTGCTTCCTCTTGTGCCTCCCCGCTCCCCGGCCGTTCCTCCTCCGACAGCACCAGCCTGACGGCCCCGTACAGGCCTCTGTCCTGGCCCTTCTTCGGGTTCTTCTTCTCCACCGCTGCCATCCAGGCCAGCTCCTCCTCGCTCATGGACACGACAGGGGACTTGAGCACCACTGCCAGGGGAATGTCCTGCATGGGATTGTCGATGACTGCCAGCATGGAGAGCACTGTCTCCACCTCCATAGTGTCAAAATAACCGGTCCCAGTGTCGGCAAAGGCCGGGATATCCTCCCTGGTCAGCACATTCAGGAAAGACTCCGTCCACCCGCTCAACGTCCGCAGCAGGATGACGATGTCCCCGTATCCCGCCCTGCGAAGGCAGTTCTTTTCTTTATTCCACAGGAGAAAACCGGTCTCGGGATCGGTCAGCTGCCGGATCCGGGCCGCGATCATCCGGGCCTCCATCTCCCTGCTGGTGTACTCCTCCAGCTCCTCATCGGCCGGCCCTGCTGCTTTTGTACCCGTATCTGTCATCAGCAGCTCGGTGAACCCCTCCTCCCCCGCAGGCCCCTGCTCGAATACGGCTCCCGGGTGCAGAGCCACCCGGTCCGTGTATCCGATATTGCCCAGATTTTTCGTCATGATCTGAAAAAACACATGGTTGATTCCCTCCAGGACCGTCGGCCGGCTTCTGAAATTCTGCCTCAGCTCGATCTTCCTTCCCGGCGCTTTGTCTCCCCCCGAAGATTCATAGTCCTCATAGCTCCCGTATTTCTTCATAAACAGCTCCGGGCGGGCCAGCCGGAATTTGTAGATGCTCTGCTTCACATCCCCCACCATAAACACGTTGGGCCGGCCAAACCGCTCCGAGGACAGACTCTGTATCAAAGTCTCCTGGACGTCGTTGCTGTCCTGGTACTCATCCACCAGAATCTCCGCAAACTGCCCGGCGATCTGGTCGGCCACGGAGGTGTACACGTTCTCCCCCTCTTCTCTCCTGACCAGAATCTTTAAGGCCTCGTGTTCCAGATCATTAAAATCCACAATATTTTTTTCCCTCTTTGCCTCCTGATACCGACTGTGAAAGGTTTCCGCCAGCTCCAGCAGTTTCAGCACCACATTGCGGCTGCCCAGCATGTCGGCTGCGGCCTCCTCCATGGTCTGCCTCCCGTACAGCTCCTTTAATTCTGTCAGTGCCTTCTTCACCCGCTTTCTGCACTGGCTGGCATACTCCTTCTTCTCCGGGTCCAGATCCTTTCCCCGGGCCGCCGGAATCCTGGCAAAGGAGACAGCCTTAAGTCCCTCCTGCAGGCTGTCATAGTCCTTTGTGCCAAGAAGCTTTCGGATCATCTCCAGCTCTTCATTCAAGGTAGGCAGATACTTCTCAGGCCCTCCCTTCTCCCGGCACACCTCCATGGCAGACTCCATCTGCTCCGAAAGCTCCGAAAGCTGTGTCTTCACGTCCCTGATCAGAAAGTCGATCCAGGGCGAGGCCTGCCACTCCCCCTCCTCCAGCCCAAGAAGCTCCTCTCTGCACCGGTTCAGCCACTCTCCGGGAAAGGGGTTGCTCTGGGAAAAGGTATCTACCTGCAGAATGTAATCCTCGATGCCCCCGTCCGACTTGCCGGTGGCATAGGTCTCCACAAATTCCTGAAACACCGGGTCCTCTGCCTGATAATATTCTTCCAGCATATCCTCCATCACATCGGCTCTCAGAAGCTTTAACTCGCCCTCGTCCCCGATGCGAAATCCCGGGTCCAGATCCAGAAGATTAAAATGATCCCGAATCAGGCTGAGGCAGAAGCTGTCGATGGTGGTGATCTTAGCCCTGTGCACCAGGGCCGCCTGAATCTGCAGATGCTCCCGCTCCGGTTCCTCCTCCAGCTTCCTCTCGACAGCCAGGGCGATCCGCTCTCTCATCTCCGCCGCCGCCGCGTTGGTAAAGGTCATCACCAGCAGATGGTCGATGTCAACAGGATGGGCCTCGTCACAGATCAGCTGAATGATTCGCTCCACCAACACCGCCGTCTTCCCGCTTCCCGCTGCCGCCGACACCAAAAGATTGGAGCCTCTGGCATCAATCACGTCTCTCTGGCTCTGTGTCCACTTCATCATCTTCTCCTCCCTCCAGAATTTCTTCCCACACCTGCTGGGGTTTCATGGCCGGAAACCGCCGAAACCGGTATCCGGGAATCTTTTGGTCAAATCCGCAGACCCCGTGATAGGGACAGTAATCGCAGGCCGTACGGTTTCCCTGTTTATAGGGTCTTGCCGCCACATTGCCCGACAAAATCTCCCTTCCGTCCTCCCTCACCTTGTCCCTCACATACAACTTCAGAGCTTCAAAATGTCTGCCGCTGGCCACTGAGGACCGATGCTCCTCCAGGAGTCCGTCCTTGACGGACACGGGGATCACGTCGGACTTTGACCGGATCTCCCGGTCCATATGCCCGATCACCTCCAGGTCGCTGTTGACCAGGCCGTTCATCCGAAGCTGCTCTAAGATCAGACGGTCAATATCCTCCTCCTCGTCCAGATCCTCCCTCTCCACCACCGGGTCCTTGATGTTGTAGTAAAAGATCCCTGCGGGGACCACCTCCTTGTGAGGAAACCGCCGCTTCTCCAGCTCGGTCACCGCATCCATATACACCACCAGCTGCAGCTGCAGGCCATAATACACGGCGGCCAGGTCAAACCGGGTGCCCCCTGACTTGTAGTCGATGATCTTCACGTACACATGCCTCTCGTCTTCACACAGGTCCAGCCGGTCGATCCGCCCCCTCAGATGCACCTCTTCCTCCTCGGAAAGCCGGATTTTCATGGCTTTCAGATTATCGATGGCAGAGAAGGACACCTCAAACCCTGCCGGGACAAAATCTCCCTTCTTCAGCTGTTCGCCAAGGGCCCACATAGTCCTGTCCGTCATCCGCTCGATCCTTGCTGCCAAATACTGGTTTCTGGCAGTGCTTTTTAGGATCGTGTTTCCGTACTCCCCGGTCACCTCGGCCACACAAGATCTCACCAGGCTCTTTCTCTCCTCCTCGCTCAGACCGGTCAGATTGGTCCGACTCTCCTCAAGCCGGCGAAAGCACAGGTCGATGGAGCTGTGGAACAGATTGCCCATGTCCACCGCTCCGATCTGGTACTCCTGGCGCTCCATCAGCTCCAGACCATAGGTGAGAAAATGGGCATAAGCGCAGGAAGCATACTGCTCCAGCCTGGTGACACTGCCCTGTAAGACGGTTCCGTACAGAGCCCTGGCAGCAGCCCGGCTGATGCCGCGCTCCTCGTAGGTGTAGGTAGCTGCCTGAGTGAGCTTCTTCACCTGCTCTCTGTAATCCTCATGACCGGCAAAATATCGGTACAGCTCCCAGAATCCAGGATCCTTCCTGCTGTTCTCATAGTCCCTCAGACCCTCGATGAGGCGTTCCAGCCCCTCCGCGGGGGAGCTTAAGGCGCTCTCCTCCTCCCCCATATCTCTCACCCTAAGCCGGGGAAACATCTTTTTCAGCTCTCCGATGAGAGGGGACGGCCTCTGGGACTTTCCTGCCTGGCTGAAGGAGGACCAGGAGATCACCAGCCGGAAGGAGGGCTTGGTCATCATCAGATACAGGTAAAACCTCTGCCGGAAGCTGTCCTCCCTGGCGGTGGGTGCCAGTTCCATGGACATCTCCTTTAAAAACTCCCGCTCCGTATCCGTCAGAATCCCTCCCGCCTCTTTTCTGGCCGGCACGATGCCCTCATTGACCCCCACAAAAAACAACACCTTGATCTGGTCCAGACGGGTCCTGGTGAGATCTCCCACCACCACCCGGTCCACGGTGGCCGGGATGACTCCCACCGTGATCTCCCCGAAGCCTGCGTCCAGAATCTGGGCATACTCCTTGAGACTCATCTTCTCCTCCCCCAGAAGGTGGACCAATCGGTCAAACATCCGGATCACCAGCTCATAGACCTGCTGGTATTCTTTTGCCAGGCTGTACTCTCCGATCTGCTCAAAATACTCCCGATACGCCTCAAGCCGGCTCTCCACCTCACAGTCCCCCAGGCACGCCACCACCGCTGCCGTCATGGTCCGAACCGTCCTCTCCGGATCTCCCATGGCCCTCTTCAGATTCTCCAGCTTTGACAGAATCTTCTGGCGGAATTCGTTCATTTCTTTTAAATTGAGATCCTTCCCCCCCCGGCATACCCCCTCCCAGTTTTGACTCCACCGCTTATACCCCCGGATTCCCATGGCCACCACATAATTTTCCAGCCGGTCGATCTTCTCCTGCTCATCGGATACCAGACCGGTCTTCAAGAACCGGAAGACGCTTTCATAGTCAAAATCCTTTCGGATGATCTCAAGGGCTCCCCGGATAAACTCCACCATGACATTCTCCAGGATACTCTTTTTGTTGTCCATAAAATATGGGATCTTCTCTGCCTGAAACCGGTTGGCGATCTCATACCCATATCCGGACAGATCCCCGGTAATCACCGCGATCTCCCGGTAGCGAATCCCCTCCTTCTGAATCAGCCTGTGGATCCTGGCTGCCACCCCGTCCATCTCCTGGCCCGGTGTGGCGGCATAAAACAGTTCGATCTCCCCCGGCTTCTCCGAAAAACTTGCCGTCGGAAACCGGTAGAGGTGCTTCTCGATAAAGGCGATGGACGGACTGTGGGCAAAACGGCCTCCCGCCTCCTCCCCAAGGACCACGTCCCGGTCTCTCCTCACATTTCCTCTCTCGGCCAGTCTCTGCAGCCGGTACACCATCTGCCTGCTCATGTGGAACAGGTTCTGAATCTTTCCCGGCTTGTAGGGGTCTTCCCCGGGGTCTGCGGTGACGGTCACCACCACCTTTCTGCTGTGGACCATGAGAAGCTCCAAGAGACGGTACTGAACCGGGGTAAAACCGGTGTATCCGTCCAGCGTCACCACGCTGTTTTTGATCCACTTGGAGTCCGGAAGCACCCGGCACAGCACCTCCAAAATCTCCTCCGCCGTTATGTACCTCTTGGAGATCTCCTCCTGAAAGGCCTGACAGATCACCGTCAGATCTCTTAACTTTTCCCGGAGCAACGGATTTCTCGTCTCCTCCATAGCCCCTCTTAAGTTGTCCGGACCTATTCCGTACTGATACAGCTCCGACAGCATGGATTTTAACTGATTGATAAACCCGGTCTGATTCAGGTGCCCGGAAAAGATCCCCAGATTCTTCTTCTGCTCCGACACCACCTTTCGGAGCACCATGGATTTGCCCATATCGTCCAGCACTTCCAGGTGTTCCACGGCCAGCTCCTCAAATACCCGGTAAGCCAGCCTCTCGAAGCTGACGATGTCAATGTTCATAGTCCCGTGGTCCGGATGAAGGGTCACGATCTCCTTCTGAGTCTGCATGGTAAACTGCTCGGGCACGACGGCCACATACTGGATATCCGGCTGTTCCGCAGACAGACGGATCAGGTTCTCATAGAGATACTGAGTCTTTCCGGCGCCGGAGCTTCCTATTATAAACTGCAGGGACATATTGTCTCCTCCTTCTGTTCACTGCCTTCCATGCTCCTATTCTATCACATCTTTTTCCCGAAAAACAGGTCATAAAACCTGTGCCAAGATAATAAATTATACAAAAACAAAAACCCGGAGGTCCCACTATGAGCTCCAAGACTAAAATCGTGGTTCTGCGGATGAAGGAACTGATCTATACCGGTGTGTTTCTTGGACTTGCGGTTGTGCTGATCACTCTGTTTCTGATCATGTTCCGACCAAAACCAGACAGCGCCCAGGTCCCATCCCAGCCCGCCTCCTACATACCCGGGGTCTACACCTCCTCCATCACATTGGGAAGCCAGAACCTGAATGTAGAGGTGGCCGTGGATGCCGACCAGATCCGGTCCGTATCCTTCGTCTCCCTGGACGAGGCCGTCACCACCATGTACCCTCTGGTTCAGCCCGTGATGGAAGATCTGGCCAAGCAGATCATCGACACCCAGTCCACCGAGAACCTGTCCTACTCCATGGAGACCAGATATACCTCCCAGGCTCTCATCGGCGCCATCGACCGGTCCCTGGAAAAAGCAAAAGTAAGAAATTAGACAGTTGTTTTTCCCATAAGCCTGTGATATAGTTTCATAAAGTGTATTTCCTATGAGAGGAGAAAGTCCGGCCGACCGGCAGGAGGGAATGTATGGAACAAACGATAAAGAAACAGGATCAGAAGGACACGGGAAGCCAGATCACAGAAGGGGTGATCTGGCAGCAGCTGCTGCTGTTCTTCTTCCCCATTCTGTTCGGAACATTTTTTCAGCAATTATACAATACAGTGGATGCCATCGTCGTCGGACGCTTTGTGGGCAAAGAGGCATTGGCTGCCGTAGGAGGGCCTACCGGAACCCTGATCAATCTGCTGGTAGGCTTTTTCGTGGGTCTGTCTTCCGGCGCCACTGTCATCATCTCTCAGTTTTACGGCGCAAAAAGGGAGGACAAGGTCAGTTTCGCCGTCCACACTTCCGTCGCATTCTCCCTCACCTGCGGGGCGGCGATCATGGCCGTGGGCATCCTGGGCGCCCCTTACGCCCTTGCGCTCATGGGCACGCCGGAGGATATCTTAGAGCACGCCATTCTCTACATGCGTATCTATTTTCTCGGAACCCTCCCCAATCTGATCTACAACATGGGGGCCGGGATCTTAAGGGCCGCAGGCGACTCCAAGCGCCCCCTGTTCTTTCTGATCACCGGATGCGTCACCAATATCGTCTTGGACGTGATCTTGGTGATGATCTGCGGCATGGGGGTGGCCGGTGCCGCCATTGCCACGATCCTCTCCCAGACTGCAAGCTCCCTTTTCGTCCTGGCAGTCTTAACCCGGACGAAGGAGATGTACCGCCTGTGTCTCTCCAAGATCCGCTTAGACCGTCGGATGCTGAACCGGATCATCCGCATCGGGCTGCCCGCCGGGCTTCAGTCGGTGATGTATTCCCTGTCCAACGTGATCATCCAGTCCAGCGTCAACAGTCTGGGCACCGATACCATCGCCGCCTGGACCGCCTACGGAAAGATCGACAGTGTCTTCTGGATGATCATCAGTGCTTTCGGCATCTCCGTCACCACCTTTGTGGGACAGAACTATGGAGCCGGGAAGATGGACCGGGTGAAAAAAGGGATTCGTCAGTGTCTCGCCATGACCTTCGGCTCCTCCGTGGTTCTCTCCTTCATCCTGTACCATTTCGGGTTCTATGTCTTTGAGATTTTTACTTCCGATGCCGCTGTCCTGAAAAAGGGAATGGAGATCCTCCGATTCCTGGTCCCCACCTTTATCACCTATGTGACCATCGAGATCTACTCCGGCGCCCTCCGAGGCATCGGCGACTCCTGGGTCCCCATGATCATCACCATGATAGGGGTCTGCGCCCTTCGTGTGCTGTGGATCCTGGTGGCGGTTCCTCTCAGGAGAGACATCACCACGGTAGTGTTCAGCTACCCTCTGACCTGGTCCGTGACCACGGTGTTGTTTATCATCTATTTCCATCGATTCAGCAGACTTGGGAAGAAAAAGACCTTGTCGATTCGTTAGAGAAAGGACTCCTCCATGGGAAAAAACGAAAAATACCGGGAGATTTTTCTGACCTCTCACCGGCTGTTTCTCTCGCAGGGCTATGACAGTGCCACCATCCGTCAGATCTCGGAGGCAGCAGGGGTAAGTTTAGGGCTGACCAACCACTTTTTTTACTCCAAACAGTACCTGGCCGGGCAGGTGCTCCACATGGTGTCCTCCTACACAGCCTCCCGATGCAAGAAGCTCCATCCGTCACAGGACTCTCTCCTTCGCACAGTCCTGCATACCAGAGTCAGCACCCTGTATCTTTTAGGAGGAAGTTACCGCAGGTTTTATGTGGAATCCTTGAGACAGGATGTGATGCTCCACAGTCCTGAGGAAGGGCCGGACCGGTCTCTCGCCAGACTGGCGAAGATCTATGGTTTTCCGGCCGATGACGATCTGTTCCTCCTCTACGGAACCTATGTCCCCGCAGGTTATGAAAAATCCCTGATCCTTGGCAAAGAACGGAGCCTGTTCCCCACGATCGCCTGGGACGAGATTCCGGATTACATCACCATCAGCAGCCTGGAACATTTTCTGGACAGCCGTGTTCTGGCACAAGCCCTGTCAAAAGCCCGGCAGGCAGCAGGGGACATCCTGAAAACCATGCCCTCCGTGGTTCCGGACTCCTTTGTGTCTCAGTATCTGGACAGGCTGTAGGGCCCCGGCCTGCACATGGAGTTCCCGGGCACTCAGCCGCCTCCCGGCCCTATCTTCCCGGCCTCCCGTCTCTTTCTGTCGCACTCGATCCACTGATCCAGGGTCAGGGGTTCATAGTCAGAGTACATGCAAAAGCAATTGATCATATTGGATGGGATAGGGCGTCTGTCTCCTGCCACATCGGTTATCACGGTATTCCTGGTGATCTCCTGAAAACGCTCCACAAGTCTCTGGTCCTTCGTGTCGTGGACATGGCCGTAGAGCATGTAGGTCCTCGGGTTCCCCTCTCTGTCCAGCCGATACTGGCCGTTGTAAAACAGGATCGGATAATGACAGAGTATCACCTTGCGCCTGTTGTCATACAACTCCTCATAAGGCTTGACCCACTGAAACCGGCCAAGATCTGTCTCTTTGCCGGTGAGAAACCGATCATGGTTTCCCTGGATCAGATACAGCCTTCCGCGGAGCCTGTCTAACAGCTCCCGCGTCTGTTTTGCGCTGCCCCAGGACAGATCTCCGATGATCACGACCTCGTCGTTGTCTCTCACCTTCCGGTTCCATCTCTCTGACATCACCCGGTTCATCTCATCCACATCCTGAAACCCCCGGCAGTCCATACTGCCGTTCATGGCTCCATGAAAAAAATGAAGATCCGCGATATAATATCTCACAGGTTTTCCTCCGTCTGATCCCACAAGTCGATCATCTCCCTGGCAAACAAAAGCTCCTTCCCCGTCCACCCATAGAGGATACAGGTGCGGTAGGCATATTCGGGGATACACACATCTCCATATCCTGCAGTCTGGATGGAGAACACATTGACTTTCGGGTTCACCTTTCTTCTGTACTCCAAGATCAGTTCAAACACATTGATGTAGCTCCCCTGCCCCCTGCCGCCCCGGCAGCAGGCGAATCCCAGGTTCTGATACCGTTTACTCTGCTCCTGTGTGCCGTACAGCCCGCCATGACCCGCCTGCTGGTCCGAATAGATAAAAATCTGATCCCAGTGCTCCTCCTTCTCTATGGCATTGATGAAAAACTCCCAGATCCCTCCCTCTGTGGCTCCTCCCACATCCCGGTCTCTGTCCTTTGAGATGTCCCGGCACTGCCTCAAGATTCCCTCTCTCTTGGATATGGGGAACACCTTGAGGGTATTGCCGAACTTTCCCACATAGCCTTCCGCAGAGGAAGCAGCTGCCATAACCGCAGACAGGTTGTCGATGACAGCCACACAGACAGTTCCGTACTCCGATGTGATGGCTCCCCATGCAGAGCCGGAATTATCCGACAGACACATGGTCTTTCCACGAAATACAGGCAGATTCTCCAGGGATAAGTCGATACATGTCTCCAGGGCATCAAGAATCTGAGGCCGATGGGCGCAGGTGCTTTCCCTCACTGCCTCCCATGCACTGTAATAACGGAAAGGAAACTGTCTCCCGCCTTTTACCCCTTCCATGAGTCTTCCAAGGTATGCTCTGCAAAACTCCTCGTCCTCTGTCTCCCTAAAAACTCCTCTTATATTTCGAAGAAGGGCCATATGTCCCATGGGGATCTCATAGAAGATCTCTCTCCAGGTCTTGCCCTCTGACCTGAGATTCTCCCAAGTCCTCTTGCTCTCTGACAGCCGGATGGCACCGGTCCTCATGTATTCGTCGATCACCGGCGAGGTGGCATGGGTGATGCGCACTCCGTCCCGAAGGCCGATCTCCGCGTTCTTGTACTTGGCTGCCTCATAGGAATCCATACTTCCCAGCCTTTTGGCCAGAGCCCGCTTCAGAATACTGGGCATGTTCTGTTTCCCTTTATTAATATGGAGAAAATAGGCCAACTGGCACAGGGCATCATCCCCTCTTGCCATCACCTTCTGCTCCATCTGACCGTACACTCCCGGATGCTCCCTGGTAAATGTCTCTCTGCCTTCATGCAGCGCTGCCCGCACCATGATCACCTGGGGGTTCAGCCTCATATGGAAGGCGGCTCTCAGCGTAACCGCCCACTCCAGCGTCTCCATAAACCCCTCCGAAAGCGCCAGGTCGATGGCCTCCTCCATAATCTGAGTGGTGGTCCTCCCCTCCCAGTCCCCTCTTTCCATCAGGTACCCCTCCAGCAGCTTACAGCTTGTGTACCGGCTGTCCTGAATCTTTCTTCCCCCCAATCCCCCGTCTCTATAATAAGAAGGTTCTCCAAAGATCGATGAGGCCGTGAGCATCTTTAAGGTAGCAAGGGCTCCCACTACATAGGACTCCCCTCCCATGAAATTGACGACGGTTTCCGCCTTTCTGGCTCCGTCCTGCTCCCTCTGCTCCTTAAGTGCTTTCCGAAAACGGCTCATTCCTCTCACCTCCCAATATGTTCTCAGTCTCACAGAAACACTTCCTATGAGACAAAAATACCCCGAGAAAGGGGCGGAAACGGTACATACATGCTCTACCTGTTGAGCTACTGCCGCAAGCGGCAAATGGGACTCGAACCCACAACACTGCGATTATAAGTCGAAGTAACCGTATCCTGCGCATCGGGGTAACTCCATTATCACCTATGAATGCCGAATTGTCAATACAATTTCAAGAACTACAGGCATATTGCCGCCGGGAATGGAAATCGTTTTCTATTAAAAATATGAAACGGCTGCGCCCTGATTGAGGGCACAACCGCTTTCCTGTCTATTCCTTATCGATCAAACCCGCCATGGCAAACATAATCGTCGCCACCTTCCGCCGTTTCTCCTGGGAGAGGCTGCACCACCACTCCAGAGGAAAGTCCTGAACACTTTCTCTCCTGGGCTCCCCTTCTAAGGTGGCAAAAAACTCGGAAAGAGTCAGATTAAATGCCTTACACATCAGCGACAGGTTATACAGACTCACTGTACAGCGTTTATTAAATATGGTTGTCACTGTCGACTTCTTAATCCCGCTTAATTTGGCCAGTTTATACTTGCTGTACCCATACTGAGCCATCAGCTCCTCAAGCTTCTCCAGTATTCTTTCGTTCTCCATCATACTTCTCCATCTGAAAAATCCTATCTCTATCTTATTGGATTTTTCGGATAGATGACAGACTTAAAATATCGCCCTATCAGGCCTATATTGTGGTCTATCCATTTATGGACAATTATCGTCATGTCATGTATGCTTATTAATAATATTTAATTACTTAATTCGCATAACTCAAGCCAATATCTTCTTGTTAAATCTGTTTTTTATGCTTATTAAACATTTTATTATTCGTATTAAACATTTTCATTTTTGCGTATTAGTTAATTAATTTTGCGTATTAATCATATTCGTAATAAATCCTGCTATAAAAAATGAGACAAAAATCTCCAGACAAACAAAAAATCGTTTGCCTGGAGACCAAATTTCCCTATTCAAGACCCTGAAGACTGATACCGCCTCACGCCCACCCTCCACAGCATTCCGCTGGGAATCAGGAAGAGCAACGCCAACAGGGGGACAAACACCCACCACCACTGTGTCCTCTCATCCAGCAGGTACAAAAGAGGATAATACTGTACCAGGGCATAGGGCACAAGAAAGGTACAAAACTGGCAGATCCGTTTCCCGTACACATTGACCGGGTATTTCCCATACTCTCTCGCTCCGTCGGTGAAGATATTCATGATCTCCAGGCCCTCCATGGTAAAAAAACACAGGGACGCGGAAATCAGAAAGATTCCGAAAAACAGGCCGGTTCCTCCCACCAGCATAAATACCACCGTGGCCACCTTGGCCCCGTTCCAATGGATCCCGCTGTTTGTCACCCCATAGACAAACATGACCACAGCCTGGAGCATCCTTCCGATCCGCGCCAGCTCAAACCTGCTTCCCAGAACCTGAAAGACCAGCCCTCTGGGTCTCACCATGACCCGGTCGAACTCTCCCTTCCTCACCATGCCGGAAAATGTATCAAATCCCCTGGCGATACTCTCCGCCAGAGTAAATTCCATAAGAAAGACGGAAAAGCACAGAAGCACCTGACTGTAGGTGAATCCCGCCACTGCGGAAAACCTCTGGAACAGAAACAGAATTCCCAAAAATACGTTAAAAGACACCAAAAACTGTCCCATGGCATTTAAGAAGAAGGACGCCTTGTACTCCATGGTGCTTCTCACGCTGATAGACACATACCGGCCATACAGCCGAATCCCTTCTCTCATCTCCTCATCCTCCCTGCACCGCAAGTTTTCTCTGTGCCCTTGTCATGATCCCCTGCCCCACTGCCGCAAGGATCAAAAGCCAAATCATCTGAAGACCTATAGCTCTCACTGCATCCATTCCCCACAGATCCCCACTGTAGATCCGAAGAGGTACATTCTGCATAGCGGCAAAGGGAAGGACCTCCATGACCTCTCTCATCCTGTCCGGAAAAAACGGCAGCGGGATCACTGCCCCGTTAAAGAAATCCATCACCGTGGTGGCCACCAGCCGAAGCCCCTGGGGCGAGATGGTATAAAAGGTGATCACATAGATCAGGGTCCCAAATGCCACTGTCACCAGAAGCCCCAGAACCATAGACAGGATAAACACGGCAAACGCCCCGAGGCTGAAAGGAGCTCTCAGCCCGTAAGGCTCCGGGAGAAGCACCGCAAAGACGAGAATCGGCATACACCGCAAGGAGGCTCTGGCCATACGAAGAGCCAGTCCTCTCACAAACAGCAAGGGATACAGCCTTATGGGGCGGCACAGCTCATAGGCGATGTTTCCGTCCTTGATGGATTCCAGAATCTCATTTTCCAGCATCCAGGAGGCAAACAGGGCCAAAAAGGCCTGCTGAAACCAGATATAGGTGACCGTGGCGGAAAATGTCATGGGAAACCGCTCCGGTTCTGCCTGATAAAATGCCCGAAACATGGCGATCTCCAATCCTCCCCAGACAAACTGAGTCGCCACTCCCGCCCAGGCAGCCGTCCGGTACTGAAGCCCCATGAGGAAACGGAGGCGAAAAAAAGAAAGGTATTTTTTCATCTTCTCCCCTCCCTAGATCTGATATGACTTATAGAGCTCTGCCACGGTCTCATCGATGGTTTCTCCTCCACGGCGGATCTGATCCAAGTTTCCGTCCATAAGAAGCCTCCCTTTCCCGATGAGAATGATTCTGCGTGTCAGGGCCTCGATGTCCTGCATGTCGTGGGTGGTAAGGATCACCGTGGTGCCGTGCTCCTCATTCTGTCTCAGGATAAACTCCCGAACCGCCAGCTTGGACACGGCGTCCAGACCGATGGTAGGCTCGTCCAGAAACAGGATCCGGGGGCCGTGAAGCAGAGAGGCAGCGATCTCACAGCGCATCCTCTGGCCTAATGACAGCTGTCTGGCAGGGGTTCTTAAAAGCTCCCCCAGATTCAGAAGCGTCGTCAGTTCTTCCAGATTTCGGTTGTAGGTTTTATGGGAAATCGAATAGATGTCCTTCAAAAGCTCATAGGAATCTATGACCGGAACATCCCACCACAGCTGCGTGCGCTGGCCGAACACAACGCCGATGTCTCTTACATGGCTGATTCTGTCCTTCCATGGAGTCCTGCCGTTGACAAGACAGGTTCCCGAGTCGGGTGTGAGTATTCCGCTTAGAATTTTGATTGTAGAACTCTTTCCTGCTCCGTTGGGACCGATGTACCCCACCATCTCCCCGTCCCCGATGGTAAAACTGATGTGGTCGAGGGCCTGGATGGTCTCGTATTCCCTGCGAAACAGAGCACGGCAGGCCTCCTTAAAGCCTGCATTTCTTTTTGCAACCTTGTACGATTTGCAGATGTCTCTCATCTCAATCATAGCTGCTTCCTCCTGGTAGTAATATATTTCATATCTTGCCAAGTCGGTCAGTCTCCCGCGGCACGGCCGCCAAGAGCCTGTTCACTGATTCAGTTGTTCGCTGACAGAGGGACTTCTGTCACACCATCTTATGCAGCTTGTCGCTGTGCTCGATGATCACGGTCTTCATGAGACCGATATCCTGAGTCGTCTGTTCCATCTTCTCCACTCCTCTGGCATATCGGTTATAGGTTGAAGTGTAACACGCCTCGATATTCTGGAGTCTCGGAAGAATCTCGTTCTCCTGGGTAACTTGGATCTTTTTGATGTCCAGTTCCGCCTGATCCATCCTGGCTTCGAGCCGATCCATCCTGGCTTCGAGCCGATCCATCCTGACTTCGAGCCCATCTAGCCTGGCCTCAATCTTGTCCAGCCTGGCATAGATCGGTTTCAATTTGTCGTCCATCATCTTCGAGATGGCAAGTAATAATTCATTGTTGCTCAAATAATCTCTCCCCCCTCTTTTTCTTTTATCATACCACATGCCCCAGGCAAAATCAAGGGCCGCGTCAGAGTCAGGAGACAGCCGCCTGCAAGGGGTGGCTGCCCTATTTCCCTCTCTCAGCCGCCGAATTTGGCCCAATATCCCTGAAGGAAGATCACCAGAATCACTACCGGCAGCACATAGCTCACATACACCTTAGCCCACCCGGGAAACTTAAGACCGGTTCCCTCGTTGGCCTCCTTGAGAAACTTCTCAAATCCCCACCCGTATCTGCTGGTACAGAACAAGAGATAGAGAAGGCTTCCTACAGGCAGAAGGTTATTGCTCACCAGAAAATCTTCCAGATCCAGCACATTGGTCCCCTCCCCCAGAGGCGCAAACCCGCTCCACAGGTTAAATCCCAGGACACAGGGCACGGACAGGAGTATGACTGCCGCCACATTCCACACCACCGCCGTCTTCACACTGCATCCGGTTAAGTCCGTGGCAAAGGACACGATGTTCTGGAAAACCGCGATGACCGTGGACATGGCCGCAAAGGACATGAACAGGAAAAACAGGCTGCCCCACAGCCGCCCTCCTGCCATGTGGTTAAACACATTGGGAAGCGTGATAAAGATTAGGGAAGGGCCTGCATCCGGCTCGATGCCGTATGCAAAGCAGGCCGGAAAGATGATCAGCCCTGCCATAAAGGCCACCAGAGTATCCAAAAGCAGCACACTGACTGCCTCCCCGGTCAGACGTTTCTCCTTCCCGATGTAGCTTCCGAAGATAGCCAGGGCGCCGATCCCGATGCTTAAGGTAAAAAAGGACTGTCCCAGGGCCGCAAAGACCGCCTCCCCGACTCCCGCCTCTTTCACCTTGGAAAAATCCGGTTTCAGATAGAATTCCAGGCCGACTCCTCCGCCCTTGATCATCATGGAATTTCCTGCCAGCACGAGCATGAGAAACAGCAGACAGACCATCATCCATTTGGTGATCTTCTCCACGCCGTTCTTAAGACCCATGCCGCACACGGAAAATCCTAACAGCACCACGATCACCATCATGGCCATCATCAGGACGGGGTCCGAGAGCATGGCGCCGAATTCGGCCCCCACCTCGGCCGCCTCCATGGCAGCAAAATCTCCCATCATCATCTTCACGAAATAGAGAATCATCCAGCCTGCCACGGTGGTGTAAAACATCATCAGCAGGTAATTGCCCGCAAGGGCGATGCATTTCCCCTGGTGCCATCTGCCCCCTTTCGGCTCCAACACCTCAAAAGAAAGGGCGGCACTTTTCTGGCTGGCCCTTCCCACGGCAAACTCCATCACCACAATCGGCAGTCCCAGCACTACCAAAAACAACAGATAGATCAGCACAAATGCCGCTCCCCCGTACTGTCCCACAATATAGGGAAACCTCCACACATTGCCCAGGCCGATGGCACATCCTGCGGATATGAGGATGAATCCCAGCCTGGAAGAAAATTTTTCTCGTTCCATGTCCTCTCCTTATCTAATGGTTCTGTCTGTGTATGCCCGGTCTGATCTCCTCAGAGCAGACCCGGCTTTCAGCCGCCTGCCAGCTGCCCCAACAGCTCCGCCGGCACATAGGCCTTGATGAAGATCCCGTCCTCCCGGTACTCCTCCGAAAGGAGCTCTCCGTACTTTCGGACAGCCTGGATCCGCCCTGCCTCTTCGTAAGGGTACAGCCGTTCCAGATAGATCTGCTGATTTCTCAGGATGGTCTCCAAAAGCTCCATAAGATCATCTATCCCCTGACCGGTCTTTGCCGACAGCTTCACCTGATAGTCGGCCGACAGATCTCTGGGGATCCCTTCCCCTTCCAGCTTATCCGCCTTATTGAACACGGTGACCATGATCTTATCCGTCACCTGCAGCTGTTTTAATGTCTCATAGACCACATGCATCTGCATGTCCATCCGGGGATTGGAGCTGTCCACCACATGGAGGATGATGTCGCTGTACCGGGCTTCCTCCAATGTGCTCTTAAAGGCCTCGATCAGATGATGGGGAAGCTTGCGGATAAATCCTACGGTATCCGTCAGAAGAATCTCCTGACCTCCCGGAAGCCTTACATTTCTCGTGGTGGGATCCAGAGTGGCAAACAACTTGTCCTCCGCCAGAATCCCTGCATCTGTCAGGTGATTGAGCAGGGTGGACTTGCCCGCGTTGGTGTAGCCCACAATGGCTGCCACCTTGGTGTGAGCCCTCTCCCGCTGTCTTCTCTGTACCTCCCGGTGCCTCACCACCTCTTTTAGCTCTGCCTTCAGCTGACCGATCCTCTCGTGGATCAGACGGCGGTCCATCTCCAGTTTTTTCTCCCCCGGGCCTCTGGTGCCGATGCCGCCTCCCAGTCTGGACAGGGAATTTCGAAGCCCCACCAGCCTGGCCGCACGATATTTTAGCTGGGCCAGCTCCACCTGGAGCTTTCCCTCCCTGGTGTTGGCCCTGGCCGCAAAGATGTCCAGAATCACCATGGTCCGATCCATCACCTTGATCTCCAGAGCCTCCTCCAGGCTGCGCAGCTGAACCGGGGACAGCTCGTCGTCACAGACCACACCGGTGGCGCCCAGCTCCCAGATGCGCTCCTTCACCTCCGCGATCTTCCCTTTTCCCAGGTAAGTCCCCGGATGGACCGCTTCCCGGTTCTGAATCATCTTGTCCACGGCGACGGCCCCGGCAGTCTCCACCAGGTCTGCCAGCTCTTCCAGACAGCCTTCTGTGTCATCTCCCTCGCCGGTGCTGACCCCCAGAAGGATCACCCGCTCTTTTGTCTCTTCTAATTCGATCAGTTCTGCCAATCAAGACTCCTTTCCCTATCTGGTCTTTAAAAAATCGATCTCCTTCTCGATCTCCGGCGTGGCCCCGTAAGCCGCGGCGCACTGCTGTAAGATGGACAATGCCCTGGCAAAATCCAGCTTCTTCTCGTAGGCAGCGGCCTGGTTGATCATCAGGCTCTTCATGGCCGTCACATCCCCGGTCCCAATCCCCTGTTCCAGGTATCGGATCGCCTCATCATAGTCTCCCGCCTCCAGCCGGCATACGCCCATCCGATTATAAATTTCCCCGTTTTTGATGCCGTCATTCACCGCCTGCTCATACAGTTCCATGGCCTCGTCAGATCGGTTCTGCTCTGTCAGGGTCTGCCCCAGGCGCAGAAGGATCCTGGCTGTCTCAGGGTCATCCTTCCCAGACTCATACAGCTTCTGATACTGCTCCTTAGCCTTGTCCCCCTGCCCTGCTTCGGCGTATAGCAGGCAGGCCCGCTCCCGATACTCCCTTCTCTCCTGGTCCGCCTCGAGAAGAATCTCATAGGTGTAGGCTGCCGCCTCGTAGTCCCCTGCCTCATACTCTGCCTGAGCCCGGTATTTTAAGAGATCCAGCTCAAACTCCCCCACAAGCCCCTTAGAGCCGGTGTGAAGAGCCTGTTCAAAGGAAGCGATAGCCTCCTCACAGTCCCCTGCCCGAAGCTGCTCGATGCCCTGAAGCCTCAGGTTATACCGCTCCTCCTCGCTGTCTCTGCACCCGGAAAGGATGAGTGAGGTTCCCAGGCACACCGCCGCCAGCCATCCGAAGGCCTTCGCCGCCGGCCCCCCCCGCTTTGCTCTCCCTGTATTCCTCTCCCTCTCTTCTCCTGTTCTCATCTTCCCTATCTGACCCCCGTGCTCCCCAGGCCGCCTCGATCTTCCCCTTCTAAGGCGTCCCGCTCCTCAAATGTGATCGCCGGCTGGTGCTCCATGATGCGGAACTGGCAGATCCGGTCATTGACCGAGATCCTGGTATCTCTCAGGGCATAGGCCGGAAAATACCACTGGTCATGGTCTCCGCAGTAGGTCTCGTCGATGATTCCCATATGGTTGGTCTGGATGATGCCGAAGTTCTTAAAAGTGGAGCTTCTGGGCACGATGTGAGCCTCATACCCTTTGGGCAGCTTCATGGCCACCCCCAGGGGAATCAGGCGAAACTGGCCTGCCACAAGCTCCACATCCTCTGCAGCACGCAAGTCGATCCAGTCCGACTTGCCTCCTATATAACACAATTTATCGATCTTGTCGGTAAAATATTTGATCTGTACTGGTTCCATGGATGTCTTTTTCTCCTCTCGAAATCGTTATCCTCCATTCTACCATATAGAAAATGGACTGTAAACAGCTTTTGCACTTTTCCCTGGCATTGGCCAAAGACACAGCAGCGGCCCGATCCGGTCCGCTGCTGTGTCTTTGATCTGAATCCTCTATGCTTCCATATACATTAATGCCAGGTCATTGAGCTCTGCTGCCAGCTTCTCATTGCCCAGAGCCGCCGCTGCCGGCAAAAATACCTCGATGGTCTCCCTGGCTTTTGCCCTCCTAATCTCCCGCTCCATGTACTCCACAGTCCTCATGTTGTGAAGACGTTCGGCCAGCTTGACCAAAAACACCGCCTCCTTCCACTCTGCCATATTTTTCTCGTCAGCCTCATGGACATCCTTCACAAGTTCTTTTACCTTCTCCGGAACCTCAAGCTGACTGGGCAAGGTGTTCGTCTTTTTGAAGACATCGCACAGCATACCTGACAGGATTACCTCCGGTTCTGCCTCCATCTCCGCCAAGAGGACTGCCACATGCAGGGGGTGCGTCACGTACTCGTCCCCGGAATATCTCTTTTTCCCCTCATAGGCCCTGTCCGCACATCCATAGACCTGTCTGATCTCCTCCCTGTCAAGAGAGATCCGGTTCTCCTCCACAGTCTCCACCAGCGCTTTCACCAACTCTTCCTTGGTCATGTGGACATCCCTCTGTCTCATAAATACATGTTCCATTCCCCTCTCTCCTTCCCGAAGCCGCAGCTCCATAGCCTTTAATAGGGCGGGGGAAAATCCGAACTCCCGGCTAAAAGCTCTGGTAAATCCGCTGTGGGAACCATATCCGCAGCTCATAGCCGCGTCGATGATCTTACTGCCTTCCAGGATATACCCTGAGGCCCGAATCAGCTTCCGTCTGGTCACATACTCCATGACGGACACCCCCATATGCCTTCGAAACATCCGGGAAAAATAGTAGGGAGAATAGCCTGCATGACAGGAAATAATCTCTACTGACAAGGGTTCCCTGATATGCCTCTCGATGAAATCCAGGCTGTCTCTCACCAGCACTTCTCGTCTCATCTCCCCGCCGCCTTTCTTTCATGTAATACGTTCATCATACCACATCGCCCCGGCTTTTGCTTTGCAGATGCTGCCAAAAAACGTCCGAGAGCCCGATCTTTTTCAAAGACCGGCTCCGGACGTCTCTGGTTCCATGGTGTTACACAGCTTCCTACTGAACAGAAATTACCTTGTAATCCTGATCCTCCACTGTCTTTTTCAGCACGTCGTCTGAGATGTCACGATCCAGAGTCACCACAGCCGTGCCCGCCTCATGGCTCACCACAGCCTCTTTTACCTCCGGCAGGGCCTCTAAGCACTTCTTCACTCTGGCCTCACAGTGGCCGCACATCATTCCCTCAATTTTCATAGTCTTTTCCATGGTTGTCTCCTCCAATTTTTTCGTTTCTATTTTTTTATCTCTCCCCGCATCGTGGATGCGGAACAGATTCAGTCTCAGGGCATTGGTCACCACGCAGAAGCTGGACAGGCTCATGGCCGCTGCCCCGAACATAGGATTTAGCTTCCAACCAAACAGAGGATACCACAATCCGGCTGCCAGGGGAATCCCCACCACATTGTAGAAAAAAGCCCAAAACAGATTTTCATGGATATTTCTCAAGGTGGCGCGGCTTAAGCGGATGGCCGCCGGGACATCGCTCAGCCGGCTCTTCATCAGCACCACATCCGCAGCGTCGATGGCGATATCGGTTCCCGCACCGATGGCGATGCCGATATCCGCCCTGGTCAGGGCCGGGGCATCGTTGATGCCGTCTCCCACCATGGCTACCTTGCCCTTGTTCTTCAAAGAGCGGATCACGCTCTCCTTGCCGTCGGGAAGGACTCCGGCGATCACCTGGTCCACCCCTGCCTGTGCCCCGATGGCCTTGGCGGTCCTCTCATTGTCACCGGTCAGCATAACCACTCTGATTCCCATGTTCTGAAGCTCTCTCACCGCCTGGGGACTGTCCTCCTTGATCACGTCCGCCACGGCGATGATTCCCATCAGCTGCCCGCCGCGGCTGAAGAAGAGAGGCGTCTTTCCCTCCTCCGCCAGACCCTCTGACCGGGTCTTCAATGCTTCCGGAACTTCGGACTGACTGCGGATAAATGTAAGATTCCCTCCTGCCAGAATCTGTCCTTTAAGCACACCGGACAGACCGTTTCCTGGCAGAGCCTGAAATTCCGTGACTTCCTCCGCTTTTATACCCAATTCCTGGGCCTGCACCAGGACCGCTCTGGCCAGGGGATGTTCGCTTTTCTTCTCCAGGGCGCAGGCGTGGGCCAGAAGCTCGGTCTCCGAGACTCCGTCCGCCGGGATCAGATCAGTCACTCTCGGTTCCCCTCTTGTGATGGTCCCCGTCTTATCCAGTGCCACGATCTCCGTCTTGCCGGCCTCCTCCAGAGAGACAGCCGTCTTAAAGAGGATTCCGTTCTTGGCTCCCATGCCGTTGCCCACCATAATAGCTACCGGCGTGGCGAGACCCAGCGCACAGGGACAGCTGATCACCAGCACGGAGATACCTCTGGCCAGGGCGAATCCCAGTCCCTGACCTGCCAACAGCCATACCAGGATAGTGATGGCGGACACGGCGATCACGGCAGGGACAAAGACTCCTGACACCCGGTCTGCCACCTTGGCGATGGGAGCCTTGGTCGCCGCCGCATCACTTACCATCTGGATGATCTGGGACAGGGTGGTGTCCTCCCCCACCCGGGTGGCCCGGCACTTGAGAAACCCGGACTGGTTGACCGTGGCGGCGGACACCTTATCTCCGGTTTCCTTATCCACCGGGATGCTCTCTCCGGTCAGCGCCGACTCGTTGACCGCACTGCTGCCCTCTAAGACTACACCGTCCACCGGAATATTTTCACCCGGACGCACCACAAAGATGTCATCCCGCTTTACCTGATCCACCGATACCTCTGTCTCTGTCCCGTTCCTTAAGACAGTGGCCGTCTTAGGAGCCAGCTTCATCAGACTCTTTAAGGCGTCCGTCGTCCTCCCCTTGGAACGGGCTTCCAGCATCTTTCCCACGGTGATCAGAGTCAGAATCATAGCTGCCGACTCAAAATAGAACTCGTGCATAGCTTCCATAACCCCTGCCATGTCCCCCCTCATCTGGGCGTCGGTCATGGCGAACAGGGCATAAATACTGTAGACAAAGGATGCGCCGGATCCCAATGCCACCAGGGTATCCATGTTGGGGGCTCTGTGCCACAGGCTCTTAAAACCGCTGACAAAAAACTTCTGATTGATCACCATGATGGCCACTGTCAAAAGCAGCTGCAAAAGCCCCATGGCCACATGGTTGCCGGCGATCCAGGACGGAACCGGCCAGTTCCACATCATATGCCCCATGGAAATGTACATGAGAACCACGAGAAATCCCAGAGAAGAAAACAGCCGCTGCTTTAACACCGGGGTCTCTCTGTCTTTTAAACTGTCCTCTGCTGCCTGCATGGCGCCGGCAGTCTCTCTGCCTCCTTCGGTGCCTTTCGGGGAAGCACCGTATCCGGCGGCCTCCACCGCCGCTATGATATCCTGAGCCGCGGCGCTGCCCTCCACTCCCATGGAGTTGGTCAGAAGACTCACGGAACAGGAGGACACTCCCTCCACTTTCGATACCGCCTTCTCCACCCTGGCGCTGCAAGCCGCGCAGCTCATCCCTGTCACTGTATACTGTTCCATCGATCACCCTCCTTGAGCACGGTCTCTGTCACCCTAAAATCCGGTTTCCCTATCGGTTATCCTTGCCGATTCTCCCGCTTTTCATCCCCCTATTTCATCAGTTTCTGCAGAGTAGACACCAGTTCATCGATGGTCTCCTCTTTTCCCTCTCGAATATCCCGGGCCACACAAGTGCGGATATGGTTGGCCAGCAGCACCTTATTAAAACTGTTCAAGGCCGCATTGGCCGCAGCCACCTGAACCAGAATCTCCGGACAGTAGACATCCTTCTCCACCATGCCCTTGATCCCCCGGATCTGTCCCTCGATCCGGTTGAGACGGTGAATCAAATCCTTGTATTCCTGTTCCGAACGCTCTTTGGTCTTGTGACAACATTCACATCCGTTATTCTGCTCCATCTTATCCTCCTTCTCTCTGCAACCATTATATACCCCTCTAGGGTATATTGCAAGCATTTTTTCGGCAACCTTGTCCTACTTATCGTTTCACAGAAAAAAGCAGCCGTTTCTCGGGTCAGAGACACAGCTGCTTTCCATTGCCGCACACGTTTCAATCTTACCGTCCCGAATCCGGCAGACCTTCTTATTACAGCGGCTCTCTGCCTTCCTCATCTGGGTCTCTTAGGCCTTAAAGAACACCCGATCCCCAGGCCTCCTCGGCCGATGTGGCAGGACACTCCCAGAGACAGCTGATCACACAGAACCTCCATCCCGGGAAATGCCTCCCTGATCTCCTCAATCCACGCTCTGGTCTCCTCCTCAGAAGCGCTGGTAGCGGCCAGAAGATACACTTCTCCCCGATCCCTTGCCTCCTGAAACCGGGTTTCCATATCATGTTCCACAGCCTCGATCATGGCCTTCTTCGCCTTTACAAAACCACGGCACTTCTTGAAAGAGTCCAGAATTCCCACGTCAAACTTCAGTACCGGCTTTATATTCAGCACGGTTCCCAGAAGGGCCGCTGCAGGAGTGATCCTGCCTCCCTTTTTCAGGTGCTCCAAGGTATCCACCCCTACATAGATCACCATCTGATCCCTGGATTCCTCCAAAATTGTCTTGATCTCCTCCGGCGAATACCCCTCCTCAATCAGCTCCAAGCAGTCTAAGACCCCACGGTGAAGAGGGGTAGATACCCGTCCATTATCCACCACAAAGACTCTTTTTTCATATGGTTCCTCCCGGGCCAAAGCTGCCGCCGTGGCACAGGATCCGCTGAGGCCGCTGCTGATCGGCATATAGATGATGGTTTCATACTCCTCAAGTGCCCGATCCCACAGCCCTAAAACTTCTGCCGGAGAAGGCTGGGATGTAGAGATATCTGCCCCTGAATCCAGCTTCTCAAAAAACTCTTCTCTGGTCAGAGTCTTATCCTCATAGCAGCACTGGCCGTCTATATAAAACGGCATGGGAAGCACCAAAATTCCCAGTCTCTCCGCCTCCTGCTGCGTGATTCCGCTGTGGCTGTCCGTAACTACTCCGATTGGCTTCATCGCCATCTGCTCCTTTCTATCTTTCCTTCCCCGTCACTCCTGACCTTCCCCCTGTGGTTCCTCGACTCCAAGCTTCAGCTCCTCCTCCACCTGGCTTTTTATCTCCTCCGCCTGAACCGGGTCCATGACGGGAAGGTTCTCCGTGGAGCCGATACCAAACCTCCGCAGAAACTCCTCCGTGGTGGCAAACAGCGCCGGGCGTCCCGGTGCGTCCAATCGGCCCACCTCCTGAACCAGGTCATACTCCACGAGGCGGTTCACCGCGTGGTCCGACTTCACCCCTCGGATCTTCTCGATCTCCAGCTTGGTCACCGGCTGCTTGTAGGCCACGATGGACAGAGTCTCCAGGACCACGTCGGTGAGCACATGTTTTTTCGGCGCAGAGGCCACCCGAATCAGGTTCTCATAGTACTCCATCCTGGTGCACATCTGGTAGCTTTTCTCCAGCTCGATGATCTCCATCCCCCGCCTCTCCCGCCGGTACCGCTCCTTTAACCGGTCGGCCACCTCTCTGGCTGTCTTCTCGTCCTGTCCGATGGCTGCCGCCAGCTGTCTGACCTCCACAGACCGCCCCATGGCAAAGAGCACTGCCTCCACGATGGAATCCCACTGCTCCCCCGGGTACGGTTCCCCCGCTTCCGTCTCCTCCCGGTCTGTGTAATCCTCCATCACCATGACTTCTCTCACATCGATACCGCTTTTGTCCTTTGTCTCAGCCATATGTCCCTCTACCCTTCAAAATCCTCCAGGCCCTCCAGGTTCAGCTCACCGCTCTCCCCCTCCGGCTCCAGAGTCTCAATGTTCATATCGTCAAACAGCTGCTCCTGAGTCAGATGAATCTTTCCCATCTTCATCAGCTCCAGCACCGCCAGGAAGGTGACCACCACCTCCAGCTTGTCCTCCTGCCGCTCAAGGAGCTGGCGAAAGCTGAATTTCCTGTGACCTCTGGCGTAATCCATGACCGAACCGATCTTGGTCTCCAGGCTGATAGGCTCCCTGCGGATGGCCCCAAATTTACTTCGGATGGGGTCGATCTTGTCCTCCCTGCGCCGGATCACCGTCTGAAACACGGCCTGAAGCTTTGCCAGGGTTAGGTCTCCCAACAGTTCGTCCAGATCCACCGGCGGCTCATATTTGGCCACCTCCTTGGGAATCGTAGCTTCCTTGAAAAGATGGCGCCCCGCTCCTTCCTCCATCCGAAAAAGCTCCTGAGCCATGTATTTGTACATCTTGTACTCCAAAAGGCGGGCCACCAGCTCCGCTCTCGGGTCCTCCTCCTCGCCCTCCTCGTTTACCTCCGCCGGAAGCAGCATCCGGGACTTGATGTCGATGAGGGTCGCCGCCATAACCAGAAATTCGCTGACCACATTCAAATCCTCACGCTCCATGCGGCTTACATATTCCAGATACTGCTCTGTGATCAGCACGATGGGGATGTCGTAAATATTTACCTTGTTCTTCTCGATGAGATGGAGCAGAAGATCCAGAGGACCTTCAAAATTCTCCAGCTTGTAGGAAATGGCTGCCATGATCATTCTCCTGGTCTGCAATCGTTCTTGTCCTATCTTAGCACAAAGCCTGTCATTTAGCAAGAAGGCCCGGTTTCAGATGCACCGCCACCAGCTCCGGGCGGTTGTTTAAGCGGATGTTGATGGAGTGAGTCCCCAGGCCCCGGCTTACGATCATGGCCTTATCCCCTGTCATGAGACACCCGTCCATACAGTCCAAAAAGAAATGAAACTGAGGCGTCATCACTCCCCCTAACCAGGGAAGCCGAATGGTTCCCCCGTGAAAATGTCCGGACAGAGTCAGATCAGCCCCCCATCTGGCATAGGTCTTTCGGTAGAGGGGGGAATGGGCCAGAAGGATCTGGTATCCGTCTCCTGCCGCCCGGCCCAGACGGTCTGTTATGTAGGATACCTCCATCTGATCGCCGGCCATCTTCCGATAGTATTCCTGTCCCAGATTCAGCCCGCTTACCCGGATTCCCCCCGGAAGCCACACGCTGGTGTCTGAGAGATGGCAGACTCCCATTCTCTCAAGGCCTTTTGCAAACCGATCATAGCTGTCGCCGTATATCTGCCGCTTCCTGTCCATACGGCTCTCATGGTTCCCGTTGCCGTAATACACCGGATACCGCTTGGCCAGCTCCCCTACCAAAAAGAAAGCCGCCTTCAGACCGGCCTTCTCCTTCACTACCATCATGTCTCCGCCGATGAAGACTCCGTCCGGTCTCATCGCCTCGATGGCCTTAAGCAAGATCTCCTGCCCCGTCCCGAAACAGTTATCATGGAGATCCGAGAGAAACACGAAAGTCTTCTCCTGCCCTATCTTTTCCGAGGTCAGCTCATACACCTCTGTCACAAAATGTCTCCGCTCATACTCAGACCGAAGCAGACAGGCTGCCGCCCCCGCTCCAACCGCTGCTGCCAATCTCCACATACCCTTCTTCCTCTCCAATATCTTTCCTCCGGATTCTGTAACGATTTCCATTTGAAACAAAAGCAGACCCGCTCTCTGCCAAGAGGGGTCCGCCAAAAGCCGGTGGGCTGCACCGGCTGACCCATAACTTACACTCGCCTGAAAGAAAGTGCCCGCTTCCCTACATCCGGGTAAAGGGCGCCAGCTCCAGCCGCACAAAGTAGCCCTGCTCATGTTTGCACACAGGGCAGACTCCGGGAGCCTGGGTAGCCGTCAGCACATGGCCGCAGTTGAGACACATCCATCCGCAGGATGCATCGGACACAAACAGCTTGTTCTGCTCCATCAGATCCGCAAACAGTTCAAACCGGTCCCCATGGATCTTCTCGATGGCTCCGATCTGGTGAAAGACTCTTCCGATCTCCTCAAATCCCTCTGCTTTTGCCTTGTCGCCGAACTCTTTATATACCGAGTCATGCTCCTCATATTCATTATGTCTGGCTGCTTTCAGAAGATCCACGGTCTTTTTGGAGATGTTCACCGGATAACCGCCGTCGATATGAACCGTCTCCCCGGTCAGCTCCCTCATATAGTTATAGAAGATCTCCGCGTGCTCCTTCTCCTGGTCCGCGGTAAACTGAAAGACCGCCTGGATCACCGGCAGTTTCTCCTCCTTGGCGATTCCCGCCGCAAAGGTATACCGGTTCCTGGCCTGGCTTTCCCCCGCAAAGGCTCTCATCAGATTCCTCAGAGTCTCACTGTTTCTTAAATCCTGCATAGCACTCTACCTCCTGTTCTGAATTATGAAGGTAGTATCTGTCAAATTGCCAAAACTATACCTGTCTTTCTTTTTTGCAGCTTTGCTCTCCCCGGGCAAAAGGACTCATCTACTTCCTGCTCCGGAACACCGGGTCCGCCGGATGGCCGCCCACGATCTTCTGCATAGTCCTCTGCACCGCATCCTGAGAATTCTTCCAGCTCTTGTCCGCGTTGGTGTAATCATACTTTTCGATCAGCCAGTCGATATCCTCCTGGATCCGGTCCAGCTCCCGGTTCATCTGCTCAAACAAACGGGGGAACACCAGATCCTGTTCCTTCTTCCCCAGCTTCTTCTCACACACCTCCACCAGATCCGCAAAATGGTGGATGCAGAAGCCTTTTCCCGCTTTCACCAAATCCAAAAATTCTTTCTCGTGCTTTACCTGATGGACAAAGGTGTCCAGGACCCGCTCATAGGTCTCGTTGACCCGGTCGCACACATAGCAGTGGCTCTCCTCCCTCCGGATCCAGGCGCTGACAGATGTCTCCTGCCCTTCCTTCCTCTTAATCCGGGACAGGACAGAAGCGGGCTGAGGGGAAAATTCCCCCATCTCTTTTTTCAGCCTCTCCCTTAAATACACCATCCTGGTCTTAAGGATCCAGGCATTGCCCAGAGTATTGCCATAATCAAACATGGCCTTTGTATGTCTTCTGCAGAACCCTCTCTTGTCCGTCTGGTCCCGGATATCGCTTTCCATGTAGGAGGATCCCAGGACAAACTCGATGGCCGCCTCCTCCAGCTTTCTCTCCAGCCAGCAAAACGGGCACTCGTCACCAGAGGTCAGTGCGTCGTGCAGTTCGATGGTATATAATTTTTCTTTCATGTTCTCCTCTCCCGGCAGCCTTTTCCCAAGGCAAACAAGCCGCAGATCAGGGGATCCAGGCCCCGTCTGTCCCCAATTGATAACCGTCCGGCGTCCGGGTATTCACCAGCATGGCTCCCTGACTGCCCAGATAAAACCATTTCTCATTGTCCATAACCCATCGGCTGACTGCCATGGCCCCGTCGGAGCGAAAATAGTACCAGCTGCCGTCTGTAAACTTCCGCCACCCGGTGGCCATATAGCCGTCGGAGTCGATCCAGTAATCGGTTCCGTCAACCTTCAGCCACTCACCCGCTGCCCGGCTCAAATCGGATTTCAGATAGTACCAGCCTCTCTCGTCCCTGACCCAGCCAGTTTTCTCCGACTCCGGGCCACGGGGCGCCGCTCCCGGCACAACCGTGTCTTTGGCCTGGGTATTGCCCGACTGATCCGGTCCTGTCCCACCGCCCTGGCCTTCCTGCTTCATCCGGGCAAAGCCGTAGTCTAAAAGAGCCCTGGTATCGTCATAGTGGGTCAATTGGCTCTTCATCACCACAGCCACCAGCCGGACACCGTCTCTCTCGGCTCCCGTGACCAGAGTACTGCCTGCCAGAGACGTATATCCCGTCTTTCCGCCGATGATCCCTTCATAATATCTGGCATCATCCGGATACATCATCTTATGGCCCATGGTGATGGTCCTTGCACTGTTTTTTCTGGTAGCCGGAAACTGATAACTGATGGTGGTATCGATTTTGCACAGCGTCTTATTCTCAAAGGCAGCTGCTCCGATTTTCGCCATGTCCAGAGGCGTGGTGTAATGATTGCTGTCGTTGAGCCCATGAGGATTGGCAAAATGAGTTCCCGTACAGCCAAGCTGTGTCGCTTTCTGATTCATCAGTTTGGCAAACTCCTCCACACTTCCCGCCACATGTTCCGCCAGCCCGTTGCCGATCTCGTTGGCAGACTTTAAGAGAAGGCCGTAGAGACACTGCTCCACGGTCAGCTGATCCCCCTGGGTCAAATTCAGGTTGGTTGCCCCTGATTCCAGATTGGTGGTGGCGGTTTCGGAAAATGTCACCATGTCATTCAGCTCGCTTCTCTCCAGGACGATCAGGGCGGTCATCAGTTTCGTGATGCTGGCGGGATAAAACCGGGAAGTCTCATTCTTTCCCCACAGCACCTTTCCCGTGGCTGCGTCGATGACGACAGCCCCCTCAGCCTGAACGACAGGCTCCGAAAGTACATTCTGGGACGGCGCCACAGAGCCGTCGTCTGCCCGTGGTCCCGCCGTGTCTGCCGCAGCCGGAACGGAAAACAGCAGACCAAGCGCCAGCACCGCGGCCGTCAGTTTTTTCCATTGTCTCATCGTATCTTCCTTTATCCCTCAAATTATCTGCCGTCATACGGACAGCGCTGTCAGTCAGCACTTTCATATCTCTGAGCCTGGCTCTGGATCAGCTCCTGGTCATCGAAATAATTGATCTTCATGGCAGCCTTCACCGCAGCCAGGGTCTGGGCAGCCTTCTTCTGGGCGTGGATGCTGCCTTCCTTTAAGATCCGGTAAACCTCCGGAATATTCTTCTCGTACTCCTTCCTCCTGGCCCGAATCGGCGCCAGCTCCGCCTGGAGCACGGAATTTAAGAACTTCTTCACCTTCACATCCCCAAGGCCCCCTCTGGTATAGTGGGCTTTCAGCGCCTCCAGATTCTCATATTCCGGCCAGAACTCTTTAAAATGCTCATCTCTGCAGAAGGCATCCAGATAGATGAACACCGGATTATTCTCCACCTCTCCCGGATCCTGGACACGGAGATGGTTGGGATCCGTAAACATGCTCATCACTTTTTTCCTCACGTCCTCCTCTGTGTCGGACAGGTAGATACAGTTGTTTAAAGATTTGCTCATCTTAGCCTTTCCGTCGATGCCCGGAAGCCTCAGACAGGCCTTGTTGTCCGGCAGAAGCACATCCGGCTCCACCAGCACCTCCCCGTAGATATGGTTAAAACTGCGGACGATCTCCCTGGTCTGCTCGATCATGGGAAGCTGATCCTCCCCCACCGGCACGGTGGTCGCCTGAAAGGCCGTGATATCCGATGCCTGGCTGATGGGATAGGCAAAAAATCCCACCGGGATGCTGGCCTCGAAATTCCGCATCTTGATCTCGTTCTTCACCGTAGGGTTCCTCTGAAGCCTGGACACGGTCACCAGATTCATATAGTAGAAAGTCAGTTCCGTCAGCTCCGGGATCTGGGACTGGATAAACAGTGTGGATTTGGCAGGATCCAGACCACAGGATAAGTAGTCTAAGGCCACCTCGATGATATTCTGTCTCACCTTTTCCGGGTTGTCCGCATTATCCGTGAGGGCCTGGGCATCTGCTATCATAATGAAGATCTCATCATAACCGCCGGAATTCTGCAGTTCCACCCGCCGTTTCAGAGAGCCCACATAATGTCCTACATGAAGCTTTCCCGTAGGGCGGTCGCCGGTCAGTATGATCTTTTTTTTGTTGTTTTCCATGGTTCTCCTGTTTCCTCCTCGAAATGTTTTGGGGATATTCTCATGTGGATAGTTTACCACCCCTTTCTGAAAATTTCTACTATATTTTTCAGTTGCCATACACCCTCCGCTGTGGCGCCCCATATTCTATAGCAAAAGGAGGTATTGTTCTATGGCTGACAGACAGGAAACTCCGGGAGATGTGTTTTCCGAAATTCTGGAGGACAATGAACCCATGGCCATGGCATGGGTAACCGGCGGCAGCACCGCTCCATCCTTAAGCGGGCTGGTAAAATTTTATGAGACGCCCTACGGCGGCACCCTGATCGAGGCAGAGCTTTTCGGGCTGCCCGACAAATCCCATGCCGGGGCATCCAACTTTTACGGCATGCATATTCACGAAACCGGAGACTGCGGAAACGATTTCCAGAATACCGGCGGGCATTTTAATCCTTCCGGAGCCAACCATCCGGATCATGCCGGAGATCTGCTGCCCCTGTTTACCAATCAGGGATACGCGTGGATTTCCTTCTTTGACAAGCGCTTTACCATCCCACAGATCCTTGGAAGATCTGTGGTGATCCACCAGGCAGCCGATGACTTTCACTCTCAGCCCGCCGGCAATTCCGGCAGCAAAATCGGCTGCGGCGTCATCCGGCTGGTGAACAAGTGGGACAAAAAGAACCTGGATTAAAAGAAGAGGCGAAAAAAGGGGCTGTGAAAAAAGTCCTATGAAAAAAGAACGCTTTCAGGCATAATACCTGGAAGCGTTCTCCTTTGTTTGGTATAATAATTCTGCTATGAATAATACCAATAAATATTATAGTCCAAAACAGGGAAGATTACCACTCTTTATTACAGATTTTCTTGATATCTGTGATCCGGTACTGGCATTTGACAAAATCATGGAGGAGATTGAAATAGAAAAATATCTGATGCCTGAACCTATATGGAAACTTGGCAGGCCAGGATATAATCGTGTCAACATGCTGAAGACTGTCTTATTCGGATTTATGGACACAGGATATGCATCCCTGAGAGAACTGGAAGACCGGTGCAAAACAAATATCCGGTACATGTATCTGATGGATTATGAAACCCCAAGCTACCGCGCCTTCAGCTACTTCATTAACGAAGAAATCAAAGGATCCGCCCAGGATATTTTTAATGCCGTCATGGCTTACATAGAACGTGCGGATGGGGTTGACCTGCAGCATCTGTACATTGACGGCTCAAAATTTGAAGCGAACGCAAATAAATATACCTGGGTATGGAAAAAGGCAACGGAGAAGTCCAGATACCGTCTGTTTGCAAAAATCACGGAGCTGTTGACGGACATGAACAAAACCCTGGCATATACAGGGCTGAAAATCGAAACAAATACGGAATACACACCGGACAGCCTCGAAGCTGTTATGTCCAGATATGTTTTTTTCTGCCATGTGGATAAAAAGGAATTCGTATCCGGAAGAGGACACAGAAAAAGCCGTGAGCAGCGTTATTATGAGAAACTGGAAGGATACATGGAAAAACTCAAGGAATATGTGGTTAAGATCAAAATCTGCGGATCCTACCGGAACAGTTATTCCAAAACGGACCCTGACGCCACATTTATGAGGATGAAAAAGGATTACATGGGAAATGACCAGTTATTACCGGCTTATAACATCCAGATCGGAGTTGCTGATGAATATATCGCAGTGGCAGAAGTTATGCAGCACCGGTCGGATATGGACTGTTTTGTCCCATTAATGGAAAAATTTCATGAAATATACGGCTTTTATCCCAAATATCCGGTTGCAGACGCCGGATATGGCTCCTTCAACAATTATCTTTTCTGCCAGGAACATGGGATGGAAAAATACATGAAATTTCCTATGTACAGGAAGGAAACAAAGGATAAAAAATATCACAGTGACCCGTTCAGGGCAGTAAACTTCAGAACAAATGAAAAAGGGCAGTTAATCTGTCCAAACGGCAAAGCGTTTCATTTTGCCTATAGAAAACCGGTAAAAGGGAATCAGTATGGCCGCCAGGAGGAGTACTATACCTGTGAAGACTGCAGCGGATGTCCATATGCCCAGAAATGCAAAAAGACGGATAAAAACAGGACAGTCCGGATCAACGAGGAGTTAAGTTCCATGCATAAAGAGGTTCTGGAAAATCTGGAAAGCATACATGGTGCTTTACTGCGGATGGAACCGTTCCATACAGGCAGAGGGAACTTTCGGCATCATAAAATATGACCGCTGGTATAAGAGAACCGTCAGAAGAGGCCTGGATTCTGTCCAGTTAGAACTTTTTCTGGTATCCATAGGGCATAATCTGTATAAATTTCACAATAAGCAGATGAGGCTCACAGAAGCTGCATGATCCTAAAAAGAATGCGTTTCCTGTGGGGTAAGGGGGAGTTATACCCTTTTTTGGATTTTTGAATTGAATTTCTCTATAATTTAAAGAGGCTGTGAAAACCGACGTTTTTCGACGTCTATTTTTTCACAGCCCCTTTTTTCACGGTGTGGGAATTCATCCCACCCGCTTCTTCAGCTGAGGCGGCTGATACCGGTTGACCGAGTCCACCACATCCTTCTTGATGGCTCCCGACAGGAAGAAAGACATCTTGGCACAGGCCGGTCCCACCAGCTCATAAAGGACAGAAGAGGCCAGAATAATGGTCAAAAGCAGATCCCCGATCTCCGGAGCCAGAAGCCGCTGACCCAGGAAAGCCAGGCCGATGGCCACACCTGCCTGGGGAATCAGTGCCAGACCCATGTATCTTTTGATATTCACCGGCATCCTGGTGACCATGCATCCCAGATACACTCCCCCATACTTTCCCACGATCCGAATCAAAAAATAGCTCAAGCCTACCACGCCTGCGGTGGGGATGGCGCCAAGATCCAGGTTCATGCCGGAGACGATGAAAAACATGCTCATGATCGGCGGAGTGAACCGGTTAATCTGCTTAAACAATTTCCGGTCATCCGTCAGGTTCATGTACACGGCCCCAAAGACCATACAGGATAAAAGAGGGGAGACCTGGAGTGTGGCACAGACTCCGGACAGGGCCAGCAGGAGGGCTACGGACAGAATCAGCCGGTTATCCTTGCTCCGGTCCGGCGTCAGAAGCTTGGAGAGGCCCAGTCCGCTTAAAGCCCCCAGGAAAATCCCCGCCCCGTTGCTGACAAAGGGCTGTACCACGTCCTGGACGGACACGCTGCCGTCTCTCCTGGCGTTGACTACCGCCACCACGATGCTGAACGCCAGAAGGCACACCACATCGTCCAGGGCCACCACCTGCAAAAGAGTATTGACGTACTCCCCTTTTGCGTGGTACTGATGGATGGTCATCATGGTGCTGGCCGGAGCGGTGGCCGTGGCGATGGCCCCCAGAATCAGGGCGAAATCCCAGCTGATGCCAAACATGGCCTTCATGCTTAAGGTCACCAGGATTCCCGCTGCCAGGGCCTCAAACAGAGTCACCACGATGACTCGCACTCCCGCCTCCCTCAAGATCTCTTTCTTAAAGAACTTTCCCACGCCAAATGCGATAAACGCCAATGCAATGTCGCTAATAAATCCCATATGCTCCAAAAGCCCCTTGGGCACCATCTGAAAACAGCATGGCCCTATGAGAACCCCTGCTATTATATATCCTGTCACATTGGGCAGCCTAAGCCGCTTGGTCAGCCTGGTTACCAAAAAGCCTGCGAACAGAATAATAGAAAGAGAACACAGAATCGCTGTGGACTCCTCCATTCCGGAATACAAAAATGACATTGTCTTTTCCCCCTTAAAAATTTATGTTATTATTATACTGAGATGTATGATAATTGCAAATTATATTTTGTGTTGCTTCGATAAATTTTTATTATGGAGGAGATCATCATGGATGCGAGAATGGAAACCTTGCTGAAAGTGTACGAAACCCGAAATTTTACCAGGGCGGCCAAGGAGCTGTCCCTGACCCAGCCGGCTGTCAGCCAGCATATCAAACAGTTGGAGCATGATCTGGATGCTGCGCTCTTTATCCGCGGGGAAAAAGGCCTGAAACCCACACCAGAAGGGGAGATTGTGGTCAAATACGCCCGCCGGATTCAGACCCTCTACCAGAATATGGCGCAGAGTTTGGAGGACGAGAAGCGCAATGTCACCCGTCTGTCCGTCGGGATCACCCACTCCTCCGAGAGCAGCGTCATCGCCGAGGTCCTGGCCGGCTATACCCGCATAACCCCCGGCAGCCATATTACCATTCTTTCTGATACCATAAATAATCTTTATTATAAGCTGAAAACCTATGTCCTGGATATCGCCATCATCGAGGGCCGCATCAACGACCACAACTTTAATTCCGTGATGCTGGATACCGACTCTCTGATTCTGGCGGTGTCCAAAGACAACCCACTCTCCAAAAAACAGATTGTCACCCTGGAAGAGCTGAAGAAGCAGAAACTGATCCTCCGTCTCCCCAACTCTGCCACCCGCAATCTGTTTATGTCTCACTTAGAGAGCAACAACGTGTCCCTGGACGAATTTGATGTCACCCTGGAGGTAGATAACGTGGCCACGATCAAGGACCTGGTCCGCCGGAATTTCGGAGTCTCCATTCTGCCCTACAGCACCTTTGCCTCCGAGATGAGAAAGGGAAAGATGGCCGGTCTGTCCATCGAGAATCTGACTATGACAAGAGAGATCAATATGGTTTACCACAAAGACTTCGAACACATCAATGCCCTTCAGGAGATCACCAGGATCTACCGGGAATATTCCAGAAAGAGAAACAGCTGACCCGGGAAAAAAGAGCCATAAAGCCCGCTTTAAGGTTCAAAAAAAATGTAATATTCACAATTTCTTCACATTTTCAACAAACATTATTCATATTTATCCGATATACTTTATCTTGTAAACAGGTGATACACCTTTTTCAAAACTTTTTCATACTCTAGCCGACAGATGTCCCCCCGTCTGTCGGCCCTCCCTATTTTTAGGGTCTTTTTTTATTTTCCATGTGCAAATTTTATAAAATATTTTTTCTTTCTCATTTCCTTTTGACAAAACTTACAGATACCCCATAGGGGAATATGATTCGCCAAAAAAACACGGCCCTGCCGCCAGAGCCGTGTCCATGGTTTCAAAACAAAAAAGTTTTATTTCACAATAAATGTATCAATTCTCTTCCTATAAAGTAACCCTGTAACGTCTGCCAGGATCCATCCGATGGGAATCGCCCACCAGATTGCCCCGGGGCCGAATACAGGAGCCAGTGTATATGCCAAAGCCACCCTGGTTCCCAGGGAAATCACCGTCAGCACCACCGACATCTCAGGCCTGCCCACGCCTCTGTAATACCCATACAGGAGAAAGAGGATGCCGATCCCGCAGTAGCATGCCCCCTCTATCCTCAGATACTGTACGCCTGCGGCGATGATCTCCGTCTCAGAACCGTCCATAAAGATCATCATCAGCCAGGGAGCCAGGACAAACACTGCCGCCGACACCAGAAGGCAGAAGATCACAGACACCCGAACCGCACTTGCCACCCCCTGGCGCACACGCTCCGTCTTTCTGGCGCCAAAATTTTGAGACGTAAAGATAGAAAACGCATTGCCGAACTCCTGGGCCGGCATATAGGCAAATGAATCGATCTTCACTGCCGCCGCAAATGCCGCCATCACCACGGTCCCAAAACTGTTGACCAGCCCCTGGATCATCAATATGCCGAAGTTCATCACAGACTGCTGGATACAGGCTGCGGTAGAAAACCTCAGAATCTCCGTCACCCCGTTTTTATCCGGCAAAAAACTTTTCCCGGAAGGCCTAAGCTCCGGCTCTTTGAGCCAGGTATACAAACCGATCCCCACTCCGGAAAACGCCTGAGCGATGACGGTGGCAAAGGCTGCCCCTCCGATCCCCCAGGAAAGCCGGACTACAAACAGAAGATCCAGGACAATGTTGAGTGCGGCGGCGATTCCCAAAAACCACAGAGGGGCCACGGAATTTCCCAGCGCACGCAGGAGAAACGAAAAATAATTGTACAGAAACACAAAAAAAATTCCCGTAAAAATGATCCATACATACTCATGCATCATCTCCATCAGCGTTTCCGGCACCTTTAACATTCTTAAAATCTGGTCGCACCACAAAAATACCAGGATGTTCATGACCACCGTCACCGCCGCGATAAAAAAGAAGGCGATGACCATGCTTTTCTTCATCTGCTCCTCGTCCCGCCTTCCAAAGTGGAAGGAATACACCGAACCGCTTCCCATACACAGACCGATGAGCACGGAGGTGAGGAAGGTCATCAGGGTATAGGCAGAGCCGGCTGCCGCCAGAGCCCCGGGGCCGAGAAAACGCCCTACGATCAGGGTGTCCGCGATATTGTAGCACTGCTGCAAAAGATTGCCCAGAATCATGGGGCCGGCAAAACGGATCATGGTTCCTGCCACACCGCCCTGTGTCAAATCCCGTTTCATACCCCGACTCCTCCTTCACGGCAGGCCTTGACAAACCAGGCAAACAGCGGGTTCATATCCGGCCCCTCCCGGCTGACCCGCCCTCTTCCGGTCATCCGCTCCGGATGCCACTGGACCGCCCACACAGGAAGGGACTTATGCTCAAATCCCTCCACGATCATCCCTGCCCGTGCAGTCACTCTAAGTCCCTCTCCCAGGGTACGTACCGACTGATGATGGTAGCTGTTGACCAGAAATTCCTCCCCAAACAAACTCCCCAGCACCGAGTCTGGCTCCGCGGATACCAGATGGACCGCACCGTCTATGTGGCCTTCCGCCCCGCACTCCTGTTTTTGGTCCTGCCACAAGGTTCCTCCCATGGCAGTGTTGATCAGCTGCAGTCCCCGGCACACACCCAGGATCGGTTTCTTTCTCTTCTCAAAGAAAGAGAACAGGCAAAGCTCCTCCTGATCCCTGGGCAGGTCTGCCTTTCCGCACCAATCTTTTCTCTCCATCCCATACCGGCCGGGCTCTATGTCCACGCCTCCGGTGAGAAACAGACCGTCTGCCCGGTCCGCCAGTTCTTCGTCCATCCCCAGGGCCAGCACAGGCTGTCCGCCTGCCTCATAGATGGCGGCCCCATAGTTGTCAAACAGCTGTCTCTGCGCCATCCCCCGCACCGTCTCGGTTCCGGCTGTCAGCAGTATCATTGGTCTCATTACGCGAAAACTCCTTTTCTGTCCATTGGTTCCTTCCAGTATACCTGATTTGGAGCCGGATGTCTAACGGTTTTCGCGGGGGATGTGTTTTGCTGTTTTCTCACGGTTACTGTCCCGCAGACGGATTTATCCCTTGACAGCCCCGACTGTGAGCCCTTTCATAAAAAACTTCTGTCCCAGCAGGAATATGGCAAATACCGGCAGCACAGCCATACAGCATGCGGCCATGGTCAGATTGTACTGTGTCACCTCCGCGCCCACAAACTGATTGAGGGCCAGGGGGATGGTCCACTTTCTCCAGTTGGAGATAAACACCAGCGGGTCTAAGTAGCTGTTCCACACTTCCAGAAACTGCACCGTGGCCGTAGCCGCAATGGTCGGTTTGGCCAGAGGCATCATGACCTTAAAAAAGGTTCGATACTCCCCTGCACCATCGATTTTCGCCGCCTCCCGCAGTTCATCCGGGACAGACAGAAACGCCTGACGCAGCATAAATATAGAAGATACCGCAACGATCTTGGGCAAAATCAGGGACCAATGGCTGTTGGTCATACCCAGCCCGGAAAACACCACAAATCGGGGGATCAGCGTCAGCTGGGAAGGAACCATCAGCTGTGCCAGATACAAGATAAACAGCACGTTGGAGCCTTTAAACTTCAGTTTTGCAAAGGCATATCCGGCCATGGAAGCGGAGATCACAGCCGTCAGTGTGCTGATGACAGCCACTTTGACGGAGTTCCAGTATGCCAAGGGAAAATGGTAATTCGTAGAAGAAGCGGTTCCTATACTCAAAACCTTCAGATAGTTATCCGGATAAAAGTAGCCGGGAATCCAGTCAATCGGAATCTTCATAACATCCGCTTCCGTCTTAAACGATGCGGAAACCATCCAGATAAACGGGATCACCATCATCAGGGTAACGATAGCCACACCTCCCGTGATCGCCAGATGCGCCATTCTTTTATTCCCTTTCTTTTTCATCATCCCGCCTCCTAACCTTTTTCTGCCCTGCTGTTATGAATCCACTGGACGATGGTCACAGACAGCAGCATGAGAAACAGAATCACCGCAATGGCAGAACCGTATCCCATTCGATAATACTTGAATGAAGATGTGTAAATATAATACACCAGCGTGTATGTGGAGGTTCCGGGACCGCCCTCTGTCATCACATTGGTATATCCGAATACCTTGAAGCTGGAGATGATACCGGTGATGGTCAGAAAAAATGTGGTCGGTTTCAGAAGAGGAATGGTGATATAGAAAAATTTCTGCACACCACTGGCGCCGTCCATATCCGCAGATTCGTAGAGATCCCGGGGAAGTCCCGCAATGGCGGCACTGTAAACAAAGATCCGGTAGCCCAGGCTGGCCCATATCACAACCAGAATAATCGCAGGCAGCGCCCACTCATAGCTGGCGAGAAAGCGGGGCGGATCCTTCCACCCCAGGATTCTCATCAGCTGAGTAAACGGACCATATTTGGAATACAGAGCCATCCACACAACAGAGATCGCCACAATATTGCAGATGTGGGGCATATACATGGCCACCCGCACAACTCCGGCCACTTTCCTGTGGCAATACCCGTCGATCAATACTGCCAGAACCAGAGCCAAAAGCAGTCCGACCGGAACCGTGACAACCGAAAAAATCAGTGTGTTTTTCATGGACGCAACAAACCACTGGTCCTGCCAAAGGCTCTTAAAGTTCTCCAGCCCGACAAATGCCCAATTGCCGACTCCCCTGGTAAAATTCCAGTCCGTGAGGCTGACATAGAGGGAAATCACCAGTGGAATCATACTGAAAAGCACCACTCCTGTCAGGCTTGGCAGCAGAAAAGAATATGCGATCAGATTGTCCCTCCGAATCCTCTGCCCTGCCTCCCTGCTTTTTGTCTTTTTTGTTCTCATTCTTTCCCTCATTACCTGCCGGCCAGCTGATTGCCGCGCAAAACCATGTTGGCAACGGTCTCATCCACAGACTGCCGCCCGTAACACATCGCCTCAAACTCTTCCTTCCAGACATCCAGGATTTCATTGGCTGTGCTTCCTGTGACACTGGCCACACCTTTGGTATTATCGATTGACAGATAATTGCTCATGGAATCCAGATCAATAGAACCTGCCGCGCTTTCTCTTAAGACATCGATGATCTGCGCCCGGTCGATCCCCGTCCATAAGGGGATGCGTCCTCCCCGTACCAGAGGTGACATTCCTCCCTGTACATACCACATACCGAACTCAAAACAGGCCTTTGGGTAACCGGTATTTGCCGCGATACAGAACACGTCCCCCGCGCCTTCTACACTCTCGTGCTTTCGGTAGGTGTCCGCCTGATACTCGGCGCCGTCAGGCACAGGTGCGGGAACCACGGCTGTGACAAAGTCGTGGGGATAGTTCTCCTGATCCATACACAGCCGCATCTGGGACACATTGGTAGAAATCGCACACTTTCCCGCCAGAAATGTGTTGGCAACCGTCATATTCTCGGAATACTCATCTTCAATGGGAACTGCCCAGCCCTTGTCGAGACTGGTTTTAACCATCTGGAGACCTTCCCTCCAGACTTCATGGTCAAAATTCACTTTACTTGCGCTGTCGTCTCCGTAAATATAATACTTGCCCAGGACTGAACTCATAATTCCCCTGACACCGCTGTTGGACTGTTTCAGCGTATAGCTTACCCCGTATACCTTGTCCTGACCTTCCCCGTGGGTCAGCTTTTCAACCGCTTCCAGAAACTGGGAATACGTCCAGCCATCATATGGAATCTCAACACCGGCAGCCCGAAACATGTCTGTGTTGATCAGCAGCCATCTGTCATTTTCATATTTGGTGGGGAATCCGTACACGGAACCGTCATCACACACATACCCCTCTGCATTGGCCGCACCAAGCTCGCTTATCAGGTCAAACCCTCTCTCTTCAAGCATATCGGACATATCAAGCAGCAGATTGGAGTCAGCTCGGGAATCCAGCCTGGGCTTTCCGTAGTTCATAAACATGTCCACCTCACCGCCGCCCATCAGGTAGGTCTCCAGCTGCAGATTGCCTGCACTGTCATTGACATAGCGGATGTATTCCACCTGCACCCCCTTCTCTTTATACTCCTCATTAAAATCGGCAACCAGCTGATCATACCCATATTCCGGCTGTATGCCGCCCCAGAACCGAAGGGTGACCGTCTTCCCGTCTTCTGTGCCGAACCACTCTCTGTCCTCGGTCTGATCCGCCGCTTTTGTCTCCTGACTGTCCTGGGATGCCGCCGATGTCAGAGTCTGGGATTCCTCTGGCAAACCGGCAGACGGCTCCTTGCCGCTCTTTTGACCGCAGCCTGCTGCCGTTCCCCAAACCAGCGCCAGTGTCAGCAAAATTGTCCATGTTTTTCTCATTTTATTTCCTCCTTGTCTGATAATGTATCGGCATATGCCGCGTTTCTAAATCTCCACTTCCATCCCGTCATACGCCACTTCCATCCCATAGCGGGCCGCTCTTTGACAAAGCTCTTCGTGGGTGCACTCCACCAGGTGGCCGATATGGCTGACCATGACTTTTGTGTCCTCCGTCACCGCCCCCATATGACTCAGCTTCTCTCTCATCTCTCTGCACCATCCCAAATCCATATGGGTATCTGTAATCTGCTCATTCTCTTTTAAGGTGCAGTCCAGGACCACAAGGTCAAACCGCTCTTTGGAATTTTTGATGAAATCCAGAACCTCCTCATAAAACCTTCCGGTGTCGAACCCCCAGAAAACAGATTTCCCGTCTTTTCGGACGATATACAGCAGGGCATTTAAAACCTCACTGTGTCGGGCCCGCAGAGGAGTCACCTGATATCCGTTGATATCATAGGTTCTGCCAGGTTCCAGCGTGTGGAGAGACACCTTGTAGCTGCAGGTTTTCTTTCTCTTTCCGCTTCTGTACTGGCTTTCAATCCGTTCCAGTAGCTGCTGTAACCCCTGCCCCGATTCCTTTGAGGCATAAAAACAGATCTCATCGATCCCCTGCGGCCTGCTGATGGCCTGGGACGGCATAAAATGATCCTCGTGGGCATGAGTGATCAAAATATGCTTTACCTTCCTCATATCCAGCCTGCCATATGCCGTGTGGGCAAAGGTATCTACCGGAAATTCCAGTCCCAGACACCCGTCAATCACTGCCTGTGTCCGGGAACGGATCTCTTTTCCCCCATGATTTCTGGCATACTCGCACACCCGGCAGTTACAAAAGATCTCCGGTATGCCTCCCCCTGCTCCTGTTCCGTAAAATTTGATTTTCATTTTGTAGGACCTCTCCGTTGACAATCATGTGTTTTTCTTTTATAATGCAATGGTATCATATCCAAATTCATAAATATATAAGCTTATGTAACATTATTTTATGAATTTGTGATATTCAAAAGGGAGATTTTATGCAGGCTTACAGGGCAAAACACCAGGAATGTGATAAATATCGTCTCACCGCCTCCCTCCCCGGACTCAAGCGCTATTGGAATGCGCTGGGCTGGGCAGATTACTGGTTCGGAGAGCATATGGTATACAGCCATCGGGAAGTGCACTACAACTTCTCCACGTTTCACGATAACATCCATAACCATGGTTTCTATGAATTGAATATCACCCACAAGGGTTCTGTCAGCTTTATTTTTGACAATCAGTATATCACCCCGAAACTTGGCTCCATCCTTCTGTTTCGCCCCGGACATGTCCACACGGCCAAGCTTCTGGCGGAGTGCAACTATGAGCGCTCCATTTTTTTCTTTGACGAAAAGGCCTTTGATCTCTTTGGTGCAGACTCCCGTTCCCTGAATCTTCTCAAACAGGAGGCGGCCTATCTCGAATTCCCGTCTGAACTGGAAGATATCCTGTACGCCACTCTGGGCAAAATTGACAATGCCCTCTCCGGAGACAGCCCCAACACCGCTCTTTTGACCTACAGCCACATCTTGTACCTGTTTTGTGTCATCGACCGCTATGCCGTCTCCTCCCGCAAGGGGCTTTGGGCCCTGCCGCCAAACATTTTGAAGATCAAACAATATATTGACGAACATTATCTGACCATCAACACCACTGCCGAGATTGCTGAACACTTTTTTTATCGAAGGGAACACATCTCACGGCTGTTCCGGAAGTATTTCGACGCCAATCTCTCCGATTACCTGGCTTCTCTGAAGATCCGACACAGCCAGAAGCTGCTGAGCGAAGGCGCCAGCGTGACAGATGCCTGTTATCAGTCAGGCTTCCGCAACATGTCCACCTTTATCGTCACCTTCCGCAATCATGTCTACATGAACCCTTCCGCCTACCAGAAAGAGATCCGAAGAAAGGAGTCCTCCCAGTGAACACATTTAAAAAATATCCCACCCTCACCTCTCTTGCCGCCGCCGTCCTTTTCTCCCTTCTCCTCCTTCTGGCCGTCTCCTGGCCTTACCCTGTCCCAGCCGTGATTGCCTCCCCCATTTTCGGAGTACTGTTTGTCTATCCATTGGTACTCACGGTTCTCAATCTGGTGTTCTGTATCCGAAAGGATCCCTCGGAGGCATGGTGCAGGGCTGCCTGCCGCATCGAGGCGGTCACCATGATCCTGGGAATCCTTTTCTCCCTTCTTTTGTGCTGCGTCACGGATATCGACTTTTCTGCCCACTGGACGGCAACCCTTGTGGACAGCCAGCTCCACTCCCCTGTCTGGACAAAAGCCTGGCCTTCCGTAGCTGCCTGTCTTGTGGTGGGGCTTTTCGGGTATGGTATCCTGAAAAGAAGTTCCTTTCGCACCATGCCGCCCCTTTTGATCGTCTTTAGCATCTCTGCCATGTATCTGGGTATGGGAACCTGCGTCCTGTGGGTCATCCAGTTCTTTGTCACGGACCGCCTGGAGTTTTACTTCTGCCTTCTGCCCCTCAACTGGCTTCTTCTGTGTATCCGCACCATTCGTGAGAAGGCGGCAGACTGGAAGCAGATCGAAGAAACCGAGATGCGCAGCTTTCAAAACCCCTTCCTGGAGCGTCTGAACCGGAAGGTGATGGACTCCTGTGCATGGCCCCTGTGGACCTTTCTTCTCCTCTGGCCCGTCCTGGGGCTGCTCCTCATCATTCTGGCCCTGTTGGGCCAGAGGCCGACGGATCTCATCCAGGCATGGACAGAGACCAGCCAGTGGAATCTGTCCACACAGGTCTCCCCTCCAAACATGGTCACCGACGGCCACTATCTGTGCACCGTGGCTGCCGGGGGCCACAGGCACCTGGTAAAGCCTCTGCGCTCCGGAGTCCGTCACGGACATCTGGTAGTGGTAAACCGGCAGCTGTGCATCGCCAACGCATTTGAGCAGCTCCTAAAAGAGCGGCTTCCCCTTGTCCACAGGAACGTCCGGAATTTTTATGACCGCTATGGTCTTCCCGTATCCCGGCTGATCCGCTCCCCCTACGCCGCCGATGCGGTCTATGTGGTTATGAAGCCTCTGGAGTGGTTTTTTCTCCTGATTCTCTATCTGGCGGATGCCAGGCCCGAGGATCGGATCCGGATGCAGTACATCCCACCGGTTCCCGAAGGCTTCTCTCCATCCCGCCCCGAACATGCCATAACAGGGCCGGAAAAACAGAGTTGACTCACTCTGTTTTTCCGGCCCTGTCTCTTTTTCTGTCTCAGGATCTCTATTCAATTCCCAACTTTCTGGCCAGAGGCCTCACTGCCGTATCTCTGAAAAAACTGACGATAGGGCCGGTGAAAAAGGCCACCACCACCGTTCCCACTCCCACCACGCTTCCCAGCAAAAAGCCGGCCGCCGTGCTGAAGATATCCATACAGACTCTGGCCCACTTAAACTTCACTTTCTGGTGGGTATAATGTTCGATAATCACCGGAAGCCGGTCATAGGGAGCCGACCCCAGATCACAGAACATGTAGAGGGCGATGCCGAAACACACCACCAGAACCCCCAGAACAAGAAAGAGGATTCTAAAAGGCATATTCCCAGCCATCCCCTCTATGGTGAGTCCCGCATATCCAAACAAAGCCACAAACCATTCCACAAAGTATCCCAGGGCCAGCATGTTGACCAGTGCCCCCACCCCAAAACTTTTCCGATCCAGGATATACACCGGGATAAACAGCAGTACGTTAAAAACCATCTGATAGGCTCCCAGACTCAGCCCCAGACGGCTGCTGACCCCCAGGTTCATGCAGGTGTAGGGATCCGTCCCAAACCCGGACAGCCGGAGAATCCCTATCCCCAACCCCAGAATCAGATTGGCCACAATCACCAGAAAAATCCTGGCCCCCAGATCATGTCTCCTCTCTTTCACAAGCTCCCCTCCTACTCGTATATTATAGGCAGATGCCGCAGCCCGTCACCTGCCCTGTGACCCAAACGGGTTTTTCCTCTATATGCAGAACATCACAAACCGCAGGACATCCATATAGTCGTCCGCTTCATATATCACGGTTTTTGCTCCGTCCTTCACGGCTCCCGGATAAAAGGAGGCTGTGTTTGCCTTCTTGTGCTCCCGGTAATGTACTTTCAGAATAAAATGCTCCGGCAGCGGAATCATACAGTCCGAGCCCTCCCCCGCTTCCAGCAGGCCCCAAAGCCTTTTTACCGCCTGTGCCATCCCCTGCTGAATCCGCTCCACAGCCTCCTCGGGATGAAGCCCTATGGAACCGCCCCCCACTCCCTGGCTGGCGGCCACGGTGGTGATGGCGGGGCACAGCTCCCTGGCCGTCTCGCAGATCATCCCGTCCCCGGAAAGGAAGATCACAGGGACTTTTACATAAGCTGCGTACATGGCATTTAAGGTAAACTCGCTGCAGTCCATCCCGTTGAGAGTCACTTTCTCCACCCCTAAGTTCATGGTGTGTGCCAGAGGATTGCCGTCGCTTCCCGCACAGGTGTGGTAACCCGTCATAGCCGCCGCCTGAAACGTCCCGTCAAGGCCGTCCATCATACAGGCAGGACCGCCTGTCCAGGACCGCAGAAGCCGAACCTGTCTGGGCATGGCGGACGGGTCTAAATTGCGGGCAGAATCATGGGCATCTCTCACCAGAATCTCCGTCGCCCCCTCTGCCAATGCTCCTTTGCAGGCAGCCGCCACCTCCTTTGTCATCTGTCCGGCAAAATATCCGTACTGGTCTCCCGGCTGTGTCTCCTTCCAATCTACGATTCCCGCCGTTCCTTCAATATCCGCACTGATAAATAATTTCATCGTTCCTCCTCCATTCCCTTTGGCTGGTGACATTTTACCACATCTCATCACAAATCGGCAACAAGTTTTCCGGCAGATCCCGGAGGAATTGACATCATGTCCCTGACATGGTAAAATTTAAGAAAATTAAAAGAGGGGGTATTCTTAATTATGGCATTTCCAAAGGATTTTTTATGGGGCGGTGCGGTAGCCGCCAACCAGTGTGAGGGAGCATACTTAGAGGACGGAAAGAAGCTGTCGGTGCCTGACATGCTCTTAGGCGGCGATGTCAACACACCCAGGACCTTCCTCCCGGTGTCGGATCCAAACGCCTTCTATCCCAGCCATGAGGCCATCGATTTCTATCACCACTACAAGGAAGACATCGCTCTGTTCGGCGAGATGGGCTTCACCTGTTTCCGCCTGTCCATCAACTGGGGCCGCATCTTCCCCAACGGCGACGACGAGACGCCCAACGAGGCCGGTCTGAAATTTTACGACGATGTATTTGACGAATGCAAAAAACACGGCATCGAGCCTCTGGTAACTCTGTGCCACTATGAGATTCCGTGGAACATCGTGACCAAATATCACGGTTTCTCCAACAAGAAGACCATCGATCTGTTCTTAAAATACGCCACCACCTGCTTTGAACGCTACAAGGACAAGGTAAAATACTGGCTCACCTTCAACGAGATCAACATCCCCTGTATGGGAGAAGGCGGCATCGGCAACCTCTACGGCCTGGGCCTTATGGACGAAGGAGACATCAACGCCACCTCCCCCATCAAGCTCAGCGACCTGAAATCCGATCCCCAGTCCACCTTCGAGGCGCTTCATAACCAGTTTGTGGCCAGTGCCCTGACGGTGCAGAAGGGTCATGAGATCAATCCGGACTTTATGATCGGCAACATGATTGCCCACATAACCCTCTATCCCCTGACCCCCAACCCGAAAGATATCTTCGCCGCCTACACAGAGGACAATTTTAAGAACAACATCTGCGGCGATGTCCAGATCCGCGGCGAGTATCCCACGTTCGCCTACAAGTACTTTAAAGACCACGGCATCGACACCTCCTTCATCACAGAGGCAGACAAAGAGATCATCAAAAAGGGAACCGTAGATTTCTACACCTTCTCTTACTACATGACCAACTGCGTCTCCACAGATGAAAATGCCCAGAAGACTGCCGGGAATATGGCTATGGGATTCAAGAACCCCTACTTAAAGGCATCCGACTGGGGCTGGCAGATCGATCCTCTGGGACTGCGCTACACCTTAAACGTGCTTCATGACCGCTATCCCCACACACCGCTGATGGTGGTGGAAAACGGCTTCGGCGCCTTCGACAAGGTGGAGGAAGACGGTTCCATCCATGACAGCTACCGCATCGACTATTTCCGGGAGCACATCCGCTGCATGGGCGAGGCCATCGAGGACGGGGTGCCGTTAATCGGCTACACGACCTGGGGCCCCATCGATCTGGTGTCTGCCGGGACAGGCCAGTACGCCAAGCGCTACGGCTTCATCTACGTTGACCGCCACGATGACGGAACCGGCGACTTCTCAAGAAGCCGGAAGGATTCCTTCTTCTGGTACAAAAAGGTTATCGAGAGCAACGGGGAAGACCTGGATTAATCCTATAACAATCGGACAGGAGGCAGATCATTATTTATCTGCCTCCTGTCACATCCCATTGGGGATCCGGATCGATCCAACTTCTGCAGGATTCTCTCATTCTGTTTCTTTTATCAAATCGTTCAGCAGGAATGCCGGATTTACGATGATTTCCTACGCCCGCAGCTTACTGATGATCACTTTTGCAATAATCGCAAATTGTTTTCTCTTAATAGCATTATCCGCAGCCCCTGCTTCCAGATATCCTCTCTCGTCGTAGCTGAAAAGCATATCCGTGATAATCATCCGCCACATCCTCTCATTGGATGCGCGAATCTCTTTTCCCAGCTCATAAAAATCCTCACAGAAGGAATCAAACATCTCGTCTTTTACCTTTGGCTCATAGGATTCGAATATCTCCGTAAACATCTTCCTGACACTGTCAAGGGTAATCTCGCCGAAGGTGACATTGCTCTGCCTGATCTCTCTGCTGTAAGAATAATTGCTCATGACTTCCATCTCCTTTTTCTTTCCTCTGTTTTTCCCTATTTTACCATTACCCATTTTATAATTCAATCTCAATTCAAGTGAAACATCCGTATTGCTGATCACAGGGTTACTGTTTACAGGCCTGTGGGCGGCAGCACATCCGTCAGCCTGCAAACATCATCCCGTCAAAAATCTCCGAAGCATCTATGCCGTCCACCCGTCCGGGCCACTCTGACGGATCCACATGAACCTGGCACTGAATCCAGTCCTCGGTGCGAAATCTCACATTCTCTCCCTCTACCCGGACGATCCACAGTTTGGTTCCCTCCGGTAATAAACGGGTCTCTCCGGTATCCCCTACCTCCATCTCCAGAGGCATGAGAAGAGTCAGATACCGATCCCCTCTGTCCACATCGTACCATGGTTTTTCTGCCGTCAGATACCCCTCATCTCTGGCCGCTTCTGAAATTCCGTACCACCTGCTGCCGGAGTAGGTGCTGAGCAGATCAAAGTGGGCCTGCATGCGAAAATGTTCCGGATCCGTAAAAAGTTTCGTTCCATCCCGGAAATCACCGTCTTCCATTTCCTCATAAAACCGGAAGAAACCATGCCCGGAAAATTCCCACGGAGCCCAGGAGCCCTCTTTTTCCCCGTCAAGCTCATACACAAGGGTGATCTGAAAATCGTTGTCCGATGTGGTTTCCGCTATCAGAAGCTCTGTATCCAGATCATCCGAATGGACCAGATAAGATTGTCCGCGGTAAAACCATAATTCCTTCCGGCTCTCCTGGCCGTTGACAGAGACCCGAAACTGCTCGTAGGCAGAATCGCCTCCGTATTCCCCATAGACGCCTCCTGCCTCCACGGTATCCAGAATCCCGTCATGTCCCAGATCAAAATCCATACCCGGAGCCAGACAGACCGCCCAGGAACCGGGTACCCGGCAGATCTCCGGGACAAACAGCTCCTGCGCCTCCTCATAGAGAATGGTCACCGACTGCATCCCATAGGCATAGGGCGCCAGCTCATAAGGGTTGAAATAGAGGGTAATCCCCTGATATCCCACAGTCCATACCAGAGATCCGTTCTCCGCCTCTTCCTGCAGCACGTTCCTGGGAGGTTCAAAAAAATCCACATCCGGGTATTTCTCTGTCAGACGGTCCGACGCCAGCTCCACCAGGCGATCCAGATCCGTGACCACTTCCGTAAGTTCCATCTTCCTGCCGCTTTGAGAGTCAAAGGTGATCCCCGAATACCCGTAATCTCCGTGGACGCCTCCCATGTAGACAGAATCACTTGTCAGAATACTTAAGACCTGGCTGTCCGCCCTCACCGCCCAGGAATCGGACTGGCATGACAGTGGCTGAAAATATCCGTTCCTGACCTGCTCTCTGGCCTGGCTTTCCAGCTCCTCCATAGTCTTACCAACGCTTTTCTCTGTCTCATCATTCAGTTCCTCCAGGGCCTGGGCCAGTTGGGGAAATCCCTTTGCCCCCGCCTGTGCATCTCCGCCTTCCCCGTCGTCCAGCCAGATCTTCCGATAATTGCTGTAGCAGATCCGCTGGCTGTCCTCCCATACATCATCATACCGGGAATTGGTCATCAGCGACAGAACCACCGGTTCCCCTTCCTCTGCGCCTGCCCCCTGCGGCGCCTCTTCCCCGGAATGATCGTTCTCTTCTCTGTCCCTGTTCTTCTCGCCCGTCGGTTTTTCCGAGTCCGAATCTGCCTCTGTCACAGACTTTCTCCCTCTGTCCCCCTCTGCCTTCGGACCGCAGGCTCCGAGACAGACCAGCGCTGCCACCAAAAAAAGGCTGATGCTTTTGCTCCTTTTCATATTCTTCTTCCTCCTACATTATCAGTTTATACCGGCACAGACAAATTATCAATCTGTTTTTCTCAATCTGTATTGAAAATTTTTGTTGACCTTCTCCGAAAATTATGGTATAAAAATCGTATAAAACCGTTACGGCAGTGGACTTTTCAAGAGGATTCTTTTTTCGCCACACGACTACTACAGGCAGTCGTGTGGTTTTTTTGTTCGGACAGCAGGATTGCAGGATTTTTTGTCATATCACACAAGAGATAACTTCTCGGAATCTCAATGAATGAGATTCCAACTGAAAATTGATAACTGAATATCGTGCAGAAAAAGAAATTTACGAGAAATGGACATAAACATTGGACATAGCGGGTACTATGCCTTGAAAAATCTTATGGTGTCGT
>JAAWBS010000022.1 GCA_022792815.1 Hungatella sp.
GCTGAATATTCTGATAATATATTCCAGGAAAAGCCATTACACCATGGAGCTGAGACCATAAAAAACAGGAGGGCCCTCTGCCCGAGTGTTTTTTGTCCTACTGGGCTCAGCGGAATGCCCGGTGTACGAAGGCTTTGTATGAAATATATTGTCAGAATATTCTCTCAACTTAGACTTTCGCAATTACCTAAATAATATACGATATCAGAAAGGAGATTTTCCTTATGTTTCATGCATTTACAGCCCAACTCTCCCAGTCCCGGCGATCCTTTTGTGCCTATTTTAAAGAAGAAAAGGCTCTTCGGTGGTTCATCGGCCTTGCCATCGTGTTTCTATACGGAATCCGTCTGGTTCACGAGGATGTCTTCGTGGACAGCGACATCATGATGGTATCCCCGGAGAAGCTGGAGGTATCCTGGTACGGACATCAGCGTTTCGGCCTGATCCTCACCAGAAGGCTGTTTTTTTTGACACGGCTTCTGCCCTGGCATCAGAGTGCCCTCTTTGGGCTTGCCATGTGGGCTCTGGTTCTCGGCATCTGCTTTTGTATCCGCCAGTGGAGCGGCAAAGCTTCCGGTTACCGCAGAGGGGCCTTTCTGTTTGCCGCCATATTTTTGAGCGCTCCCTGCTTCGCGGAACAGTTTTTGTTTGTCCTCCAGGCCTTTGAGAGCGCCGCAGCTATGGGGTTCTGCGTCGCTGCGGCCTACTGCAGCGGAAAGTGGATCTATGATCGGGGCAGCATCCTGTGGACCGTCCCTGCCCTCCTCTTCATGGTCTGGGCATTCGGCTCCTATCAGGCATACCCGGCCTTCTATATCGCCCTGACAGTGATCTCCTATCTCACTGTGTACCTTCATCGGGAAGAGGTCTGCGGCCTGAGAGAAGGTCTTTTACAGGCCGCGCTGTTCGTCGCGGGATTTCTCCTGTCACAGGTCTGTGCCCGCCTCCTGTGCCGTCTTCACGGGGCCAGCGCCTCCTATGTCAATCACATGTTTTGCTGGGGAAAGGAGCCTCTTGACGTATGCATCTCCAACATCCTGGTGGACTACAGACGGATCTATATGGCCGAATGGCCCGTATTTTTCAGCCGGTGGTTCCGCTGCCTGGCCGCGGCCGCGGTCCTGATCACCCTGTTTCACGGCTTTAAACGGCACTCCAGAAGATTTCCCTGTTTTCTTCTGGCCCTCCTCCTTCTGCCCCTGACTCCCTATCTCACCACCCTGATCACCGCCATGCCTCAGCCCATCCGCAGCCATATGACCTATCCCCTGGTATTTGCCTACTGCGTCATGGGCCTGTACGTGGGAACCGCTGCTTTCCCGGCAGGCCAAAGGGTCACAGGACTCCTGAAAAAGGCGGCCTGCTGCCTGATCATGGTGTTTGGACTGGTTCTGGGATGGAAAAACGGCATGACCATGGGCCAGCTCTGGGAGACTGCCCACGAGGCCTATGTATCCGACAAACTCACCGCCAACCGGATGTACTCCGACATCTGCCGCGCGGCCAATCGGTCTGACATGGACGGCTGTAAGGTGGTTTTTATCGGGGCAAGAGAGGCTCAGATCGCCGGAACTCCGGTTCTTGGGGATGTGATCGGCCACTCCTTCTTTCAATGGGACACGTCGGACCCTGTGGCTGCCAATTTAAGAATCAATACCTTTTTCGAGACCCTGGGACTTTTTATGGAAGAGGCAAAGATCGAAGACTGCAAAAAGGCTGCAGAGCTGGCTGCCGGAAAGCCCAACTGGCCGGCCCGTGACTCTGTCTTTGTCACAGAAGACGGGACAGTGGTGGTGAAGCTGTCGGATGCCTCTCCTTAGACATCTGCAAAACTTAGCCGAATATTCTCTCAGCTCTGACCTGTCTCTCCTGCGTCTCTCAGCCTGATCAGCCGTGCCCCCAGGGCCTCCACATCTTCCTCCTGGTGAGTGGAGATAAGCACCGTCTTCCCCGCCGCCTTCTCCAGGATCCAGGCGATCACCTCCTGCCTGGTCTCCTCGTCCAGCCCGGCAAAGGGCTCATCCATCAGCACGATGTCGCAGGGAGCCAGAAGGGCCCTGCACACGGCTGTCCGCCGCTTCATGCCGCCGCTCAGAGTAAAGACCGGCCTTGTGACAGACTCCTCGGGAAGCAGGCGGGAGAGCTCTCTGACCGCCATGGAGCGGGTTACCATCCGGTCCGCGGTCATCATCACATTCTCCAACGGACTATAGGCCTCACAGAGCCGGTCCTCCTGGAAGACCACGCCGAAGCGCCTGCCCTCCACCCCCTCTATGCTGCCGGAATCCGGCTGTTCCAGTCCAAGGATCAGACGAAACAAGGTAGTCTTGCCGCAGCCGGAGGGAGCCATAAGACAGTAGGTCTTTCCCTCCTCCAGGGTCAGGCTGAAATTCCTGAGCACGGTTCTCCCCTGATATCGCTTGGTCAGATTATGGATTTCCAGATTCATGGCTGCCTCCTCTCGGAATCGGACAGGACAAAAGTCTTAACACTGCCCACTCAAACAACGCGCTGATCAGGATGATCACAAGGGTCCATGCCAGCAGACCTGCGGTATCCAGATAGATTTTTGACATGTAAAGCTTTTCCCCGATGGAGTGATCCGGGACTCCGATGACCTCCGCCGCCACACCGGACTTCCAGCTCATACCCAGAGCGATCCGGCAGCCCCCTTTGAGCCAGGGGAGCAGAGCAGGCAGATAGATGTATCGGATCCGTCTCCATGGAGTCATGGAAAACACATCCGCCATCTCCAGAAGCTTTTGGTCTGTGCTCTCGATGCCGGACAGGGTGTTCACATAGATGATGGGAAGCACCACCAGAAAGGCGATGAGCACCGAGAGGTTGGCGGATCCCGCCCAGATCAGGGCCAGAATCACGAAAGACGCCACAGGCACCGACTTGAGCAATGCCATGACCGGTTCCAAAAGTTCTCTCAGAAGAGGGGTGCAAAAAGCTGCCGTGCCAAGGAGCAGCCCCGCCGCAAATGCGGACCCGAATCCAAGGCTGATCTTTCCGAAAGAAGAAGCGACGGAGCGCCAGAATTCCCCGGTGGGAACCAGGCGAATCAGCGCGAGGACCGTATCCCACGGACTTGCCATCAAGATGCTGTTGTGGATGGCCATGGCCGCAAGCTGCCAGGCCGCGATCCAAAAGAGGACAATCAGTACTCTTCGCACCAGTATTTGTCTCTGTCTCATATCTGGACTCCTGCAATGGAAATCCCCTCAGACAAGGAGAAAAAGCAAGCCCTTTGAGGCTTACACTTCTGATCGGCTGAGGGGATCCGGGTCATAAGGTTATTGAACTGAATAATAAAATCCGTCATCCGGAAGCTGTCCGCCGATGGAAGACGGGTCCTGATCGCAGAGTACCTGAAGATACCCGGACAAAAGCTCCTTCATCTCATCCCCGCCGATGCACACGATGCTGCAGTAGGGCAGCGCCTTCTGGGCGATCGGCGCCTTCTCGATGATCCCGGCGGCTGCCACCAGACCGGCGGTCTCCTCCGGATTGGCATTGGCAAAATCCGCCGACTCACCGTGCTCCTCCATAAATACCTTCACCGCCTCTGCCTTATGGGGGTCCTCCAGCACATCCTTCCGACACACGGTAACACCTGTCACCAGGCTTCCGCTGCTTCCCTCCAGTCCGTCCCACTCCTTCGTCAAGTCCAGAACCATCTTCAGATTCTCGTTCTGGGCCATGGCCACCGTGACAAACGGCTGGGGCAGAAGTCCGATGGCGTCAGGCTGTTCCTTCAGAACAGCCGCCACCTCCGCGGCCTCGGACTTGTACTCGATGGTCACATCCCCGTCTCCCATCCCGTTCTGCGCCAGAAGATAGTGGAATGCATAGTCGGGGGTAGTGCCCTTTCCGGTCATATAGACCGTCTTCCCTTTCAAATCCGGAATGCTCTGTATGGAATCGTCAGCCGCCACCACATACAGCACTCCCAGCGTATTGATATTCAAAACCTGAATGTTCTGCTTGGTCTTCTGATACAGGATGCTGGCCAGATTGGCCGGCACCAGCGCGATGTCCACATCGCCGGACACCACCTTACCCATTAGTTCGTCGGCAGCCGTCACCATGGTAAACTCATAGGCCCCCTTGGCCTCACCCTTGTCATGCTTATCCATCAGGGATACCAGTCCCATGGTGGTGGGGCCCTTCATGGAGCCGACTCGCAGGGTCACATCGCTCTCCGCCGCCTTACTCGTCTCGGCAGCAGTCTCCTTCGCAGCTTCCGTCTCGACAGCCTTCGTGGTCTCAGCCTCAGCAGATTCCGCCTTGACAGTTTCCGCGGTGGTCTCTGCGGTTGTCACAGTCTCTGTGGTCTTACTCTCTGAAGCTGCAGATGAACAGCCGGTCAATGCGGCTGCGGTTATGGCACAGGCCATAACCATGGATAATACCTTTTTCATGATTCGTTCCTCTCTTTTCTTTCCCGTCAGGATTCTTCCGGGTTAGTGTCAGCATTCCTGACCGAGGCCAGCTATGCTCCAGGACAGTATACCACTTTTCTGCGGGATTTGTCCAGCAGTACCTGATACCAGCACAAAAACCTTGCAGATACGGCGCTCTCCCGTATCTGCAAGGTTTTCTAAAAGCTGGGCCAGCTGGATTCGAACCAGCGAACTGCAGGAGTCAAAGTCCTGTGCCTTACCGCTTGGCGATGGCCCAAAATTATGAATACCGCTTTATAGTATCACAGTTCCCTCCTGTTTGCAAGAGAAAAAATACTCACCAGAATCTCTCTGGTGAGCTGTGACAAACAGGGTGGATAAAGGGATTCGAACCCTTGGCCTCCAGAGCCACAATCTGGCGCGCTAACCAACTGCGCTATACCCACCATAATTTTTATAAGACGAGCCTGAAGGGATTCGAACCCCCGACCCACGGCTTAGAAGGCCGTTGCTCTATCCAGCTGAGCTACAGACTCGTAAGCGGGTGATGGGAATCGAACCCACGTATCCAGCTTGGAAGGCTGGTGTTCTACCATTGAAC
>JAAWBS010000003.1 GCA_022792815.1 Hungatella sp.
GATCAAACGGCTGAACCAGGCAGCCTTTCTCCTTAAAACCACCCGTCTGCCTGTCACCGACGTCTGTGCGGCTGTGGGCTATGACAATACCAGCTATTTTCATCGGATCTTTCGGGAATATTACGGCATGTCCCCCAAAGAGTATCGGACAACCGCATAGATGATATTTCTCTCTGCAGGGCGGATCTTTTTGACAAAATAAAAAACGCCCAAAAGCAGAGAAGCATATTCGAAAATACCCTTCTCATCTTCAGACGCTTGGAGAAAAGGCCGCACCGCTCATATCCTCTGCTCTCGCAGACCGATGCGGCCTTTCTGTCATCGGAATATCTTTCTGTCTCTCAGGATCATAGGTGTTGAAGGCACTGCCGCCGTCTCGGCTACTGTCGTCTCAGTTTTGGTTGTCTCCGGCTCCGGTGTACGAAACACGCAAAATATGCAGCAGTAAAATAAATAAAGCCGAAACCCATCACTGTCAGGAAGGTTTCGGTCTTGGCAATGAGAACATTTGTTCTGTAAAGACTATACTAATTTAGGCACTACTACATTACACAGCATACCACACCACATAATTAAAGTCTAGTACTTTTTTTATTTTTTTGCTATCCTGTTCTTACGGTGTTACTGTTCGCAGCAACTCCCCAACAAAAAGAACAAAAAGGAGGCCTTAAAACCATGGACGAACAAAAACACTTCGACGAGTGCCGGGATGTCATCTGTCAGAACATCGCTTATTATCAGGAACGGACAGCACAGATGAAGCGGGAGACAGAAAGTCTCTATGCCGCGGTGACATCCGGCAATGTGGAGCTGTATGACCAGCTGATCGTCAGCGTGGATCTCAAGGAACACCAGGAACGTCAGCTGAAAAAGAACCAGGCAGCTTACCAAAAACCCTACTTTGGCCGCATCGACTATCTCGAGACCGAGACAGGTCAGTCCGAACGGCTCTATATCGGAAAAAACGGTATCTCCAAAGATCGAATTGACGTTCTCATCGTGGACTGGAGGGCTCCTGTCTCCACGCTCTACTACGAAAATGAACTGGGGCCCGGCCGCTATCAGGTCCCGGGCTCTGATTCCGTCTCCGTGGATCTGACCCTGAAACGAACCTTTGACATAGACGGCGGCACCCTGGCCGGATACTATGACAATGACACCGCCGCCACAGACGAGCTTCTGGTAAAATACCTGTCCCAAAACAAGGACGCCGTCCTGGGAGACATCATCTCCACCATACAGAAGGAGCAGGATCAGATCATCCGCCAGCCCCCCTTTCAGAACATCATCGTCCAGGGAGTGGCCGGAAGCGGCAAAACCACCGTGGCCATGCACCGGATCTCCTACATCCTGTACAACTATGAAGAGCGGTTCTCCCCTGACCGGTTCTGCATCATCGGAAACAATGACATGCTGTTAAACTACATCACCAGCGGTCTTCCGGCGCTGGATGTGTACCATGTAGACCAGAAGCGTATGGATACATTCTTTCGGGATCTTCTGGGCAGAGAGTGGAAAAAATCCTATAAAATCCAGCCTCCCTCCGACTCAGAGGCATTCAAAACCCGCCTGAATTTCCTGGAGGAGCTGGACCGTGACCTCGCAGGGATCCGGGACAGACTTCTTAAGGGAAAGGATGTGACGGACCATTCCCTGGGAGTGATCCTGTCCGCCGACAGCATCGCAAGGACGCTTCTGGAAAATCCGGACGCCTCCATAGCCAGGCTTTATGGTCTGCTGAATCAGCGGATCAAGGCAAGGATCCTGTTTCTCATGACCGAGTCGGAACCGGATAAGCAGAAGGCCAAGGTCAAAGAGTATCGGACTTATTTTCAGCTGGAATCAGCCCTGAAAAATCCCCTGAAACTGTACCAGGAGTTTGCGTCTTCCTACGGGATGCGCCATGGGATCTCTGTGGAAAGCCTTCTGGCCCATGTAAAAAAGGGAACCTTTGACCTCTATGACATGGCAGCCCTGGCCTTGATCCAAAAGAGGATGACAGAGAAAGAATTTCATGACGAGTACGGCCAGATCATCATCGACGAGGCCCAGGACTTCGGCCCTGCAGTCTACTATGCTCTCAGGCAGATATTGTTTGGGTGTTATTTTACCATCATGGGAGATGTATCCCAGAATATCTATTATCATACCGGGCTCAATGACTGGAATGCCCTGACTCAAACCGTCTTTGCACCGGATAAGACCTCCTTCCATATCCTGGCCAAAAGCTACCGGAACACCATCGAGATCTCCCATGTGGCGGGAAAAGTGCTGGATACCGCCTCCTTCGGCCGGTACAAGATCGAGCCTGTCATCCGCCACGGCGCACCGGTGTCTTTCTGTCAGATACCAAAGGAACAGATGATCTCAAAAGCCGCGGACCTCATCTCTCAGATCCGCTTAAGAGGATATGACACCATCGCAGTGATCTGCCGAAACCAGGAGGACGCCGACTATGTCCGGCAAAATCTGGAGCAATATCCCCATATCTTCTCCGCCGGGCCGGACAAATCTTTTGCTTCCCCGGATACGGCCGAAGCCCTGACAGAACAGGCAATCGCCTTCTCCAAGGGAGTCATGGTACTTCCCATCCACCTGACCAAAGGCCTCGAGTTTGACAGTGTCCTTCTGTGGAACCCGGTGGAGGACGCATATTCTCTGAAAGAGGGGGAACCCAACCTGCTGTATGTGGCCATCACCCGGGCCCTTCACGAGCTCCACATTCTCTGCTGCGGCAAGATGACCGAACTTCTTTCATAAAGAAAGAAACTGCCGGCAGATCACTCTCATCTGCCGGCAGGATTCCATGTCTACGGATATTCCCGGCAAAGAAAAGCCCTGTCCTTTTCTCTGCCGGCAATAGAAAAATCAGCTCTCACCCCACCCCGTCTGTCTTAAGGTTCCGATACCCCTGAGGCGTCATCTTATAGATCCCCTCAAACTTCTTGTAGAAAAACCCCAGAATCTCATACCCCACCTTATCGGCGATCTCATACACCGGCAGCTCCGTGTTGGACAGATAGAAGCAAGCCTGATACATCCGCTGGAGGATCACCAGCTCTTTGAAAGTCTGCCCTGTATGCTTCCTGACATAGGAACTGAGATAATTGGGATGAAAGCCGAAATAGGCTGCGGCGCTCTTTAAGGTAGCCGTGAGACAATTTCTCTCTATGTACTCCAAGATCTCCATGACCTGACGGATATTCTCATGGCCGGACTGAAACCTCTGATCCCTGTACCGCCGCATGATCTCGCAGAACAGAAGCACCATGTAGGCATCGATCATCTTCTCACTGCAGATGCCCGGTTCATAATACTCACAGAGAATATGCTGGATGATGCCGTGGATCTCACTGCCCTCCTGTCTCTCAAACAGAAGGTACTGGTCGTGGGCCGCGTTCATGGAAAGGGTGTTGACCAGGAAGCGGTTGATGATCCCGTCATCTCCCAGACGGATCATAAATCCCTGTGTCAGATATTCTTTCCTCATCTCGATGGTAATGATGATATCCTCCTCCCCCAGATACTCGATGCTGTGAGGGACATCGGTGTCCAGCATACAGATATCCCCCTGCTCCATCACTACTCGCTGTCCGCCTATGACTTGGACACAGCTTCCCCTGTACACATAAAGAAATTCGATGACTGTGTGAATATGTTCCGGAATCCATGTGAACCGGGACTCCTTGTTGACACACACATACTTGTTCTCGAACAGTTTGTTAAAGGAGAATACATAGACTTCCCTGCCGTGAAACAGGGTTTTGGGTATGGTGTCATAACGTTTGGACAGCACATGAAGCTTTGTCAGTCTGTGCCTCTTCTCGGATTCTGTATAGCGAAATAAAAACTCGTCCAACTCCTCCAGTCTCATCAGCTTCCCCCTCTCTTCTCCCTCCAGTCTAATTGATTAAGTTCAGTAAGTCAATAAGTTGGGTTACGAAATTGTGCACTCCCTGTTTTTCCACTATGATAGAGACATAAGAAACCGTTGACTGACACTTATAATAGGAGGAAGGAAGTTATGGCTTTAGAAAAAAGGCCGGAAGGATCGGTATATTCGCCGGCAATCGGCAGATACGTCCGGCAGGAAGACATCGGGGACCCTACATTCAGCAGCGGCGTCATGGGGCCCGGTTTCGGTGTGATTCCCGAAAAAGGAATCGTCCATGCACCTGTAAATGGGACAGTCTCCATGGTCTTTCCCACAGGACACGCCGTAGGGTTTACCACCGGGGACGGCCTGGAAGTACTGGTACACATCGGGATCGACACCGTAGGCCTGGAGGGAAGAGGATTTACGGTTTTAAAGAAACAGGGAGACCCGGTGAATGTCCACGAGGAGGTCATCCGCTTTGATGTGGAGGCAATCAGAAGCGCCGGGCTGGACCCGACGGTGATCACCGTCTTTCCCAATGCCGCAGAACACAAGGTAGAACTTCTTCCACAGGAAGAGGTCACACAGAATTCCACGGCTGCCGTGGCTGCCGTGAAAGAGAAGAAGGGGAACGTGATGAAGGATACGTCAAAGTATGAGTATGGCGCCATGTGCCAGGAGATTCTGGAAGCCGTGGGCGGAAGCGGCAATATCAAAAATGTCTTCCACTGTGTCACCCGTCTGAGGATCGTCCCCGCCAACCGGGATCTGGTGGACATGGACCGGTTAAACCGCGTCAGCGGGCTTTTGAAAGTCATCGAGTCCAGCGGCCAGCTCCAGTGTGTGGTGGGCACCACCGTGGCGGAGGTGTATGGGGATTTCCTAGAGATTTCCGGTTTTAAGGCCGGGGCGGAGGACCGTCAGGAAACCGCTTCACAGGACGCGGCGGAGAAGAAGCCTAATCTGCTGACCCAGGGTCTTAACACTCTGGCAGCCTGTGTGACCCCGGGATTATACGCCATCGTGGCAGGAGGTATGCTGAAAGGTATCATCTCCCTGATCACCGCCATCGGCCTGGTTTCCTCCAAGTCCGACATCATCACGGTGTTGAATGCCGTCGGCGATGCTCCCTTTTACTTCATGCCCTTTATCATCGGCTACGCGGCCGCCAAGCGCTTCAAGGTGAAGGAAATCTTCGGCATCATGACAGCCGGTATCCTGATGTATTCCACCTTCCTGTCACCTGCCGAGGGCATCAAGGGCTACTCCTTCGGGCTGTTCCACATCCCTGCCTACAACTATAAGGGATCTATCTTCCCGGTGATCCTGTCAGTGTGGATCTTCTCGGTCATCTTCCATTTTATCGACAAGCGGATGCCGAAAAATCTGCGGATCGTATTCTCCGGTTCCCTGTCATTTCTCATCGCGGCGCCGCTGTTTCTGGGATTTGCGGCTCCCCTGGGCAACTGGATCGCCGTGGGCATGACCGGCGGATTCGCCTGGCTGTTTACCAATGCAGGCCCGTTTGCAGGTGCGCTGTTCTGCGGGATCATCCCGCTTACCATCATCTTCGGAATCAAGGGTTGGTCCGCCGTGGAGCTGCAGAATCTGGCGACTCTTGGCTATGACTTCATGCTTCCCAACTTTTTCTACTCCAACCTGGCCGTGTCCGGCGCCGTCCTGGCCCGCGCCTTGAAGATGAAGCCCGGCGAACAGAAATCCGCCGCTGTCTCCACAGGACTCGTGTGTATCCTGGGCATCACGGAGCCGGCTCTCTACGGGATCGCCCTGCCGGAGAAGAAGCCTCTGTACGCGGCCATGGCCGGAGGAGCCATCGCAGGTGCTGTGGCCATGATCCTCGGGGTGGTCACCTACGCCTTCTCCATGCCCGGCATCACCAGCATCGCCACCTACATGGACTCGGGCAACAACTTCCTTCTGCTGCTGGTGGTTATGGCCGTAGCGTGGCTGTCGTCCTTTGCGATTTCCCTTGTGTTGACAAAAAAAGATATTTGATCAGGAGGTAAATGATTATGAAAACAGGATTTCCGGAAAACTTTTTATGGGGCGGCGCCATCGCCGCCTCCCAGGCCGACGGGGCTTATGACGCGGACGGAAAGGGGCTGGACACCCAGGATCTCAGGTATTTCGACGCGGCATGGACCAAGGAAGAGCGGGCGCTGTTCAAGAACCGCCGCATGAATGACGAGAAATTTCAGAAGGCTCTCACTGACAAGGACACGGTCCACTATCCATTCCGGTGGGGCATCGATTTCTACCACCACTACAAGGATGACATAAAGCTGTTCCACGAGCTGGGCCTCAAGGTACTGCGCACCTCTGTCAACTGGGCCAGAATCTACCCAAACGGCGACGATGAGACTCCCAATGAGAAAGGGCTTCAGTTTTACAGAGACTTATTCGACGAGTGCCACCGGTACGGTATCAAGGTATTTGCCACGATTCTCCACTACAACATCCCCGTAAATCTGGTGTTAAAGTACGGGGGCTGGAAGAACCGCAGGACCATCGATTTCTATGTGCGGTATGCCACTACGCTCTTTGAGCAGCTGGGAGACCGGGTGGACTATTGGCTTCCATTCAACGAATTCAATGCCGGACGTTTCAATCCCTTCAACGGGGTCTGTCTGGTGGAAGATCAGGAGGAGAACTACACCAACGCCATCTTCCAGTGCCTGCACCACCAGTTTATCGCCAACGCCCTGACCGTGAAGGCGGGCCATGAGATTCTGCCCGGCTCCATGATCGGCGGCATGATCGCCCGTTTTACCACCTATCCCGCCACCTGTCATCCGGACGATGTGATGCAGATGATCCTGGATGATCAGTACTCCAACTGGTTCTACCTGGATGTGATGGCCAGAGGGGCTTACCCGGCTTATATGGAGCGGTATTTCGAGAGAGAGCATATCCGGATCCGCAAGGAGCCGGGAGACGACGAGATTCTGAAAAACAACACCATCGACTTTACCTCCTTCTCCTACTATTTCTCCCAGGTTTCCACCACCAACCAGGGGTGGGAGAAGACCAGCGGCAACCTGATCATGGCCAACAAAAATCCCTATCTGGAGTCCAGTGAGTGGGGCTGGCAGAAGGATCCGGTGGGACTGCGCGTCACTCTAAACCAGATCTATGACCGCTATCAGCTCCCTGTCTTTATCGCGGAAAACGGTCTTGGCGCCAGAGACGTGCCGGAGGAGGACAATTCGATCCACGACCCCTACCGCATCGATTATCTGAAAGCCCATGTGGAGCAGATGAAGGAGGCCGTCATCGACGGTGTGGATTTAATCGGCTACACCATGTGGGGATTCATCGACATTGTCTCCTGCGGCCCCATGGAGATGAGCAAGCGCTACGGCGTCATCTATGTGGATCAGGACGACGAGGGCAAGGGCACCAGGAAACGCTTTAAGAAGGACTCCTTCTACTGGTACAAAAAGTGTATCGAGTCCAATGGGGAAGACTTGTAAAGAGCAGACGGCCATGTCAGCCCATGATATATGACCGCTCAGACAGGCAAGAGTTTTCCACATCAGGCGGACGTCTGATCCTTCTTGTCCGGCACAGCCGGGCAAGAAGAGGCTCCCCCTCAAAGAACAGCCATGTCGATAAAATGTCTGTAAAATTTTTTTCAGGGTATTGATTTTGAAGAGAAGTTGTGGTAAAATGTGTTTTGTCGTTAGACAATAACAGTGATGGTTTTAATTTTTGCGCGAGTGGCTCAGTGGTGGAGTATCGCCTTGCCAAGGCGAGGGTCGCGGGTTCGAATCCCGTCTCGCGCTTAGTGGAAACAGTGGGAAGTCCCGAAAATCAGGGACTTCCCGATTTTTTGTCCTGAACTTTGTACTACAGGGATGTCACAAAAGTACCGAGTTTCGTGACATCCCCTTCTCTCTTTGGACTTTACATCACCCATTGCCCCTGCTCAGACGTGCGATAATCGCCTCACGGTACTGGGCATGATGCGGCATGCCTCCTCCCACTCCGCCCAGCTTCGGAAGCAGAAGCTTGAAACAGCTTCCGTCTTTCATGGTAAGGGAGCATTTAACTGACCCCATCCATCCCTTTTTTATCTCACATCTCTGAATGTCCGTCAAAGGAAAGCACGTTCCGATATCTGCAAAGCGGAGGCCTGAGGTAATCTTTTTTATATCTGCGTCTCTCACATCCAGTCTGTCGTTAAATTCATAGAGATATTGATTCGTCTCACACTCCGCAATCACCAGAGAAGACTGGGTGAGGCCAAGGTAAATATCGTAGGTCGAGTATTTCTTCTTTTTTACCTCAAGGATGCCTCCGTTCTCACTGGGAACCAGCCCTTCTTCCGTGTAAATGCAGTTTCCAAAGACACTCTTTACATTCGTCTCCTTCGACAACGCGTGTATGCCCGCCGTCAGCGTCTCTTTGTCTGGTATGTACCCCTCCAAGATCCTCCGCATGTTTGCTTCATTAAAAATATCAGACATCTCAACATCCTCCTCTATTTTCTACTCCCGCAGACTCTCCAGCCCCGTATACTCCAGAAACTCGCCGATCACCGCCTTCTGTAAAAGCTTCCTGGTCTCCGGGTCCTTTCCCCCTGCTGCCGCTCCGTCCACCATGGTGGCGTAGCGGTAAAAATTGGAGGAGGAGGTGACAAGGATCTCGTCGGCGTCCCTTAGCTCCTCCAGAGTAAAGGGCCGCTCTATGACCTGGATCCCCAGACGGTAGCACGCGGCGATCATGTGGGTCTTGGCGATGCCCCGGAGGATCAGATTGTCGTTGGGATGGGAGATAAAGACTCCGTCCTTCAAGATCGAGATATTGCTGTGGGAACACTCGGTGACCACCTCTCCTCTGTGGAACACGGTCTCCCCCACACCGGCCCGCTTGGCATCCTGGGAGGCCATGACAGAAGGAAGCAGGTTCAGGGTCTTGATATTACAGTGATAAAATCTGGTATCCTCCTTGGTGATCAGCCCGATCTCCTTCTCCGGGTCCTGCATGGCAAAAGGCCGGATAGATATCCACAATTTGCCCACCATGTCATCGCTGTAGGTGTGATTTCTCACATCCACTCCCCTGGTCACCTGCCAGTAGACGAAATGATTTCTCCCTTCCACCTGTTCCAGCAGCTCCGTCAAAAGCCCGCCTAACTCCTCCTTCTCCATAGGAATCCGGATCTCCAATGCTTTTGCACTGCCATAAAACCGGTCCAGATGATCCTGCAGAAGGTATACCCGGTGATTTCCGCCCAAAGTCGCCTCATAGACGCCGTCCCCGAAAAAATGAACTCTGTCGTTAAACGGGATCATCACTTCCTCCGGAGCACCGATCCGACCATCGTAGTAAGCTAATTCTTTCATAACATAGTTCCTCCGCTTTTATTTAGATATTTATTCTACTATAAAAATAGCCTCTTCCGGCCCATTTGTCCAGAGCTTTCGGAGAAAAGTTCTCACTCGACCCTACGGCAGGCCCCACTGCTTCGGGTAAAAGTTTCCGTTGAATTTTTTTTGTCCTGTCAGTATAATAATATCAATATGTGTTATAACAACTTATGATTCAGGAGACTACAACGATGTTTAAATATGAGACTGTCGCCGAAGACATCCAGTCCAGGATTCTCTCCGGCTATTACAAGCCAGATGAAAAACTGCCCCAGGAGATGGAGCTGTGCAGACAATACGGCACCAGCCGCATCACCATCCGTCAGGCCATGGAACTGCTGGTCAATCGGGGACTGATCACCAAACGGCGGGGATCCGGGACCTTCGTGAAAGCCGTCTCCGGCGGTTCCGGCAATCATCAGGGTTTTGCCAGATCACAGCAGTTCTGCGGCTTCTCCAAGACGGCAGAAGGGCATGTTATCACCTCTGACATCCATGAGTTCAAGCTGATCCCGGCATCCGGGAACATCGCGGACCAACTTCAGTTGGCAGAGGGCGCCTTTGTCTGCTATATCTGCCGCACCAGGCTGGCAGACGGCAAACCTCATGTGGTGGAATACACCTACATGCCCACGGATTTCATCACCGGTATCACCCTGGAGGTGGTGCAGAGTTCCATCTATGCCTATATCGAAGACACCCTCAAGCTGAAGATCCAGAGCGCCCACCGCATCGCCCGGGCCTCCATGCCTACGGACCAGGAGCGTCTGTGGCTGAAGATCGGGGATAAACCTATGCCTGTTTTGGAGATCGAACAGGTCGCCTATTTAGACGACGGCAGGATCTTCGAGTATTCCAAATCCAGACACCGGGCGGACTGTTTTGAGCTGCGAACCGTCAGTGTCAGGTGAGCCCTCCCCGGTCCGCAGGCACCGCGCTTATCCCCCGATCTCTCCCATCATCAGGAACAGAACTGCAAACCAGTGTATCTCTGCACTGGTTTTTTTATTTTGCGCATATCTGCGGAAGGGTTGTGAAGGGCAGCGGTAAATTCAAAAAACTTTATTTTCCTCTTGCATTTTCAAAAAATTATGATATTATATAAATATGTTATAACTTATTTATAAAAAATCATGATGTAATTATTTCCATTCAACCCATCATAATCTGCATACCGCACATAGATGGGCATGACTTTGGGAACTGTAGTATCATGAGAACAGCAAAGAAAGGGGTATCAGCCATGCAGGTAAAGCTTCCTAAAAATTTTTTTATGGGCGCCGCCATGTCCGGTCCGCAGACCGAAGGCGCGTACAAGAAGGACCACCGTCTGGAGAGCTTCTGGGATCACTGGTCCGATCTCTCCATCTCCGATTTTTACAACAAGGTAGGCAGCTATGTGGGCAACAACTTTTACGAGAAGTACGAGGAGGACATCAAGCTGTTTAAGAGCCTCCATCTGGACTCCTTCCGCACTTCTATCCAGTGGACCCGGCTCATGGATCAGAATCAGAAGCTGAATCCGGAGGGCGCCGCTTTCTACCACAAAGTCTGCGCCTGCGCCAGGGATCATGGCATCGAGCTGTTCATGAACCTGTACCATTTTGACATGCCTTATTATCTGTTCGCCAGAGGGGGGTGGATGAACCGGGAGGTGGTGGAGGCCTATGCGGTCTATGCCAGAACCGCGTTCCGCACCTTCGGCAAGGAGATCCGTTACTGGTTCACCTTCAATGAGCCCATCGTGGAGCCGGATCAGGAGTATCGTCACGGAGTATGGTATCCCTTTATCAAGGATGCGAAGATGGGCATGGAGGTTCAGTACCATATCTCCCTCGCCCACAGCCTGGCTGTCCGGGAGTTTCACAAGGCAAAGAAAGAGGGCTACATGCTGCCCGACGCGCAGATCGGCCTGATCAATGCATTTGCCCCGCCTTACACAAAGGAGAATCCCTCTCCCGCAGATCTGGAAGCGGTGCGCATGACCGACGGCCTCCACAACCGCTGGTGGCTGGACTTAGCGACAGCGGGAACTCTGCCACAGGACGTGATGGACACTCTGGAAGAACTGGGACTGGCGCCGGAGAGGCGGCCAGGCGACGAGGAGATCTTAAAATGCGGCCGGGTGGACTGGCTGGGATTTAACTACTATCAGCCCAACCGGGTCCAGGCGCCGGCCACCAGGACCGACGAGGCCGGCTATCCCAAGTTCGCGGATCCCTACATCTGGCCGGAGCGGAAGATGAACGTGTATCGGGGCTGGGAGATCTATCCCAAAGGAATCTATGATTTCGGCATGAAGATGAAGAGGGAATACCCGGATATGAAATTCTTCATCTCGGAAAACGGCATGGGCGTGGAGCACGAGGACCGATTCCGGGACGAGAACGGCCAGATCCAAGACGACTACCGGATCGAGTTTGTGGAGGAACACCTGGAGTGGGTCATGAAGGCCATCGAGGAGGGCGCCAACTGCGTGGGCTACCACTACTGGGGCCTCATCGACAACTGGTCCTGGAGCAATGCCTTTAAGAATCGGTACGGCTTTGTCGAAGTCGATCTGATGGGCAATTATGAGAGAAAGCTGAAAAAATCAGCCGGTTGGGTAAAGAACCTGATCGAGCAGAGAGACAAGGAGGAACTGTAATATGAGCGGTCTGCAGAATTCTAAATTTATCGACAAATTCACGGAGTTTGCCGCAAAGCTGGGCGGACAGATCCATTTAAGCTCCCTGCGGGATGCATTTGCCACCATCATGCCCCTGTATATCCTGGCGGGGCTGGCTGTCCTGTTCAACAACACCATCTTTCAGTGGATCTTAAGCGGTCCCGCCCTGGAGAGCGCCCAGTACTGGGGCAACATGCTGGTCAACGGAACCTTAAATATCAGCTCCCTGCTAATCGCCACGGTCATCGGCTACTGTCTGTCCCGCAACCGGGGCTATGACAACCCCATCGCCGCGGCTCTGGTTTCGCTGGCCTCCTTAATCGTCATGATGCCCGGTTCCGTCAGTGTCACACCCGTCGGAACCGATCAGGCAGTAACCGTGTCCGGAGTGCTGACTTTCGGCAATGTAGGGACTCAGGCTATGTTCGCAGGCATCCTCATCGGACTGGCGGCCACAGAGCTGTTTATCTATGTGGCAAGTATCAAAAAGCTGCAGCTGAATATGGGAGACAGCATCCCACCGGCAGTGGGCAAATCCTTCTCCATCCTGATCCCCTTTATCCTGGTCATGTCGGTGTTCGGAATCGTATCCGCAGTCCTCTACAATGTATTCCGCACAGACCTGATCACCATCATCACCACCATGATTCAGGAGCCCTTAAGGGGCGTGACGACGGGACTTCTGGGCTGTGTGCTGCTCTACTCCCTGGGCAACTTCCTGTGGCTGTTCGGTATCCATCAGACGGTGATCTACGGCTCTATCCTGGAACCCCTTCTGATCATCAACATGACCCAGGCTATGGCGGCCTATGCGGCCGGAGAGCCAGTCCGCGACATCATCAACGTCGCCTTTGTACCTGCCTTCGGCATGATGGGCGGCTCAGGCTCCACCATCGCCCTGATCATCGCCACCTTGCTGTTCGGACGCAACAAAGCCACCAAGGCTATCTGTAAGATGTCTGCGGCCCCGGGATGCTTTAACATCAATGAGCCGGTTATTTTCGGCTACTCCATCGTGTACAACATCACCATGATCATCCCCTTTGTGCTTCTGCCCGCCATCGGCATCATCATCGGATATGCCGCGACGGCCCTGAATTTCATGAATGAGTGCGTCGTCTACATCCCCTGGACCACTCCGCCTCTGTTAAGCGGTTACCTGGCCACCGGAGGAGATTTCCGGGCCGTGATCGTCCAGCTGCTGATCATCGTCATCGGAGTGCTTCTGTACCTTCCGTTTGTGAAGATCAACGACCGGCTGCTGGCACAGCAGGCCGGTTCTGAGGAAAACTAAGCCATCATTTTACCTCCCCTGTACTTGCCTTAAGTACAGGGGATTTCATAAATCTTGCGGTTACAGGTAAATTATGCTATATTAAAAACGGAGGAATGAACCATGAGCGAACTGATTTTTTTTCAGCCATTTTTTAAGCAGGTCTTATGGGGCGGCCATAAGATGCGGGAGGTCTACGGTTACCCCATCCCGGGAGATGACACCGGGGAAGCGTGGGTCATCTCGGCCAATCCCCACGGACAGAGCCTGGTGCGCGGGGGGACCTACGACGGGCAGAGTCTGAAGGATCTGTGGGATCACCACCGGGAGCTGTTCGGCGGCATGGAGGGGAAAGAGTTTCCTCTTCTGGTGAAGATCATCGATGCCAACGACCACTTAAGTATCCAGGTTCACCCGGACGATGAGTATGCCTCTGTTCACGAAGGGGGAAGTCAAGGGAAGACCGAGTGCTGGTATATATTAGACTGCGAGGAGGGTGCCGACATCATCATCGGCCATCACGCCAGGACCCGAAAGGAGCTGGAGGAGATGATAAAAGAAGGCTGCTGGGATGATCTTCTGCGAAAGCTTCCCATCCACAAAGGAGACTTTTTCTACATCCCCTCGGGCACCGTCCATGCCATCCGCAAAGGGACTCTCCTTCTGGAAGTCCAGCAGAACAGCGATACCACATACCGTCTGTATGACTATGGGCGTCTTCAGAACGGGAAGCCTCGAGAGCTTCATCTAAAGCAGAGTATGGATGTCATCGCCTGCCCTCATGAGGGCTCCGACACCAGAGGGCCTGTGGAAGATCACGGAGCCTATGAATTCTGTACCTTGGTGGAGGGACAGTATTTCACCGTGACCAGATGGAATGTAAAGACGGATGCAGCCGTCAGCCAGGACTATCCCTTCCTGCTGATCGATGTCGCCTCGGGAAGCGGAACTCTTGACGGGATACCTGTCAAGGCGGGAGACCATCTTCTGGCTCCGGCAGGCTATGGGGTCATAAGAGCAGAAGGGGCCATGGAACTGATCGCCTCACACATCACGGAAAAACACTGACAGCCAGCCTTTGGGTCTGCCGGTGACTGGGAGGAAGGCAGATGCGCAGCATTTCTAGGATGCCTTCCGACGAACTGGCAGGTGACGTGAAGCGTCGCGTGCCGATACCATTATATTAAAGGAGGACGCAACATGTTATTTGGAGCATTGGAAGCAGGCGGCACTAAGATGGTGTGCGCCATAGGAAATGAACAGGGAGAAATTCTGGACCGCATCTCGATCCCCACAGAGACCCCCGACATCACCATGCCGAAGATGGCAGAGTATTTTGCCGGAAAGGACATCTCCGCTCTGGGGATCGGCTGTTTCGGGCCCATCGATTTAAACCGCACCTCCCCGACCTACGGTTATATCACCACCACACCCAAGCTGCCGTGGAAGAACTATGACATCTGCGGCTATTTCAGGGAGAAGCTGAATATCCCGGTAGGATTTGACACGGATGTCAACGGCTCCATGCTGGGAGAGGCCACCTGGGGCTGTGCCAGGGGACTGGACACTGCCATCTATATCACCATCGGAACCGGTGTGGGAGTGGGAGTCCTGGCCGGGGGAGGGCTCCTTCACGGCATGCTGCACCCGGAGGCAGGTCACATCCTGATGCCTGTCCGCTCCGATGACACTTATGCCGGCAAATGTCCCTATCACAGGACCTGTCTGGAAGGCCTGGCATCCGGTCCCGCCATCGAGGCCCGCTGGGGCGCTCCCGGAAGAGAGCTGGGCGACCGGCCGGAAGTATGGGATCTGGAGGCATATTACATCGCTGCCGCAGTCACAGACTATATCATGACTATCTCACCTCAGAAGGTGATCTTAGGGGGAGGCGTCATGCACCACGACGGACTGATCGAACAGGTCCGCGCCTATGTGAAGGACATGGTAAACGGATATCTGGTGACCAAGGAGCTGGAGGATCTTAACAGCTATATCGTCCTCCCCTCCCTTGACGACAATCAGGGGATCATGGGGGCGCTGAAGCTGGGGATGGAAGAGCTGAACCGATAAATACATTTACGAAAAGGGGTTGCGATGTTTCACAGCCCCTTTCCGTAAAGTACGGCTCCGGCCAACCGCCTTCTTTCTCAGTATCAGCAGATGCCGCCTTTACGGCACCTGCCATATCGTCGGAACCTATTCCTCCCTTCTCATTCGTCCTCTTCCCGCAAAATCTGCACAGGCACTCCGTTGACCTCCACATGCTCACTGACTGCGATCACCAGGCACTGGCGGCCGTCGATCATCCGGGTCTCTACCATACCCGCGGATTCCGGTTTGACCTGAATCACCACATCGGGAGTCTCGATGTGAAATCTTTTGGTGCTGGCGATGTTGGTGGCCAAAAAGGAGGTCTGCTCCCCTGCACATTGATCGTAATTCTGTTCAAAACGCTCCAGCTTTTCTTCCGGCACGCCGCTGTCCTCCAGAAGACGGCGGACCTCCTGCTTGCCCAGCTCCAGCGGTTCCGGTTCGTCCTTAAACTCTTCCAGGCGGGCATTGAGAGTCTCGTGGATATTCTTGATCACGTCATAGTCACAGTCCTCCCCCAGAGTGTCCGAGATCAGCTCGTTGAACGTCTCCTTCTGGGTATCCGCTGCCAGGGGAATACGGCTGCATCCAAACATCTGACGGATAAAGTCCTCCTGCAGTTCGGCCGGGTTTTTCGTGTAATACAGCATACTGTGAATGTCCGTGTAGCGCTCGTTAAAACAGGGGAACAAAAATCCCTTGACCGGCTGGTCCACGATCCAGTCCTGAATCCGGTTTTCGATACAGTTCTTCTCAATATTATACCCCAGACCGGGCTTGGACAGATGAACCGGGCAGATACTGCCCAGAATGCAATGGTATACATTGTCCGAGGCATCGTACATCTCCGTGCCGTCCAAGGCTTTCCCCGGGACATCGTAGGCCATATGGATCAGGATGATATAGTAGTTCTCGCCGAAGTCAAAGGTCTCGATGACTTTGTTGTAGAATTCCTGGATCAGCTCATCGTCTTTCAGCTGGCTGTCCCTCAGCTTTAACAGAAATTCCTGTGCGCCGCCCTCCTTCTCCTCCTCCAGAGGAAAGTCCAGGTTCAGCAGATTGCGGCCCAAGGTACCGGAGAGGGTCTTCTTGAAGATGGCAAAATATTTAAATCCATCGTCCTCCGGGAGAGACAGAAACGCCTCCTTTAACTGGGTCTTGATGTTCTTTTCTCCGTCTATGTAACAGCCGCAGATCCGTGTGATGGTACAGCGCTCCGGCGTAAACTGGCGGCGAATCTCGGCAACCTCTTTTTTGTTCATAACAAGTACCTCCTTGCATTGATTTCACGGTTAAGTATAGCACAGACGGGCCTTCTTGACAAACACCCCCGCAAAGAGAAAAAAATCATTGACAACCGCATGAAAATGGTGTAAACTAGTCAAGTCTGAAGTGAATAAAATAGATTTTTGCGGGTGTAGTTCAATGGTAGAACACCAGCCTTCCAAGCTGGATACGTGGGTTCGATTCCCATCACCCGCTTTTTTTATTTTATGAATGCAGCTATACATAATTTTTCCTCAATATTCAGGTAATCTCGCACAGAATCACACGACAATTCGCCTAATGGCTACAGTGTCAATTGCATTCCGATATACAGCTTTCGTTACATGATCGACGGGACCCCAGCCCTTACGGCCGGCGGTGTTTTAGCATAAAAAAACCCCTAAAGTAGATTTTGTCTCTTTACTCTGTCTACTTTAGAGGAATCTTAATGCCGCAGGCCGGAATCGAACCGGCACGGGAGATTAGTCCCCCAGGATTTTAAGTCCTGTGCGTCTGCCTGTTCCGCCACTGCGGCATACTCACGGGAAACGTCCCCACGGCTCTCGTCGCTGAACGTATCGCTCTGTGAACTGGATGGAGATGGATTCGAACCATCGAAGCGTGTCGCAACAGATTTACAGTCTGCCCCCTTTGGCCACTCGGGAACCCATCCATGTGACTCTGGCAAGCGATAACATCATATCACAGCCAGGTCAAAAAATCAAGCCGTTTTGTTGGAATACAATAAAATCCCGCTGTATGCCCTGACGGTCACGGAGACGAGGCCTCCCTCGGACTTCAATGCCACGGGCCCTACATTGTAACCCTCTTCACTGGTCTCCATGACACGGTGGATCTTGTCATCATCCTCGATGCCGATCTCCCACACCGGTATGTCTACCTGCCTCTCTTTGCCGCTGTTATTCACCACCACCACACACCGGCTGTCGCCGAGAAAACGACCGTACCCGATCAGCTGATGATCTGCCAGAAGCTGTTTGAGAGAACCCTTTCGCAGGGCAGGGATCCCCTTGTGGAGCCTGATCATGTACTTGTGGAATTCGATCATCTCCAGATCTTCTTTTCCCCAGGGATAAGTCCGCCGGTTATCCGGGTCCGTCCAGCCGCACAACCCTGTCTCATCGCCGTAGTACACGGTAGGGGCTCCCGGCCATGTCATCTGAATCAGCACACCCTCCCGGAAAATCCCCTTGTGGATCCCCTCCTGGGCAGCCTCCGGTCCCGCGGTGCCGATGCGGCCCACGGTCATATTGCTTCTGGTCATAAACCTGCTGTGATCGTGGTTGGACAGTTCGTTCATGGAAGTCAGAACCGAGGAAGTCTGCATCCTGCTCATATGGTAAAACATGGAATGAAAGAATGCCTCCCCGTTGCCGTACAGCCTCTCATTGTACTCGTCACTGTGTTTCTCCATGCCTGTGAGAAACCAGGTGACCGGCTCCATGAACGCGTCATAGTTCATCACCGTGTCCCACTGATCTCCCTCCAGCCAGTTGCCGGGATCCCCATAATGTTCTGCCAGGATGATGGCATTCGGATTGACCTCTTTCACTGCCTTGCGGAAATCTCTCCAGAATCGATGATTGAAATCTCCCGTATGGCCCAGATCCGCAGCCACGTCGAGACGCCAGCCGTCTACATTGTAAGGAGGAGAAACCCACTTTTTGGCAATCCGCAGAATATATTGATACAGTTTATCCGAATCCTCATAATTCAGCTTGGGAAGGGTGTCATGTCCCCACCATCCGTCATAGCTGCCGTTGTAAGGCCACTGATTCTCGTCCGAAAATTTAAAAAATGTGCGGTAAGGGCTGTCGCCGGACTGATAAGCCCCCGGCTCGTAGTCACCGCTGCGTTCATAGATCTTCTCTCTGTCCAGCCACTTATTGAAAGAACCGCAGTGGTTGAACACTCCGTCCATGATCACCCGCATCCCTCTGCGGTGAATCTCCTCCACAAATTCGGCAAAAAACCGGTTGCTGGCCTCTAGGTTCTCCTTATCTGCAGTGCGCAGGCGGTACTTTTCCGCCCCTTCATTATCCACGGCGTCCTCTGGCACACAGCTGCCGCCGTCCTTCACGATCTTCCCGTAATGAGGGTCAATATAGTCATAGTCCTGAGTATCATATTTGTGGTTGGATGGCGATACAAACAGGGGATTGAAATAGATCGCCTCCACTCCCAGACTCTGCAGATAGTCCAGCTTGTCCCACACTCCCTGCAGATCTCCGCCGTAAAAACAACCCACATCCATAGTGGACGGATTCTGGTTCCAGTTCTTGACCCGATATACAGGCCTTCCGATATAGACGTATTCACAGTCTTCTACGTCATTGTCCGGATCTCCGTTGCAGAACCGGTCCACAAAGATCTGGTACATCACCACGCCCTTGGCCCAGTCCGGTGTGTGAAATCCCGGGGTAATCCGAAAGTCAAAACACGCCTCGGCTTCCGTACATACGCCCAGGCGGTTGTAAAAACAGCTCTCCTCCCCCCTGACCACACGAAAATGGTACCGCAGCGGTGATGCCGGTACTGTCATATGATACTCATAATAATCAAACAGCTTGTCTGATGCTGCTTTCAAAAGCGGTGTCTCTTCGCCTTCTGCTTCCTGGTAAAAAACATGATCTATATTATCTCTGGCCGTTCTGAATCGGAGGGTCACCACATCCCCCTCCTCTGGCTCCGCTGGAATTCGAAACCCTTCTGTCTCATCACTGAACAAGGCCTGTCTGATGATTTCATTCTGATTCGCAGATTCCATCCTTTTTCCTTCCTGCCTGCCTGGTCATTTTAATCCATCTTTATATTCTATATGATATTTTCGAATAATACAACTGTGAATTCTACCAATTTACCGTTACTTCTACTGTTCATTTCTCAGGGCAGCAAACGTTCCTGCTTTGCTCATACCGACTTACCCGGCCAACTCCATGGTTCTCTACCAACAGGCTTGCATTCACTGCGGCTGCCGTCCGGGATTTTCACAGTAAAAGAGCCAGCGGGGTGGCTGGCTCTTTTAGGAGAAGGTATTTCGTTTCTTATGGGGTGTAGCAAAAACTATATAATGTATTGGGGGGGTTACGTCTATTATAATACCATACGTTTCGCCAGATTCCAAGAACCAGTTTCCACAAACTTGCCAAAAATCACTTACATTTTTTGTGTATTTTGTTCAAACATCAGAACATCTGTTCAAATTCTTCCTGGCCCACCTTCTCTTTTTCCAAAAGAACCTCCGTACATCGGTGAAGAACATACTCATACTCCCGGATCATCGCTTTGGCTTTCTCATAGCACTGATCAATGATCCGCTTCACCTCGCTGTCGATGGCTGCCGCCACATCATCCCCATAGCTTTTGGTATGGCCGATCTCTCTTCCGATAAATACCTCGTCTCCCTCTGTCTCATAGTTGATCATACCCACTTTCTCGGACATGCCGTATTTGACTACCATGGACCGTGCGATGGCTGTGGCCTGCTTGATGTCCTGGGAGGCCCCGGTGGTGATATCGTCAAAAATCAACTCCTCGGCGATCCTTCCGCCCAGAGATACCATGATGGTCTGGAGCATCTTTCCCCTGGTGTTGAACATCTCGTCTTTCTCCGGAAGGGGCATGGTATAGCCTGCCGCCCCATTGCCGGTTGGGATGATGGAGATGGTGTGAACCGGTCCCACCTCAGGAAGCAGATGGAACAGGATGGCATGACCTGCCTCATGGTACGCCGTGACCCGCTTCTCTTTCTCGGAGATCACCCGGCTCTTCTTCTCCGTGCCGATGCCCACCCGGATGAAGGAGCGGTCGATATCCGCCTGGCGCACATAACCTCTGCCCTCTTTCGCCGCCAGGATGGCAGACTCGTTGAGAAGGTTCTCCAAGTCAGCACCGGTAAAACCGGCGGTGGTCCTGGCCACCCGGTCCAGATCCACGTCGTCTCCCAGAGGCTTATCCTGGGCATGGACTTTCAGGATCTCCTCCCGTCCCTTCACGTCAGGTCTTCCCACCATGATCTTCCTGTCAAACCGGCCCGGCCGCAGGATGGCGGGATCCAGGATATCCACCCGGTTGGTGGCCGCCAGGACGATGATTCCCTCATTGACTCCGAATCCGTCCATCTCCACCAAAAGCTGATTTAAGGTCTGTTCCCTCTCGTCATGACCTCCGCCCAGCCCGGTTCCTCTCTGTCTGGCCACGGCGTCGATCTCGTCGATAAATATGATACAGGGAGCATTCTTTTTGGCCTCCTCAAACAGATCCCTGACCCTGGAAGCTCCCACACCTACGAACATCTCCACAAAATCGGAGCCTGAGATACTGAAGAACGGCACCCCTGACTCTCCGGCCACCGCCTTGGCAAGCAGGGTCTTACCGGTTCCTGGAGGACCTACGAGAAGGATACCCTTGGGAATCCTCGCCCCTACGGTGGTGTATTTCTGAGGATTCCTGAGAAAATCTACCAATTCCTCCAGATCCTCCTTTTCCTCCCTCAGGCCTGCCACTTTCTGAAAATTGTATTTGCTGGCATCTCTGGTCAGCCGGGCCCTGCTCTTGCCGAAATTCATCATCTTGGCGTTGGCTCCTCCCCCGGAAGCCCTGGCGTTCATCATCATGAACACTACCACCAGCACCACACCGGACAAGAGGACGGGAACGATCATGGTCAGAAGATAGCTTTCCTGGGGCACATTGGCCATCATGCAGGGAACTCCCCGGTCCATCAAAAAGGCCTGCTCCTCCTTCACGTCAGCCACATACACCGTCATCTGGCCTCCGGCCTCCATGGTAAGAACCACCTCTCCGGTGGGCGTCTCCCTGTTGGGCCGGATGACTGCCATCCTGACATCCCCTTTCTCCACTGCCTGCACATACTCCTGCTGGGTCAGGCCCTCATCGCCCATACCGCCTGAAAGTCGGAACGCCAGGGCCATGACGATCATCATCACGACCAGAAGCCCCAGCCCGCTTATAGATTGTCGCTGTCTCAACTAACTGCCTCCTTACTGTTCTACTACTCCAATATATGGAAGATTTCTGTATTTCTGGTCATAGTCCAGACCATATCCCACCACAAATTCATCGGGGATCACGAAACAGGTATAGTCCACCTTCACCTGCTTTTTCACACGGCGCTCCGGTTTGTCAAGAAGGGTGCACAGACGGATATCCGCCGGGTTCCTCTGTTTCAGAACCTCGATCAGGTAAGCCAGAGTCCGGCCGGAATCGATGATGTCCTCCACGATCACCACATGCTTGCCCGCCAGAGGTTCATCCAAGTCCTTAATCAGTTTCACCACACCGCTGGACTCGGTGCCTGCCCCATAGCTGGACACAGACATAAAATCTAAGGAGACGGGAACCGTTAGCCTCTTGGCCAATTCACAGGTAAAAAATACACCGCCTTTCAAGATACAGATCAAGTGTACCTGTCTGCCCTCGTAGTCTCTGCTGATCTGGGCGGCGATCTCACTGATCCTCCTGTTCACGTCTTCCTCGGAAATCAAGACCCGAATCTTATCCTCCATGTTCCTCTCCTCCATCCATCTTCACTTGTAAGATCTGTTTCGTATCATCTGTTATTTTATAATATTCACTGATCCGGTATCCGACGATCCAGAGCACATGCTGTCCTTCCGCCACAAGGGGAATCCGGTCCCTCTCCTCTCTCGGAATCTTGGCATCGATCATAAATGCCTTTACCGTCTTCCTGCTGCCGTCCTTCAGCATGAAATAATCGCCGGTTTTCCTGGTCCTTACAGATAACGTACCTTTTATTCTATCATAATCAAACCATTTCGTATACTTCTTTTCCGGAATTTTCCCTGTTTTTTCTCCCAAAATGGATCCCGGCAACCGCTCAAAAGCAAAACGGGAGGCCAAAGAAGGCTCTTTCGCCGGCTCTAAGACCGGCTCCTGCCCTTGAAGTGACACACATACACACTCGTAGTCCCTCCAGGCTCTCATGCCATAGGGCAGACTGACTCTTCGCCCCACCCCCTTCCCGGCCAGGCCGACGATCCGGTCCACATGAACGGCCGTGATGTCCTTTCGAGAACCGGTCAGCGCCTCGATCATCTCCAGGACCACATAGCCTCTCAAAATCTCCGGGAGACTCACGAGAGCCCCTGCCGGAAAGCGGCATTCCTCCCCCGTCTTCTGTCCCTGAACCTTCCAGAGCTTTTGAGCTTCCCGGCAGAAATACCGGTCCGCCTGCCTCATCCGCTCGCCGGCTGCCGCGATATGTTCCACCGCTTCCGGATTGATCTCACGGCACACCACAGGAATCACCATATGCCGCAGTCTGTTTCTGGTGTAATCGCAGGAGGCATTGGTGGAGTCTTCACAGCAGACGATATCCCTATCCTTAAGATATCCCAGGATCTCCTGGCGGCTCACACACAAAAGAGGGCGTATGACAGCCCCTCTCACCGGCGCCATGCCGCCTAAGCCCTTTAGTCCGCTGCCGCGGAACAGGTTGTGTAGAATGGTCTCCGCCTGATCCTCCTGATGGTGGGCCACAGCGATGACACTGCCCTCCCACCGTCCGGCCTCCCGGTATAGCGCCCCATACCGCACCTCTCTCCCCGCCTCCTCCAGGCTCATCCCGCGGTCTCTCCCGTATGACGCCACATCTTCGTATATCACAAGACAGGGAACTTCCCATCTGTTGGAAAGTTCCCTGACATACCGGGCATCCCGGTCCGCCTCCGCCCCGCGAAGGCCGTGGTGGACATGGACTGCCCGCAGCTCAAACTTAAGTTTCCCGCGAAGGGATGTCAGCAGATGAAGCATGCAGACGGAGTCAGCGCCTCCTGATACCGCAGCGATCACCCGGCTCCCTTCTTCTATCATATGATGTTCCCTGATATACGCTTCTATCTTTTTCTGCATATGCCTCTCACCTGTCTCTTTTGTCCTGATGTATGTCAGGCAGAAGGCTTTTTCCACACCTCTGCCGCGAGAACCGTCATGTCATCCCTATTGTCCCGGGAAAAAGACATGGCAAACTCCAGGATCCGATCTGCCAGCTCCTGAGGAGCCATATCCGGGATGTCCTCTAAGTACTCTCTCATCACCTGTTCTTTGTCTTCTCCCGGCAGGGCCTCCAGCACTCCGTCGCTGACCATGATCACCCAGTTATCCTCCCACAGCTTCCGCGACAGCAGCACCGGCTCCACCTGTCCCAGCACCCCCGCCGGAGCCTGAGCGGCCTCCAAAAGCTCCACACCCGCCTCCGTCACAAGGTAGGTGGCCACTGCCCCCAGCTTCATGACCTCCAGCACCCCTGTGTAGAGATCGATACAGCACAGATCCACCGTAGCCGGATGCTGCTCCTCCCCGGCCAGAAGAAGAACCGTATTGACCAGCTTCAGCACGGCTCTGGGAGTGTAGCCCGCCGCCAGAAGCTGTTCCGCCAGCTCCACCACTCTCCGGCTCTCCCTGGCAGCCTCCTCGCCGCTTCCCATACCGTCGGACAGGCTTATGACAGCCTGTCCGGGGACATGACAGGAGCAGGTAAAGTTGTCTCCCGACACGGTCTCGTCACTTTTGGATGCCCTGGCAGCCCCCCACATCACCCGGTATCCTCCCTCTTCCACAAAGTGGATGGCGGAAAACTGGCGGTTGATGATGGCCCGGCTGTCCTTGGCCACTGTCCACGGACGCCCCTTCAGGACCTGTCCCAACAGCTCCGCCGCATCCTTGGCCATGACACATCTGCCGTTGTTGGTCTTCACCGTCACAAAAGCCTCTCTCCGCTTATTGTCATATTCCAGCATCAGCATATGATCAATTACCATGTGCTGTTTATAAAATGCCCTGCGCACTGCCGGCTCTGCCGCGGCAGTCACGTCTGACGCCTGCTCCATCTGTCTGGCAAACTCTTCCAGAATCACCGCCAGTTCCCGGAACTGGGTGATCACCGTGTCCCGGCTCTCCAGAAACCGGTTTTTCCAGGTCAGATTCATGGTGGCCCGCCCCAGATTCCGGTTTAGCTGCCCCACATAATCCGCCTGACGGCCGCAGGTCTCCCGGAACAGTCTGGGCATATCGTCAAACTCTACGTTTCCCTTCTGTTCAAATGCCCTCAGAAGGTAATACAGATAATAGCTGTCCTCCCTCTCGCTGTCCGAGTAGAGATTGCACTTGCTGCAATCCCCGCACACCATAGCCCCGGCCATCTGAAGCGCCGCCAGCCCGTCCTCCCGGCTCAGGGAACGCCCGCCTCCCCGCTCCTCATCCAGCGTCTTGGCCAGCTCCTCCAGAGAGTCGGCCATCGTACTCAGTTTCCTTGCTGTATATACATGGATATCCGCCATATCTTTATGGCTGTTTTTCCGGTCAAACACAAAAATCCCTCCTGACTTCACATACAGGTTCTGTCAAAGGCAGAGCCCCCCATATGCATTATACACAGTCAAAAGGGAAATATTTGTCAAATTCACGGAGCTTGTCCGAAAAATTCTTCGACAGATTTCGCCGCAGATACAGCCCGGCTACTGAATCGGTTTAAGCAGGATCTCATCCGGATTCACCAGCCCCAGTTTCTCCTTGGCCACTTTTTCAATATATTCTTTCGTCTGAACGTAGATCCGCTGTTCTTCCAGCCGCTTTGCTCTCTCCTGCTCTTCCGCCAGCATCCGGTTTAAGTTCTCTTCTTTGATCTGATAGGACAGATCTTTTTGACGCAGGGCCGCACCGCGCAGGTTTACCACCACCGCCAGACTGATCACTACAAATATAATTCCCACTAACGCCATACGGTTTCCCAGGCGTTCTCTCTTCTTCCTTGCCGACCTTCTAGTCTCTCTCATCTCTTCACCTGTTTCACCGTTTCCTATGCTCTCTCATTTTTATTCTAAGCCATTCCAGTCGGTTTTGCAAGCATTTTAATACCCTGCGGCTTATGACATTCTGATAGAGCGCCATCCCCAGGATCACCCCGGCGATGCAGAATCCTCTCAGATTCCCATCATTCTGTTCATACAGGAGAGAAAATGTCATCACGGCACAGTAGAGCCCGTAGGTCAGATCCTCCGCGCCCGTCACCCATACACGGTGGGGGCAGACAAGGCGGAAGATGCGCACAAAGTCATAGACCATCATCAGACCGGCCCCTGTCCCCAGGCTCATGACAAACAGCCGGGCTTCATAACGGATACTGTCACTCATAGCCCCTCCTCACCGAAACAGCCGGTTAAACAACGACTCTCCCGATTTGCGGTACGCCTCGTTGGAGGAATAGATCAGACTATCTATGGTCCCGTCCACATCCACCTCACCTTTTTCCAGCGTTAAACGGCTCACATGCAGGTCTTTTCCCTTCATGGTCAGAAGTCCCATATCCGTGTCCAGAATCACCTGGTTCTCATCAAAAGACACCACATCCCTGATTCCGGTCACATTTAAAACCGCCCGGTTGGAAAGCATCAGTCTGTGGGGTCTTGTGCCTGTCTTCTCTTCCATAAAAAAAGACCTCCCAATATACCTGTTCTCGATTAAGTATATTAGGGGGGTCTTACGTTTATGCGTCAAATGTAGCGGTAAAGCTCCTTGGCTTCGTCTTTTTTTACAGTCTCCTGAACATCAAGAACTTCCACCTTCACCGAATTGGTCCCAAACTGGATCTCGATCCGATCTCCGGTCTTTACATTGAGGGAGGCCTTGGCCGGCCTGTCATTTACCAGGACGCGTCCCGCGTCGCACGCTTCATTGGCCACAGTCCGCCTTTTGATCAGCCGTGAAACTTTCAAAAACTTGTCTAATCTCATATATTATGCGTTCACCAGATCTTTTAACGCCTTGCCGGGTCTGAATTTGGGTGTCTTGGAAGCTGCGATAGTCATGGGTTCACCGGTCTGTAAGTTTCTTCCCTCTCTCTCTTTCCGCTCAGTAACTTCAAACGTACCGAAACCTACCAGCTGAACCTTCTCGCCCTTTACCAGTTCATCGGAGACAACATCTACAAAGGCCTTCAGTGCCTTCTCTGCATCCTTTTTGGAGATCTCTGCGTTCTCAGCTACAGCTGCAATTAACTCTGTCTTGTTCATTGAAATTTTCCTCCTAAATAGACCATGGCAGTTCTCCCTGCCGTACTATCACCATATACTCAATTTTGTAGCTTTTTTACTATATCTTTTTTGCCATGGTTTGTCAAGGTCTTTCCGCTTTTTCCTGCGCTTTTATTGCGTTCCACAGAGCCAGCCCCTCCGCCGCCGTATTCACCTTTGCATCACCGAATACATGAGGGTGACGGCGTATCATTTTTCGACAGATTCCGTCCACCACATCGTCGATGGTAAAGAATCCCTTCTCCCTCGCGATCTGACTGTTCATCATCACCAGGAGAAGCACGTCTCCCAGCTCCTCACACAGATTGTCCATATCCTTGTTGTCCACCGCGGCCATGGCTTCCTCAGTCTCGTCCGCCAGACATTGCTTCAGACTCTCAAAGGTCTGCTCTCTGTCCCACGGACAGCCCTTCTCTGACCGAAGTGTGGCTATAACATCTGTTAAATCCTGAAACGAATACATGATGGGATCCTCCTTTTCTCTCTTTTGCAGCGTCCGTTATCTGCGGCGGGCCAAAAATATGCTTAATGTGTCCATCAGTGTAGGAATATTGATGGGTTTGCCCACATGGGCATTCATCCCCGCATCCAGGGCGGCCTTTCTGTCCTCCTCAAAGGCATTGGCTGTCATGGCGATGATCAGGATGTCGGCAAGAGCGGGGTCTTTCAGAGCACGAATCTCCCGGGTCGCCTCATACCCGTCCATCACCGGCATCTGGACATCCATCAGCACCAGATCATAATATCCGGGAGCAGACTCTCGGACTGCCTCCACCGCCTCCCGGCCGTTCTGTGCCGTCTCTACTATGACTCCCACTTCATGGAGGATCTCCGTGGCGATCTCCCGATTCAGCTCGTTATCCTCCACAAGCAGAATACGGCGCCCCATAAAGGATATTTTCTCTTCGTCCTCTTTCTTCGTCTCCTCCTCCGGCTGCGGTCCATACAGCCTCGTCAGAGTCCTGTAAAGTTCCGAATAAAACAAAGGCTTGTTGATAAAGCCAGTGACTCCTGCCGTCCTGGCATCTTCCTCGATCTCCGTCCAGTCATACGCGGACAACAGGATGATGGGAACACCTTCTCCCACGATCTTTCGAATCTGTCTGGCTGTCTCCACACCTCCTAGATCCGGCATCAGCCAGTCGATGATATAGAGATGATATTCGTCGCCGCTTCCCATGGCCTTTTGGGCTCTGGCCACTCCGTCGCTGCCGTATACCGTCCACTCGGAGCGCATGCCGATTTTCTCTAACATCTGACTGACACTCTCACAGCTGTCTGTATCATCGTCTACAACAAGGGCTCGGAAACCTTTGAGACAGTCTATGGGCTCCGGTTCCCTGTGTTCATTCTGAAGCTTCAGAGTGAGCGTCACGACAAATTCCGTTCCTTTTCCTTTCTCGCTGAAAACACGGATCTGCCCGCCCATCATATCCACGATATTTTTGGTGATGGACATCCCAAGGCCCGTTCCCTGGATCCCGCTGACCGTCGAAGTGCGCTCTCTGGTAAAGGGCTCAAAGATGGTCTCTGCAAACTCCTGACTCATGCCGATGCCGGTGTCTTTCACCCGAAATTCATACACACCTTCTCCTTCCTGCCGACTTTCTTTCTGAATCAGCTTCACAGAGATGCAGCCCCCTGCAGGAGTAAATTTCATGGCATTGGACAGCAGGTTTAAAAGAATCTGATTGATTCTCAGCTTGTCACAGAAAATCTCTTCATCCATCACGTTGACCGCGTCAATAAATAGCTGCAGCTGACGGAAATGGATATCTGTCTGGATCATATTTTGAATATTATGTAAGATTTCAGCCAGATTCTCCGGCTCTTCCTCAATCACCACCTTACCTGACTCGATTCGGCTCATATCAAGGACATCGTTGATCAGGGAGAGAAGATGGTTGGAGGAATGGGATATCTTTGAGAGATAGTCCTGTACTTGTTCCTTCTCATCGATGTGGGAGATGGCCAGAGCAGTAAACCCGATAATCGCGTTCATAGGGGTTCGGATATCATGGGACATATTGTTCAAAAATGTGGTCTTGGCTCTGCTCGCCTCCTCTGCCATGGTCAGAGCTTCCGTCAATTCCTTCCGATACGACTGTTCCAGTCTGGCCTGTCTGACCGCATAACGGCTTCTGAGAGCCAGAAGCAGCAGCATGACCATGGCAATCACCATGCCGATGACGATTACCAGAATGATCCGCAGAATATCCATACTCTGGGCTATGAAAACAGTCTTTGAGACCGATGTGACAAAGTACCAGTCCATCCCCTCCATTGGCGTAAGAGAGGACAGTTCCTGGCCGTTGTCTCCCTGAAACCGGATTGTGAATGTCTCTCTCCGATTCATTCTTTCTCGTATATTGTCTATGGTATCCCCGCCGAAAAGCCTGCAGCGCTCCAGGTCTGTATAAAAATTGCCGCTCTCCCGGGCACGGTAGTTCTGGTTCAGGCTGATGATGTAATTTCCCTTTTCATCCATCACGCTGCCTAAACCGACTCCCTCATAGCTGTTCATCTTTAAGTCTCTGCTCAATGTATCCACAGGGAACCGACAGATTATATGGGTAAATGTTCTGTCCCCCACCGAAAAAGGGATGATCCTCGTGCCGAACACCAGGGATTCCCCGGCTCCATCTCCCTCTCCTTGTCCTCTGCTGCGGACCACAAAGCGGGGGCTGTCTTCGGTACACAGAGCTTTTATGTCCTCATCCTCCGATACGGCCAAAGAACCATAATAGACATTCCCCCTTTCATCCGCCAGTGCCAGCTCCAGGCAGTCCATCCCCTGTTCTTTTATGTACAGAAGATTTTCAAGCTCTTTTGTGGTTTCGCACTGAGTCTGTCCGCACTCTTCTCCCACTCCCTCCAGGATAGTCCACCGGTATTCCACAGAATTCATGATGAAGGTCTCATCGTGGAGGGCAAGTCTCTCCATGGACTGAATTGAGGCCTCAATCACTTTCTCTGTCACTGCGGAATAGAGAAGAGCGGCTCCTGTGCACACTGCCGCAATGAAAGCCAATATCAGCAAGATCCTGTTGAACCAGCTCCACAGCTGATCCGATGTTGTTTTGTTACGCTCCATTACCATTTGTCTCCGATATAATTTTAATCTCACAAGGACGGATGAACCACGACTTTAATGGACTCCGCACTCATCTGCATATGGATCCCTTCGTCCAGATGATCCAGGTCATAGACGTGAGTGATCAGCTTCTTTAATTCTATCCTGCCGCTGTTGATCAGGTTCACTGCCCTCTGGTGGGTATCCGGGTTGATCATGGAACCGACGATGCGCAGCTCCTTCTTGTAGACATCAAAGAGGGGAAGGGGCACGGAAGCCTCCACGCTCGGCACGGAGAACAGGAGGATCGTAGCCGCAAATCCTGCTGCCCCAAATGCCTGCTCCACCGCAAAAGGCCTGCCCACGCACTCGATGACCACGTCGGCTCCGTCTCTCCCGCAGATCTCCCTGATCCTCTCCGGCACATTCTCGTGGATGGGATCGATAACCGCGTCGGCCCCCACTTCCACACCGATCCTTCGGCGCATCTCTACCGGCTCGCTCAAGATGACGACCGAAGCCCCGCAGAGCCGCGCCATCTGTACCATCATCAGGCCGATGGTGCCGCCGCCGATGACAAGCACCACCTGGCCAGGCTGAATCTGAGCCTGGTCGATCCCATGGACCACACAGGCAAGAGGTTCTGCCATGGCCGCCTCATCGAAGGAGATGTCGTCTCTCACCTTAAAGCACTGAGTCTCCGGGCAGACCGCATACTCCGCGAATCCGCCGTTGACATTGACCCCCAGGGCATACAAGTGCTCACACTCCTGCTTCCTTCCCATGCGGCAGGGCATACACTGACCGCAGTACATGTTGGGATCCAGGGCCACGTGATCGCCGGGTTTGACGCTGGTCACCTCTGCGCCCACTTCCACCACCACACCGGCAAACTCGTGTCCCAGCACCACAGGCGGGATTACCGCCGCCGATCCCTTCTCTCCGTGGTAGATATGTACGTCCGTACCGCAGATGCCGCAGGCTTTGTTGTTCACCAGCACGTCTCTGGGGCCCAGCGGACCGAATGTCATCTCCCTCACCTCAAACTTAGGACTGTGATCCGCACCCACAAAAAAGCTTCCTCTCATATCTTTCCTTCCCCTTTCCTATAATTATGTAATAATTCCCGATTTCTTCCCCAACAGAGTATCACTGACAAGGTGATGATTCCCGCCGCGATCCCCATGGCAGCCGCCATGGCACCGGACAGATATTCAAAAGCCTTCTCCATATCTCCCAGGACCACATGATTCATCGCATAGTACAGATTTCCTCCAGGCACAAGAGGAATCAGACAGGGAAGGAGAAATACCACCACCGGCGCCCTCTTCCTTCTGGCCATGATCTCCGAATATCCTGCGGCAAACATGGAGGCTCCCAGATTGCCCACAAAAATGCTCTCTGTCAGGAGAAACAGGAGGCTGTACACAAACCACCCGGTGCCTCCTCCCACAGCCACGACCCAAAGCCGTTCTGCCTTCATCTTATAGACAATCCCAAAAGCAAGGGAGCCCATGCCGCATATGACGGTCTTGGTCAGCAAATCCATATCCATGAAGCCTCCCATTACACTCCCCCCAGCAGCTTTAAGGGCACTGCAAACCCGATGGCGATGGCTCCGGCTGTCAGCAGAGTGTCCAGACAGCTGAAAAACCCGTTGATCTGATTGTTGCTCATCATATCTCTCATAGAATTCATAAATGCCATCCCCGGGATCAAAAGCATGATAGCGCCGATCATAATCTTATCCGGCTGAAACCCCATGTCCAGTCTCCCCCACATCATGCCGCAAAAGCCCAGCACCATGGATGCCAACACCACATAGACCAGCCGCTGAGGACACTTTTTCGCCAGCTTCTGATCCATGACAAATAAAATTAAGCCCAGCACCGCTCCTGCTGCCCCGTCTCTCAGCCGCCCGCCGAAGAAACAGGCAAAAGAGAAAGCCGCCAGCATATATCCCAAAAGAGTCTCTCTCCTGTTGACACTTTTGAAGCTGCGGCACTGTTTTAGACGGCGGCCAAGTTCATTAAGCCCCGGTCTCTCGGCACAGACATATCGGGACATCTGGTTTAATTCTTCCAGCTTTCCCATATGGATTCCGGTCTCATAGATCCTCTTGGTGCCGCTTAGGACCCTTCCCTGGCCGTCCTTTACACTGACCACGATCAGAGAGCGGATGGCGAATACCTCCACATCCCTCATCTCATAAGCGCCGCACAGGCGAATGATCGTATCTTCCACCCGGTAAATCTCCGCTCCTGCCTCCACCATGGATCTCCCGAGTTCCAGAAACAGATCCAGATATGGCTCTACCTCCACACAGATCCCTCCTTTCGGCACCAGTGTCCTGTCTGCCAAGATTATAGCATACCGCTCATTTTCCTGCAATATTCTCATGAAAAACCAAAAAAGTACTTTTCTGTGACCCAAAAAAGGCAAAAACTCTGAATCCGGAGTACCGTCTCAAAGTTTTTGCCTTACGAAACTTCTGCGCCGCCGGCAAGTCACAGCAGCGACTTTAAATAGCCTATAGAGGCCGTAAAATCCTCGTCAAGGTGAGGCTCACATTTGGCCTCCAGGGTGATGGTCCCCTGGTAATTGTCTGCCTTCAGCGCCTCAATCTGACCTCTGATGTCAGTCAGCCCCTCTCCCAGATGCTGCCAGTGCATCTGATTGTCCGCCAGCCGTCCGTCTTTTATATATACATTCCGGATGTAGGGCTTCAGCTTCTCATACCCCTCCCTAAAATGAACCGGCTCGGCTTCATATAAATTGCCCGTGTCCCAGATTCATGTCGATCACTTTCTCCCCGGAACACTCGTCGGCCCATGATGCTGGCGAATATAACTGTGCAGGATCCGGAGAATCGAAGAAGAGTACCGCGCCAAAAAGGATGACCTCCTGCCCTGCACTCCGGCGCAGAAGGTCATCCTTCTCTCCTATCCCTCCATCTGTCTCCCCAGAAACCCGGCCGCCGTGGCCACCAGCTTCACTTCCATATCGCCCATCTTGGCTTTCGGCTCCCTGCTTAAGAGAGACACGCTCCCTATGGCATCGCCCTCGCAGATGATCGGGGCTACTGCCTGGGCTGTGATCCCCTCCATCTCCTCGGAGGTCAGAGGCAGAAAATTCTTATCGTCCTTGGAGGCTACCACCACATTCCGTTCCCCGATGGCGTGCTCCAGCTGTTTGCTGATGGTCTTAGCCAACAGCTCTTTCTTAGAACCTCCCGCCACCGCGATCACCTGGTCCCGGTCAGTCATACACACCATCAGTCCTGTAGCCTGGGCCATGGCCTCCGCATACTGTCCGGCAAACGCGGTCAGCTCCACCATGGGGGAGTATTTCTTCAGGATGATCTCCCCTTCCCTGTCTGTAAAAATCTCAAGAGGAGTTCCCTCTCTGAGCCGTAATGTCCTTCTTATCTCCTTCGGAATGACCACTCTTCCCAGGTCATCAATTCTTCTCACAATTCCCGTAGCTTTCATATCACAATTCCTCCATTTTGCATTGTGTGTATCAGCAGCTGATGCTTTACTACATGTAGTATTTGTAAAATGGAGGAATTTATACGAAACTTTTTCTTTCTTCAGTTTCTGACGAAGTTCAAATATCACTCTGATTTTATATACCGGACTGAAGCGGCAGAATCATTGGGGGAACTCACGAAGACAGTTCCTGATACAGCCGGGAGATACAGGTCAGTTTTCCCCCTCGAACATCGTCGAGGACAGATATCGCTCCCCCGTATCCGCAAGAAGCGCCACGATCGTCTTCCCGGCGTTCTCCGGCCGTCTCCCCAGTTCTACGGCGGCCCACACCGCCGCTCCCGAGGAAATGCCCACCAGCACGCCTTCGCTTCTTCCGATCATCCGTCCGGCGGAAAATGCATCCTTATCCGATACCCGGATGATCTCGTCATAGATCTCCTGATTCAGCACCTTGGGGACAAACCCGGCTCCGATTCCCTGGATCATATGGGAACCCGCCTGGCCGCCGGAGAGAACGGGAGACCCCGCCGGCTCTACCGCCACGATCTTTACAGAAGGCTTCTTTCCTTTCAGATACTCGCCCGCGCCTGTGATAGTGCCCCCTGTCCCTACTGTGGCCACAAAAATATCCACCTGCCCGTCGGTGTCCTCATAGATCTCCGGTCCGGTGGTCTTTCTGTGTGCATCCGGGTTGGCGGGATTGGTAAACTGTCCCGGGATAAAACTTCCCGGCATCTCGGCCGCCATCTGTTCTGCCTTCTCGATGGCCCCTGCCATCCCCTTGGCTCCATCCGTCAGCACCAGCTCGGCTCCATATGCCTTCATCAGCTTCCGTCGCTCTACCGACATGGTGTCCGGCATGACGATGACGGTCCGGTATCCTCTGGCCGCCGCAACTGCCGCAAGCCCAAGCCCCGTATTTCCCGATGTCGGTTCGATGATCACCGCTCCGGGCTTCAGATCTCCACAGGCCTCCGCCTGGTCGATCATTGCCTTCGCGACCCGGTCTTTGGCGGAACCCGCCGGATTAAAATATTCCAGTTTTGCCAGAATCCTGGCCCTCAGGCCCAGGTATTTCTCTATGTGCGTCAGCTCCAGCAGCGGTGTATGGCCGATGAGCTGGTCGATGGATGTGTAGACAGCAGACATACGATTTGCCTCCTACTTTGTTTTTTACCATTATAGTCTCCAAAAGAAATAAATACAAGTACTGCTATTTCATTAATATTCATTGTAACACCGGATGTCTTTGGGAAAATGTTAATATCGATAAAACATCAATTGTCAACTTTAATTATTTTTTAGTTGACAATCGTTATTCTCCATGCTATATTCTTCCTGTAATCAACAGAATCTGTTTCACATTTATCACAGGAAAGGACCCATGATTATGAACTCTTCTGCCGCTTCCGCCCCTCAGCCGTCACCCAAGAGCCAGCCCATCTCCACCCAAAGTCTGGTCTTAATCGGCATGTTTGCCGCCGTGCTTGCGGTGATCTCCCAGATCTCCATCCCTCTTCCCACCGGTGTACCCATCACCATCCAGGTATTCGGCGTGGCCCTTGTGGGCACGGTCCTCGGCTGGAAGTTAGGAGGCCTGGCCGTGATCGTATACATCCTTTTAGGTGCCATCGGCCTTCCCATCTTCGCCAACTTTCACGGCGGGATCCAGTGTCTTGTGGGGATGACCGGAGGCTATATCTTGGCCTGGCCGGTGATGGCCGTCCTGTCAGGCATCCGCATCCGGCATTCCAGCCGGTCAGTATCTTTCGCCGTCTCCGTCGCATTGGCCGTCACAGGGCTGATGATCGTAGAGATTGCCGGAGGCTTTCAGTGGTCCCTCTTAACTGAGGAGATGTCTTTTGGTGCCATTATGGTCTACTCCTTTGTGGCGTTTGTTCCCAAGGACATCGCCATCACTGTGCTGGCCGTCATACTGGGAAGACAGATCCAAAAGCCTCTGAAGAAAGCAGGATTCCTAAATCAATAAACC
>JAAWBS010000023.1 GCA_022792815.1 Hungatella sp.
AAGGCTGATCGCAGCATAGCCGCAGACGGATTTACTACTTCTTTTACTACCATTGAGAGGGAAAACCTAAGAAGTTTTAAGGGTATATAAGAACTTCTCCCCATATCTAAAATGCCGGGAAAGCCCGAAAATACGGGCTACACCGACATATAAGAACTTCTAAAGAGATAATCTAAATTCACCAATAATTTTTAATGAAACTATACAAATATACTAAAACTCTGATGCTGGTTCAGACTTTGGAAAGAGGATGCTTATGGACGAAAAGATGATGAAGATCGGCGAGATGGCCGGATTTAACCGGGTTTCGATTTCCACCCTGCGGCTCTATGACAAGGTGGGGATCTTAAAGCCGTGCTACACGGATCCGGAGACCAACTACCGGTACTACAGCATCCATCAGAAGGCCCGGCTGGACATGATCCAGTATATGAAGGAGCTGGGCATGAGCCTTGGGGAGATCCGGGAGATTCTGGAGAAGAAAGACATCCAGCTCATCGAATCCACTCTGATCAGCAAGAAGAAGCAGGTGAAGGAGGAAATCGGCCAGCTAAAGCTGCGGCTGGGTGCCATCACCAGGGCTATCGAGAGTGTGGAGCGGTTTCGGAAAGCGCCGGACTGCGGTATGATCACCGTGGAGTACATCCCCCACCGAAAGGTCTATGTGATGCATACAGATACCAACTTCTATGAGCATGACATCTCCGTGTACGAGGGGATTCTGGAAGATTTGAAAGAGGATCTCATCAGCCAGGGTCTGCCTCAGGTCTATTACTGCAATGCGGGAACGATCCTGGACCGCGAGGATTTTCTGGCGCTCAGGATGGTTTCCCACGAGATCTTTCTCTTTGTGGATGACGATTTTCCGGATCACGAGTCGCTGCGCCGCATCGACAGCGCCATGTATGCCTGCATCTACCTGGACAGCTTTGACGATGAGCCGGAATATGCGGGAAGGCTTCTTGAATACTGCAAAGAGCATCGTTATACCATCAGCGGAGACTACATCTGCGAGGTACTGACAGAGTTCAATGTGTTTGACAGCGAAAAGCGGTCCATGTTTCTGCGGCTTCAGGTGCCGTTAAAATTTCGGTGATTAAGGGGTGTGATCAGGACTTTTGTCAGGTGGCTCATGACATCATATAGGCGGTCATAGGTGAGTCATGGCCGCCTATAAAGGGATGGATATCTTTTTATGCCCCTACCTCAATGGGGAATAGGGCACTACTGTTTCTCCGCCTCAGCCATCTTCATGGCGCGGACCTTTAGGGGCAGTCCGAACAGAGTGATAAAACCGTCGGCGTCGTGATGGTCATAGAGATCTCCTGTGGTGAAGGAGGCCAGGGACTCGCTGTACAGGGAGTAAGGGGAGGTGGTGCCTGCCTTGATGATATTGCCCTTGTACAGTTTAAATTTCACTTCGCCGGTGACATACTCCTGAGTGGATGTGACGAAAGCCTGAACCGCCTCTCTGAGGGGAGTGAACCACTTGCCTTCGTATACGATCTGAGCCATCTTGTTAGCCATGTCCTTCTTCACTTCCATGGTAGCGCGGTCAAGGACCAGCTCCTCCAACTGATCGTGGGCCTCCATCAGGACAGTTCCGCCGGGGGTCTCATAGACACCCCGGGACTTCATGCCCACTACCCGGTTCTCCACAATGTCCACGATGCCGATGCCGTGCTTTCCGCCCAGTTCATTTAACTTGCGGATGATGTCGGAGACTTTCATCTTCTCCCCGTTGACGCTGGTGGGAATTCCCTTTTCAAAGGTCATGGTTACATATTCACCCTCGTCAGGAGCTTTCTCCGGAGTCACGCCCAGAACCAGGAGATGGTCGTAATTAGGTTCATTGGCCGGATCCTCCAGCTCCAGTCCCTCGTGGCTGATGTGCCATAAGTTCCGGTCCCGGCTGTAGCTTGAGTCGGCGGAGAAGGGGAGATGGATGCCGTGCTGTCTGCAGTACTCGATCTCGTCCTCACGGGACTGCATGGTCCACACGTCGGTCATGCGCCAGGGGGCGATGATCTTTAGATCCGGGGCCAGAGCCTTGATGCCCAGCTCGAAACGGATCTGGTCGTTGCCCTTGCCGGTGGCGCCGTGGCAGATAGCGGAAGCGCCCTCCTTCCTGGCGATCTCCACCAGCCGCTTGGCGATAGCCGGGCGGGCCATGGAAGTGCCCAGCAGATATTTGTGCTCATATACGGCGCCGGCCTGGACGCAGGGCACGATGTAGTTGTCACAGAAGTCGTCCACCAGATCCTCGATGTACAGTTTCGAGGCACCTGACAGTTTAGCCCGCTCCTCCAGGCCGTCCAGCTCGCTGCCCTGACCGCAGTCGATGCAGCAGCAGACCACTTCATAATCAAAATGTTCCTTTAACCACGGGATAATGGCGGTAGTGTCCAGACCGCCTGAATAAGCTAAAATTACTTTCTCTTTCATGTTCTTTCATTCCTTCCTGAAATTGACCGAATTCCTGAGCTTTTTGAAACATTCATAAATATACATCATTTTGCAAGAAATTGCAACCCATAAATCGGACAATCCGGAAAAATGTTGTGAGCCCTCAGGCGATCTTCTGTTCCCAAATTTCAACCCGATTCTGCAAGTCGGATACGAGACGGAGAATGGCGACAGCATTGTCCTGTTCCAGGCGAGTGATCCGATAGTATTCCTGGATGTGATCCAGATTGTTTTGAACCGTATCGATTTTTTTCTCAAGGATTTTTCAGTTCAGTTCTATCTGCTCCAGCAAGAGATTCTCCGACCTTGCAGTTTCCTGTCCGTCTTAGAGATCAGCTTCCGCTCATACCGGGTCAGCCGCAGCTTTGCCTCTGTCAGAATCTTGGCCTCGGACTCGTCAAAGTGGTATTGTCAATCGGGCGGGGAGGAGAGAATTGGGAGCGGCAGCCGTAATCGTGACAGAAGGCGTTGCATAATATGCAAAATTATGAATAAATATAAAATAATATTGTGAAAAAAGACACTTTTCAAAATCTGCGGAAACTACTATACTATAGTGGAGAGGACACATCCGGTACCGGAGAACGTGTCCGGGAAGACGAGAGTGTGAGGGGAGACAGACATGATTAAAGTAGGAATTATCGGTTCTACCGGTTACGCCGGGGGAGAGCTTGCAAGGCTTCTGCTTCAGAGAGATGATGTGGAGATCAAGTGGTATGGTTCCAAAAGCTATGTGGATCAGAAATATGCCTCGATTTATCAGAATATGTTTCAGATTGTAGATGACGTGTGTATGGAAGAGAACATGGAGAAGCTGGGCAGCCTGGTGGATGTGATCTTTACGGCCACTCCCCAGGGGCTGTGCGCCTCCCTGGTCAATGAGGAGCTGCTTTCAAAGGTGAAGATCATAGATCTCAGCGCGGATTTCAGAATTAAGGATGCAGCGGTGTATGAGAAGTGGTATAAGATCACTCACCCGTCGCCTCAGTTTATCCAGGAGGCCGTGTATGGGCTGCCGGAGTTAAACCGGGAGGCCATCAGAAAGGCAAGGCTGGTAGCCAATCCGGGGTGTTATCCCACATGTTCCACTCTTGCCGTCTATCCTTTGGCGAAGGAAGGGCTCATTGACATGGACACCCTGATCATCGATGCCAAATCCGGCGTCTCCGGCGCCGGAAGAGGGGCCAAGCTGGACAATCTCTATTGCGAGGTCAATGAGAGCTGCAAGGCCTATGGGGTGACCGGCCACAGACACACGCCGGAGATCGAGGAGCAGCTGTCCTACGCGGCGGGAAGACCGGTTATGCTGAATTTTACCCCCCACTTGATTCCCATGAACCGGGGGATATTGATCACCGCTTATGCTTCCTTATCAAAGAACGTGACTTACGAGGAGGTGAAAGCGGTCTATGACGGCTGCTATAAAAAAGAACTGTTTGTCCGTGTTCTGGAACAGGATGTGTGTCCCCAGACCAGATGGGTGGAAGGCAGCAATTATGTGGATGTGAACTTTAAGATCGATGAGAGAACCGGTCGGATCATCATCATGGGAGCCATGGACAATATGGTCAAAGGAGCCGCAGGCCAGGCTGTGCAGAACATGAACCTGATGTTTGGGCTTCCGGAGAATACTGGACTGAAACTGATTCCGGTGTTCCCGTAGACGTGAGGATACAGAGATGACAGATCAGCAGAGGGAAGAAGAGGAATTTGAGGAGGAATTGGAGGCGGAGAGGAGACGCCTTGACATCGTGAATCGGGCAGAGCGGAGGGTAAGCCGGGTGATCCTGGTCATCATCGGCCTGGCTCTGGTTCTGGCAATCGCGGGAATCGTCATAGAATTACAGGGGATGTGAGAGGCTGCGGCGGATATGGGACACGGCGGAGCAATCAGAAAGAAAGGCCCGGAACCGGTCCGGGCAGTCAGGAGGACAGTATGAATTATAAAGAGATAGAAGGCGGAGTGACTGCGGCCAAAGGCTTTCAGTCAGCTTCCGCGGCGGCAGGGATCAAGTACAAGGACAGGCAGGACATGGCCCTGATCTACAGCGAGGCGCCCTGCAGAGCGGCGGGGACATTTACCACCAATGTGGTGAAGGCGGCTCCGGTGACGTGGGATCAGGATATCGTATACCATAAGCCTTTCGCTCAGGCAGTGGTGATCAATGCAGGGATCGCCAATGCCTGTACAGGGGCCGAGGGGTACGGATACTGCAAGGAGACGGCCGAGGCGGCAGCCGAGGCTCTCAGGATCCCGGAGGAAGCGGTGCTGGTGGCATCCACCGGTGTCATCGGCATGCAGCTTCCCATAGACCGGATTCGGGCGGGGGTAAAAGCCATGGCTCCTGTGCTGGACGGCAGCCTGGAGAGCGGAACCCGGTCGGCACAGGCCATCATGACCACGGATACGGTGAAGAAGGAGGCGGGGGTCCAGGTGGAGCTGGGAGGGAAGACGGTCACCATCGGAGGCATGTGCAAAGGCTCCGGCATGATTCATCCCAATATGTGCACTATGCTGGCATTCATCACCACCGATGCGGCTATCTCCAAACCGATGTTGCAGGCGGCCCTTTCCGAGGACGTGAACGACACCTACAACATGGTGTCTGTGGACGGAGATACTTCCACCAATGACACGGTGCTGCTTCTGGCTAACGCGATGGCGGGCAATCCCGAGATCACGGAGAAAGGGGCGGACTATGAGGCATTTCGGGCAGCTCTCCACCAGGTCAATGAGACTCTGGCCAAGAAGATCGCCGGGGACGGAGAAGGCTGTACGGCCCTCTTTGAGGTGAAGATCGTGGGAGCCGAGACCAAAGAGCAGGCGGTAACCCTTTCTAAGTCTGTCATCACCTCCAGCCTGACCAAGGCGGCCATCTTCGGCCGAGATGCCAACTGGGGGCGGATCCTGTGCGCCATGGGATACTCGGGAGCGCAGTTTGACCCGGAGAAGGTAGACCTGTTCTTTGAGAGCGCCGCGGGGCATATGCAGATCATCGAGAACGGAGTGGCCCTGAATTACAGCGAGGAGGAGGCCACTAAGATTTTGTCCTGCCCGGAGGTGAGGGCAGTGGCTGACATCAAGATGGGCAGTGAGACGGCCATGGCTTGGGGCTGCGATCTCACCTTTGATTATGTAAAGATCAATGCGGATTACCGCTCTTAGAAGGAGGAGAGGGGACCATGAATTTAGACCCGAAGATTATGGAGAAGGCGGCGGTGCTCATCGAGGCTCTGCCCTATATTCAGCGCTTTAACAGGAAGATCATCGTGGTAAAATACGGGGGCAGTGCCATGGTGGATGAGAACCTGAAGAGACAGGTGATCCAGGATGTGGTGCTCTTAAAGCTGGTGGGATTTAAGCCGATCATCGTCCACGGCGGCGGCAAGGAGATCAGCCAGTGGGTGGGCAAGGTGGGGATGGAACCCCATTTTGTAGGCGGACTTCGGGTGACTGACGAGGTCACCATGGAGATCGCGGAGATGGTCTTAAACAGGGTCAATAAGAGTTTGGTGCAGCTGGTCAATGAACTGGGCGTGAAGGCCGTGGGAATCAGCGGCAAGGACGGGATGATGCTCAAGTGCCATAAGAAGTATGCGGACGGCCAGGACATCGGATATGTGGGGGACATCAAGGAGGTGAACCCCAAGGTGATCTATGATCTGCTGGAAAAGGATTTCCTTCCCATCATCTGCCCTATCGGATTTGACGATCACTATGTAAGCTACAATATCAACGCGGACGATGCCGCCTGTGCCATCGCCAGAGCGGTGAGGGCGGAGAAGCTGGCGTTTTTGACCGATGTGGAAGGGCTGTACCGGAACTTTGGGAACAAGGATTCTCTCATCTCCGAGATGGAGGTGGACGCGGCTCAGGCATTTGTGGACAGCGGCTCCCTGGGAGGCGGTATGCTGCCCAAACTTCAGAACTGTATCGACGCCATCAGGGACGGAGTCTCCAGAGTACATATCCTGGACGGACGGATCCCCCACTGCCTGCTGCTGGAGATCTTTACCAAAAAAGGCATCGGAACGGCTATCGTCAACGCGAAGGAGGAACATTACTATCATGGCTGAGGAGAAAAATGCCGCCATCAGGAGGGCAGAGGAAGTATTATATAAGACCTATAACCGATTTCCCGTGATCTTTGACCACGGGGATGGGGTATATCTGTATGACTCGGAGGGGAAGGAATATCTGGACTTCGGAGCGGGCATCGCGGTGATGGGTCTGGGGTACAATGACCCGGAGTACAACATGGATTTAAAACAGCAGATGGATAAACTGCTTCACTGCTCCAATCTGTTTTATAACCGGCCCGCCATCGATGGGGGGGAGCGGCTTTTGAAGGCATCCGGGATGGAGAAGGTGTTTTTCACCAACAGCGGGACGGAGGCCGTCGAGGGAGCCTTAAAGATCGCCAAGCGGTATGCCTACAACCGGGACGGCCATGGCGGCCATGAAATCATCGCCATGAACCACTCCTTCCACGGAAGGAGCTTAGGAGCCCTTTCCGTCACAGGGAATGATCATTACCAGGAGCCTTTTGCACCCCTTCTTCCGGGTGTGAAATTTGCGGATTTTAACGATCTGGAGAGCGTGAAGGCTCTGATCAGTGACAAGACCTGTGCCGTCATCATGGAGACCATCCAGGGAGAGGGGGGGATCTACCCGGCCACGGAGGAATTCCTAAAGGGGGTCAGGACTCTGTGCGATGAGCACGACATGGTGCTGATTCTGGATGAGATCCAGTGCGGCATGGGGCGAAGCGGTTCTATGTTTGCCTGGCAGGAGTACGGGGTGAGACCGGATGTGATGACCGTGGCCAAGGCTCTGGGGAACGGAGTCCCCATCGGGGCATTTTTGGCCTGTGGCAAGGCGGCATGGGCCATGAAGCCAGGAGATCACGGCACCACCTACGGCGGAAATCCCTTCGTCTGCGCCGCGGCGGACACGGTTCTGAGGCTGTTTGAGGAGCGCCGCATTTTGGAGCATGTGAAGAGTATGGGGGATTATCTGTGGGAGAAGCTGGAAGGATTTTCCCGAAGTCATGACTGTGTGACAGGACATCGGGGCAAGGGGCTGATCCAGGGGCTGGAGTTTGATCGCCCGGTGGGAGATGTGGTGAAAAAGGCTCTTCTTGAGGAGCAGCTGGTGCTCATCAGCGCGGGGGCCAATGTGATCCGGTTTGTACCGCCTCTGGTCATCACTCAGGAACATGTGGATGAGATGATGAAAAAAATGGAGGCATCGGTATGAATCCGGGGCTGGACTACAAGAAAGAGATACGCAGAGCAACCATAGGGATTGTGGCTTCGGCCATAGTCCTTATGTTGGCTTTCAGCGTCGCTTTGTCGGCTCTGTTTTTCTATCTGGATGCCGTAGCCGAGGCGGCCATAGCTCAGAAGAGAGAGGGACCTTTTGATCCGTGGGAGGACAGCGGGAGGCAGGATTCCTACAGGACCTGGCGGGTCTTAGGGCTGACGGACGAATTTGCCTCAGATTTTAAGGATACCTACCACTACCATTTTGCTTTTGACACGGACAAATATGTGGTGATCGTCAGGATGAAGGGGGAACTGGGAGAGGAATTTACTCCCTATGTGAACTATGTCTATGAGGATGAGGCCGAAAGCCCCGAGCCACTCACCATCCGTGGAGTGGCGGCGCCCATCCCGGAGGATATCCGGGAGTTTGCCATCGAGAGCATGAATCTGCTCTATGACAGTGAGTTTATGGCTCAGGAGAATTTTGAGGATTATCTGGGGATCTGTCTTCTGGATACGTCAAAGAAGCCCGTGGGAAGGGCCAACTTTAAGGCGGCCCGGATCCTGGCTATCGCCGGGGCGGCTATGGGTGCCGCGGCTCTGTTCATCCTGCTGGTCCGTATCCGGGAGAGGAGAAATATCGGCCTGGCGGAGCAGAGAGAGCAGGAACAGATGAGGGAACTGGAGGCCATGAACCGCCGGTTTTTGGAAGGAGAATTCCGATATGAAGACGGCACGGGCGCCGATGAGCCTGGCGCCGGCGCCAGCCGGGGTTGGGGCGGCATAGAGGGAGTGACGGAGGAAACTCTCTCCCGGCAGCAAAAGAAGAGCCGTGTATTTCCGGGGATTCTGGGAGCCTTAGTCGGTTCCCTGCTGGGTGCGGCGGTCTGGGTCGCAGTCGGCATGGTAGGTTTTCTCACCGGAATCGCCGGGCTGGCCATCATGGGAGGCGCTGCGGCCGGGTATGAGAGGCTGTCTGGACGGCTGGACAAAAAAGGGATGGGAATCTGCCTGGTCATCACGGTCATTCAGGTGTTTCTTGCCAATTTGGCCACCTATGGGGTCATCTTGTGCCGGGCCTTTTTTAAGTGGGAGGCCAGCATGGACACGGTGCGCTATGTGGCGGGAAATTTTTGGCAGCTGATGACGGAGATGGAGTGCTGGGGCAGATTTGGCTTTGATCTGGTGATGGGATACCTGCTTTCTATATGGACCTGCTTTCGGGTGATCAAGGGGATATCCGGCAGAGAAAGGAAGAGAAGAGATGTTGGTGATCGAAAGAGATAAGGTCCGGGGGATCCTGGACAGACATGTGGAGCCGGCGGCAGTGTGCAAAAGCGGGGAGACTGTGATCTTTCAGACCAGGGACTGCTATGACGACAGCGTCACCTCCCCCGAGCGGCCTCTGGGCGACAGGGAGGATCCTATGGAGAATCCTGCCACCGGCCCGCTCTATGTGGAGGGAGCCCAGGTCGGCGATGTGCTGAAGGTGGAGATCCTGAATATCGTGTCCAGGTCCTGGGGAGTCATGAGGTCTTCCCCTGTGGCAGGCGTGTTTCGGGAGGATTTCGACAGCCGGATGGCAAGAATCTTTGAGTTCCAAGACGGCAAGACCGTGTTTGACAACAGGCTGACTCTGGATCTGGATACCATGATCGGGGTCATCGGCACGGCGCCGGCGGGAGAGGGAGTCACCACCGACACCCCCGGGGAGCACGGCGGAAACATGGACTGCAGAAAGATCGTCAAGGGATCCGTCCTATACCTTCCCGTCTGTGTACCGGGAGCACTTCTGTCCATCGGGGATCTCCATGGGCTTATGGGCGATGGAGAGGTGATGATCTGCGGTCTGGAGACGGGAGGAGAGGTGACGGTTCGGGTGACGGCCGTGAAGGGCTCTGGACTTCCCACCCCGTTTCTGTACTGCCGCGGGGATGTGATGACCGTCCAGTCAGCCAGGACCCTGGACGAGGCCGGGGATATGGCGGCAAAGGCCATGAAAGATTTCGTGAAGGAGGCGGCGGGAAAGGACGATTTTGAGGCCGGGATGCTTATGTCCCTGCTGTCCAACATGGCGGTGTGCCAGGTGGTGGATCCCCTAAAGACCGTCCGGGTTGAATTTCCTCTGAGGGTGTTGGAAGCTTACGGATATCACCTTCCGTGACCGGATGACAGAAAGAAGGACATGCCGATTTATGGGGGCATGTCCTCTGTCCTTTATGAAAGCTGATGCAGAACCCATTTCACATCGTCGGTGGTCTTTAAGGTTTCCAGGAGAGCCGGATCCTCCAGGAGTGTGCACAGTTTGCTGAGGAGATCCAAGTGTTCGTCCCCGATGCCGGCGATTCCGAAGACCAGTTGAGCCTTCTCCGCCCCGAAATCCACTCCGTCGGGATACTGGAAACACACGATGCCGGTCTTCTTCACGGTCCCCTTGGCCTGGGTGGTGCCGTGTGGGATAGCTACGCCCATGCCGATGTAGGTGGAGACCAGCTTTTCACGCTCCTGCATGGCATCGATGTAGGTATCGTCCACATAGCCCAGTTTTACTAACATCTCGCCGGCGGCCTGGATGGCCTCTTCTTTGGTGACACTGCTCTGTCCGAGATGGATGCCGTCCTGGATGATCACCTGTTTTTTAATGGGAACATCAGGGATCACGATGTCCGTGTTCTCGCCGGCCGGGGCAGCCGGGGCGTCTCCGGTGCTCAGCTGGACATACAGGGCATCCAGGGCCGGGTCTGCCAGGAAATTGCCGATGGTGATCAGCTGAGCCTGGGGGGCAGATTTCTTCGCCCGGTCCGCCAGAGTGGTCTGTACCACGGCGATGTCGCAGTCAGTAGGAATGTTGTCTACAGAGGTGTTGGTGACAATGATGTCCGGGCGTCCCGCCTTTAAGCGGTTGCGGAACTTGGTAGCCCCCATAGCGGAGGACCCCATGCCGGCGTCACAGGCAAAGACAATCTTTTTGATCTCTGTAGATTTTTCTATGGTTCCGGGCACAGGGGCAAGGCCTTTGGCCTGGGCTTTCATGGCAGCCATCTCTTTCTGGGCATCTTCAAGGCTTCTGGTTCCGGCCATCTTCACAAACACCGAGGCGACGGCAAAGGAGATGGCGGCAGAGAGCACGACTCCGATCAGGACTTTTGGCATGTCAGGCCCCGGGGCCATCATCACGTATGCCAGGATGGAGCCGGGCGAGGCAGGACCCATGAGTCCGCAGCCGCTCATGTTAAACCAGAAGATGGCAGCGATGTTTCCCACGATGGGAGCGATGATCACCAGCGGGTTCATCAGGATGTAAGGGAAGTAGATCTCATGGATGCCGCCTAACAGGTGGATGATCACCGCACCCGGCGCGGAATCCTTGGTGGCCTTGTCCTTGCAGAAGAACAGGTAGGCCAGCAGCACGCCAAGTCCCGGTCCCGGGTTGGGCTCCAGCATATACATGATGGATTTTCCGGTTCCCGCCGCCTGTGCCGTGGCGATGGGGGTAAAGATCCCGTGGTTGATGGCATTGTTGAGGAACAGCACCTTGGCCGGCTCGATGAACACGGCCACCAGGGGCAGCAGCTCCCGCTCCACCAGGGCGTTGACTCCTGAGGACATGGCGGTGAGAATCCCGGTCATCAGGGGACCGATGGCCACATATCCCACCATGGCCAGCAGCATGCCGATGATGCCTGCGGAAAAATTGTTGATCAGCATCTCAAAGCCGGCCGGCATGTGACCATCTATGGCCTCGTCGAATTTTTTGATGCACAGACCGGCTAAGGGTCCGATGACCATGGCAGCCATCAGCATGGTGATGTCCGTGTTGCTTAAGACGGCGCCGATGACGGCGATAGAGCCAACGACCCGTCCCCGGTCTCCTCCGACCATCCGTCCTCCGGTGGAGGCGATCAGTATGGGGATCAGGTAGGTAAGCATGGGGCCGACCATGCTGTTGAAGCCTTTATTGGGAATCCACCCGGTGTCGATAAACAGTGCAGCCAGGAATCCGAAGGCGATCAGAGCGCCGATATTGGGCATCACCATGGCCGACAGAAATTTACCGAACCGCTGTACTTTATTTTTCATAAAAATCCCTCCTCACAGTAGCAGAGCCACGTAAGAGCCGATCAGGAGGGCAGACAAAAAGCAGACCTACAAGATTTCCACATGACATCGGCGGCATTCTTCTACAAACTCTTTCGGAAGCGTTCCGTCGGAAATTACGGTGTGGATATCGGCCAGCCCGCATACCACAAAGGTGCTTTTTACGCCGATCTTGGAGGAGTCCAGGAGTACGGCGGTTTGCTCGGACTGGCGGATCGCGGTCTGCTTTAAGATCGCTTCATCATTGCTTCCACAGGTGAATCCTGTGCCGGGACTGTAGCCGGTGACTCCCAGGAAGGTCAGGCTGAAATTGACCCTCTCCAGCTCCCGGATGGCCGAGATGCCGTATACGCTCTGACTGTAGCGGTTCATCTGCCCTCCCGGGATCATCACCACAGGCTTTGTGAGGCCTGCCAGCTCGGTGGCACAGCTTAAGCCTGTGGTATAGATCAGATTGGATTGGTCGGGAAACTCTCTGGCAGCCATGGTGGCGGTACTGCCGGAGTCCAGAAAGACCGTGGTGTCCGGGCGCAGCAGAGAGACAGCCTTTTGGGCGATCTGCTGTTTGGCCCCGATGTTGCGGACCGACCGCTTGCTCAAGTAATCGTCGGTGCCGATGACCACCTGGACGGATTTGGCGCCTCCGTGGATGCGCACGATCCGCTTGGTCTCGTCCAACAGCTTCAGGTCGGTCCGCAGAGTCATCTCAGACACATGGGGGAATGCAGCCTTGATCTGGGAGAAGGTGACAGTTCCGTTTTTGTTGATCAGCTCAACGATGGCGTTTCTGCGTAATTCCATAGTATCCAAACGATACCTCCAGTCTGTGCCAGAAACCCACAGACCGGGTTCTGGTACGAATTATTGATCGATAAAATGTGTCAGCAGATATTCCTCCGCCTCCGGGCACCACAGTCCCTGGTGGGAATCCACGATGTCGGCCAGTGCAGTCAGGCGGGAGTCATGGTTCTCTTCGCCTTTTGTGCGCAGCTCTGTCAGGGCGGTGAGAGGCATGGTGAGATGGGTGTAGATCAGCTTCTTGCCTCCCGGGATCTCGGGCAGATTCAGGGTGGTGTGAGCTACACAGTCCAGCCCGCCGATGTGGGTTACCATGACGGCCGGGTTGATGCGCTTGGCAGCGGTCAGCTGTAGAGACTCGATCATGTCAGCGGTGTTGCCGCCGGTAGTGCCCATCACATGGGTGGAATTGTAGTGCACATCATAGAAGTTGATGGAGGCGGAAAACTGGTTGTCCGTAGGGCCCGCAAAGAAATTCAGGCAGCCGTCACGCCCCAAAATGTCGCTGGACTGTTTCACCACCGCGGCCACCGGGGCGTAGCAGAGCACGTCGTCATAGCCCTTGCCGTCAGAAATCCTCATAAGCTCTGCCACCGGATCTTCGAATCTGCCGGTGTTCACAAAATGAATCCGGATGCCTTCTTTGGCGTACTCACTGGGAGGGAACAGCTGGGCAGCCCGGTCAAGCCGGTCCTGAGCCAGATCTGTGACCACCACAAGGGAGGGACGGACATCCCGGTGCAGGGCATAGGTCAGCGCCCCCAGCCCCATAGGGCCTGCACCTGCCATGATGGCCAGCCTGCCCCCTTCTTTGATCCCCATCTGATGAGTGTACACGCCCATCTGGGTGTGGTAGGCAGCGTTGAAGGCGCCGATGCTGCAGGACATGGGCTCTGCCAGGGAGGCTTCATAGTAAGCCCGGCCTTTGTATTCCAGAAGGCAGCCGAGTTCCATCACCTCCGCGGGGATGATGCAGTAGGTAGTATCCCCGCCGAAAAATTCGTAGGAGTATCCGGGGCTCCACATGGTTCCCTTGTAGTTTAAGGCGGGCTGAAGGGTAAACTTCATGCCGGGCTTAAAGGTGTCCTGATGGTTTTTGCCGACCTTGACGATATCGCCTGCGAACTCATGTCCCATGATGGCCGGATGGTCGGCCACATCGTCGTGGACTCTCTTGTGGTTCTCCCCAAGGATGGCGCACTTGTAGGTGGACATGCAGATGCTGTCGGAGACCACCTTTACCAAAATCTCGTCATCCGTGATCTCAGGGAGTTCAAACTCCTCCAGTCTCAAATCATTGGCCCCGTGAAGTCTCACACCTTTTGCTTTCATTATAAAAACTCCTTTCTTAATGATACCTTATGTATCGTGACTTTTGCAACAATAAGTTTCATGAATGGAATATTTGGAATCTGACATGTCACTGACTGTTCAAAGCTGCCGAAACCGTACTTTGGGAATCAGCTCCCGGATCACGGAATATTCTGCCGCCTGGGTTCCGCTGCACATGACATTGGCAGCGCCGGTGGCGGTGGAGAGCCGGACCGTCTCCTCCAGAGCCATACCGGACTCCAAGGCGAAGGCCAGAGCTGCCACCAGGCTGTCACCGGCTCCTACAGTGCTTCCGACAGGCACCTTTAAGCCTTCCGCGCAGACGGTTTTTCCTCTTGTCACGTAGAGAGCTCCGTCTCCCCCCATGGAGACGACCACCATAGGGATCCCGTATTGTTCCATCAGGTTTTCGGCTGCCTTCTTAAGATCCTCCGGTGTCTCGAGGGTCTCGCCTAACATCCGGGAGAGCTCGTGGTTGTTGGGCTTGATCAGGTATGGGGAGGCCTTCAGGCCTGCTGCCAGCAGATCACCGTCGGCATCCAGGATCACCTTGGCTCCCGCCTTCTGACATGCATTTGTCCAGGTGAAGTAGGTGTCCGCGGGAGCCCCCTTCGGAAGGCTTCCGGAAAGGACGACGATGTCGCCGGAGGACAGCTTTGCCAGCAGCTCATCCAGCAGTTTTTCCATCAGCCGGTCTGAGACGGTAAGTCCGGGCTCGTTGATATCCGTGTTGGTGTGCCCTGCCGGGTCCACCACCTTTAAGTTAGTCCGGGTTTCTCCATCTCCAAAAAGAAATGAGGACTCCAGCCCCATGGCTTTTAGGGCAGACAAGATGGCTTCTCCTGTGGAACCGCCCAAGATGCCGGCGGCGATGCTGGTTCCTCCCAGCTTTTGGATGACTTTGGAGACATTGATCCCCTTTCCTCCGGGATCCGTCCTTATGGCGGTGATGCGGTTTACACGGTCAATGGTGAAAGAGGGAATCTCCACTGTCTTGTCCATGGCCGGATTGAGAGTGACCGTATAGATCATGATACCTTCTCCTTTCTCTGTTGAATTGTTGAAATAACAATTTATTTTTTGTTTCAACAACCATGGCTCAATATTAGCACGGTTTTTATCGATTGTCAACTGTTGTTTTAAAAATATTGATTGTTGTTTCAAAAGCCAGAAGGCAAGAAGGTTTGAAGGATAAGGAAAGATGAAAAAAAGAGGAGAGGATGCCGATAAATCGGGTTCCCTTCCTCGTCTTTCATAGAGTGAGAAGATATTCTACCCCGTGGAGAAGCCCGTTCCGGTCAATGGGGGCGGTGACATAGTCGGCTGCCGCTTTTACTTCATCGCTGCCGTTGCCCATGGCGATGCCGACCCCTGCGTAGCGCAGCATGGGGATGTCATTGTACCCGTCCCCGATGGCAGCGCATTCCTCCTTGGCAAAGCCGTAATGTTCCAGGACTTTCCGGATGCCCAGCCGTTTGTCTCCGCCTTTTGCCGTGATGTCAAAGGCGCCGCCGGCGTGCCAGCGGGTGCTGTCGCACAGGGGGAGAGAGGAGGCCACCCGGGCCAGGATTTCATCGTCGCCGTAAGGAACCATCTGATAGATCGGATGGATAAGTCCCCGCTCCATGCGGGGTTCTACGGGGGGAAGCGCAGTGCCGATATCGGCCTGCAGCTTCTCCACCATGGGGGTGATACGGCTGATATACATGGCATCCCGCTCCATAAAGAGCAGGGCAAATCCAAGCTCCCGCTCCAGTTCCAGGGCTTTGCGCACCTGGGAGATCGGGATCGGATTCTGGTACAGGGCACAGAAGGAAGAATCCATGCAGTAATTGCCGTTGAGGAGCACATACCCGTCAAATGTCAGATCTCCTAACAGCCGCTCCTCACGGATCTCCAGAAGATGCCTCCCGGTGGCCACAAAACACCGGATCCCGGCCTGACGGGCCAGCTCGATGGCCTTATAAGTGTCGGGTGAGATGCCCTTTTGGGTGAAATCCCTTAATGTGCCGTCAATATCGAAAAAAATAATTTTGATCATGGAACATTCCTCCTAAATTTCTTGCCCTTATTACAACACAAATTTGTCCCAATGTCCAGCTTTACATACCCAGGCCGCAATGATACAATGAAGAATACCAGGTCATTGGGGCGCAGGTGACGCCTGTCCGGCAACGGTCCAAGCGGGGCATGGTATGCAGAGGGGAGCAATCCGCAGATATCATGGACCTAAGAAGAACGGTCATGCTCATCATGAAAATTCGATATATGAGGGGGACGACGATGTATAAACTGATCGCATGTGATTTGGATGAGACACTGTTAAATGACGACCATATGGTTTCACAGGAGAATGTAAAGGCGATTAAGGCGGCTTCTAAGGCCGGAGTGAAATTTGTGCTTGCCACGGGAAGGGGCTACAATTCCGTGAGAAGCACGTTGGAGGAGTTGGAGCTGGCAGACAAGGAACAGGAATATGTGATCTCCTACAATGGAGGGGCGGTCACCGAGAACAAGGGGGAGCGCCTGCTGCATTTTCAGGGGATCACCTTTGAACAGGCGGAGAAACTCTATGACCGGGGCCTAAACTATGATGTAGATATCCAGGTATACACAAAAGAGATGGTCTATATCTACAGTTCCTGGTCCAAGGATGCGGAGAATCTGGCAAAGAGAATGCCGGTTACGGAGATATCTGACCAGAACCTGGAGTTCCTTAAGGGACAGGACATCGTCAAAGTTCTGTACGCCAACACGGATTACGCCTATTTGAGAACGATCGAGAAGGAACTGGAGGACATCACCGGAGAGCTGAGTGTCAGCTACTCGTCAAACCGGTTCATCGAATTTAACCGAAAAGGAGTGGACAAGGGCGCCGGCCTGCTGTCCTTGGCAAAGCTTCTGGGGATTTTGCCGGAGGAAACAATCGCCATCGGAGACAATTTAAACGATCTGTCCATGATCCGGGCAGCCGGGCTGGGAGTAGGTGTCCGAAACACTATCGAGGAGATGAAGCCTGAATGTGATTATATCACAGAGGCAGACCACAACCAGAGTGCCGTGGCAGAGGTGATCCGGACATTTATCTTTCAGGGTTCCCAGGTGTGGTAAGAGGTGCTCTCGGAATCAGGCACAAAGAGATTCCGGGTGTATAGGAACAGGTAATTGCGAAAATCGAAGCTGAGAGAATATTCTGACAATATATTCCATACAAAGCCTTCGTACGCCGGGCATTCCACTGAGCCCAGGAAAGCAAAAAAACACTCGGGCAGAGGGCCCTCCTGTTTTTTATGGTCTCAGCTCCATGGCGTAATGGCTTTTCCTGGAATATATTGTCAGAATATTCAGCTAAGGTTTGAGTTTCGCAGATGCCTAGTATCGGAAAAGGAGGAGAGACAGGATGACAAGACAGCAGACGATAGAGACATTTTTGGAGGCATTGTCGTCGAGACAGCCGGTGCCGGGAGGAGGCGGAGCTTCGGCTTTCGCCGGTGCCCTCGGGACCGCTCTGGGCCTGATGGTGGGAAATCTCACCGTGGGGAAGAAGAAGTATGCAGCCGTGGAGGCGGATGTGAGTCACATGATGGAGCGATTAGAAGGGCTTCAGAGAGAGATGGTGGCGCTCATCGACGAGGATGCCAGGGTATTTGCCCCCTTGGCGGCAGCCTACGGACTCCCCGCAGGGACCCAGGAGGAGAGGGCGCACAAGGACCGGGTGATGGAGGAGAATCTGCTTCATGCCAGCCTGGTGCCGTTAAAGATCATGGAGCTGGCAGTGGAGGTTCTTGGGATCTTGGAGGAACTGGAAGAAAAGGGCAGCGTTATGGCAGTCAGCGATGTGGGAGTGGCGGTGCAGTTTGCGAGGACCGCCCTGACCGGCGCCGTGATGAATGTGTACATCAACACCAAGTCCATGAAGGACAGGCAGAAGGCGGAGGAGATCAATCAGCGGGCCGAGGCTGCCGTGACAGAGGGAATCCCTCTGGCAGAGCGGATTTATGGCCGGGTGACAGAGAGGCTGAAATGAATTTTCAGACACGCTCAGGGGCTGAGGGGGAGGAAATGTCAAAGAGCGCCGAGACGGCTCTGTGGCCGGGCAGAGGAAACCAGGAAAGGAAGAGGGCAGAATGATCGTATTGAAAGGAGCAGAGGTATCTGCGAAAATTAAGGAAGAGGTACAGGAATTGCTTGGAGAGCTGGAGGGGAAGACGCCGAAACTTGCCGTTGTGCGGGTGGGAGAGCGGCCGGATGATCTCTCCTATGAGAGGGGAGCCATAAAAAAGATGGAGGCTTTCGGCATGAAGGCCCAGTCCTATGCGTTTGCGGAAACCGTGGACAACCAGGAGTTTCAGAGTGAGTTTCAGAAGATTAACCAGGACCCGGAGGTTACAGGGATCCTTCTCTTAAGGCCCCTTCCCAGGCATATCGACGAGAAAGCCCTGGAGGCGGCCATCGATCCGGCCAAGGACTTAGACGGCATCTCCCCGGTCAATATCGCCAAGGTCTTTGCCGGGGATGTCTCAGGCTTTGCTCCCTGTACGGCGGAGGCGGTGGTGGAGGTGCTGAAGGCCAACGGGATTCCCATCGCCGGAAAGAGGGCGGTCATCGTGGGCCGCAGCATGGTGGTGGGCAAACCTCTGGCCATGCTTTTGATGAGAGAAAATGCTACAGTTACAGTCTGCCACACCAAGACCGTAGACCTTCCGGGAACCTGCCGGGGCGGAGAGATCCTGGTGGCTGCCGCCGGACGGGCCAGGATGGTAAACGGAGATTATGTGGGGCCGGGGGCAGTTGTCATCGATGTGGGGATCAATGTGGACGCGGACGGGAAACTGTGGGGAGACGTGGATTTTGAGTCCATCGGGCAGAATGCCTCCATGGCCACCCCGGTGCCCGGCGGTGTGGGAGCCGTGACCACAGCCGTCCTGGCCAGGCACTTAGCGCTGGCGGCACATCGCTCGTGAGTCGGATTCCGCCTTTTCCTGCCGTAGGAATCAGCGCAGGAGATGTCATGAGGAGAAGACTCATGCCGTTTCCCCTGCCCTAGAGCGTGCAGATGGCGGGAATGAGTTTTCAGACACACTCTAAATATAAAGCTTGCCGACATGAATGCATAAAACCACACAAAACAACCCAAACTAGAGACAGCTATTCCATAATCACTTGTCTTCCAGAAAAGGAGTTGATATCTATGTGGGGTATTATAATTGCATTGATTTCCGGTGCGCTGATGAGTATACAGGGAGTGTTTAACACGGAGGTGACAAAGCAGACCAGTATCTGGGTCTCTGCCGGCTGGGTGCAGCTGACGGCATTTCTCACCTGCCTGGTGATGTGGTTGTGCACGGGGCGGGAGCAGATCACCGGACTGACCCAGGTACAGCCCTGGTATATGCTGACAGGAGGTCTGATCGGTGCTCTGATCACCTACACCGTCATAAAAAGTGTGGGGAGTCTGGGGCCGGCCAGGTCGGCGCTGCTGATCGTCATAGCTCAGATCATCGTGGCTTATGCCATCGAGGTGCTGGGGTTGTTCGGAGTGGAGAAGGCAGGGCTGGAGTGGAAGAAATTGATCGGGGCAGCGGTGGCTATCGCAGGAATCGTCATTTTCCGATATTAAATAGAAAATGTACTTGTATTTGGCCGTGGATTTCGTTAGAATAGTAGTAGGCTGAAGATGGTATTCTCCGAAAGACAGAAGGAGGAGTACCATGAAAAAACAGAGGATCAAATATCTGCTGACAGTCATATGCATGTTGGCTGCAGGCATATGCTATAGTTGCGGCAGAGAGACAAACCAGATGGATTTGGACGGTCGGGTGCTGACTGCAAAGCTGGAAGAGCGGCAGACGGAGTCAGAGAAGAACGTACAGGACGGACTGATATCAGCTGAGACGGAGACGGGAGAAACAGTTTCCCCGGAGCCGGGGACCGAGTCGGGATCCCCGGCCCAGCCGCAGCCTTGGCAGACGGAATCAGTCCGTTTTTATGTACATATCTGCGGAGAGGTGAGAGAGCCGGGGGTATATGCCCTTTTGCCGGGAAGCAGGATCTACCAGGCAGTCGAGGCGGCCGGGGGATTTACGGAGGCAGCGGCACAGGATTATCTGAATATGGCCATGGAGACAGTGGACGGGATGAAGATTACCGTGCCCTCTATGGAGGAGGCGGATATGGCCCGGGATGCCGAAAACCAGTCGGAGCAGACGGAGAGAGCAGGGGGACTCGCAGGCAGTCGGGATTCAATGGCTGCAGGCAGAGAAGAGCCCTGGATCCGGATGCCGGGAGGAGGGGATGAGACATCCGGCGGGCAGGTTGAGGCTGTGTCGGGAAAAGTCAACTTAAACACCGCGGCCAGGGAGGAGCTGATGACTCTGAGGGGAATCGGTGAAGCCAAAGCAGAGGCGATCATCCGCTACCGGGAGGAGAAGGGACCGTTTCGGACCATCGAGGAGATTATGAACATATCTGGGATCAAGGAGGCCGCGTTTGAGAAGATAAAGGATGACATCACGGTGTGAGAGCTGCGGCCGGGGAGGCAAAAGGGAGGGGGAATCACGGGATGGAGATTCCCCCGAACAGAAGGCAGCACCGTAAGGGAAACAGGAAGAGGTGGGAAAATGGCAAAAGTTTTGGTTGTGGATGATGAGAAATTGATTGTCAAGGGAATCCGTTTCAGTCTGGAACAGGACGGGATGGAGGTTGACTGTGCATATGACGGGGAGGAGGCTGTCGCCAAGGCCAGAGACACGGAATATGACGTGATTCTGCTGGATGTGATGCTTCCCAAGGCAGACGGGTATGAGGTGTGTCAGAGCATCCGGGAATTTTCCGAGGTGCCGATCATCATGGTCACCGCCAAGGGCGGGGATATGGACAAGATTCTGGGTCTGGAATACGGGGCGGACGACTATATCACCAAGCCTTTCAATATCCTGGAGGTGAAAGCCAGGATCAAGGCCATCCTGCGGCGCAATTCCAAGCGAGGAAGAAAAAGCGACATCCCGGACAACCGGATGGTGACAGCGGGAAGTCTGAAGCTGGATCGGGACGGCAGGAGAGTGTTTGTGGGCGACAAGGAGATCAATCTGACGGCCAAGGAGTTTGACCTTCTGGAGCTTTTGGCCTGCAATCCCAACAAGGTGTACAGCAGGGAGTCTCTGCTGGGATATGTGTGGGGCAACAAGGCCATGGACTCCGGCGATGTGCGGACAGTGGATGTCCATGTGAGACGGCTTCGGGAGAAGATCGAGCCAAGTCCCAGCGCCCCCCAGTTTGTCCATACCAAGTGGGGAGTGGGATACTATTTTCGGGCTCAGGGATAAGGAAAAGGAAGAGATCGTCGGTAGGCCCCCAGGATTTTCACAGGACAGATGGGAACTTACAAGGAAAAAAGGGACAGGAGATAAAAGGGATGACAGACCGGATCAGAGAAGTGACCATGGATGATTTGGAGAGAGTGACAGAGGTGGAGGCTGTATGTTTTCCCGCCGCGGAGGCAGCAGGAAGGGAATCATTTCAGGATAGGATCAGAAGCTTTTCCGACAGCTTTTTTGTGGCGGAAAAAGACGGGCAGATCGTAGGCTTTATCAACGGGGCGGTGACAGACGAGCGGACCATCCGGGATGAGATGTTTGAGGACGTTTCTCTTCACGATCCTAAGGGAAACTACCAGAGCATCTTCGGACTCGATGTAGTGCCTCAGTGGCAGCACATGGGGATCGCGGGTGAGCTGATGGAGCACATGATCAAGGAGGCCAGGAGAAAGGGACGGAAAGGGCTGATTCTCACCTGTAAGGAGAGACTCATCGGATTCTATGAGAGATTTGGCTACAAAAATCTCGGGGTATCCCGGTCCGTCCACGGCGGAGCCGTGTGGTATGACATGATCCTGGAGTTTGAGGGATGAAGATCACACTGATAGCGGTGGGAAAGATCAAGGAGAAATTTTTCCAGGACGCCGTAAAGGAATATGAGAAGCGTCTGGGCAGATACTGCAGGCTGGAGATCCTGGAAGTGGCGGACGAGAAGACACCGGACGGAGCCGGAGAGGCCCTTAAAAACCAGATTAAGGAGAAAGAGGGGCAGCGGATTCTGGCCCGGGTGAGGGAGGAGGCCTACGTGATCGCCTTGGCCATCCAGGGGGAGATGATAGACTCGGAGGAGCTGGCCGGGAAGATGGGGAAGCTTTCGGTGGACGGCGTAAGCCAGATCATCTTCGTCATCGGAGGATCCCTGGGGCTGTCCGGACAGGTTCTGGACCGGGCGGACTTTCATCTGAGCTTTTCCAGGATGACATTTCCTCACCAGCTGATGAGGGTGATCCTGTTAGAGCAGGTGTATCGGGCGTACCGCATCCTGAATCGTCAGCCGTACCATAAGTAAAGGCGAAGTTTTCAGGAAGGCCAGAAAGTGCAGAAAAGCTAAGATTTAGGCGGAAAATAGAGGGGTGTCAAAAGTTGTTTTAAGATAATACTATGAAAATTTTCGCACTTGGGCATGTTACGGAGGGCCATATCATAAGTAAAGGCGAAAAGGAACAGATGTTCTTGGAAATGGAAGATAACAAGAGTTGTATTTTTAACCCCATGGGAGGCAAGCGGCTTCCATGGGGTTCGTATTATGGACTTACTAGTTAAGATTCACTCAAAGATGGCTCTAAAAATAAGATTGCATATTATGTATGTGGCATCTGGAACACCGGATATTAAATGAAAATGCCGAGAGACAAGTTCTCGGCTTATTGTAATTTGTCGGAAGTCTGTGTATAATAGAAATAGATAATG
>JAAWBS010000024.1 GCA_022792815.1 Hungatella sp.
GTACCATTATACGCAGAATTCTGTCATAGCTCAACTATTTTTATAAAATAACTCATCATCTCATGGAACATCTGCAGAATCTGCAACGACCACTGCCGGAGGGAATCTCCGGTGAAGATTACATCTAGTGTATACAGAAATTGAAAGTTTGTCAATGGTTTTCGCAGAAAATGATTTCCCCCTTTGTTCATCTGATTCCCTGCCGCCGGATCTTCCCCAAAAAAATCGGAAAAGCCTCTTGTGTTTTTTGTATACAACGTATATAATATACTGTATACAATATAATGTGAACAAAAATAAAAAAGAGGAGCTGAGGTATGGTAAGACATCTGGGGTTAAAGGCATATGGAAAGATCAACCTGGGGCTGGATGTGCTGCGGAAGCGGGAGGACGGATATCATGAGGTCCGCATGGTCATGCAGACAGTGGGACTCTACGACCGTCTCGACCTGATCTACCGGAACGAGCCGGGGATTAAGGTGGAGACGAACCTGTACTATCTCCCCAACAATGAGAACAATCTGGTCTATCAGGCGGCCAGTCTCCTGATGAAGGAGTTTGGGATCCGTCAGGGGATTCACATCAAACTGAGAAAGTTTATCCCGGTGGCCGCAGGTATGGCAGGGGGAAGCAGCGATGCGGCGGCGGTGCTTTTTGGAGTGAACAAGATGTTCGGCCTGGGGCTGTCCCAGAGGCAGCTGATGGAGAGGGGAGTAAAAATCGGGGCAGATGTGCCCTACTGTGTCATGAGAGGAACCGCCTTGTCCGAGGGGATCGGAGAGGTGCTGACCCCACTGCCGCCCGTGCCCCAGTGCCAGGTGCTGATCGCCAAGCCGGGAGTCAGCGTATCCACCAGGATGGTGTATGAGAATCTGCGGGTCCACGAGCTGGCGAGGGAGCAGCATCCGGATATTGATGCGATAACAGCTGCCATCGGCAAGGGGGATATCCACCAGATGGCCGCCCTCCTGGGCAATGTGCTGGAGACCGTCACGGTTCCGGCTTATCCGGTGATCGGACAGATCAAGACTCTGATGATAAGGTACGGGGCCATAGGAGCTCTCATGAGCGGCAGCGGTCCCACGGTATTCGGTCTGTTCACCAATCCAAAGGCGGCCACGGCAGCCTACGAAGATATGCGGTATGGGAAGGGTACCAGCCTGGTAAAACAGGTATATCTCACTAATTTTTATAATCGAAGGGAGAAAGAGCAGGGAACATGAGGGAGCATGATCTGAAAGTCAATATGAATGAATATCTGCCGCTGAGGGATGTGGTGTTCAACACGCTGCGGCAGGCCATCTTAAAGGGGGAGCTGGAGCCGGGAGAGCGGCTGATGGAGATCCAGCTGGCCGAGCGGCTGGGGGTCAGCCGCACTCCGATCCGGGAGGCCATCCGTAAGCTGGAGCTGGAGGGATTGGTCCTGATGATTCCCAGAAAGGGGGCAGAGGTGGCCAGGATTTCGGAGAAAAGCCTGCGGGATGTGCTGGAGATTCGACGCTCCGTGGAGGAACTGGCCATCGAGCTGGCCTGTCAGAGGATGACAGAGGAGGAGATCGATGACCTGGAAGCGGCGAAAAAGGCTTTTGCCGATGCGGTGGCACGCAGGGATATGATGCTCATGGCAGAGACCGATGAGATGTACCATGAGACCATATACAAGGGGACCAAGAACAACCGGCTGATTCAGATCATCAACAATTTGCGGGAACAGATGTATCGCTATCGCCTGGAATATATTAAAGATGCGGACAAGCATCCGATCCTTCTGATTGAGCACGACAACATCTTTAAGGCTGTCAAGGCGCGCCATGTGGCTGAGGCCAAGGCGGCCATGAGGGAGCACATCGACAATCAGGAGATCACGGTTTCCAAAAACCTAAAAGAAAAGGAATAATCTAACAGAAGTGTTAGAAATATATTAAAAAAATATAACTCCATTGACAGGGTGACAAGTTGTCATTATAATAAAATGACAGGTTGTCACTTTTGTTTTTTGGCATTTGACGGGGTGATTCCTGCCGTGAAGGAAGGGGGAGATGAGAATGCCGAGCAAGCGGTTTTACAGGCTTTCCGAGGAGAAGCAGCACCTGATCTGGAAGGCATCCATGAAGGAATTTGCCTCAGTACCCTATGAGAAGGTTTCTATCAACAAGATCATCAGGGAGGCGGGCATATCCCGAGGCAGCTTCTATACATATTTTGAAGATAAAAAGGATCTTCTGTCGTTTCTATTAGAAGATACCAGAAGAAAATGGACAGATTCCTGCCTGGAATGTCTTCAGATGGCGGACGGTGATATCCGTCTGGCCATGAAGCATCTGATGGATTCCGGGATCCGGTTTTGTAAGAATAATAATTTGCTGCGCCTGCATAAGAATTTGATTATGTATCCTGAGATGCTGATGACAGAGTGCATGAAAAAAGGCATGGATTTTAAGCAGACCGTACAGGAGGAGTTCTACGAAAAGGTTGACCGCAGAAACCTGCGGGACAAATCCGTGGAAGGTGTGGAGCTTTTACTGAAGCTGTGTACCATCGCTATGATGAAGGGATTTGTAGAATACTATACCAATCCCGAAAAAGAAGAACAGCTGAAAGAAGAATACCAGAAAACATTGGAAGTATTATGCTATGGAGCCTATGAGGCTCCCCAACATGACCAGGTGGAGGAGAAAGGAAATGAGTAAGATTGCAAAGATTGCGGCAGCGGCAGTTGTGGTTGCCGCAGTGGGAGCCTTTGTGGGGGTCCGTTTTTTGACTCCCAAGGGTGCACCGGAGGCGGTGGCGCCGCCGGTGGTGAAAGCAGAGCAGCCGTCCTTGGGTGATATCCGGCTGTTTCGCAGCTTGACCGGAACCGTGGAGCCGTCGGACTCCGTGTATGTGATTCCCAAGGCAGCCGGGGAGATCACGGCGGTGTATGTGAAGACCGGTGACTATGTGACAGAGGGCCAGCTTCTGTGTGAGATCGACACCAAGCAGGTGGACGGAGCCAGACTTCAGTTTGAGGCTGCGGGGATTGCTCTCAAGGATGCCCAGACCAATTTAGAGCGGATGAGAGTGCTCTACGCCAGCGGTGATATCTCGGCTCAGGCATTTGAGCAGGTGGAAAGCGGAGCCAAGTCGGCACAGATCCAGTACGACTCGGCAAAATTAGCCTATGACTATCAGTTGGAATTCAGCAGCATCACAGCCACCATCTCCGGCCGGATCGAATCCTGCAATATGGAGGTTCACGATATGGCCACTCAGTCAAGCCCTCTGTGTGTCATCTCCGGCGAGGGGACCAAGGTGGTGAACTTTGCAGTGACCGAGGCCATTCTGCCCAATGTGAAGGAGGGGGAGACCATCCGGCTGGAAAAGGGGGGCAGCGAGTATACGGGAACAGTCACGGACGTGAGTACTATGGTGGACCCGGCCACCGGCCTGTTTAAGGTGAAGGCGGCGGTAGAGCAGGGAGATTCCCTGGCCAGCGGTTCCATGGTAAAACTTTATATCACCTCAGACAAGGCCGACGGAGTGCTGACGATTCCCGTGGACTCGGTTTACTATGACAACGGAAAACCGTATGTGTATACATTTGACGACGGAACCGTACATAGAATCGAGATCGAGACCGGAATCAGCGACTCGGACAGGATGCAGATTCTTTCGGGAGTGTCTGCGGCGGACCGGGTGATCACCACCTGGAGCCCGGAACTGTACGAGGGTGCGCCGGCGGTCTTGGAAGCGGCTGAATAGAGGAGGCGATTCGCATGAATATAACAAGATTTGTCCTCAAAAGGCCGGTGACCACGGTGATGGTAGTCTTAAGCCTGATTGTGTTCGGATTGAGTTCCGTGCTCTCGTCCAAGCTGGAGCTGACACCTGCTATGGATATGCCCATGCTGATCGTGTTTACCCTGTATCCGGGAGCCAGCCCTGACGACGTGGATGAACTGGTGACCCAGCCCATCGAGAACGAGACGGGAACCTTGAGCGGTATGAAAGGCGTCACCAGTGTCTCAAGCGAGAACTATTCCATCGTGGTGCTGGAATATGAGTACGGCATCGACATCGACGACGCCTACGATGATCTGAAGAAAAAGATGGATGTGCTGAAGATGACCCTGCCTGACGATGTGGAGACACCCACCATCATGGAGATGAACATCAACGACATGGCGGGAATCTCCCTGGCTGTCAACAATGACACTCAGGATAATCTGTACAATTATGTCAATGACAAGATTGTGCCGGAATTTGAAAAGCTGTCCTCCGTGGCCAGCGTAGACATCAGCGGAGGCCGGGAGGAGTACGTGAAGATCGAACTGATCCCAGAGAAGCTGGCCCAGTATCATCTGAACATGAATGCCATCGCCTCCGTGATCACGAGCGCGGATTTTTCTTTTCCTGCAGGAGACACGGAAGTGGGAGGACAGAAGCTGTCCGTGTCGGCGGGGGTGGATTACGACACGACCGAAAGCCTAAAGAGCATCCCTATCACCCTGGGAAACGGCAATATGATCTACCTGGAGGATGTGGCTAATATCCATACCACCCTGGAGGAAGCGGCCGGAATCGGACGCTACAACGGCAGGGATACCATCGCCATCGGCATCAAGAAACAGCAGAGCAGCACCGATGTGGAGATGTCAAAAGATGTCATGCGCACCATGAACCGGATGCTGTCCACAGACCCTAATCTGGAGATGGTGGTGGTCAATGACAACAGTGATATGATCAAGTCTTCTTTAAACTCCGTGATGGAGACCATGGTCATGGCCATCGTGGTGTCCATGGTGATCATCTTCCTGTTTTTCGGGGATTTGAAGGCTTCTCTGATTGTAGGTACCTCCATCCCCATCTCCATCCTGGCAGCCCTGATCTCCATGAGCGCCATGGGATTTTCTTTAAATGTCATCACCCTCAGCAGTCTGGTGCTGGGAGTCGGCATGATGGTGGATAACTCCATCGTAGTTTTGGAAAGCTGTTTCCGCTCCACGAGAGGGGTGGGATTCAGGGAATATACCGGCGCAGCCTTAAAGGGCAGCAGCATCGTGCTTCAGTCCGTCATCGGCGGCACGGTGACCACCTGCGTGGTGTTTCTGCCGCTGGCGTTTTTGGAGGGCATATCCGGGCAGATGTTTAAGCCGTTAGGGTTCACCATCGTGTTCTGTATGCTGGCTTCCCTGCTCTCCGCCATGACCATCGTGCCTCTGTGCTATACCATGTACCGTCCCAAGGAGAGGGAACATGCCCCCCTGTCCGGGATGCTGACCGGCCTGCAGGACGGATACCGAAAGATTATGAAGGTGCTGCTTCCAAAAAGAAAGACCGTCATTTTTACCTCTGTCGTCCTTCTGGTTCTCTCCGTCGTTCTGGCCACCCAGCTGGGGATGGAGCTGATGACTTCGGCGGATCAGAATTCCGTCGATATATCTATTGAGACCAGACCGGGACTTAAGATTGAGAGGGTCGATGAGATCCTTCAGAAGGCGGAGGCTATCGTCACCTCAGAGGAGAATAAACCTTACGTGGATTCCTACATGCTGTCCTACGGCTCCACTGGCCTTAGCATGAGCGGCGGTTCGGGAGCAAGCCTCACCGTATATCTGAGAGACGACTGCCCTCTTGAGACAGATGAGGTGATCAAACTGTGGAAACCGTCTTTTGTCACGATTCCTGACTGTGATATCACCTTGAGCGCCAGCAGCATGATGGGATCCATGATGACCATAGGCGACGGGTTTGAGGTGATCTTAAAGAGCACTCAGTATGACAGCTTAAAACAGGTATCTGACAACATCGTGAAGCAGCTGACAGACCGCCCCGAGGTGACCAGGGTTCACTCCACTCTGGAGAATGCGGCGCCGCTGGTAAAGATTAACATTGATCCCATCAAGGCTGCTGCTGAAGGGCTGTCCCCGGTTCAGACGGCAGGCATCATCAACACCATGCTGAGCGGAACCGAGGCCACCACCCTGGAAGTGGGCGGAAACGAGATTAAGGTAATGGTAGAGTATCCCGAGGAGGAATATGCCGCCATCGATCAGCTGAAGGGGATCGTGATCCCCACGGCCACCGGTGCTTCTGTGGCATTGTCCGATATCGCAGAGATCACCTTCCAGGACAGCCCTCTCAATATTACAAGGGCCGATAAACAGTATCAGGTGACCGTCACCGGCGACTATACGGACATGGTGAACAAGGAGGACGACAAGGCAGTGGAGGAGATGAGGAGGATGCTGATGCGGGAGGTGGTGACCCCCACCATGAACCCAGACATCTCCATAGCCCAGAACGCGGTGGACGAGAGCATGGTGGAAGAGCTGGGAGCCCTTCTGCAGGCAGTGCTGATCGCCGTGTTCCTGGTATTTGTGGTGATGGCGGCTCAGTTTGAATCGCCGAAATTTTCCCTGATGGTTATGACTACCATCCCCTTTGCCCTGATCGGATCCTTCACATTCCTGTTTGCGGCGGATGTGCCCATCAGCATGCCCTCTATGCTGGGATTTTTGATGCTGGTGGGAACAGTGGTGAATAACGGAATCTTGTATGTGGATACTGTAAATCAGTACCGACAGGATATGGATATGGACACGGCACTCATCGAGGCCGGGGCCACCCGTCTGAGGCCGATTCTGATGACTACTCTGACCACCATTGTGGCTATGATCCCCATGTGTCTGGCCTTCGGAGACGCGGGAGAGATGATGCAGGGTCTGGCGCTGGTGGACGTGGGAGGCCTGGTGGCTTCCACCATATTGGCACTGCTGATGCTGCCTGCCTACTATTCGGTTATGAGCAGCAGGAAGCGAAAGACACCGGTTTTAGAAGATTAAGGAGGAATTTATGAGACGAAGACATGCAGCGATCCCTGTGTCACTGTGCATGGCAGCCGTATTAAGCCTTGGATTTCCCGTCCGGGCTCTGGCAGGGAGCCCGGAGTTTTCCAGAAGCGCCGAGGAGTGGGCCAGACTCAGGGATGATGTCCTGGAGTATGAGGAGATCGAAGATCTGATCCACGAGTACAACACCACGGTGCTCAACAACGAACAGCAGTATCGGAAAGACAGCGGCAAGACCGCAGAGGACCTGGTGGAGGATCTGCTGAACCAGGCAGACGACCACTGGGAGGCGGCCAGTCAGTCGGAGGACGATATGAGCGCCATCTTAAGCGAGATCAACGCCAGGAATGCGGAGAGAAGCGCCGAGAACAATGTAGATGACAGCAAGAGCAAGTACATCGAGTACGCCCTGGCGGAAAAAAGGATTGTGATTCAGGCTCAGACGGCCATGAACACCTACTATAAACTGCAGTACCAGCTGACCTCTCTCCGGAAAAACCGGGATATGCTGGAGGCTGCGCTCACGTCCGCTCAGGGGCGCCGGACCGTAGGGATGGCCACTCAGGCCGAGGTGCTGACGGCTCAGCAGAATCTGCAGAGCGCGGATGCCCAGATCCTGTCCCTGGAGAACCAGATTGAGACTACCAGGCAGAACATGATCGTCATGATGGGCTGGGGACAGGGTGCATTTCCTGAGATCCGCCCCATGCCGGCCACAGACTTACAGAGACTTGACGCCATGGATGTGGCGGCGGACACCCAGAAGGCGCTGGAGGCAGATTACACCTTAAAGCTTCATCAACAGAACCTGGAGAATTCCACCAATGACGAGAACCGCAGGATCTACAGCCAGTCTATCACGGATGACAGACAGCAGATCGCCATGGCCGTAAGCGATTCCTATCAGAAGGTGATGCAGGCAAAGAACAGCCTGGACGAGGCTGTTTTGAACCTGGATGTGGCGACAAAGACATGGAACACCGCCAGCACGAAAAACCGGCTGGGCACCATCAGCCGTCTGGAGTATCTTCAGGCAGAGGCTGCTGTGGTGAGCGCTCAGATGGATCGGGAGATGAAGAATCTGGAACTGTTTCAGGCCATGGAAACCTATGACTGGGTTGTAAAGGGAGTGAGATCATGAAAGCGGTGAGAGCAATGACTGCTCTGGGGCTGGCAGGGCTTTTAGCCCTTCAGACCCCTGTCTGTTCCATGGCACAGGCCGAAAAGCCGGAGACCATGGATGACCAGACCTGGGCACGCCTTCAGGATCAGGTGCTGGAGTACGATGAGATCGGCGATCGGGTGGAATTATATAACCCCACCTACCAGCAGGTGATTCAGAACATCCAGGTCAATATCCAGCCCTATGAAGATGCTGCCCAGACCCTTCGGGGGTCGGCTAAGGACCTGATGGGAGAGGCCAGCGGCTTCAAGGATGAGAACAAGATGATGTATCAGATGTACCGCGGATACGCCAAAGGCTACCAGGAGGCGGCCAAAAACTTCGAGAAGGTGGCTAAGTCCATCAAGAGTTCCACCAGAAGCACCCTGAACAGCACCAGGAAACAGCTGACCTCCGGCGTGCAGCAGCTGATGCTGGGGTATTATCAGGCCAGGGCGTCAAAGGAGATGGTGGATACGGCGGCACAACTGGCCCAGGCGGCCTATGACTCCGCCGTCACCAGGCGGAACATCGGTATGGCTACGGAGCTAGAGGTGACGGAGGCCGAGAAGTCCCTCCGGTCCGCTTTAGACGGGCAGCAGACTTTAAACGATACATTGACCAGCCTTCACAGGCAGCTTCTGTTTATGACGGGATGGTCCTACGACGAGGCGGTGGAGGTGGGAGCGCCGCCGGTTCCAAACCTGTCCGAGATCGACGGGATGAATCCGGAAAATGATCTGACAAGAGCGATCGGAAACAATTATACCCTCATCGCCCAGAGAGGCGCGTCAGGGAAAGGAACCGCCAACCACGACGCTAAATTCCGGACTCTGGACGAGTCGGAGATGAAAGTTAAGATCCAGCTGGAATCTCTCTATCAGACCGTGGTTCAGAACAGGATCTCCTACGAGGCGGCCAGGACTGCCATGGAAGGCGCCAGGCTTACCATGGACGGCAATGAGAAGAAATACCAGCTGGGGATGCTGGGAAAGCTGGAGTACCTTCAGATGAAAATGGTCTATCTCCAGCAGAAATCCGCTGCCGATGCCGCCGCCTTAGAACTGGTCCAGGCGATGGAGAGTTACCGTTGGGCGGTGGAAGGGCTGGCGGATATCAGCTAAATCGTGTTTGAGGCTACCAGGTTATCATCCGGTCGATCAGCTGCTGCTGTTCGCTGGTGGACTTAGTCAGATAAATCCGGGTGGTCTCCACATTGTCATGGCCCAGAAGGTCTGCCAAAAGGGCAATGTCGTTGAAACGGCGGAGAAAGTTGATGGCAAACCGATGGCGGAAGGAGTGGGGATAGACCGTATTCGGATTGATCTTATAGCGGACGGCATACTGCTTCAGCTGATAGTTGACTCCCCTGGGAGTGAGAGGGTTGCCTCTTCGGTTGACAAACAGGTATCCGGTCTCCAGCTTGCGGCGGCGGCACCATGTGGCAGCCTCCCGGCACAGCACATCAGGAATATAGATTCTGCGGATTTTTCCGCCTTTCGAACACAGGTCCATGTAACCGGCCGACAGGTGTTCGGCTTTGAACTTTAAGAGTTCGCTGACCCTGGCCCCTGTAGCGCCCAGGAACCAGACCACGAAATACCACTGTTCCGGCCCGTCCTTTTTCAGCTTCCTCTTTAGTGCCAGGTAATCCTTGTTGGAGATGACCGCATCCAGATAGGAGGAAGCCTGAATCCGCACCATGGGCTGGCGGTATTCCGGTTTTTCTATGTACGCCAGATAATGGTTGAAGCCGCAGAGCCTCTGATTGACCGTGGAAGGTTTAAAGCGGCTGATCAGGTAGGCGCGGTATTTTCTGGCGTTGGCAAAGGTAATGGTGGAATACAGACTCTGATACAGCCGAAAGCTGCCCAGATAGGAGACGACAGTGTTGTTCGACAGTTTTCGGCTCTGGAGGTAGAGGGTGTACTCCTGCAAATCAGTAGACAGTTTCATAGGCCCTCCTTACCAGTTGACGATCTGATTGACAATGATCTGCTGCTCTGCCCGGCTGCGGTGGAGATAGATCCTGGTGGTCTCAATGCTCTGATGTCCGAGGAGGTCGGAGAGAAAAGAGATGTCGCCGCAGACCTGGATAAAATTTTTTGCAAACCGATGGCGGAAGGAGTGGGGATGAAGGACTGCCGGGTCCAGACCGTAGATCTGGGAGAACCTGCGCATCTGCCCCCGGATGGCCGCGGCCGTCACGGGAAGACCCTGTTGGTTGAGGAAGAGAAAACCGGCAGGATGATTTTCTCGTTCCATCCATCGGAGAATATCCTGGCGCAGGGACTTTGGTATGTAGACCCGCCGGCTCTTGTTGCCTTTGGAGTACAGGTCCAAATGACCGTTTTCCACATCAATGGTCCTAATCCGGACCAGCTCGCTGACTCTCACACCGGTGGCTGCCATAAATCGGATCAAAAAATAATAGAGGTAGTTGCCGTCTCGAATAAGACACTGTTTTAAATATTCATAGTCCGCCTGAGAGATCACATTTTCCACATAAGTTTTCTGCTGCATCTTTAACATGGTCACGGGTCTGCCGGGAAGTTTCCGGTATTCCATGTAGCAGTTGAGGGCCCGAATCCTCTGATTAACCGTCCTGGGCTTATAGTGGTCCAACAGGAAGCACTTGTACAGTTGGAGGGTGTCAGAGTTTACCTGGGGATACAGTCCGTAAAACTGTCCCACGGCAAAGGTATACACGGAGACGGTGTTTTCTGCCCGGCTGCGCTGCCGAAGCCATTCTCCGAAGTCTGCCAGATGCCGGTCAAGCTCCTGTTCCGGCCGGTTTTTCTCATGGTTCATGTGTAAATTCCTCCTTGTCTTTTGCATAATTGATGGTAACCAGTCCATCATAACATTATCCATTCGTGGAGTCCCGGCGAAAAGATGCTCTATTTTAACATTTCTAATAATTTAAAGCGGATACGGATCCTGGGAGAATCAGTTATGACCGCGTTTAGGTCTTCCCGGGAAAGGAGTTTTTCCAGCTCCGTCACGGATTCTTCCGGGATGACTGCGTGGGTGCTGTCGATAAAGCACAGTTTGGGATACAGGACGCACCACCAGTTTCGCCCTCTGCCTTCCCCCAACTCCACCTTTACCGTGTCATAGACTCCGCAGGGCAGCACCAGATTTCCGTAGGCCTTTGTGGGGAAATAGCTTTCGGTCACCGTGATGGAAGACTGATAGTCAAAGCCTTCCTCGGCGAGACGGGAGTCCACATACGTCTCAAGCGTGTCGCGGTGTTCGGTGATATAAGCGCACAGCTCCTCCTTGGAGGCGGCAGGCGCAGCCTCTAACTGTTCCAGGAGAAGAGATTTCACCTGAATCTTGATGTTCTGATCTTCCCGGCAGTTGGAGTTGGCCAGGACGTGAAAGCGCAGAATCCGGGGGGAGACCCGTTCGGCAAGGTTCTCATCCTTTCGGTATCCCCATACAATAGAACAGAGGAGAGCCAGGAGAAAACAGGAGGCAGACATAAGTAAGGTTCTCTGATATTTCATGATATTTTCCTCATTCCTCAACATTGATATTTGTAATTATAACCAGATGTGGTATAATTAAACCCGGTCAAAAACCTTTTGACTACAACCTCATGATAGATAAGGAGATTTTGACGATGAAAGAGACCATAGCGGTTTTGTTTGGCGGTCAGTCCTCGGAACATGTGGTGTCCTGCATGTCGGCTGCCAATGTGATTGAACAGATAGATCGAGAGCGATATGAGATTTTGCTGGTGGGGATCACGGAAGAGGGGCGTTGGCTCCTGGCGGATTCCTTGGAGCAGGTCTGTCAGGGGACGTGGAAGGAGAGCAAGGTGAGAGCCGTCATCTCTCCGGACGCCACGGACAAGAGCCTTCTGGTATTCAGAGAAGACAACAGGGTGGAGAAGGTCCCTGTCCATGTGGCTTTTCCGGTTCTTCACGGTCTGTTTGGGGAGGATGGTACGGTGCAGGGGCTCTTGGAGCTGGCCGGGATTCCCTATGTGGGCTGCGGGGTGCTGTCTTCCGCTGCAGCTATGGATAAACTGACTGCCAAGGTGATCGTGAACAGCCTGGGGATTCGCCAGGCGGTCTATGTGCCGGTGATGCGGAGAGAATTGGAGCAGATGGAAGCGGTGGTCGAGAGAGTGGAAAAGGCTCTCCCCTACCCGGTGTTTGTAAAGCCTTCCAATGCCGGCTCCTCCAGAGGGGTGAATCGGGCAGAGAACCGGGGGGAGCTTGAGGCGGCTCTGAGAGAGGCAGCCCTCCATGACCGCAGGATCCTGGTGGAGGAGGCCATCGCGGGCCATGAAGTGGAGACCGCCGTCTTGGGCGGAGGGACCATGGAGGTGAGCGTCTCCGGCGTGGGAGAGATCCTTGCGGCGGCAGAATTCTATGATTTTGAGTCCAAGTATTATAATGAAGAATCCAGAACCATAGTGGATCCGCCTCTCCCGCAGGATGCGACCGAAAGAGTCCGCCGGACGGCGGTCAGGATCTTTAAAGCCATGGACGGGTACGGCCTGTCCCGGGTAGATTTTTTCGTGACGGATCAGGGCGAGGTAGTGTTTAATGAGATCAACACCATGCCGGGATTTACAGGTATCAGCATGTATCCCATGCTGTGGGAGGCCAGGGGGATATCGAAAAAAGAGCTGGTTCAGAAGCTGATCGACTGTGCGAAGGAGCGTTATCATGGATAGAAACGCACCGATCGGAGTCTTTGACTCAGGAGTCGGCGGGCTGACTGTGGCCAGAGAGATCATGCGGAGGATGCCCCGGGAGAGGATCATCTATTTCGGAGATACGGCCAGACTGCCCTACGGCAGCAAATCCCAGGACACGGTGCTGCGCTATTCCCGTCAGATCATCCGTTTTTTGATGACCAAACAGGTGAAAGCCATCGTCATCGCCTGCAACACGGCCAGCGCTTACGCCCTCACCGCTATGGAGCGGGAACTGGATATCCCTATCATCGGTGTGATTCGGGCCGGGGCGAAAACGGCGGTGGAGGTGACCCGCAACGGAAAAATCGGTGTCATCGGCACGGAGGCGACTATAAACAGCGGCATCTACGCGGATGTGATGCGGCAGATGCGGCCGGATATCCAGGTGACAGGCAAATCCTGTCCCCTGTTTGTGCCCCTGGTGGAGGAGGGGCTGCTCCACGACTCGGTCACCGACGAGATCGCTTCCCGATACCTGTCTGTTCTGAAAGGAAGATTTGTGGATACTCTGGTGATGGGCTGTACTCACTACCCGCTGATTCGCTCTACCCTGGGAAGACTGATGGGGGAGGATGTGGTGCTGGTGAACCCGGCCTATGAGACTTCGGTGGAACTAAAAAGACTTCTGGAGGACAAGGCGCTGACTTGTACCCTGGAGGCGGCCCCGGGAGAAAAGTATCGGTTTTATGTCAGTGATCTGGCAGAGAAATTTACGGCCTTCGCCACATCCATCCTGCCGGAAGAGGTGAAAGAGACTGAGAAAATTCACATCGAGGAGTACTGATTATGACAAGAGAAGTCCTGGTCACCATAGCGGGAGTGCGGACAACGGACGGGGAACCGGAAGAGATCGCTCTGTGTGTTCCCGGCAGCTACTATCACCGGAACGGGAAACACTACATTTGCTACGACCAGCTGTGGGAGGACGGAAGCGTCACAAAGAGCACGATCAAGCTGAGCCCCTGCGCGATGGAGATCATCAGAAAAGGGAGTATGGCCGCCCACATGATATTTGAACAGGGAAAGACCCATGGGACAGGCTATGGGTCTTTGACCGGGGAGCCGGTCATGGAGTTCGTGACCAATAAGTTTAGCCTTGCAGAGCGGGAAGAGGGCCTGGAGGCGGAGGTGGACTACTCCTTAAGAGTCTGCGGGGAGCTTGTGTCTGACTGTCGGATGAAGGTGAGCGTGGCCGGCCGGCACAGAGAAACGGGACAGGATCACATCGGATGATCCTGTCCCGTTTTAAGTCACTTCTTGTCCCCTTTATCTTTCTTATCTTTTTTATTCTTTTTGAATCTGGAGAGAAATCCTTTTTTGGCAGGGGGAGCCGGGACGGCGCCGCCTCTGACACTTTTCAGCTCCGAGATGTAGATTCCGCTGACCACCACCTTGACCTCGGTCTTAACAGGAAGAGCGGCAAATACTTTCTCGTCACACAGAAGGGTCATAACCTTGGGTCCTACCTTGGCTTTGACCATGGGAACCTTAGCCCAGCGCATATACTTGGGAGTCTGCTCATAGACCACCTTGGGAAGATTGGAATCTTTGATCTTCAGCTTCTTTTTGTCGATCACCAGCATGGAGACAGTCTGGGCGGCGGCGGCAAGGAGATTCTGCTGCTCCACCTGACGCTTCTCCAACTTCCGGCCTGCAAAGTACAGCACAGCCATGACCGCCACAACGATGAGAAGAATGACTAGAAGTACGTTTAAAAATGTGTTCACCTGGATATACCTCCAATAAGTACGATTGCAGGCGGGGCCTGCTGCTTTTTTATTAAGTATAACATCGATTAACAAAAAAGGCAATAAGAAGAAAAAGTGGTTGACACCTTGACAAGGCTATGCTAAGATGAAATGCGCACTATTGTGGCAACTTGTGCATTGAGGGCACTAGTACGCCCAAAAATGAAAAGAAAACAGGGGTGAGACGTCAATGGAGAAAAGCAGAATGCGTCCTGTTGATACAGGGAAAAGCGTTAGGATGAGCTTCTCGAGACAGAAGGAAGTCTTAGAGATGCCCAATCTGATAGAGATTCAAAAAGATTCCTATCAGTGGTTCCTCAAGGAAGGTTTGAAAGAAGTCTTTCGGGACATCTCTCCGATTTCCGATTTTGCAGGCCACTTGAGTTTGGAGTTCGTTGATTTTACACTGTGTAAAAATGACATCAAGTATACCATTGAAGAATGCAAAGAGCGCGACGCGACCTACGCAGCACCTTTGAAGGTGAGAGTGAGACTTTGCAACAAAGACAAGGATGAAATCAATGAACACGAAATCTTTATGGGCGACCTTCCGCTTATGACAGATACCGGCTCCTTTGTGATCAACGGAGCAGAGCGTGTCATTGTCAGCCAGTTAGTACGTTCCCCAGGTATTTATTACGGTATCGGACATGATAAGATCGGAAAGGAGCTGTACACCTGTACGGTGATCCCCAACCGCGGTGCGTGGCTGGAGTACGAGACAGACTCCAACGATATCTTCTATGTTCGTGTCGATAGAACCAGAAAGGTGCCGGTTACGGTTCTGATCCGAGCCCTGGGATACGGAACCAACGCAGAGATTTTGGATATGTTCGGCGAGGAGCCCAAGCTTCTGGCCAGCTTCGGCAAGGATGTGTCCGACAGCTACGAGGACGGCCTTCTGGAGTTATATAAGAAGATACGTCCCGGCGAGCCCCTGTCCGTGGACAGTGCCAAGAGCCTTCTTGACAGTATGTTCTTTGACCCGAGAAGATATGACTTGGCCAAAGTAGGCCGCTATAAATTCAATAAAAAACTGGCCTTCAAGAACCGCCTCGCAGGCCACACCTTGGCTGAGGACGTGGTGGACGTCTCCACGGGAGAGATTCTGGCCCAGGCGGGAACTGCTCTGGATAAACAGCTGGCAGAGGACATTCAGAATGCCGGTGTTCCTTTTGTGTGGATCCAGGGGGTGGAGAGGAACGAGAAGATTCTTTCCAACATGATGGTGGATCTGAGGCAGTATGTGAACTTTGACCCGGCAGAGGCAGAGATCACAGAATTAGTATATTATCCCGTACTTCAGAATATCCTGGCAGAATTTGGAGAGGACGAGGCGGAGCTTAAGTCTGCTGTCCGCAGGAGTGTCAGTGAGCTGGTGCCCAAGCATATCACGAAGGAAGATATTCTCGCCTCCATCAACTATAATATGCACTTGGAGGAGCAGATCGGCACTGCAGACGACATCGATCACCTGGGCAACCGGAGAATCCGCGCCGTAGGCGAGCTGCTTCAGAACCAGTACCGCATCGGACTGTCCCGTATGGAGAGAGTGGTGCGGGAGAGGATGACCACTCAGGACATGGACGGCATCACCGCCCAGTCCCTGATCAATATCAAGCCTGTGACAGCGGCGGTGAAGGAGTTCTTCGGAAGTTCCCAGCTGTCCCAGTTCATGGACCAGAACAATCCTCTGGCAGAGCTGACTCACAAGAGACGTCTCTCGGCTTTGGGTCCCGGCGGTCTCTCCAGAGAGAGAGCCGGATTCGAGGTCCGCGACGTTCACTATACTCACTATGGCCGCATGTGTCCCATCGAGACCCCCGAGGGTCCCAACATCGGTCTGATCAACTCTTTGGCCACTTATGCCAGAGTGAATCAGTACGGTTTTGTGGAGGCTCCCTACCGTGTGGTAGATAAGTCAGACCCGGCTAACCCGGTGGTAACCGACGAGGTTGTATATCTGACCGCCGACGAGGAAGACAATTTTGTGGTAGCTCAGGCTAACACGCCCCTGGATGAGGTGGGACACTTCGTCCGCAACAACGTATCCGGACGTTTCCGTGAGGAGACATCCGAATTCCAGAAGAAGAATATCGATCTCATGGATGTGTCTCCGAAGATGGTATTCTCCGTGGCTACCTCCATGATTCCGTTCCTGGAGAACGACGATGCCAACCGGGCCTTGATGGGTTCCAACATGCAGCGTCAGGCAGTGCCGCTTCTGACCACGGAGGCGCCTGTGGTGGGAACCGGTATGGAGGCCAAGGCGGCTGTAGACTCCGGAGTCTGTGTGGTGGCGAGAAACGCAGGCGTGGTGGAGCGGTCCGCCTCCAACGAGATCATCATAAAGAGGGATTTAGACGGCAACCGGGATGTGTATCATCTGACCAAGTTTAAGAGAAGCAACCAGTCCAACTGCTACAATCAGAAGCCCATCGTCTATAAGGGAGACCATGTGGAGGAGGGGGAGGTCATCGCAGACGGCCCCTCCACCCAGAACGGCGAGATCGCTCTGGGCAAGAATCCTCTCATCGGCTTCATGACATGGGAGGGATATAACTACGAGGATGCCGTTCTGCTCAGCGAGCGCCTGGTGCAGGACGATGTCTACACATCGGTCCATATCGAGGAGTATGAGGCCGAAGCCCGTGATACCAAGCTGGGGCCGGAGGAGATCACCAGAGACGTCCCCGGCGTCGGCGAAGAGGCCTTAAAGGATCTGGACGAGCGGGGAATCATCCGGATCGGTGCGGAAGTCCGCGCCGGAGATATCCTGGTGGGAAAGGTAACCCCCAAGGGAGAGACGGAGCTGACCGCGGAGGAGCGTCTGCTTCGGGCCATCTTCGGCGAGAAGGCCAGAGAGGTCCGCGACACCTCCTTAAAGGTGCCCCACGGCGCCTACGGAATCATCGTGGATGCCAAGGTATTCACCAGGGAAAACGGAGATGAGCTGTCTCCGGGAGTCAGCGAGACGGTCCGTATCTACATCGCTCAGAAGAGAAAGATCTCCGTGGGAGACAAGATGGCAGGCCGCCACGGCAACAAGGGTGTGGTGTCCAGAGTGCTCCCGGTGGAGGATATGCCCTTCCTTCCCAACGGACGTCCCTTAGATATCGTGCTGAACCCTCTGGGCGTGCCGTCCCGTATGAACATCGGCCAGGTCCTGGAGATCCACTTAAGCCTGGCGGCCAAGGCACTCGGCTTTAACATCGCCACGCCGGTATTCGACGGGGCCAACGAGATCGACATCATGGATACCCTTGATGTGGCCAACGACTATGTCAATACCTCCTGGGAAGATTTCCGGGAGAAATATAAAGATACCCTGAGACCGGAGGTCCTGGAATACCTGGGGGATCACTTGGACCACAGGGAGCTGTGGAAAGGTGTGCCCTTAAGCCGGGACGGCAAGGTGAGGCTGAGAGACGGCAGGACGGGAGAGTATTTTGACAGCCCCGTCACCATCGGACACATGCATTACCTGAAGCTTCACCATCTGGTTGACGATAAGATTCATGCCCGCTCTACCGGTCCATATGCACTGGTGACCCAGCAGCCTTTAGGCGGCAAGGCCCAGTTCGGCGGACAGCGTTTCGGAGAGATGGAGGTGTGGGCTCTGGAGGCCTACGGTGCTTCCTACACGCTGCAGGAGATTCTGACTGTGAAGTCGGACGATGTCAGCGGCCGTGTGAAGACTTACGAGGCTATCATTAAGGGTGAGAATATTCCGGAACCCGGTATTCCGGAGTCGTTTAAGGTACTCTTAAAAGAACTTCAGTCACTGGGCCTCGATGTGAGGGTTCTCAGAGATGACAATACAGAGGTGGAACTGACCGAGAGCATCGATTACGGTGACACGGACCTGCGTTCCATCATCGAGGGTGAGAGACGCTATAGCGATCAGGAAGAGTCATTTGGAAGCTACGGCTATCAGGAGCAGGAGTTTAGAAACGGCGAGCTGGTGGACGTGGAAGCGGACGAGGATGAGGATGACGACGAAGATGACGGAGACCGCATCGCGGAGGAGATGTTTGGTGATTTCGACTCTTCCTTTGATGAAGAATAATAGAAGGGAGTATCACTCATGCCAGAGACGAACGAAACTTATCAACCGTTGACATTTGATGCAATCAAGATTGGCCTGGCTTCCCCGGAGAAGATTCTTGAGTGGTCCCACGGCGAGGTGAAGAAGCCGGAGACCATCAATTACAGGACTCTGAAACCGGAGAAAGACGGCCTCTACTGTGAGAGAATCTTTGGCCCCAGCAAGGACTGGGAGTGCCACTGCGGCAAATATAAGAAGATCCGGTACAAAGGCGTGATCTGCGACCGATGCGGCGTGGAAGTCACTAAGTCCAGTGTCCGCAGGGAGCGCACAGGCCATATCGCCCTGGCTGCTCCGGTGTCCCACATCTGGTATTTTAAGGGGATACCCAGCCGCATGGGGCTGATCCTGGATATTTCCCCCAGAGTTCTGGAGAAGGTGCTGTACTTTGCCTCCTACATCGTTTTGGATCCGGGAACCACGTCCCTCCAGTACAAGCAGGTGCTGTCCGAGAAGGAGTACAGGGAAGAGCTGGAGAAATACGGCTACGGTTCCTTTCGGGTAGGGATGGGGGCGGAGGCTGTCCAGGAGCTTCTGCAGGCCATTGACCTTGAGAAAGACTCGGAGGAGCTGAGAAAGGGCCTTCGGGACGCCACCGGCCAGAAGCGGGCCAGGATCATCAAGAGACTGGAAGTGGTGGATGCCTTCCGCAATTCCGGCAACAAGCCGGAGTGGATGATCATGACCGTGATCCCGGTGATTCCGCCGGATATCCGCCCCATGGTACAGCTGGACGGCGGCCGGTTCGCCACCTCCGACTTAAACGATCTCTACAGAAGAATCATCAACCGAAATAATCGTCTGGCCAGACTGCTGGAGCTGGGGGCTCCGGATATCATCGTCCGCAACGAGAAGCGTATGCTTCAGGAGGCAGTGGATGCCCTCATCGACAACGGCAGGAGGGGAAGACCCGTGACCGGCCCGGGCAACCGTGCCCTCAAGTCTCTGTCCGATATGCTGAAAGGAAAACAGGGCCGTTTCCGCCAGAACCTGCTGGGGAAACGTGTGGATTATTCCGGCCGTTCCGTTATCGTGGTGGGACCGGAGTTAAAGATCTACCAGTGCGGTCTTCCCAAGGAGATGGCCATCGAGCTGTTTAAACCCTTTGTCATGAAGGAACTGGTGGCCAACGGCACGGCCCACAATATCAAGAACGCCAAGAAGATGGTGGAGCGGCTTCAGGAAGAGGTCTGGGATGTGCTGGAGGATGTCATCAAAGAGCATCCGGTGATGTTAAACCGGGCTCCTACTCTTCACAGATTGGGAATCCAGGCATTTGAGCCGATCCTGGTGGAGGGCAAGGCTATCAAACTGCACCCTCTGGTGTGTACCGCATTTAACGCGGACTTTGACGGAGACCAGATGGCGGTCCATCTGCCTCTGTCCGTGGAGGCTCAGGCAGAGTGCCGGTTCCTGCTCTTATCACCCAACAACCTGTTAAAGCCATCCGACGGAGGTCCCGTGGCGGTTCCGTCCCAGGATATGGTTCTGGGGATCTATTATCTGACCCAGGAGAGACCGGGAGCCAAGGGAGAGGGCATGTGCTTTAAGAGCCCCAACGAGGCGATCCTCGCATACGAGAACGGCGCGGTGACCCTTCACTCCAAGGTTAAGGTGAGAGTGACCAAGGAGATGCCCGACAAAACCATAAAGAGCGGTGTCATTGAATCCACGGTGGGACGGTTTATCTTCAATGAGATCATCCCCCAGGATCTGGGCTTTGTGGACAGGAGCATACCGGGCAATGAGCTGCTTCTGGAAGTAGACTTCCATGTGGGCAAAAAGCAGTGCAAGCAGATCCTGGAAAAGGTCATCAACGTCCACGGAGCTACCCAGACGGCAGTGACGCTGGACGACATCAAGGCGATCGGATACAAGTATTCCACCAGGGCTGCCATGACCGTATCCATCTCGGACATGACCGTTCCCCCCTCAAAGCCTCAGTTGATCGCTGACGCCCAGGCTACGGTGGACCAGATCGCCAAAAACTTCCGCCGCGGTCTAATCACGGAGGAAGAGCGGTACAAGGAGGTCATCGACACCTGGAAGACTACCGACGATCAGCTGACTCATGATCTGCTGACCGGTCTTGACAAATACAACAACATCTTCATGATGGCTGACTCCGGAGCCCGTGGTTCCGACAAGCAGATCAAACAGCTGGCAGGCATGCGCGGACTGATGGCAGATACCACCGGTCACACCATCGAGCTGCCCATCAAGTCCAACTTCCGTGAGGGATTGGACGTTCTGGAGTACTTTATCTCCGCCCACGGCGCCAGAAAGGGCCTGTCCGACACGGCTCTGCGTACCGCCGACTCCGGTTATCTGACCAGACGTCTGGTGGATGTATCCCAGGACGTGATTATCCGTGAGGTGGACTGCTGTGAGGGAAAGGATATTCCCTTTATGGAGATCAAGGCCTTCATGGACGGCGAGGAGACCATCGAGAGCCTGGAGGAGAGACTGACAGGGAGATATATCGCCGAGACCATCACCGACCCGGACACAGGAGAAGTGGTGGTGAAGGCCAATCATATGTGTACTCCGGCCAGAGCCAAGGCCGTCATCGGCGTGCTGAGAAAGCTGGGGCGTGAGAGCGTTAAGATCCGTACTGTGCTCAGCTGTAAGTCCCACATCGGCGTGTGCGCCAAGTGCTATGGTTCCAACATGGCCACCGGCCAGGCAGTCCAGGTGGGTGAGGCGGTAGGAATCATCGCCGCGCAGTCCATCGGTGAGCCGGGAACCCAGCTGACCATGCGTACCTTCCACACCGGCGGCGTGGCCGGCGGCGATATCACCCAGGGTCTTCCCCGTGTGGAGGAGCTTTTCGAGGCCCGCAAGCCCAAGGGTCTGGCCATCATCACCGAGTTTGGCGGAACCGTGACCATCAAGGACACCAAGAAGAAGAGGGAGATCATGGTGACGGATACGGAAAACGGCAACTCCAAGACCTACCTGATTCCCTACGGTTCCCGCATCAAGGTCCAGGACGGCCAGGTGCTGGAGGCCGGAGACGAGCTGACAGAAGGAAGCGTCAACCCTCACGACATCTTAAAGATCAAGGGAGTCCGCGCGGTTCAGGATTATATGATTCAGGAGGTTCAGAGGGTTTACCGCCTCCAGGGTGTGGAGATCAATGATAAGCATATCGAGGTTATTGTCCGGCAGATGTTGAAGAAGGTGAAGGTCGAGGAGAGCGGCGACAGCGACGTGCTTCCCGGTGTATCCATGAATGTGCTGGATTACAACGATATGAATGAAAAACTTTTGGCGGAAGACAAAGAGCCGGCAGAGGGCAAACAGGTTATGCTTGGTATCACCAAAGCCTCTCTGGCTACGGATTCCTTCCTGTCTGCCGCTTCTTTCCAGGAGACCACCAAGGTACTGACCGAGGCTGCCATCAACGGAAAAGTAGATCATCTGATCGGCCTAAAGGAGAATGTCCTGATCGGTAAGCTGATTCCGGCGGGAACTGGTATGAAGCGATATCGCTCCGTCAAGCTGGACACGGACCTTGACATGGAGGACGAGATCCTTTTTGACGAGGAAGATGAAGAGTTCGGCGATGAGGAGCTTTTAAGGGCGGATCCGATGATGGACGAAGCCGAGGAAGTTCTGGAGATGGATGACCTGGAAGAATTAACCGAGGATGATTCAGAAGTTTGAGATATAAGATGATGTTTCAGTGCCCCCAAGGCTGTGATATGGCCTTGGGGGTATTTTGGAAAAGGAAGAGTGAAAGGGATGGATGTACTATATATCGTTATGCCTGCCTACAATGAGGAGGACAATATTGAGCGTGCGGTAAGGCAGTGGAACCATGTGGGGAAGGGGAATGCGAGGTTGGTGATGGCCGACAGCGGGAGCACGGATTCTACCCATGAAAAGCTTTTGAAGCTGAAGGAGGAATATCCCGGACTGGAGATCTTGTCAGATACCGGAAAGCAGCATGGCCCTAAGTTGATGGCCCTCTATGATTACTCAATCAGACATGGCGCGGATTACATCTTTCAGACAGATTCGGACGGTCAGACTGACCCGGCAGAGTTTGAACGATTCTGGAGGATGCGCAAGACTGTTGGGAGAGTCGGTAGCACTGTGCTTTCTCCTGGGATTTTTCCTGTTTTATATTGACTGTCGGGAGACCGGGAGACGAAAGAATCTGATCTGGGCAGGAGCCATGGTGTCCTTTGCGTTTCTGACCAGGAAGGCAGGACGCAGGGACGGGAAATGGTATTTTGCTGGTTTGCTTTTGGGAATTGGGCTGATGGACGCTTATAAGCTGTATCAGCTGAGGACCTTTGGCCGGTATTTTTCCTGGTGGAATGAGGAGTGGCATAACATGCTCTGGCAGTCCTCTGGGGTTGACACCGCATATGACGTGAAGATTGCCTATTTGAAGGAAATGTTTGATTGGCGTCCCTGGTTTTGCCTTCTCGTGCTGACTGTGTCGGTGAGCATCTATCTGGTCTGTGTAGGCGGGCGTCTGCTTAAGAAGAAATACATGGTGTCGGATGGGACGCTGACGGCTGTTATGGCCGGGGTCGGCGGTTCTTCCCTGATGATCTATTTCGTTCTCTTGGGAGGCAACGGGCTGGTGTACGCCAGACGTCATACAGTCAATGAGCTGATGGTCAAATTTTTTATGACATACCTCATAGGGGGCGTTGGCTCTGACTGTTTGGGACCAAGTGAAAAGGAGAAAGGAGGGAGGCACCTGCTTGAGAATCGGGGTGTCCGCCGTCTGTCTCCTGCTCCCGATGACGGTCTCCCTCGGGAGGATCAAATCTTCCACGGTTTCCTACTTAAAGAAAGCGAAGGAGAAGGATTATGACCAACAGCCGATGGAGGAGTTTTTGCGGGAGATCAAGGATCTGGGGAGGAGGCTGTTCTCTATTGCGGCGGCTGGTGGCAGGAGCCAAATACCTCCCTGTATCTGGACAAGGACATGCACTCCATCTACAACCAGAGAACTCTGGACCGGGAACACGGCTATTCTGTGTCAGAGGCTGCGTATCGGTACGCAGCCTCGTTTGCTTTCTGCTCAGCTGTATTCACATACTTTGAACCCTCATCCTCTCTGAGATAATAGAAAAGATAATGAGAGTTATTCTCATAATTATTGACAGATGGGGACTGAAAGAGTATAATGATAGAAGTGTTAAAAAACAGGAGGAAAATTCAGATGATTGATGTAATCATTGTGGCGCTGGTGGCTGTTGCTGCGGCTGCGGTGGTGTGGAAGAAGATTAAGGATCACAAGGCGGGCAGGGGAGGCTGCGGCTGCGGAAGCTGCGGAGGATGTTCGGCGAGAGGGAATTGCGGCAAATGAGAGATTTGGTTTCATTCCCTGTATTGTCAGGGAAAATCATGGATTCTATGGTAAATGACATATAGATTTGCCGTTTACCATAGCCATCCGGGGGAGGTGTACGATTTTGTAAGGCATATTCCGTATTTAGATGTGGCAAAAATCGGCGCAGGAAACGTCATAAGGAAAAAATTTATGAATTTAAAAGTTAACAGGTTGACAAATTACCTGTAAAAGCATATGATAATACTGTAAAAGCAGTTACAGTATAAACAAGCCTTAGGTGGTAAGCTTCCCCGCGATATAGGAGTTGCTGATACCTAGGGCTTTTCTCGTAAGGGGGCATTTTATGAAAACTGCTATCTTGGTAGATGGAGGATTTTACCGTAAACGTGCGGCATATTTATGGGGGAAGAAAACCCCGCTGCTGAGTTAAGAGCATATTGCTCGGCTCATTTGAAACATGAACAGCAATATGATGACAGAGGTTTGTACCGTATATTTTACTACGATTGTCCGCCGCTTGCAAAAACCGTATATCATCCTCTTTTAAAGCGCGGTGTTGATTTCCGCCGTTCTGATACATATACCTGGACAGAAACATTTTTTAATGAATTGAGAAAACAAAGAAAAGTTGCATTGAGATTAGGAGAATTATCGGATTCGTATGCTTCATATAATATAAGCACCTTTGCTTTAAAGGATATTTGTTCAGGTGCGAAAAGCATCACTGATTTGAAAGAGTCTGATTTCTCTATAACTTTTCAGCAAAAAGGCGTAGATATGAAAACTGGCTTAGATATCGCTTCCCTCTCATATAAAAAACAAATCGATCAGATTATTCTCATAGCAGGAGACAGCGATTTTGTTCCGGCTGCAAAGCTTGCCAGGAGAGAGGGAGTTGATTTTATTCTCGATCCTATGTGGGCACCGATCAAAAGTAGTTTGTTCGAACATATTGACGGGTTGATGTCTCAGTGGGGTGCCAAGGAGAAGAAAGAGATTCCTCCTATATGATGATTTTTCAAATTTTTTCTTGACAATGCTCCTATATTTGCTATAATGATTAAGCGTGCCTGGACGCACAGTGTTTTGGTGCGCAAAATAAGCTGACATACAGCAACCACAGACAATATCACAGGAGGTGAAAACAATGCCAACATTTAACCAGTTAGTTAGAAAAGGAAGACAGACATCGGTTAAGAAGTCTACCGCACCGGCCCTTCAGAAAGGTTACAACTCCTTGCAGAAGCGTGCGACCAACACCTCTTCTCCTCAGAAGAGAGGCGTATGTACCGCTGTGAAGACCGCTACCCCGAAAAAGCCTAACTCTGCTCTGAGAAAGATCGCCAGAGTACGTCTGTCCAATGGCATCGAAGTCACAAGCTACATCCCGGGTGAGGGACACAACCTTCAGGAGCACAGCGTTGTTCTGATCCGAGGAGGAAGAGTAAAGGACCTTCCGGGTACCAGATACCACATCGTGAGAGGTACTCTGGATACGGCAGGCGTTGCCAACAGAAGACAGGCTCGTTCCAAGTACGGCGCCAAGAGACCGAAAGAGAAGAAATAATCTGCCGGTGACCGCCGTGATTTAGACGGGATGAGAGAGGTTCAGCGTTTTGCCCCGGACGGGAGGACGGTGAACAGATGTACCACAAACAGCAGTAAAATGTTTATCAGTGCCGGATTCGTGATATTGAACCTGTTGGTTGCAGGAAGATAGATAGAGTCGTGGGCGCGGACACATTTTATGGAAACATGTGAGTACCGATGAGTTAACGCAGGCTTTGGACAAGACAGCGCCAGGGCAGGCAATGATAGTTAAGGAGGGAAGTAACGTGCCACGTAAAGGACATACTCAGAAAAGAGACGTATTGGCAGACCCGATCTACAACAACAAGGTTGTGACCAAGCTGATCAACAACATCATGTTGGACGGCAAGAAGGGTGTTGCCCAGAAGATTGTTTACGGCGCATTTGAACGTGTCGCAGAGAAGACCGGCAAGGACGCTGTAGAAGTATTTGAGGAAGCAATGAACAACATTATGCCCGTACTGGAAGTGAAGGCAAAACGTATCGGCGGTGCCACCTATCAGGTGCCCATCGAGGTGAAGCCGGAGAGAAGACAGGCATTGGCACTCCGTTGGCTGACCATGTTCTCCCGCAAGAGAGGCGAGAAGACTCAGAAAGAAAGACTGGCCAACGAGATCATGGATGCAGCAAACAACACCGGAGCTTCTGTAAAGAGAAAAGAAGACATGCACAAGATGGCAGAGGCGAACAAGGCATTTGCGCATTACAGATTCTAGTTAGGAGGAACCACAATTGGCTGGAAGAGAATATCCGTTGGAGAGAACCAGGAATATCGGAATCATGGCTCACATCGATGCGGGTAAGA
>JAAWBS010000025.1 GCA_022792815.1 Hungatella sp.
AGGAATCATCGAAAGCGGCCGGAAAGGAAGAGCCGGCGCGGGAGGCAGCCGGGAGCCAGGAGGAATCGTCGAAGGCGGCCGGGAGCCAGGCAGAATCGTCGGAGATGACTGCGGACCGGGACACGGAAGCAGCCGGGAAGCGGCCGGAAGCAGAGGCGGGTTCCGGAAAGGCGGTACCCCAGGGCCGGAAAAAGACCTATGAGGAGATGGACGTGGAGGAACTTCAGCAGGCGATTCTCGACAGGATGGCCATGAACGGTCCCATAACTGATCGTATGCGTCAGGATGTCATGGAGAATGTGTATCATAATTCTCTTGTCAACTGGATCAAGAGCTTCCGATGAGCGTGAGATCTGACAGAAATCATGAGGAGAGACGGAGATGAAGAAGGAATTCTGCCGGATGGCGGCATTGACACTGGCAGCGGCTCTGTGGTGTGGGGCCTGCGGTGTGCCGGGAGACGGAAAGGCTGGGAAAGAGGAAGAGAGTATCCAGGAGGAGACCGGGACCGGTTCATCCCGAAAGGAGTCCTCTCGCGCCGGCACGAAAGAGGGAGACACAGGGGAGATGATCTCCCGGACGGAAGAGGCTCCTCTGGAGCAGCTGCTGATGTTTCGGAATCCGGAGATGGTCACAGAGGAGCTTTTGCAGGTCTGTGAGGATTATGTCTCCCTGGTGGAGGGGTATCAGGAGGAGGCGTTTGAGCCGGTTATGGATGAGCAGGCTCAAAGTCTGACAGAGTTGCTGACCGGACATTATGAGGTGGCCGGACGAAGGGCGGGCTCTGGGAAGGCCTATTATCTGGCTGTGCGCCGCAAGGATGCGCCGGAGTACGATGATTTTCAATCTCTGTCCATAGGATTTACAGATGACTCCTCTTTTTCGGGAGAGGTCTGTCAGATAGGATATGATGATAAAGAGAGCCGGGAGCAGATTCTCTACAGGATTCCGGGAGCTTTGGTGATCGTGTACAAGGAGATGGACCAGCAGGAAGTTCTGGATCTGCTGTGTATCATCCCCCACGGCGACCGGGAGGATCCCATCTTTTTCCTTGCTTTTGAGGAGGCCGGCAGGATGCAGCTGGACTTTATGAAAAAGCACCCGGGTCTTGGTTTTCACGAGGAGGGAAAGCCTTCTATTGATTTTCTCTATCAGGACGAGGATACCATAGAATTCTGGTCAGAACCCTATCCTGCATGCATTCCTCTTGAGAAGGAGGAAGGGGAAAGTCTTGAGAATCTGTTAGGGCAGGGGGAAGTGGTGGAGGAGTCCCTGGAAACTCACAGAAAGGCCCTCCAGAGGGCGAAAGAAAGAGATCCCTCCATCCGGACTACGGGGGCCGGATTTTCCCTGGACGGCAGGAGCTATGAACTGTGGGGCAGCCGGGAATGTCCGGGCTATCTGCTGTCCTATGTGGACAGGGACAGTGGGAAAGAGGATATAAAATTAGAATACAACCAGCCGGTGTACTCTTATGTGACTGACCGGATTCAGACTGTGACAGGCAGAGACTATGGAAGCTTTACGGATACCTGGTTTGATGTACCTCTTGCGAGTGCTTCCATGGAATTTCCCAGGATGGAGAGGGGAGAACAGGAGGAGCTTGTCCTACTCACCGGTTTCCAGATCGTGGAGGAGGAGGCGAAGTTAGAGCAGCTGGCCGAATTGTTGAGAACAGCCATACAGGGCCACGAAGCTCTGTCCGGGTGCCCTTATGTGGGTGTCTTGAATCTGACGAGAGAGGACGGAGAGACTCTTCAGATGTTTGTAGCCGCCGACTCCTGTGATTCCATCACCTATGAGGGGAGAATCGGGTTTGAGTACAAAAGCCAGGAAAAGCTGGCTGAGATATTTCAGGAGGCCATGGGGGCTGAGTGAAAGAAGGGGTTGCTATGCAAAAGATCATGGTGGTAGATGATGCGGAACTGAATCGGGAGTTGCTTTATGAGATGCTCAAGGACGAGTATACGGTGGACATGGCCAGGGATGGCGAGGAGGCCATAGAGAAGCTGAAGAGGGATACTGCCGATACCGCTGCCATTCTTTTGGATCTCCAGATGCCAAAGAGAGATGGATTTTTTGTCATCGAGGAGATGAGGAAAAACGGGTGGACGAAAAAGATTCCCATCCTTGTCATCAGCGGGGAGTATGCGGTGGAGGTGGAAAATCAGTGCTTTGAGATGGGGGTTTCAGACTTTATCCATAAGCCTTTTGTCAGCTCCATCGTTAAAAACCGGGTGAGAAACGCCATGGAACTGTATGCCTCCAAGAATCAGCTGGAGCAGAAAGTGGAGGAGCAGGAACGGATCTTAAAGGAGCAGCATCACATTATCCGGATACAGGAGGAGAAACTGCGGGAGGCAAAGCCTTTTAACCGGCTGATGATGGAGTACCACGCCGCCATCATGGAGGTGGAGACAAGGTTCAAGGTGCTCAATGAGGAGTTCTCCCAGGCCTACAACAGGAATCCCTTTGAATCCATCAAAAGCAGGCTGAAATCTCCGGCCAGCATCTATGAGAAACTGGAGAGAAAGGGATTTCCCGTGTCCGTGGAAAGCATCCGGGAGAATCTGACCGATGTGGCAGGACTCCGGGTGATCTGTTCATTTCCCGATGATATCTACCGTCTGGCAGAGCTTTTTACCAGACAGGACGATATTATCCTGGTGCAGAGAAAGGACTACATAAAGAATCCAAAGGTCAATGGCTACCGAAGCCTTCATCTTATCGCAGATGTGCCCATCTTTCTGTCCAGCGAGAAAAAATACATGAAGGTGGAGGTCCAGTTTCGGACTATTGCCATGGATTTCTGGGCAAGCTTGGAGCATAAGCTGAAATACAAGAAGGCTGTGGACGAGACAGGGGATATCGGAAGACAGCTGAAAGCCTGCGCTGACTCCATCGAGGCTTTAGACTATCAGATGCAGGAGATTCGAAATAAAATTGACGGCGCAAGGGGTTCCTGAACATCAGGATTCTTTTTTATTTTGCTTATACCGGAGGGGACCATGTATCAGATTGAGAAGATGGGAAGACGCCAGCTGGGAGATCGGTTGGAGGATGAACTGATGAATTATATCCTGAAAGCGCCTGTGGAGGTCGGCGAGAAGATCCCCAATGAATTCGATCTGGCGCAGCAGTTCGGCGTAGGCCGCAGCACGGTGCGGGAGGCGGTGAAGGGATTGGTGACAAAGGGCATCCTGGAGGTGCGCCGAGGGGCAGGAACGTATGTGGTCAGCCACCATTCTGTGGAGGAGGACCCTCTGGGCTTAAGCCGGCTGGAGGATAAATATAAGCTGGCTCTGGAGCTGTTTGAGCTGCGGCTGATGATGGAGCCGGAGATCGCCTCCCTGGCGGCCCAGAAGGCGGGGGAGGAGGAGAAAGTCCGCCTGGAGGAACTGTGTCGGCAGGTGGAGGAGCTGTACAATCGTGAGGAGGATCATCTGGCAAAGGATGTGGAGTTTCACACCCACATCGCCAGATGCAGTCAGAACCGGGTGGTGGAGATGCTGATTCCCCTGATCAACTCAGCAGTTACTACTTTCGGGAGCCTGACCAACCGGAAGTTAAAGCAGGAGACCATTGAGACTCATCGCAATATCACGGATTCTATTTTTCGGGGAGACTCGGTGGGAGCCAAATGTGCCATGATCATGCACTTGACCTACAATCGCCGGATGCTGGTGAAGATGATGGAGGAGCGCGGTCTGTAAGAGAACGGTGTCTGATCTTCAACAGTTTTTAAAAATATTAATTGTATGATTTATATAAAGAAATATAGAAATTTGGCGATAATTTATAAAAAGACATCAATTGGGATGTTTTCCTTTCAATTGGATAGACAGGGGTGACTGTTTATGAGGATCCAGCATAATATTTCTGCGGTGAATTCCCAGAGGCTTATTACGATGACCAACCAGAATATGACTAAGAATCTGGAGAAGCTCAGCTCCGGTTACCGGATCAACCGTGCCGGAGACGACGCGGCAGGCCTTGCCATCTCCGAGGAGATGCGGGCACAGATCACGGCCATGAATCAGGGAAAGAAAAATACACAGGACGGAATTTCTCTGGTACAGACCGTGGAGGGAGCTTTGACGGAGGTTCATTCCATGCTGAACCGCATGAAGGGAATGGCGGTACAGGCGGCCAACGGAACATATACGGAGCTGCAGCGCTCCATGATGGACTCGGAGATGGAGCAGCTAAAGGAGGAGATCACCCGCATCGGGGAATCTACCACCTTCAGCGGGGTGCCCCTGTTTACCAACGGGGGGACCAAGAGGAATGTGACCCTGACTTCCTTTTATGGCTGTACTCTGGACCTGTCTGACGGCAGTGTCAGCGTCAATTATTCGGGCAGTATAGGCCGGGCTTCCCAGAGGACGTCTCAGAGTGCCGGCTACGAGCAGCTGGCAGAGAAGATTGCCACCGAATATTTTCCCAACGCCGTGACTCAGATTTTAGATGCCTTTCCCACCTTGAAGGCGGAGGTAGGGTCAGATAAGATCGAGATGGAGCTCTGCATCGAGTATATGGACGGCCCCAGCGGCATGATGGCCTATGCGAAAGCCTCCTTTTATTCACAGGGCAAGCCTTTTAACATGCAGATCACGGTGGACGCCGCGGACTTTTCCGATGCCTCCATCCAGAGCGGAAGTCCGGATGAGTCTGCCTTAAAGTCTACCATCGCCCACGAGCTGATGCATTCTGTCATGCAGTACACCCTGACAGACGGCATGTTTGGAAGAGACGGCCATGAGAAATATCCGGAGTGGTTTGTGGAGGGCACGGCATAGCTGGCCGGTGGAGGGTTTCCTGCCGGATGGAACAACGGACTCCAGCAGATCGCAGGCAGTCTGACCGGAGAGGCGGACGCTTCCAAAGATACGACCATCGCCGATTATCTGAAAGCTTATAATGTGAAAGACCGCCCTTATGGTCACGGTTATCTGGCGGCGGCATACATCGGCTATCTGGCCGCAGGGGGTACGGGGCCTGTCACCAGCCAGACTATCGCCCGGGGCATGGATGCCGTTTTTGCCGATCTCATAAACGGTCGGTCTCTATATGATACGCTGAATGCCAAAACTGGCGGAAAGATAAAGGATGCCTCCTCTCTGGAGGAGACAGCGGTCTGCCGTCAGTGCCGGAATATCATGGCTGTGCCGGTGCTCCGGCTGATCGAAACGGATCAGGCCTATGTAGGCAGATGTCCTGACTGTGGAAGAGAGACCGAAATTTTGGAGGAGGACTCTCCGATCACCTGTCCAAACTGCGGGGCCGGTGAGGTGGAGATGCAGGAGATCGGACGCTGGGACTAAAATAAACAGCGGGAATGTGTTGATTTCTCACAAAATTAATGATATACTACTCTGGTGATTGCGAGAGTCAAAATTGATAGAATATTCTGACAAATTTTGAGTTTCGCAAACGCCGAATAATAAAATATAAGGGGAGCTTGTAGACAGGCTGAGAGGAAATTGTGAATTTCGACCCATAACCTGATTTGGATAATGCCAACGTAGGGAATTCATACAGATTCTTTGTAATGACTGTCGTTATCCGGGCAGTCATTTTTATTTGTCTTATCACAGAAAAGTGTAAATCAAAGGAGCAGACAGATGAAACGCGATACACAAAAACTGATACCGATTTTTCTCATAGGAATCCTGCTTATCATCTGGGAGGCAGTAGTGAAAGTGTTCCACATACCGCTTTATGTCCTGCCCTCCCCTGTCAGTGTGGGAAAGGCTCTGGTGGAGGAGGCGGGCACTCTGGCAGGTCATGGAGGAGTTACCGTGGCGGAGGCTTTGGCGGGAATGGGGATTTCCCTGATTTTGGCTGTGGTTCTGGGGATCGTGATGGACTGCTTTCCTCTGGTGCGTCAGGGGCTCTATCCCGTTCTGGTAGTGACCCAGACGGTGCCCATGGTCGTGATGGCGCCGATTCTCATCATCTACATGGGATTTGGCATAGGGCCGAAGATTCTGACAGTGGTGCTGATGTGTTTTTTCCCGATGGCAGTCAGCTTTTCTGACGGTTTAGAGCAGGCAGACACGGAATATGTGAATCTGGTCCGTTCTTTTGGAGCCGGGCTGTTAAAATCCTATGGCTTAGTAAAGATTCCGGCCGCCATGCCCTCCCTCCTGTCCGGTCTGAAAGTGGCTGCTACCTACAGTATCAGCGGTGCGGTGGTGGGAGAGTGGATCGGAGCCCAGAGGGGTCTGGGATACTATCTTCTGAGAGTGAAGAACAGTTATATGTTGGACCAGGTGTTCGCCTGTGTCGTGGTGATCATCGCCTTGAGCCTGTGTATGAACGGACTGGTCCGAATCTATCAATATGCGGCGTTTCCATATATGAGAAAAAAGGTAGATAACAGGTAAACAGTACACAGAAAAAGGAGGAACTTATCAATGAGAAAAAGAAGCAGAAGTAGGAAGATCATGGCAGCGGTGATGACAGCCGTCATGGCAGCGTCAGTGATCGGTTGTGCCGGTGGGAGTTTTGAGAAGGGACAGAAGGAGGAGACGGGGCAGAGCACAGGGACAAGCTCCGGCTCTGCAGAGAGTGAGGGGGATGTGAATCAGTCTTATGGAAAGCCGGAGAGAGGAGAGGGGCAGCTTCAGGACGTGACGGTGATTCTGGACTATGTGGCCAATACCAACCACACAGGCATGTATGTGGCGCTGGACCAGGGGTACTATGAGGAGGAAGGGCTGAATGTCAGCATCATCGAGCCCACAAAAGGGGCTACGGCTACCCTGATCGCCGTGGGGAAAGGGGATTTCGGCATCAGCTATCAGGAGGATGTGACCATCGCTCTGACCTCCCGGGAGCCTCTGCCCATCAAGGCCGTCGCCGCCGTCATTCAGCACAACACTTCAGGATTTGCCGTGTATGGAGACAAAAAGATCGACTCTCCCAAAGACTTTGAGGGAAAGACCTATGCCGGTTGGGGAGGCCCCGGGGAGGAGGCAGTCCTCCGGGCAGTGATGGCCAGGGACGGAGGCGATTTCTCCAAGCTGAACATGGTGATCTCCGACGGTTCCGGCTTTGAAGCCTTAAAGGACAAGGTGGATATTATGTGGTTTTATGAGGCGTGGGACAATGTCAAATGTCAGGTCCATGATTTCCCTATCCGTTACATGCCGCTCACGGATCTGGATGAACGGCTGGATTACTACACTCCTGTGATCATTGCCAACCAGAACACTTTGGAAGAGGACCCGGAGATGGTGCGGAAATTCCTGGCAGCTACGGCAAAAGGGTACGACTATGCAGCCGCAAATCCGGAGGAAGGCGCCCGGATTCTCCACAAGTATGCCCCGGATTATTCTCTGGAGATGCTGACCATATCACAGGAATATTTAGCTTCCCGATACACACAGGACGCACCGCGCTGGGGAGAGATGAAAGACGAAATCTGGGATAATTACACGAATTTTATGGTAGAATACGGAGTGATTGAACATGCCATCAGGGCGGACCAGTGCTACACCAATGAGTTTTTGCCCCAGTGACCGGGATCAGGACGAAGGAGGGAGACGGGATATGAAACTGGAGGCGGAGAATCTGACATTTTCCTACGGGGCAAAAAAGATTCTTGACAACATCGGATTTTCCGTGGCCGAGGGGGAATTTGTAAGCCTTCTCGGCCCCTCGGGGAGCGGGAAATCCACCGTCTTGAAGTTGCTCACGGGAGTCCTCAAGGGGGAGAAGGGGAAGATTCGGATAGACGGGAGAGAGATCCGGGACCCATCGGGCCGGTTTGCCTATATGCCCCAGAATGATCTCCTGTTTCCATGGAAGACGATCCTGGACAATGTATGCCTCTACGGACAGATACATGGTTCCCTGGAAGCCATGCGAAAGGAGGCCAGAGGGTATCTGTCCGAGTTCGGTCTGGCGGGGTACGAGGACTGCTATCCATCCCAGCTGTCCGGCGGGATGCGGCAGAGAGCGGCATTTTTGAGGACGGCTCTGTGCCAGGCAGATATTCTCTTGCTGGACGAGCCTTTCGGGGCGCTGGATGTGATCACCAGAGGGGAGATGCAGGACTGGCTCCTCCATCTGAGAAGAAAGTTTGAGAGGACGGTGATCTTGGTGACCCATGATATGGATGAGGCGATCTATCTGTCTGACCGGATCTTGATCCTCAATCAGTCTCCGGCCGGGATTGTAGATGAGATTCTCATAGACGCCGAGGTACGGGACAGGGAATGGCTCTACAGCCAGGGACAGCTTCGGAGAAAAATCTACGGGCGGATCATGGGCAGGGCAGACGCAGGCTCCGCCCAGAGCAGGCAGGGCCCTGAGGAGGAAGCTCACGGTGTAATGCAGCGGAAAAGGAATGAGAGATGAGGAGTGTGACATGGCAGGACAATGGATTCTGAGCGACGCTCATGCCCACATGGGAAGCCCGGCAGAGCGGCAGGAGAGAGAACAGAATGGGATATTCAGCCTTCTGTGCGGGGGGACTCCGGGGGAGGCCGAAGCTCTGTGGGAATCATTTGAGAAGTCAAAGGGCAAAAGCTGCCTTAAGCCTGCCTGCGGGATCCATCCATGGTATGCGGACCGATATGAGCTTTCGGATATGGAGAGATGGCTTCTGCTCTGCCCGGTGATCGGGGAGATCGGCATGGACAGCGTGTGGTGCCGGGTGCCGCTGGACGTGCAGGAGGAGAGAATGAGGCAGCAGCTTCATCTGGCCTGCCGTCTGCAAAAGCCGGTGGTTCTCCACACCAAGGGGCAGGAGGAGAAGATCGCCCGAATCATAGACGAGTATCCCAATCGCTATCTGGTTCACTGGTATTCCTGCGAATCGTTTCTGGAAGAATATGTAAGCCGGGGCTGCTATTTCTCCGTAGGCCCGGATGTGTGGTGGAACCCGTCTGTCCGAAAAGTGGCAGAGCGGGTTCCTTTAGAGCGGCTTCTCATCGAAACCGACGGTCTTGAGGCCGTCCGATGGGCGTGGGAGGAAGGGGAGAGATACCGGGAGGTACAAGGTGGAGGACAGCCATTGAAATCAGGGCCTTCAGCGGGGGGATCAGGCGGCCGGGTGACACGCAGTTTGGAGCATACCTTGCAAACCATTGCAGGGATCCGCGGCATCTCTTTAGAGGAAGCGGGAAGACAATTTGCGGGGAATCTGAAAAAGGGGTTTCTTTTAGGAGTTTAAAGGGAAGAGAATGGTATTATGACTTGATTTTATTTGAAACCTGTTTTAAAATAAATCATATATGGGATGGGGGGAAGCCCTGACGACAATATACCCGACAATCTAGCTAGGAGGCAGATGTATGAGAAAACGTATTTTAGTAGTGGATGACGACGCGATGAATCTGAAGAGAACCAGGATGATTCTGGAGAAGTATTACAATGTACTTCTTGCGGAATCGGGGAGAGAAGCCCTTGAAAAGATCAAGTACGAAAAGGTCGACCTGATTCTCCTTGACATAGCGATGCCGATTATGGACGGTCTGGAGACATTCAAGCGAATGAAAGAATCAGATGTGGATATACCGGTTATTTTTCTGACAGCCTCCGGTTATGAGGACGATGTGCGGACAGCCATCAGTTTGGGAGCAGTAAATTACCTGAAGAAGCCGTTTTTCCCGGACGAACTGCTGAAACGGGTTGCATTGGGGTTTGAGGAACAATGAGAGCGAAAGGACAAACTAGTATACATTTGCTTTTGGCCAGTATTGTCACCATCGTCGGTGTGATGCTGATACTGCTGACGTTGGCTATGGCGTGGGAACCGTGGATGGTTCCGGTTATTTTAATCGGCAATACCATTGTGTGGATCCTGCACATCACAAGGGCTGGCTCGGAGACATTTTATGAAAATTTATGTGCCGGACTGCTGATGGTCGGTTTTTTCTTTTTTGGGGTACATAAAGCGATTCTTTTTGATATCCCCGCCATTGCCTGTATGCTGATTCTTGTATTTTCCATGTTTGATAAAAAGCGGCTGTTGTATATGACAGTGGCCCTTTATGCGCTGGTGGTGCTGTATCACTATTTTCTTCTGCACACCATCACCGCTGACCTGGGCGCCCAGGATCTGATACGCTTAGGGTTTGGCACCAGCGTGGTGCTGGGAGCGATGGCGATTGCCCGATATCGGATCAACAGGCGGCTGGATTCAAGGAGAAAGTACGACAGTACGGTTCTGCAGCTGGAAAAAGCCGGACGGCAGAACGCGGAATTTCTGTCCAATGTGTCTCATGAGCTGAGAACACCCATTAATATGGTTCTCGGTATCAGTGAAGTGATATTGGAAAAGGATATTTCCGAGGAGATCCGGACAGATATGGAGTCCATAAAACTTGCGGGAAAGCGCCTGTCCAACCAGATCAATAATATGCTTGACTATACGGAGATCGTGGAGGGGACTCTGACTCCGGCGAGAGAACCATACATGATCACTTCGGTGCTCAATGATATTATCACCATGACTGCCATGCAGAGCAGCAAACATCAGCTGGAGATGGTGTTTGATCTGGATCCCAAGATGCCGTCGGTTCTGATCGGGGATGCGGAAAAGATTTCCCATGTGCTGAAGATCGTTCTGGAGAATTCCATCAAGTTTACAGAAGAAGGCGGCCTTGATGTCTGCATGAGATTTCGCCGGGAAAGCTATGGCATCAATCTGATCATAGATATCTATGATACCGGAATCGGCATGACAAATGCCCAGATTACCCAGATGTGTGACGATTTTTATCAGGCAGATACCGGAAGCAGCCGTTTTGCCGGAGGCCTGGGCCTGGGACTTCCCATTGCCCGCGGCCTGCTCCATGCTATGGGCGGTTTTATGTATTTTGAGAGCAGGGAGCAGCAGGGTCTGCAGGTTCACATCACAATTCCCCAGGGAGTGGAGGATGAGACGCCGGCCCTGGTGCTTTCCGACCCGAAGCGTCTGTGCATCGCATGTTATTTCCGGCCTGAGAAATACAACAGCGAGGAGGTCAGAAGGTACTATGACAATATGATCCTCCATATGGTGGAAGGATTGAGCATCGAGGGCTATCAGGCCCATAATTTTGAGGGGCTGGTCAAACTGCAGAGCAGCCACAGGCTGACTCATGTGTTTATCGCCCAGGCGGAATACGAAGAGAATCGAAACTATTATGAGGATTTGGCCGGCCGGTTCAGGGTGGTGGTCATCGCCGAGCGGGAATTTATGTTGTGCCGGGACAGCAGGCTTATGGTGATTCATAAACCGTTTTTTGCCCTGTCCGTTGTAAATCTGTTAAACGGCGATGTCCAGGAAAACGGATTCGGAGAAGCACAGGCTGCAGGCCGCAAACCGTTTTCCTGTGAGGGAGTTCGGGTTCTGGCTGTCGATGATGAAGAGATGAATCTGGTGGTGGCTAAAGGAGTCCTGGGAAGCTATGGGATACAGGTGGATACCTGCCTCAGCGGAAGAGAGGCAGTGGAGCGATGCGCTTCCCATCCCTATGACATCGTTTTCCTGGATCACATGATGCCGGGCTTTGACGGTGTGGAGACACTGAAACAGATCCGCGAGATCAAGAACGGGATTTATCAGGATCTGCCAGTGGTCGCATTGACTGCCAACACCATCAGCGGCGCCAGGGAGATGTTTCGAAACGAAGGGTTTACCGAGTTTATACCGAAGCCTATCGAGAGAGCCGTTCTGGAGCGCGTGCTGCGGAAAGTGCTGCCCAAGCATCAGGTTCAGTACGATGAGATGCCTGTGGCACCGGATGAGTTGTCCGGCGGCATGGCTCATGTGCCGGATAAGGGAGCCGGTAAACAAAAGGACACATCACAAGGCGGGGAATTAAAAGAGACTGCCTCAAAAGAAGTGATATCACAGAAGAAGAATCCAAAGGCATCCATTTCCAAGAGGAAGGCCTCAAGAAAAGACAGACAGAGAAGGAAGGCTTTGGAGAAAAAGATTTCCGTGAGAGTCACCTCGGAAGAGAGTGCTCAGGAAAAAGGTGCCCCGGAAAAGAGAAGGTCAGAAGAGCGCGGTGGGGAGGGATTGCTCCGGGAGGAGACCATCCAGAAAAACCTCATGCCGAAAGAGAATCCTCCGGAGGAGATCGCCGGAGAAGAACTTATGCACAAAGAGAATTCTTCTAAGCAGATCGTCAGAGAGGAACTTATGCCTAAAGAGGATTCTCCCAGGGAGATCACCAGAGAGGAACCCATGCCGGAGGAGATATTCCCGGACGGGGCGGATCAGAAGAGAGGTTCCGGCTCATATTATGCGCCCCTGGCCAAAATCGGTGTCAATATACAGCTGGGATTAGAGTACTGTTGCGGGGAAGATGCTTTCTATGTGGAGATGCTGAGTATGTTCCGCTCACAGGCGGCGGAAAAGAAGGCGGAGATCATTTCCCTGTACGAGTCTGCCAACTGGAAGGACTATACAGTCAAAGTCCATGCGCTGAAAAGTACATCTCTGACCATTGGCGCGGAACGGCTTGCAGAGGAGGCAAAGATGCTGGAGCAGGCAGGGAAGAATGGAAATATTGAATACATCCGACACAGTCACCCCACACTGCTGCGCCTGTACGATCAGATTTGCGAGACTATTGCCGGATTATAAATGAAAGACAGGAGGACGTATGGGGTGTTGAAAAAGTGGTTTGAACTGATCTTTGACCACAAGATCGGTCTTAGGGAGCGTATGTTCCGTGTGGTGACAGGAATTTGTATGGTCGCACTGGTGATCATACTGCCCATGGGAAGGAATTTCTATAATCTGCTGATCCTGGCCGCCAGCCTTGTCTGTATAGGGACGATTGTGAGAATCAGCATCCAGAAAGAATGCATCAATGCGGGAGCCACGATTATTACAATATTGCTTCTCATCCTCTTTCCGGTAAGCTTTTTTACGGCAGGTGGGTTTTACAGCGGGATGCCGGAATGGTTTGTGCTCTGTTTTATCTACATCAGTATCACCCTGATAGGAAGGCGGAAGAGCATTTTCTTCGTGCTGTGTATGGTGGAGACGCTGCTCTGTTACTACATTGCCTTTTATTATCCGGAGGTCGTTTCGCGGAATACCCAGGAACATACCTTTTTTGATTCCGCTGCCTCCGTGATCATGGTGGGCGTGTTGACCAGCGTGCTGCTTTTGTTTGTGACCAGGCTTTATGAGGAGGAGAATGAGCTTTCCAGGCAGCAGAAAAAGGAGATCGAGGAACTGAACAAAGCGGAAAATAATTTTTTTTCCAGCATGAGCCATGAGATCCGGACACCGATCAACACCATTATCGGCTTAAACGAGATCATCCTCAGGGGAGATATCCCTGAGGATGTGGCAGAAAACGCAAGGAATATTCAGGGCGCCAGCAAGATGCTGCTTACTCTGATCAACGATATTTTGGATCTGTCCAAGATCAAATCCAAGAAGATGGAGATCATCAATGTCTCCTACGAGACAGGTGCGCTTTTTTCCGAGATCGTCAATATGATCTGGATCAAGGCAAAGGAGAAGGGACTGGAATTCCGTCTTCATGTGGACCCGTCGATCCCCAGCATGCTCTGCGGCGACGAGGTGCGCATCAAGCAGATCCTGATCAATCTTCTGAACAATGCCGTCAAATATACCAGCGAGGGTTCTATCACACTGTCCGTGCGGTGTGAGCGTTTAACTCTAAACAGAGTGCGGGTCTGGTATTCTGTGGAGGACACCGGACAGGGGGTAAAAAAGGAAAATATTCCCTATATATTTAATGCCTTTAAGAGGGTTAACGAGGAGAAAAACCGCCATATCGAAGGAACCGGGCTGGGACTTAGCATCGTTCATCAGCTGGTGGAGCTGATGGGCGGGGAGATCAGTGTCAACAGTGTCTACACAAAGGGTTCCACCTTTCTCGTCATGTTGGAGCAGGACATCGTGGATGACAAGGAGCTGGGTAAGTTTACCCTGGATTCCCGTGTGAAGCCCCGTGAGGGAGGGCAGTACAGACAGAGCTTTGAGGCGCCGGATGCCCATATTCTGGTGGTAGATGACAATGAGATGAATCTAACGGTGGTGCGGAAACTGCTTTCGGCTACAAAGATTCAGCTGGACACCGCATTGAGCGGCGCCGAATGTCTGAGGCTGACTCAGAATCAGCATTATGACGCCATTCTGATGGATCACCTGATGCCGGAGATGGACGGGATCCAGTGTCTCCATGCGCTGCGGTCCCAGCCGGGAGGGCTGTGTCAGGATGTGCCGGTGATTGCCCTGACTGCCAATGCGGGAAGTGACAACCAGCTGCTCTACCGGAAGGAGGGGTTCAGCGGCTACTTGGCAAAACCGGTCAGCGGAGCCCTGCTGGAGGCGGCCGTTTTGAGTATCCTTCCGAAGGAGTTGGTAAGACTCAGCGAGGAGGCCATCCAGTCTGAGATCGGGAAAGATGTCCTGATCTTCGAACAGGCTCAGAGAACGTTTCTCATGATCACCACAGATAGTGTGTGTGACCTACCCGAATCTCTGAAAAAGGAGTTCGGTATTGTTGTGTGTCCCTACTACGTCTGTACGGACCAGGGGCGTTTTTTGGATGAGTTGGAACTGAAGGCGGATGAAGTGCTGTCCCATGTCGCTGAGGGGAAGAACAGTTTCTCCCTTCCTCCCGATGTGGAGGACTATGAGAGATTTTTTGCGGAGAGACTCACCGAGGCTCAGAATGTGATCCATATCACCATGGCGAAGCATGCCAGTGAGGGATACTCCAATGCTCTTGAGGCGGCTAAGTCTTTCGAGAATGTCACTGTACTTGATTCCGGTCACCTTTCCAGCAGTATGGGGCTGGCAGTGCTGTACGCTGCCTACATGGCAGAGAACGGAGCTACAAGGTCGGAAATCGTGATGACCGTGAAGAAGCTGAGGCATTATATTTCTTCTGCTTTCATCATTGACAGCACCCACATGATGTGCCGGTCAGGGCTTATACCCAAACAGATTCAAGTGCTCTGCGATGCCTTGCTTTTGCACCCGGTGATCATGCTTCGAAACAGTAAGATGGTGGTGGGCAGCATGGAGATGGGCAGTTTTTCTCATGTGGCCAGACGCTATGTGCGGAAGGTGCTTATGAATGTGAGAAATATTGACCGCCGTATTCTGTTTATCACCTATGCCGGACTGGACTCCAGAAGCCTTAAGTATATTCAGGACTTGGTGCGGCAGTACTGTCCCTTTGAGCGGGTCTATCTGCAGAAGGCTTCTTCTGCCATCGCCAGCAACTGCGGTCCGGGCTCGTTCGGGCTGCTGTTTATGAAAAAGAATGAAGCGGTAATTTCATTTTCAGAAGCGTCAAAACCAGATAAAAATCAGTGATCCATGTATGAATGTCCTGCAGCTTGCTGCAGGACATTTTGTTCCTTTCATACAAAAGAGGGAAGATGAATTTTACAAATCGGTAAAGACTTTCAGACACGGCCTGAGTTATAATGGTTGATGCCGACGCACAGACAGAGAGGATGAGCAGGCGGGAGAAAGGAGCTGGCGGATGAAGGATAAAATACTGGTCATAGAGGACGACGGAGACATCACCAATTTAATCTGCATGAATCTGGAGGCGGCGGGGTATGAGACACAAGCCGTATATGACGGAAATGAAGCGTCAGAGTGTATCAGGGATGGGGCAGATTATGACCTGGCGCTGCTGGATCTGATGCTGCCGGGGAGAGACGGATTTTCTCTCATCAGGCCGCTGACGAAGCATAGGATCCCCGTGTTGTGCCTGACGGCCAGGGGAGATGTGGTCAGCAAGGTACAGGGCCTTAAAATGGGAGCTGAGGATTACATGGTGAAACCTTTTGAGATTCTGGAGCTGCTGGTCCGCATCGAGAAAATACTTGCCAGGACAGGGACGAAAAAGGCTCTCCTCACCTATCATGCTGCCCCGGGACCGGCTTCTTGACCTGGTGTGGGGAGAAGAATTTTTGGGAGAGTCCCGGACCGTGGACGTCCATGTGGCAAAGCTGAGGAAAAAGCTGAAATCCTGTGAGGCCATTGTTACGGTTCCTAAGGGAGGATACCTGTTTGAAGACGATGAGACGGCGTGGGAGGAGCAAGGAAAGTCATGAAGATAAGGACAAAGATCACCGGACTGGTGGCAGCAGTGCTATCCGGGGCATGTGCGGTGTGCGGGACCTTTGCCGTCAACCAGTACATGAACATCAGTGTGGAAAAAGCGGCTGCCGTGGAGCTGGAAAAGCTGGAGCTGGCGGAGAGAGTATTCGGCCGGACAGGCACCAGGGAGGAGTTGGACAATATGGAGGAGGCGGCCAGAGAAGCCTATCTGAAGTACCAGTTTGAGCGCTGCTATCAGAAGGGGTATGCCCTGATGAAGGATCAGGAGTGCATAAAGAATCTGACGGACTATGACATATCCGCCCCGGAGGCTTTAAGAGCCCCATATGTGGTTCAGAGACAGGGGGAGGCCTATCTTTTGATCATGAAAAAGGAGCTCCCCTATCCATCTGGCTTTTGGGTCATGTCGGTGAAAGATATTACATCCACCTGGGCGGAGGGGAGAGAACAGGCCGGAAATTTTCTCGTCGTCTTCCTTGTTGTATTTGGAGTTTCCATGGGGATCGTGGCCGCCGTCACGGGCCATATTCTGAAAGCTCTGGAAAAGCTGCGGATTCAGGCAGAGCAGATCAGAGGAGGAGATTTCGACGGGAAGGTAAAGCTGACGTCCCGGGATGAGCTGAGCGATCTTTCTGACAGTCTGAACAGTATGTCCGATCAGATTCGGCAGCAGATTGAAGATCTGGAATTGCTCCTTGGAGCCATGGCCCACGAGATGAAGACCCCTTTGACAAATATCATGGGGTACGCGGATTCCCTGCTCCATGTGCGGCTGGGCGAGAAGCAGAAGGAACAGTCCTTGGAGGCCATCTTTCGCTCAGCGGGAAGACTGAACCAGATGTCGGGAAAACTGCTGCAGCTCATCGGTCTCTATGAGAATCAGGAGATCGAGAGCCGGATAGTGGACCTGGAGGAAGTGATGTGGTGTGTCTATGAAGAGAACCGAGAGAAACTGACTGAAAAGAATATTGATTTTCAGATATTGAGACGAGACGGAGGGAAAACTCCGAGGGAAACAGGGCCTGACGGTCAGGGGAAAGGAGGTATGGCCGCGGAGGGGGATCCTCTGCTTCTTCTCAGCCTTTTCAGTAATCTGGTTTCCAACAGTCAGAAGGCTGTGGAAGAGGGCGGACAGATTCAGGTGATTCTGGACCGGGAGGAGAGCAAAGTCTGTGTACGGGACAACGGAAGAGGGATCCCGGCCCAGGATCTTCCCCATGTGACCAAGGCGTTTTATATGGTAGACAAATCCAGAAGCCGCAGGCAGCAGGGCGCCGGCCTGGGGCTTGCGCTGGCGCAGCGGATCGTCAAAGCCCACGATGCCAAGATGGAGCTGGAAAGCTGTCCCGGAGAGGGGACGAAAGTGACGGTCACATTCGGGGCAGCAGCACATAAACATTCATAGGAGGAAAAGCGGCAAATGAAGACAGATAAAAAGGAGAAATGGGCTATAGCGGCAGCTCTGGTGATGGGCAGCATGGTGATTCAGACCGGCTGTGTGCGTCAGACCGACATCCCCATCGTCTCGGAAAAGACAGAAGAGACCAAGGGGGGAGGAGAAGCTGAGGCAGAGAAACAGGGAGGGAACGAAGAGGGGGAGAGAAAACAGGGAGAGAAACAACAGGAGGGCAGAGAGCAGGCAGGACTCATAAGAGAGCAGGCAGAAGTGCCGGAGAGATACCAGATCAGCATCGAGGAAGAGGACATTACTATCACGGCCGATGTGAGGGTGGAAGTACCGGAGACGGAAAGCATCTGTCTGAAAGACGTGGAATATTCCCCCTACAGCGACCAGGAGTTGGAGCAGATCAGGGATATTTTAGAGGAGGAGCTGGGAAGCAGGGTGCAGGCAGACGGTTCTCAGAATATTCAGGTGAGCGGTGATGGGAAAGATTCCGAAAGCAGCTTCCATATATATGCTACATCCGAGGGTCTGACATACACTCTGGATTTAAGGGCAGGAGACAGTCAGAACATGCCTGTGATATGGCTGTCTGCCACAGACGTGTCGGACGGAACCGGAGGAGACAAAGACCCTGACGACCTGTCCGGCTGCCCTATGACAGAAGCGGAGATGGGACGGCTTCAGGCTGTGCTGGAGAACAAGGCAGAACAGCTGCTTCAAAAGATGAATCTGAACGATTTCCGTCTGGAAAGCGCCCGGTGGAGACAGATTTCTGTCAGTGAAAATTATTCCTGGACTCTGTCGGGACAGTATGGAGTCCGTCTGTACTATGGCCGACGGATCGGAGAACTGCCCCTGGTCAACAGCCAGCAGAGGCAGGGGTCCCTAAAGCCCCGCTCTCAGTATGTGGAGTTTTTGTACAGGGAGGACGGAACATTGCTGACCGTGAAGAACATCGGCCGGGAGAGGATTATGGATACATCAGAACATACCGGTTTTCTGCTTCCGTTTTCGTCTGTCAGCCAGGTCTTCGAACAGTGTATGAGATCGGCAAACGTCCATGGGAATACGGAGACGCAGGTGATGGAGGAGGTAGAGCTAAGACCGGAGGAAGCACGTGTTCTGAACAAGCAATATGCAGGCAAAAAGCCTCATATCTATCTTGAGGTTACAGGTGTGAAGCTGGCTTATGGACTGGAGTATGACGACCGGGTTGAGGATATGCCGCAGACAAACGGGAAAAAGGGAAGCTGGTCCCGGTATGGGCCTTTTACGGGACAGTGGAACAGGGGTATCAGAACTCTGACAGAACCAAGGCCCAGGTCCCTGGGACCTTCTCAAACAGGGGGATGGAAACACTGCTTCTGACGATTAACGGGGAAGATGGAACCGTTTATGGAGGGCCCCTGACAATTACAGCAAGATGACCATTTTTTATTCCGTCCCCCTTGTTTTATTCCATACACAGAATCTGGCTGTCAATCAAAAGCTCTCATTTTTATTGTCAGCCCTGTTGGGGATGTGGTAAAATATACTGTGGAAAGAAGGGGATCATGATGGGAAAACTGATGTGGATTGTCATATGTTTGATTTTGTCCGGCTTCCGGGTGTCTTCTCTGGAGCCGCACGCGCCATTGTATGAAGAGGGAGGAAACCAGGTCCTCTCTCAGAGGGATGGCGAGTACTTTACTACCACGGTTCGAGGAAAGCTGAGGGAGGATATGCCGGGGTTTTCTTTTGATATAGAAGCAAGGTTTAACGAGAAGAATTCCTGTTACCAGGTTAAGTCGGTCACCGTCCGGGAGAAGGATGAGGTTCTTCAGGTGATCTCCGTGCCGGAGCTGTCCCTGTTCGGGGAGACAGCCGTGTGGGAGGACCTGGAGGAATGTATGGGTCTGGAGCTGGAGGACGTGAATTTCGACGGGTATAAGGATATCCGCCTTTTTGATACTCCCAACGGAAATTATCTGGAGGAGTGGATCTATCTGGTGTGGAATCCAAAGACGGGACAGTTTGAGCACGACCCCAGATTAAATGGGATCCCCCTGGCTGGTTTTGACCAGGAGACCCGGTTGATCTACGGCATGGCGAGAAGCGGAGCCAACCGTCATTACTATTATACCTATCAATATCTGGACGGGGAGCCGGTGAAGATCCGGGAGGAGCATAGTGTCTATCTGGGAGAGCCGGATTCGGAAGTCCTAAGGCGTTGTCTTGGCCAGGCCGCCGGGGCCGAAAAGACGAGTGACGAGGACGTGGAGGCAGCGGAGATCTGCCATGAGACGGTGTGGGAGCGGAATCCGGATACCGGAGAGATGGAACAGACTCGAGATGAGTTTCGCTTCTACCTGTCCGCTGAGGATGGCGTGGGGGAACTGGTGACGGTGGAGGCGGACTCCGAGATGGGGAAACTTTTGAGCGAAGAAGAAGGGTGAGGATGGCACCATGGTGAAGATAGGATAATATTCAGCAAAGGCAGCAGGAGGCCGAGAATACCATGAGAATGAAACACATGGCCGGGGCAGCGCTTTTTCTGGCACTGACTCTGGGAGCAGGCTGTGATTTTAACAGCGAAAGAGGCAGGGTGATCCTGGAAATCTCATACCCGTCCGGTTATGTCAGAGACTGCTATACCTGGGAGGACACGGCGCCGGTGGAAGGCGCACAGTACCGTCTGGAGACAGAGAGAGCGGAGAATTTTAAGGAGACCAGGAGATACGATATCCGGATTCTGACCCAGGACGGGCAGATGATCTACCAGTATCCCGGCGCTGGTTTTTCTGTGGTCCGGGGAGAACTGGAGGAGACGGAGGCGGGGGAAGACCACGAGAAGGTGTGGATCGTCAGTGAGAACTGGGATACTCCTCATTACAGCGGGTACATCAGCGGTGGTCTAAAAGAGAGCATACTTCTTGAGATTGACATGAAAACAGGGGAAATTCGGACTCAGAGAAATCTGGGGGAAAATGAATTATTTCTGACTTCCGTTAAAGGCAGGTGTTATTTCTACAGCTGCGGGCAGAAAGGTCAGGAGAAGCTTGGGGGCCTGTGGAAGGTTCCGGGCAGCAAGGCCCGGATTTATTGCCGGGATCAAGAGGACTGGGAAGAGGAGCGGGTTTATGAGTTTGACTATGAGCTGGAGCCTGAGTTTGAAGAGCATGTTCTGCAGGGACGGCTTCGTTTTTCTTTTGAGGGAGCAGGTTTGGTGGTGAGCAGGGACTCGGAAGTGTCAGCAGACAGAGAAGAAAAGTCCGGGGAGTCGGAGGCGTATCCCAAGATAAGAGTGCCTTTCGGGGCGGAACAGGAGGAACATGAGGGGCAGGGTATTGACGCAGGAGGAGGAAACACTGCTTCGGGAGATCGGAGTGGTGGTTACGTTTTTGCCGGGATGTCTGATCTATCTGAAAGGGGACCCGGCAGACCGGGTGTACTATATCTTAAAGGGGCGGGTGCGGATTTTTGAGAATCTCTATTCGGGCCGGGAGATGACGTTGGACGTGGTGGGGGCCGGGAGGATGTTCGGGGAATCTGCCTTTGTGGAGAAAAATATCCGGCCGGCCTGTGTCCAGGCAGTGAATCAGGTGACACTGGTCTCTTTTCGGATGGCAGATATTCTCCCGTATTTCGGCAGCAGGGCTGGGCTGGCCCTCCATTTTCTTCAGCTGTGTTCTTCCACCATGGATTATCTGGTGGACCGCATGGAGGAGCAGTGTCTTCTGGACCGGTACGGCAAGGTGGCCAGCTATCTTTTAAACAGGACGGCTCCGGACTGTGAGGGCATGGGGACGGAGGGAGGGGTGCTGCCCTACACCCATGAGGAGCTGTCGGTTTCTCTGGGGCTGAATCGCTCCACGGTATCGACGGTCCTTAAAAAATTTAAAGAAGAGGGGTGGCTGGAGAGAGGATATGGGTTTTTGCGGGTCCTGGACCGTGAGGCCCTGGAGGCGGTGGTGGAGGGGCAGAAAAACGGTGACGGTCTCTAAAGCCGTGTTTTTGTATGCCTCTCTTTTGCCCGGCATTTTACCAGATGTATGGGATCAGGTGATATTTTACTTTTTGGCAGTATTCCGGATACCCGTCCAATTCTTCTTTTAATAATATTTCTGAATTGTTATATATACAACAATCTTTGGTTCTCCTCTGCTTATAATAAAAAGCAGTGAAGGAAAGACGGCAGTGTCTGTGCCGGGAATGGAGGACCGTATGAAAAAATTAGAGACTTTGTTTTATATTGTGGCAGGAAATGTGTTTCTGGCTTTTGCCGTCTGTGCGTTTGTGGTTCCCAACGGGTTCATGCTGGGAGGTTCTACAGGGATTGCCCTGGCGGTTCAATCCTGGATACCGGCGCCTGTCTCAGTGATCACAGCGGCTGTGAATGTGTCTCTGTTTTTGTTGGGATTTGTGTTCCTGGGAAAGCAGTTTGCCATGACTTCCCTGGTTTCTACGATTCTCTATCCGATGATTCTTGGGATTTTTGAGAGGCTGCCAATAGGCTCCTGGTTTTTGGGGGACACCCTCCTTTCTGCTGTGTTTGCGGGGGTACTGATGGGAGGCGGAATCGGCCTGGTGATCCGGGCGGGAGGCTCTACGGGAGGCATGGATATTCCGCCCTGTATCTTACAGAAGTTAAAGGGGATTCCTGTGGGCAATTCTATGATAGGGTTTGATATTCTGATTCTGGGAGCCCAGATCCTGCGGGGCGGGTGGGACGGGATTCTCTATGGGATCGTGGTCATCGTCCTCACGTCGGTTATGGTCAACAAGACTCTTCTCTCCGGGGAGCAGAAGATTGAACTGATCATTATTTCTCCCCGCTATGAGGAGATCTGCCAGGCGGTTTTAAATGACCTGGACAGCGGCATGACTTTTTTGAACATCGAGACCGGCTATGGGAAGGAGAGGCAGAAGGCGATATTCAGTGTGGTGTACGGGAAACAGTATCCGGCATTTCGAGACAAGGCTTTATCCATCGACCCGGGAGCATTTATCGTGGCCGCTCCGGTGATGAACGTGAACGGGCGGGGGTATACGCTGGCCCGGTAGAGGGTGTCAGGTATGCAGACATTGTCCCCGCAGAGGAGGCTGTCGCTTAGCAGATCACGTAACTTCTCGGATCATGTAATCAGTCTGTGAAAGACGGTTGATATTCCTGTTGAATCTGGTAAGATAGAGAGAGGAATGGCTATTTTAGTAACGGGTCAGCCGGGCCGCCTGTCGGAACATGGGCGAGCCGGGGCAGCATTCGCCTCCCCGTCCACCCTGGTGCGGATCGCCCACAAGATGGACTTTAAGGGGTGGAATGAGCTGAAGGAGGCTTTTTTGAAGGAGGAAGAGTACTTTCAGTCTCATTTTCAGGAGATTGATGCCAACCTGCCTTTTCAGAGAGGGGACAACATTATGTCCATCGCCGCCAAGATCGGGGCCCTGAAAAAGGAGGCCATCGACGACACCCGCTCTCTTCTCAGCCATGATGACCTTCAGAAGGCTCTGCTGATTATGAGAAAGGCCTCCTACATCGGGGTCTATGGAGCCAGCAACAACCTGATCATCAGCCGGGAGTTTCAGTATAATATGAACCGGATCGGCAGGCGGGTGGATTTGTGCCAGCTTCAGGGGGAGATCGTCTATACGGCTTATCTGGCGGAAAAGAACTCCTGCGCCTTGGTGATCTCCTACTCGGGGGAGACACCCATACTGATTCGGGCCGTGGAGGTGCTGAAATTGCACGGGATTCCTGTTGTCGTCATCACCAATATCGGAGAGAGCCGGCTGTCAAAGATGGCTGACTGTGTGCTGCGGATTGATTCCGGGCGGACCATCGAGGTGGGGAGAAGGCTGACTACAGTGGATATTATCAGGGAGGAGTAGGACAGGAGAGTGGGGGCAGAGGATCAGGGAAATTTGTAGAGAACCAGTCTGCGTATGTAGGATCAGTCTGTGCGGAATTGAGAAAGCAGCAGATGTTCGGCCCGACAGTGACCAGATTTATAGACCATGTGAAGAGACATCTTGCCAGAGGGGAAGAAGGGGGAGAGGGAGCAGGATATGACATTGGAGGAGCGGGTGAACACAAGGTATGAGTCCCTGACAGCCAATGACAGGGAAATGCTGGATAGGATTTTCCGGGAGAGGAAGAATGTGGGGAATATGAACAGCACACAGCTGGCCTCTTTTTTGCATGTGTCCAGAACTACCCTGGTCCGTCTGATGAAAAAGCTGGACCTGGACTCCTACGCAGAGTTTAAACTGCTTTTAAACCGGAGAGAGGAGGATGGGACGGGGCAGATCTATGATCTGGGAGACATTGTGGAAGAGTACCATGGCATGATCGACCAGCTGAAGAACCACGATTACCAAAAAATCTGTGAGGTGATCTCTGGTGCGGACACTATCTACCTGTACGGTACGGGAAACGAGCAGAAGGCCATCGCGGAGGAGTTTAAGAGGGTCTTTCTGACTTTTGGAAAATGCTGTGTGGACCTGTTTGATTTGGGGGAAGTGATCTCTGCGAGGGAACGATTTCGGGAGAAGGATCTGTTTGTGGCTGTCTCTCTTTCCGGGGAAAATGAAGAGGCAGTGCGGGTGGTACGGGCGGCGCGGGAGACCGGTATCCGGACCATGGCCCTCACTCGGTGGGCCAACAATACTCTGAGCAGAATCTGTCAGGAAAACCTTTATGTGGGAACAAAGACCGTGGGCCAGACCTGGGGCCAGTCCTACGAGATGGTGGCGGCCTTTTATATCCTGTTGGACATCTTGCTGGTGCGCTGTCTGGAATACAGAGACAGAGGCAAAAAGGGGAGAGATCATGAGGATTGATGAGCGCTTAAACAAATATTATGAGGAGTTTGGCGAAAATGAAAAGCAGATCTGCCACTATCTCAAAGGGCATTACGGAGACTGTTGTAAAAAGACTCTGGAGGAATTTGCCGCCGACTGTCATGTGTCCAAGACTCTTCTGGTCCGGTTCGCCAAGAAGTTGGGCCTGTCAGGATATCGTGAGCTGAAAGCCCGGATCAAACTGGAGCAGCAGGAGAAGCTGGGGGATAGGGACCACATGGTCCAGACCATGACCGACAGTTATCACAAGATGATGGATGACCTGATGAAGAAGGACTTATCCGGGTTCTTTGACAAGCTGTACGGAGCGAGGCGGGTGTTCGTCTACGGCAGCGGCTCTTCCCAGGCCAGGGCGTGCGGCGAGATGAAGCGGATCTTTCTGCCGGTGAAGGAGATGATCAGCCTCCACGGCCACGATCTGTCCGAGGTTCTGGAACAGAGAGCCAGCCCGGAGGATCTGGTTATCATCATCTCCCTGTCCGGAGAGTCGGAGGCGGTTCTGAAACTGGCCCGGGTATTAAGAGCCCGCCATGTGCCGGCGGTTTCTGTCACAAGGCTTGAGAGCAATACTCTGGCCTCTCTGTGCGGAGAGAATCTGTATATCCACTCCCTCCATCTGCCGGTAAATGCCCGTCTGGATTACCAGATGACCACCCCTTATTTTATTTTGATCGAGTATCTGTATCTGTCCTACCGCAACTACATCTCCAGGCAGGAGACCGGCCGAATGTGAGGTGTACAAAGTTTTGAGAAGTGAAACTATGTACAGAAAGAGTACGGAATTTTTAAAGAGGTTCATCGGGTTGATGAACTTCTTTTTTTGTGATAGGCTGTCTTCGGAAAACACATTTTGGAGGGAGAAGGTTCCATGAGAAGACAGTGGTGGCAGGAGGAAGTTGTATATCAGATTTACCCCAAAAGTTTTTATGACAGCAGCGGTGACGGAGTGGGCGATCTCAGGGGGATCACGGAGAAACTGGACTACTTAGAAGACCTGGGCATAACCATGATATGGATTTGTCCCATGTATCAGTCGCCTATGGACGACAACGGGTATGATATTTCTGATTATATGGGGATCGCACCGGAGTTCGGGACCATGGAGGATTTTGATCAGCTGGTCAGGGAGGCCGAGAGGCGAAAGATCAAAATTATGCTGGATCTGGTCATCAATCACACCTCCGATGAACACAGATGGTTTCAGAGGGCTTTAGAAGATCCGAACAGCGCCTGCCATGACTACTATATTTTTAAGGAGGGAGACCGGGAGCCCAACAACTGGCGCTCCGTGTTCGGAGGAAGTGTGTGGGAGAAGATTCCGGGACGGGATGAGTACTATTTCCACTCTTTCGGGAAAAAGCAGCCGGACTTAAACTGGGAGAATCCCGCCTTGAGAGAACAACTCTATGAGATCGTCAACTGGTGGCTGAAAAAGGGGATTGCCGGGTTTCGGATCGACGCGATCACCTTTGTGAAGAAGGACCTGACCTGGAAGAGCCGGGAGGCAGACGGGGCGGACGGGCTGTCCAAGTGTACGAAATCTTCAAGAAACCAGCCGGGAATCGGCTCCTTTCTCCATGAGCTGAGAGAGCGGACATTTGACCGATATCCTTGTGTCACCGTGGCCGAGGCTCCGGGGGTGGCCTATGGGGAGCTGGGAGATTTTATCGGAGAAGAGGGATATTTTTCCATGATATTCGATTTTCGCGCCGCGGATTTGGATGTGGCCTCCGGAAGTGAGTGGTTTAAGAGGGTTCCCTGGACCGTGGAGGACTTGAGGGAGAAGATCATGACGAGCCAGACGGAGATTCAGAAATACGGATGGAGCGCCAATTTTATCGAGAACCACGATCAGCCCCGGGCAGCGTCGAAATATCTGCGGGAGGCTCAGGGGAACCCGGAGGCCGTGAAGACCCTGGGAGCCATGTATTTCTTTTTGAGGGGGCTTCCCTTCATCTATCAGGGCCAGGAACTGGGTATGGTGAATTTTGAGAGGAAATCCATCAGGGAGTTTGACGACTTGTCAAGCACAGACCAGTACCGCCGGGCCATGGAGGAGGGATATTCGTCTGAAGAGGCCCTCCGGTTTGTCAACCTCCGGAGCAGGGACAACGCCCGAACCCCGTTTCCCTGGAACAAGGACCGATACGGCGGATTTTCCCGGACAAAGCCATGGCTGGGCATGACGGAGGAATATCCCGCAGTCAATGCGGCGGACCAGACAGGCCGGCCGGGCAGCGTCCTGGAGTTCTACCGGGAGATGATCCGTTTCCGCCAGAAAGGGCCCTGCAGAGAGTGTCTGATCTACGGGGACATAGAGCCGGTGGACAGCAGCCGGGAGGTCATCGCCTACAGGCGGTACACAGAAAAAGAGACGGTGTACTGCTGGTTTAATCTGGGCGGCAGGGAGACGGAGGAGAAGCTGCCGGAAGTGTCGGCAAAGCTGATCTGGAAGACAGGCGGGGAGGTCCGGATTAGGGGGAACCGTCTTTTATTGGAACCATATCAATCGGTTATGGTGAGAACATCATAGGGGAGGAAGAACATGGCTATGGAGAGCACAAACTATCAGGAGACGGCCCGCAGGATTGTGGAGATTGTGGGAAGGGACAATATTATTTCTGCTACCCACTGCGCCACCCGTCTTCGCCTGATCGTAAAAGACAAGGACGCCATCGACGAAAAGCAGCTGGAGAAGGTTTCTCTGGTGAAGGGGACGTTCTTTAACGCGGGTCAATATCAGATTATTCTTGGCACCGGGATCGTCAATAAGGTTTATGGGGAGATTCAGAAGATGAATCTAAAAACTCTCTCTAAACAGGAGCAGGACGAAATCATTAAAAAGCAGCAGACGGGAGTCAAGAGGGTCATGAGAACCTTAGGAGACATTTTCGTGCCCATCATTCCCGTCATTGCGGCCACAGGCCTTTTTCTCGGTCTGAAAGGGTGCGTGTTCAACGACAATGTGCTGGCGCTTTTTGGAGCCGGCTCCGCCGCGATACCGGATTACATTGTTATACTGGTCAATGTGCTGACCGAGACGGCCTTCGCCTTTCTTCCGGCTATCATCTGCTGGTCGGCCTATAAAGTGTTCGGCGGGATGCCTGTCATCGGAATGGTCATCGGCCTCATGCTGGTCTCTCCCATACTGCCAAACGCTTATTCGGTGGCAGATCCGGGCAGCGGGGCCAGGGCGGTGATGGCCTTCGGGGTGATTCCCGTGGTGGGATGCCAGGGCAGTGTCCTGTTGGCGATTCTAACTGCTTTTATCGGGGCAAACCTGGAGAAGAAGCTGCGGAAGGTCATGCCTAATGCCCTGGATCTGATCATGACACCTTTTGTGGTCATGCTGGTCACATTTCTGGTGACGATCCTGGGGATCGGGCCGGTTATGCACATCGTGGAATTAAAGCTGGTTCAGGTGGTGGAGCTGCTGATTCGGATTCCCTTTGGAATCGGCGGGTTTGTCATCGGAGCCACCTATCCGCTGCTGGTTATCACAGGACTTCACCATACATACACCATGATCGAGACTTCTCTGCTGGCCAACACCGGATTCAACCCTGTCATCACCCTCTGCGCCATGTACGGCTTTGCCAATGTAGGAACCTGTCTGGCATTTTTCGTCAAATCAAAGCAGGAGCCTGTGCGTCAGACGGCCATGGGAGCCATGCTTTCTCAGCTGTTCGGCATAAGCGAGCCTGCTCTTTTCGGTATTCAGCTCCGGTATAATCTGCGGCCCCTGATCATCATGCTGGGATCTTCCGGACTTGGGGCGGCCCTTCTGTCTGTTTTAAAGATTCAGTCCAACTCCTACGGGCTGGCCGTGCTCCCATCCTACCTGATGTATCTCTATGAGTGGCGGCAGCTTCTGTGGTATTTTCTGGTGTCTGTCCTGACGGTGACGGTCTGCTTTGGGGCCACCTGTCTGTTTGGCATACCCGGGGAAGTCCTTGAGGTCGAGACGGGAAAGGACTTGGGGGAGAGTCCGGAGCCTGAAAGGGATGAGACCCTTCCGGCCGGATCCCAACGGTTTCTAGGCAGCCCTCTGACAGGCCAGGTGATTCCCATGAAGGACGTGGGGGATGACGTGTTTGCCTCTGAAGTGCTGGGAAAGGGCGTAGCCGTAATCCCAAAAGAGGGAGAGGTCGTGGCGCCTTGTGACGCGGAGGTCACGGCGCTGTTTGAAACCGGCCACGCCGTCGGTCTGAAGACGGCAGACGGCATGGAGCTGCTGATCCATGTGGGGATCAACACGGTGGAGCTTCAGGGTAAATACTACCGAACCTGGGTCTCTCAGGGGGATGCGGTGAAGGAAGGGCAGCGCCTCATCACCTTTGACGTGGAAAAAATCAGGGAGGCGGGATATGATGTGACGACTCCTGTGATCGTGGCCAATTCAGGCGACTATGACAGCGTGGAGGGATGCGGGACGGGAATGGTAAAGGCCATGGAACCGTTGGTGAAGGTGGGGGCCAGAAGGTAGACAGATCCAACGGTATTCGGTCTGGAGTCGGTCAGGAGTCTCCAAAACAACTCATGCCCTAAAAGCATAGATAACCGATAAAATGTAAGTATTTGTCATCTTTCATCACCTTCGCTATACTGAGAGCATAGATAAAAACCGGAAAGAGATGGAAAGGGGTTAAGGGCGGCAGGGGACATCTCATTTTCCACCGCCGCCTGGAATATCTTGCAATCCTCCACAAACCGTGATATAACATGTCAGAAGAGGAGCCCGGCAGAATACGGGCAGATTCTCGGCATGTATGAGCGCATTGGCGGCTTAAGACCATATATGGGAAAGCGGAGGAGTTTGAAAATGGGAATGACAGAGGTGTTATCCAGAGCGGCATATTTTATGGGAATTATTTTTATGGGCTACAGTCTGAGACGGGCGGGCTTTTTTAAACCGGAGGATTTTCATGTGATTTCTAAGATCGTACTGAAGATCACCCTTCCGGCAGCTATTATCGTCAGCTTCGCCGGCAAGGAGATCGATCCTTCCATGCTGATTCTGTGTCTTCTGGGTCTTGCAGGCGGCCTGATCTACATAGGAGCCGGCTTTCTCATGAATGTGAAAGCCTCCAGAGAGAAAAAGGCCTTCGAGATCCTCAATCTGTCCGGGTATAATATCGGAAATTTTACCCTCCCCTTTGTCCAGAACTTCCTGGGCCCGTCAGGAGTGGTGATCACCAGCCTGTTTGACACGGGCAACGCGGTGGTCTGCCTGGGAGGTGCCTACAGCGCGGCGTCTATGGCGAAAGGGGAGGGGAAAGGTCTGCCGGTAGTTCAGATTATGAAGACTTTAGTGAAATCTGTGCCCTTTGATACGTACATGATCATGACGGCTCTCTGTCTTCTGGGAGTGCGGCTGCCAAGACAGGCTGTATCCTTTGCCGGCATCATCGCTGACGGCAACGCCTTCATGGCCATGCTGATGATCGGGGTAGGCTTTCAACTGTCCGGCGACAGGGCCCAGACAGGGGTCATCATAAGACTCCTGGCAGTGAGATACGGTGTGGCAGCGGTTCTGTCGGCAGGGTTCTATTTTCTGCTGCCTATGGCTTTGGAGTACCGACAGACTCTGGCGATCCTGGTCTTCGCCCCCATCGCCTCGGCGGCCCCTGCCTTCACCGGTGATTTGAAGGGAGATATCGGGCTCTCCAGCGCCATCAACTCCATATCCATTCTCATCAGCATCTGCTGTATCGTGACAGTGGTGGGGCTGGTGCTCTAGAGCGTGTCTGAAACTTCTTGGACTGTCCGGGTTCACCGCCTGCCTGTGACCTGGACAGTTTGGAGTAACGGTCTGCCATATTCCCCAGTCCCGGATCAGGGGGCCCGCCTCCCACACAAAGCAGTGCTAAACAGCCTTCTTCCTGATTTTCAGCAAGAAGAGAACCATACAGACTCCGGTCAGGATATGGCCGATGCCCGCGATCCCGGAGATGGAGGCATCCAGGCCTCTGCTCAGTTCCTGTCCCCACACCTGAGCCAGACCTCTCATGAGAAAGCCAAGGCCCGTGATATTCAGCCCTACCTGGTAGACCGTCAGGACTTTGCCCGTGCTTTTGTCAGAAAAGGAAAATACTTTTTCCGTCAGCATCAGCATCAGGAAAAAGAACATTCCCAACAGAAAATAGTGGGTGTGCATAACTGACAGATTGGTCTTCCCCGTAAAATGGCTGAACTTGGTAAACTCCCTGTAAAATACTCCAAATATCATGGCAATGATCGAGTAGACCAGAGCCAGGTTGGCATAACGCTTTACCATAATATCATATTCTCCTTCTTCACTTAATAATAGTACGCCGGATCACCGTGATAAAAAAGTCCATGTCCGCTGCTCCGGCTTTCAGCAGTATCATCATGTTCATCAAAATAAAATGAGCGAATTGTTCCCTGGTAAAGGCCTCATTCCAGACATCCTCCCTCACGTCAGGGTCCTGTGTCATCTTCTGAACCAGGGCCTCTTCCAGGGCAGACTGCATGGATGTCATGCGTTCAAGCCCTGCGGTCTCTACATTGCCGAGACTGTTCATCAGCTTCCCGGCAGACTCGTCGATCCGCTCCCTGAGAAATCCAAATATCTCCCGCAGCTGGCCGCAAAAGCTATGGGCGGCTATGACCTCTTTCATCTCGGAAAGGGTCTGTCTCCAGTATTCTTCTGTGAGGGCGAGAAGAATCTCATCCTTGCTGGAGAAGTAGTTATACACAGTCCCTGTAGCCACTCCGGCCCTTCTGGCCAGAGAGCGGATATTCACGGCACCGATTCCTTCCTCGTCCGTCATCCGGCGGGCCGATTCCAGCAAGACAGCCCGCAGAGTGTCGTCTTTTCTTCGCATGACTCCCTCCTTTGTTCTTTATAAATGAACATGTTCGCTTATATTATAGGCGACGGGAGGCAGTTTGTCAACCGGGACGGGATCGTGGAGAGCAAATCCTATACAGCTGTCCTTTTGGCATCTTTCTCATATACTAATAAGAAAGAACCCAGTATGAGAGGATCACAACAAGATGGACAATCAGTTAATATGGAGAGATGAATTTAATATCGGAATCAAGATTATTGACGATGAACACAGGAAGCTTTTTACGATTATCAACAGGCTTTTTTCCCTCAGAGAGGAGGGGAAGAGAAGTTGGAGGACATACCAGGAGGGAATCAAATATTTTAAGGATCACGCCCTGAAGCACTTTCAAGATGAAGAAAACTATATGGAACTGATCGCCTATGAGGAACTTGACATTCACAGGCGGCTCCACAGGGATTTCCGGGATCACACCCTTCCGGCCCTGGAACGGGAGCTGGCCGGGAGAGACTATTCTTCCGAGACAGTGGATCATTTTCTGGCCGTCTGCGTCGGCTGGCTCATAGGGCATACCCTCATCGAGGACAGGGCCATCGTGGGAGGGAGGGTGAGCAAATGGGTGGACCTTATGCCGGAGGAGGAGCTTGAGGCCATGAAGAAGGTGATCATCACGCTCCTTAAAACTATGTTTCAGCTGAAGGCCCAGGTTATCAGCGATTCCTATGACGGAGAGCGGTTCGGGAAAGGAGTCTACTACCGGCTGGTGTACGGCAGAGAGCAGGATGACAAAAAGTGGGAGATCCTTCTGGCATTTGAGGACAGGATATTGGTTAATACGGTGGGGAAAATCATAGGGGCCAAGTCTGACAAGCTGGATATCATGCTTCTGAACGCGGTAAAGTACACGGCGTGTCAGTTTGTGAGGCGGGTGATGGATCACTATCCATCCATCAGGTCCTATGAGATGGTGGAGGAGAATCTGCTGACCTATGAGCAGTTCGGGGAGATTTTTGAGAAAAAGCAGCCCCAGGTCAGCCTGCTCTTTGACACAGAGGAAGGATATTTTTCCTATTGCGTCATCGCTCCCCATATGATGGAGCAAAGCGTGGGGACGCCTCTTTTTGTATCCAACGAGATGTCTGAGGTGGAGAGATACCTGATGGAGAAAGAGAAGGACATAAAAAAGAAGATTCTTGTGGTAGATGACTCCAGCACCATACGCATGGGCATGGAGCGGCTGCTGGCACAGGATTATGATGTGTCGGAGGTCAACTCGGGGGTGTCTGCTATTCGGGCGATTACCCTGGATAGGCCGGATCTGATTCTGTTGGATTATGAGATGCCGGTCTGCGACGGGATTCATGTTCTGGAGATGCTTCACTCGGAACAGGAATTCTCGGACATTCCGGTGATCTTTCTCACTGCCAGAGGAGATCCGGAAAGCGTGAAAAAGGTGCTGTCTCTCAAGGCTGACGGATATCTTCTGAAATATTTACAGCCCATGGAGATCAAGAGGAGAATTGACGATTTTTTTGACAAGATACAATGATCTTGAGTTAAGGCACAAACTATGTTACGATTGTGAAGTAATTGTTTACATGGTGGGAAATCCGATATGAGTTTTCTGGGGAAAGTATTGTTTAAGGATAAAGGAGTAGAAATCAGGATGAATCAGACACAACCGGTCTTTGAATCCGTCTACAGAGAAATCTTCCCTTTTTGGGACGGGATTTCGGACACAGACAGAGACTATATCTGTCAGAATACCCATGCTGTCGCCTACCCAAAGGGAAAGAATATTCACGACGGCAGTGAATGCTCCGGAGTTATCATCGTCCGCTCCGGAAGTCTTCGGCTCTATATAATGTCCGACGAGGGAAAGGACATCACCCTCTACCGGCTGCACAGAGGGGATCTATGTATGCTGTCAGCCTCCTGTGTCCTGGAAGCAGTCACATTTGACGTGTTTGTGGACGTGGAGGAGGACAGCGAGTGCTATGTCATCGGCGGGCCGGCCTTCGCGGCGGTTTCCAAGCGCAGCCCGGATATCCGGATCTTTGCCCTTGAGACTGCGGTCAGCCGGTTTTCCGATGTGATGTGGGTCCTGCAGCAGATTCTCTTTATGAGCATGGACAGACGGCTGGCCATCTTTCTCTCCGACGAAGCGGCGAGAACCGGCTCAGACACCATCTCCATGACTCACGGGCAGATCGCCCGCTATATGGGATCTGCCCGTGAGGTGGTATCCAGAATGTTAAAATATTTTGCCAATGAAGGGATCGTGGAGGTCTCCCGGGGAGACGTAAAGATCATTGACAAGAAGCGCCTGCGCCGGTTAGCCCTCTAACATGGCCAGTATCTGGGCCTTCGGTCTGGCGCCGGTTTCCCTGCGGACTACCTTGCCGTCTTTTAAGACAACCAGGGTGGGGATGCTTAAGACTCCGAATTCCTGAGCCAGCTCTGTCTCCAAGTCCACGTCGATCTTACCCACAAGGTACTGGGGATTCTCCTCGGCGATCTGATCCACCACAGGAGAGACCATGCGGCAGGGGCCGCACCAGTGGGCGTAGAAATCCAGAAGCACCGTCTTGGGGCTGGTCTTGACAGAATCAAAGTTTTGACGATTAACAGTAAGTACAGACATGATTGTTACCTTCCTTTCTTTTGCCGGGCGGCAGAAGCAGCGTCAAAAGCTGCATGAGGGTTTGCTGTCGTTTCTGTGACCAGGGTCACATGTTTTTTTCCGGTGTCTGGCTTTACAGATGAGCTGTGTCATGGTTCCCATGGGGCAGTAGACACACCAGGAGCGGGGCTTAAACAGAATCATGGTGAGAAATCCCAGAACCGTGGAGGTCAGCATGACGCTGTAAAACCCGAAGGCAAACTGGGCTGTTCCGTCGGAGAAAAGGGTGCCGTGGTAGGCCCAGTGCCAAGGGAGCTTGAAAGTCCACAGAAGAGTCACCACCATGCTTAAACTCTTTGCCCCGGCAAACACCAGACAGGTATTCCAGAGCATGACAAAGAACATGACAAGGAAGAACGCCAGAAAGCCGTATCGGAACCAGGCTGACTTCATCCACTTGGGGACATCTTTTTTCCTGGAAAGCCCCAGCCTGCCGCCGGCCAGGGCGAACAGCTGCCCTCTTCCGCAATATCGGTTGCAGTAGGCTTTATCACCTCCGGCTATGGACAGAATCAGAGGGATGAAGAAGCAAAACAGCCCAAGCCAGGCAAAGAGGATGTTGAAAAATCCCAGGATCAGATAGGTGAGAGATACGACCCACAGGTAGTCGTACCATTTCTTTTTTGATCTCATACCTCCAACACCTCCAATGTAATGACACTTGCCGGACATTCCTTCACACATCTTCCGCAGGCGACACATTCTTCGGTGCTGACAGCCGCTTTTCTTTTTGCCATGGCGGTTCTCCTTTTGATTTTTTATCAGTATACATGGAAAAATCCTTTACTTCAGTGACAAAGTCACAGGATAAATTTATAAAATTTTTGAATTCGTGAATGGATTTGCCCCGGACAATCGTATTAGAGATGAAGTCAGAAATGACCATCAAAAAATATGGAGGGATTATCATGAAAAAAGTATGTTCAGGAGTTTTGGCGATGGTGATCGCCTTGTCATTGGGAACAAGCGCCGCTTTTGGGGCAGGTCCCGGGGCGGGATGCAATTACGTCGACGCAGACGGTGACGGGGTCTGTGATAACTACGGCATCAATTGCGGGTGCACTGGAGCCGAAAACTGCGGCTGGAATTTTGTCGATGAAGACGGCGACGGAATCTGTGATTATTACGAGGCCGGACAGCGGGGAGGAAACGGTCGGGGACGGGGATGCCGGGGCGGACGCGGCAGATAAAAAGGGATCACTATGCGAAGCGAGCAAGAGGTAAACAGGGCAATCCAGAGGTATTCCGATACTGTTCGGCGGCTTTGTATGATACATCTGAAAAATGATGCGGATACGGAGGACATATTTCAGACCGTGTTTTTGAAGTATGTCCTTAGTTCTGTTTCCTTTGAAAACGATGAACATGAAAAGGCATGGTTTATTCGTGTTACAATGAACGCCTGTAAAGATCTGCTGAAAAGTTTTTTTCGCAGCCGCACCGTATCTCTGGATGAGATCATGGAACAGCCGGCACAGCTGCCCCAGGATAACAGGGAAGTGCTGGAAGCCGTGCTCTCTCTTCCTCAGAAATACAGGGATGTTGTATATCTCTATTACTTTGAAGAGTATACCGCTTTGCAGATCAGCCGCATTTTGGGCAAAAATGTGAATACGATTTACACACTCCTGACTCGTTCCAGGAAGATGCTGAGGGAAAAGCTGGGAGGCGACGGATATGAGTATGAATAAGAAGCTGAAAGAAGTCTTTGGCCGGATTCAAGCGGAAGAAGAATTGAAGAACCGTACCAGATTGTTTCTTGACGAGAAAACCCTGGGATATACCGCAGTGAGAAAGGAGAAGCGTCCGCTTCACGTTTGTGCCGCGGCATGTGTGTGTCTGCTGCTGTTGTTTGGAGGGCATTGGCTTTACTTTACCCCCACGGTGGTGATCGGCATCGACATCAACCCATCCATTCAGCTGAGTATCAACCGGTTCGACCAGGTGATTTTTGTCAATGGTTTCAATGAGGACGGACAGGAACTTTCCAGGACCCTTAACATAACATTCAGGGATTACAGGGATGCTATGGAACAGATCCTGAATGACGATCACATTGTGAGACTGCTGTCTGATAATGAAATTATGACCATTACAGTCGCAGGCCCGGCTGGACTCCAGTCAGAGAAAATCCTCTCTGAGGTTGAGTTGTGTACGGCAGCACATAGAAATACTTATTGCTATTTGGCGTCGTCAGAGGAAGTTGCCGCGGCCCGTGAAATGGGGCTTTCCTATGGAAAATACAGAGCTTTTATGGAAGTGCGGAATCTAGCCCCTGAGATTACCGCCGAAACCATTCAGGAGATGTCCATGAGAGAGATCCGGGAGCTGCTGGAGCGCCTGTCAACAGACAGCGAGGAGCCCTCATCTGACCGCAGCCGGGAAAACGGGCATCACGGTCACGGCAGGGGCCACGGAGATGGCTGGGGCCGCGGAAGGAGAGAGCAGAGAGGCGGCCAATAGAATACCTGGGGAGGAAGCCAGGAGAACAGATAGGGGGCTCGGTCCGGACGGCAGAGCCCCTTTCGTTTTCAAGGCCTCCGCACCGCATTGTCCTGAAACCGGAAATAGTCCGGCCGGTGCCGGGGCTGGGTGAACTCGAACATGACTCCGTCGCTGTTGTAGGTGTAGCTGGTGACTACGGCCATACAGTTGTACTCCTCGGAGTTCAGTTCCAGATATTTCTCGTCGATCTGGGTGATCTTCTCCACGGTCATGACCCGGCGGCTGTTGACGATGGTCATGTGGAGACTGTGTTCTAAATACCGGTAGATTGAGGTCTCGGCGATGGCCTGGGTGAGGCCTGGGGCACAGTCCTTCAGAAAGTAGTTGTGGTTGATAATCAGGGGCTTGCCGTCCAGATAGTGAAGACGCTGGAGATACCAGATTCGGGCCCCCAGGGGAAAGCTGGTCTTTTGGGACAGGGATTCATCGGCTGTCAGCTCTGTGAACAGCAGGACTTTTGTCTGGGCCGTCCGTCCGTTGCGGGCAGCGGACTCCCGGAAAGTCTCGATCTCCCCTATGGTAAAGGCCGCCTGTCTGGCAGGCTGGTAGATGTTGCGGACTCCTTTTCCCTGCATGGTCTGTACATAGCCGTCTGTGACCAGGCGGCTGACAGCCCGGCGCACCGTGTTTCTGGAGCAGTCGTACATCTGGATTAAGCTGTTCTCAGAGGGCAGAAGCTGCTGGCATGCGAATTCGTTGGATTCTATTTTCTGTTTCAGATCTTTGTATATGGCGTCATATTTGCTTTTGGGCATGGCCTTCCTCCTGGTTGTCGTCTGGCGGAGATTTGATGTGGCTTTCTTCATCATTATATCGGATAGGCCGCCGATGTCAAGCAGCCTTCTTTATGGGGCATTCCCGGTTGGTATTCCTGCTGTTTTGCTATTGCTTTTTTCAGGAAATAATTGTATGATAATTACGACATACGATCCAGAAGAGCAGGGCTTCTGAAATCGGGGGGTCAAATTGTGTCAAAGGAGGGACAGAAGATGGATAATCAGCTGGTATGGAAGGACGAGTTCAACATCGGAATCAAGGTCATTGATGACGAACACCAGAATCTTTTTACGATTATCAACAGGCTTTTCGCTTTGAAAGATGAGGATAAGAGAAGCAGAAAAGCATGCCAGGAGGGAATTAAATATTTTAAGGAGCATGCTCTGAGGCACTTTGAAGCGGAAGAGAAATACATGGAATTGATTGCTTATGATGAACTTGACATGCATAGGCGTTTACATAGAGGATTTCGGGAGAATTCGCTTCCGGCGCTGGAGAAGGAACTGGAGAGAGAAGATTATTCCCCCGAGTCGATCGGTCATTTTCTGGCTGTCTGCGCCGGCTGGCTCATAGGACATACGCTGACAGAAGATCGGGCCATCGCGGGGGAGAAGATGAGCAAATGGGTGGACCTTCTGCCGGAGGAGGAGCTTGAGGCCATAGAGAAGGTGATCCTTAAGCTTTTACAGGATATGTTCCAGCTGAAAGCCCATGTGGTCAGTGACTCCTACGGCGGGGAGAAGTTCGGAAACGGAGTCTACTACCGGCTGGTCTACAGCAGAGAGAAGGATGATAAGAAATGGGAGATTCTTCTGGTGTTTGAGGATAAAATCTTAGTAAACACCGTGGGAAGACTGATGGGAACCCGGTCCGATAAACTTGACATCATGCTCCTCAATGCAGTGAGATATACGGCCTGTCAGTTTGTAAGACGTGTGATGGATCATTATCCGTCCATAAGGTCCTATGAGATGACCGAGGAGAATCTTCTGACCTATGAACAGTTCCGGGAGATTTTCGAAAAGAAGCAGCCTCAGGCCAGTCTTCTGTTTGATACAAGCGAGGGATATTTTTCTTATTGCATCATTGCCCCCCACTTGCTGGAGGAGGGGATCGGGACTCCTTTAGACGACAGCAACGCGATGTCGGAGATTGGGAAATACCTTATGGAGAAGGAGGAGAACAGAAAACCCAAGATCCTTGTGGTGGACGACTCCAGCACCATACGGATGGGTATGAAGCGGCTTTTGGCCCAGGATTATGAAGTCACGGAGGTCAACTCCGGGGTGTCTGCCATTCGGGCCATCACTCTCGACAAGCCGGACCTGGTGCTGCTGGATTATGAGATGCCGGTCTGCGACGGGCGCCATGTCCTGGAGATGCTTCGCTCGGAGGAGGAATTTGCCGATATCTCCGTTATTTTCCTGACCACCAGAGATGACCAGGAGAGTGTGAAGAAGGTGCTGTCTCTGAAGGCTGACGGGTATCTGCTGAAGTACTTAAAACCTATGGAGATCAAGAGACGAATTGACGAGTATTTTCATGCAAAAAAGCCTGAGCTTTTTGTGTGAGCGGCAAAGAGTCCGGGACGGTCGGAAACGGCCGTCTTTTTTTGTTATGGAATCTTCTGGAAGGGCAAGGGAGTCCGGGGCTTTCGCTTCGACGTGGTGAATCTGATCTCCGAACCGGAAGTGCTGGAGGACGATTCTGAGGGGGACGGGCGGCGGTTCTATTCTGACGGACCCCATGTCCACGAGTACCTGAAGGAGCTGACCAGGGACACGGGGATCGGGGATATGGTGACTGCGGGGGAGATGTCGTCCACACGTCTTGAGGACTGTATCCGGTATTCCAGCCCGGCGGAGAGGGAGCTGTCCATGTGTTTCAATTTCCCTCACCTGAAGGTGGATTATAAGGATGGGGATAAATGGGCTCTCATGGAGCCGGACCGGATGGCCCTCAAGAGGCTGTTTCGGGAGTGGCAGACAAAGATGGAGCAGGGAAACGGCTGGAATGCCCTGTTCTGGTGCAATCACGACCAGCCCAGAATCGTCAGCCGCATGGGCCACGAGGGAAGATACTGGAAGGAGTCGGCCAAGATGCTGGCGGCGGCCGTCCATCTCATGAGGGGGACTCCCTATATTTACCAGGGGGAGGAGATCGGGATGACCAACCCTCATTTCAACAGCCTCTCTCAGTACCGGGATGTGGAGAGCCTGAATTATTACCAGATCCTTCTGGGCAGAGGAAAGTCCGAGGAGGAGGCTCTGTCTATTCTGGCTGCAAGGTCCAGGGACAACAGCAGGACACCTATGCAGTGGTCGGGGGAGGCCTGGGGGGATTTACCGAAGGAACCCCTTGGATCGATATGGTAGACAATTACCGCCGGATCCATGCAGAGGGGCAGATGGAGGACCCGGATTCGGTGTATTCTTTCTATAAAAAGCTGATCCGGATGCGCAGAGACTTGTCAGTGATCTCCATGGGGAGTATGGAGTTTTTGGAGGAGGACAATCCGGATGTGCTGGCCTACCGGCGGCGGTATGAGGGGAAGGAGCTGGTGGTCGTCGCTCACCTTACCGAGGGGGAGACCCAGGTGGCGATGGGACAGATGCAGAGGGGGTATGAGAAGGTCCTGGGCAATTATGACGGGGTACAGGTCCGTGACGGGAGACTGGTGCTGAGAGATTATGAGGCGGCGGTGTTCTTGGCCGGATAGAAGGTATGCGGTACTGCCGTCTTCAGACATTTAAGCTCTGCCAATCGGATGCCAGAGGGAATTTTACGGAGGAGGAAGAGCGGGAAGTGACGGGGATTTTGGCAAGCTTTCGGGAAGAATGAGTATAAAAATAAACCGGCGATCACTTTTCGCCCCATCAGCTGCAGACGGGATGGCTGATGGGGCATTTTTTGTGAAATTCTTGGGAGTCTCTTTTCTTTTTCCCATTTCTTTTTGTGTTTTATGGATAAAATGATCTGATAATAATTTGACAATCACATAAAAAGTTACAAAAGGATTTTAATACATTCACAAACTGTTCTTTTTTCCCGATGTGTTTTATGATACATGGCAGAGCGATACGAATTCCGGACTGCAGGGAGCCGGCCGATCCAGGCAGCGGAATAAAAGGGACCGCGGCTGCAAACATAAGGAGGAAGCTATGATGGATTACAATGAGATGAGTCTGAAGATGCACATGGAACATGAGGGAAAGATCGGTGTGGTATCGAAGGTGGCGATCAGGGACCGGGAGGACTTGAGTGTGGCCTACACCCCGGGAGTGGCAGAACCCTGCCGCAGGATTCACGCGAAAAAAAGTGACGTGTACAAGTACACAGCTAAGAAGAATCTGGTGGCCGTGGTGACCGACGGCACGGCGGTTCTGGGCTTGGGAGACATCGGGCCGGAAGCGGCCATGCCCGTGATGGAGGGAAAGGCGGTATTGTTCAAAGAATTTGCAGGAGTGGACGCATTTCCCATCTGTCTGGACACCAAGGACACGGAGGAGATCATCGAGACCGTAAAAAGGGTCGCCCCGGGATTCGGCGGGATCAATCTGGAGGATATCTCAGCCCCCCGATGTTTTGAGATCGAGAGAAGGCTGAAGGAGGAGCTGGATATCCCGGTGTTCCATGACGATCAGCACGGGACGGCCATCGTGGTGGCGGCAGGACTTTTAAATGCCCTGAAGCTGGTGGGCAAAAAGATGGAAGAGGTGAATCTTGTCATCAACGGAGCCGGCAGCGCGGGAATCTCCATCTGCCGCCTGCTGATGGCCTTCGGGGCAGGCAATATCGTGCTGGTGGACCGCCAGGGAGCAGTGGCCCAGGAGGAGGACTGGCTGAATCCGGCTCAGCGGGAGATGGCAAAAGTGACCAACCGGTTCCGGGAGAGAGGGCCCCTTAGCCGGATCATCAAGGGCAAAGACGTGTTCATCGGCGTCTCCGCCCCCAACGTGATGACGGCCCGGATGGTGTCAGAGATGAATTCGGATGCCATCGTCTTCGCCATGGCTAATCCTGTCCCGGAGATCATGCCGGAGGAGGCCAAAAAGGGAGGAGCCCGGGTGGTGGCCACAGGGAGAAGCGACTTTGCCAATCAGATCAACAATGTTCTGGTGTTTCCCGGCATTTTCCGGGGAGCCCTGGATGCTCTGGCCACGGACATCACGGAGGACATGAAGCTGGCGGCGGCCAGAGCCATCGCTTCTATCGTAAAGGATACGGAGCTTAAGGAGGATTATATCATACCCGGGGCCTTTAACCCGGAGGTGGCAAAGACCGTGGCCGCGGAAGTGATGCGGGTAGCCCGGGAAAGCGGAATCACAAAAGAGATCTGAGAGAGGGGAGAAAGGAAATCATGGAGAAAGCGATAAAGCGTGTGGATATTATGGGCATCGGGATTCCCGCCTATGTGCTGATCTGCGCCCTGGTGGCCGGAGTCATGACTATGGGATGGATGCCGGGAGGGATGCTGGGAGCATTTGCGGTTATGATGGTCCTGGGAGGGCTGTTCCATGTCATCGGAAACAACCTGCCCTTTGTAAAGACCTATCTGGGCGGAGGAGCCATCGTGTGTATCTTCGCCTCCGCCGGCCTGGTGACGGCAGGATTGATTCCGGAGGCAGTGGTGGCCAATGTGGACGGATTTATGAATACTACCGGCTTTCTGAACTTTTATATCGCGGCTCTGATTACGGGAAGCATCCTGGGCATGAACCGGACATTGCTCCTGCGTGCGGCAGTTCGGTTTCTGCCGGTAGCACTTTGCGCCATGACCTTTGCCATCCTGCTGGTAGGCGGGGCAGGTGCGGTCCTGGGATACGGATTTTCCGAGGCAGTCATGTATGTGGCAGTGCCTATGATGGGAGGCGGCATGGGAGCCGGAGTGGTCCCCCTGTCGGGAATGTACGCGGAGGCTCTGGGTCAGGATTCGGCGGCGATCATCTCCCGCATGATCCCGGCCTCCACCTTAGGCAACGTGACCGCCATCGTGGGGGCAGGTCTTCTGGCAAAACTTGGCCAGGTAAAGCCGAACCTGACGGGAAACGGAAAGCTTATGCGCAAGACCACCGAGGATATGAAGGAAGGAAAGCCTCTGCCTGTCAGCGTGGAGATGATGGGAATCGGCATGATCCTGTCCATGAGCTTCTATCTTCTGGGAACCGTCCTGGGCAGGCTGGTTCCGGCCATCCACACCTACGCGTGGATGATCATCATGGTGGCGGCCGCAAAGGCGGCGGGGCTTGTTCCCGAGAAATTTGAGCAGGCGGCCAGGCAGTGGAGCAGTTTCGTCATGGGAAACTGGACTCAGGCTCTCCTTGTGGGAATCGGGATCTCCATGATCGACCTGCCGGCAGTGGCGGCGGCGTTCTCCATCCAATACCTGATCCTGGTGGCCGTGGTCGTAGGCGGCGTGGCATTGGGAGCCGGAGTGGGCGGCCGCCTGGTGGGCTTCTATCCCATCGAGTCCTCCATCACAGCCGGCCTGTGCACCACCAACATGGGCGGAACCGGCGACATCGCCGTGCTCTCTGCCGCCAACCGCATGGAGCTGCTGCCCTTCGCCCAGATCTCCACCAGGATCTGCGGAGGACTGATTCTGATCGTGGCAAGCGTGCTGGTGAAGGTGCTGTTGTAGGAGGGGAGTTACGAGGGGGCGGTGGGGCGCAGGACCGATAGACCCCATCGGGAACAGGAGCGGCCCGGCCGCCGACCCAGAAAGAGACCACCTTCCTCTTTCGGAAACCAGCGGGATATGTTACAATTGGCTTACAGATTTACAGAACATGTTTTGACGAGAAAACAAGAAGACCAGGAGGAACTATGGGACGGCATACCGTGGAACGGCGGCTGTACGTGACGCTGGGCAGCGTGATTCTGCTTATGGCAGCCATCTCCATGATGGTGACATTGTATTACAATATCATTCAGAACAAGAGAAACATGGACCAGGCCATATCCAATATGGCTCTGGTCCTGTCGGAGTCTCCCCTGGTGATAGATACCTTGGAGAAAAGAGCAGAGAGGGAGATTCTGTGGGAGTACCTGGACGAGATTCAGGAGACGGTCTCCAATCTGGATGTGGTTACGGTCTGCGACATGAGAGGAATCCGTGTGTATCATCGGGACAAAAAAGAGGTGGGGAAGCATTTTTCAGGCGGGGACGAGAAAGGCATCCTAAATGGAAGGGACAGTTACATCACTGACGGAGTGGGGACGTTAGGGTCTCAGCGGCGGGCCTTCCATGTGGTCAGAGACCGGGACGGTGAACCGGTAGGCTTTGTCATGGCGGCGGTATTGACCGAGAGCCTGCGCCAAATGTATCTGGATGTGCTGAAAGTGTACGCAGCTATGGCGGCGGCAGTGCTCGTCGTGGGAGCGGTGCAGGTGCGGTGCCACATGAGACATTTAAAGAAGGTGCTTATGGGCTACAGACCGGAGGAACTGGCTACCAAATACGTGGAACGCAGCGAGGTCCTGGACATGCTGGAGGAGGGAGTCTTTGCCGCTGACCCGGGAGGGAAGGTGATCCTGATGAACCGGCCTGCGCGTCAGATGCTGGGAGTGGAGGAGGACCGGCCGGTGGAGGGCCGGCTTTTGAAGGAGCTGTATCCCGAGGCCGAGCTTCTAAAAGTGACGGAAGGCAGCTGTCCTCAGCACAATGTGTCTGTCCAGCTCAGGGGAAATCACATTCTGGCCAGCCGGATTCCGCTGATGGAACAGGGGGAGACGGCAGGGACCATCACCATTTTCCGTGACAAGACAGAGGCCATCCGGCTGGCGGAGCAGCTGACGGGCACAAGCGACATGGTTGACACCCTGCGGGCCTTTAACCACGAGTTTATGAATAAGCTCCATGTGATCCTGGGTTATCTGCAGCTGGGCCAGAGCGGGGAGGCTATGGAGTATATCATGAACACTTCCCTGGTGTCAGGCCAGGCGGTGGTCAATGTGACCAGACAGATCGCAGTCCCCCATCTGTCGGCGCTTATCATAGGAAAAATGATGAAGGCGGGGGAGCTGGGCATCGGCTTCAGTTTGTCGGCGGACAGTTCCTGCAGCCAGGAAGGGCTGTCTATGCCTGTGGACTGCTACGTGACCGTCATCGGCAATCTGCTGGAAAATGCCATCGAGGAGCTGAATTCCCGCAGTTACCCGGTGAAGGAGATCTCTCTGGGGATCTACTGCGGCGAGAAAGGGACCATGATCGTGTGCGGGGACACGGGAGGCGGGATTTCGGAGGAAGTGCGGACAAAGATGTTTGAGAGAGGTTTTTCCACCAAGGGAGAGGGGCGGGGAACCGGTATGGCTCTTGTCTGGAATCTGGCAGAGCAGTACCGCGGAACCGTGGAGGTGGAGACGGAACCGGGGGAAGGGACCTGTATTACCGTGAGCTTTCCCGGGCAAGGAGGATAAGAAGGGCGTATGTTTCATGTGATGATCGTGGAGGATGATCCCATGGTGGCCAGCATCAACCGCCAGTATGTGACCATGGATTCCAGATTTTGTGTGGCGGGAGTGTTTAAAAACGGAAAAGAAGCCATGGATTTCATCAGGTCCGGAAAGAAGGTGGATCTGGTGATTTTGGACTATTATATGCCGGTGATGGACGGCATGGAATTTCTGGAGGCCCTGAAAGAACCGGCAGATGGGAAGAGGAGACCGGAGGTGATCATGGTCACGGCTGTCAGCGGGGCGGAGATGGTGCAGAAGCTGATAGGGGGCGGGATCCTGGATTATCTGGTAAAGCCTTTCGAGTATGCCAGGTTTGAGCAGGCTTTGAAGCATTTTGCGGAGTATCGGGAACTGATGTCCAACCCTCACGGGATGCTGAGTCAGAGAGATATCGACCGGGCCCTCGGAGGCAGGTCATCGTCGAAAAAGCCTGGGGAGTCCATGGAGAAAGGGCTTCAGGCCCACACCCTGGACACCATAAGACAGTGTATGAAGGCCGGTGGAGGCCGGTTTTTTACCAGTGAGGAGATCGCGGAACAGGTTCATCTGTCCAGAGTCACTGTCCGAAGGTACATGAACTACATGCTGGAGTCGGCAGAGATCGTCAGCGAGGTGAACTACCAGACCGGAGGGAGGCCTTCGATCCGGTATCGATATGGGAAGGGATGAAGCGGAACCTGTGTTGGGGAGAAGGAGGGGAGCCATGGCGGCAAAAGGGATTTCCCGGAAGTACGGGTTTAAGGCGGGAACCGGGCTTGTGAGTATGGGGAGGTGGGCTGCTGTCTGCCTTTTTCTGTCTGTTTTTGTCTGTTCTTGTGGATACTCGAGGGAGGAGAAGAACAGGATGAAGGAGATCGAGAGCCTGGGCAGGGAAAATGCGGAGGCTTATATTCAGGGAAAATATGGATTTGAGCCGGAGATTCAGGAGATCGTGGTCTGCACGGAGCGGGGAGAACATGATCCGCGTCCCTGGGCCAACGGGTATGTGCTGGTCCGGATGAGTTATGAGGGAGAGGTGTTTCGGGTTCATATTAACGGGGAGGAGCCGGGGGCAGAGGGAAGAGATGATTATCAGCAGGAATTGATTCTGAGGGAGGGAAAGGCATTTTTTGAGGAATTGCTGGGATATGAGATCTATGATCTCTATCTGGAGTACGGGGAAAGCGGGGAGAAGGAAAAGACGTTTCCCAAGTGCCACAGAGGAAATTTTATCGGGGAATGTTATGAATCCGGCGGTTTTGAGGACCTGCTTTGGCGCCATCCCGCCAACATCCGTATCGATGACTGCGGGAACCGGGACCTGACGAGACTGTGGGAGGAGCGCCCGGAAGCAGCCGCATTTTTGGAGGAGTACGCCGCGGACGGCAAAGGCAAGATCGTGGTCATCTCCTACAAGAGCCGGGAGGATTATGAGCGGGGGTATGATCACAGCTACGGGAGAAGCGGGATTTTGGATTTTGACATCTGCAATGACGGACTGTACCTCTGTTCTTATGCCGCCTTTGAGGAGGAAGGGGCGGGGGCCAAGCGGTTTGAGCTGCAGGAGTATGACGGCGTGATAGGCGCCTGTGTTGACAGGGAGGCCGGCCGGGACCTGCTGATCTCCGACGGGGCGAGTGAATGGCAGGAGTTGGGGGAGACCGGAAAGCGGCCTTTTTCGGCGGCATATTCTGTGGAAAGGAAGGGGATCGACGAGACTACGGTTTATCTGCCTGTGGAACGGTGGGGGAGAGGAGCAGGCGTCTTTATCCAGCATAGGAATGACGGGGAATGGCGGCAGTATGAGGCGAATCTGAAGATGACGAGGGATAAAAAGTATCTCTTTTTTACCTTTCGCGGATTTTCGGAGGAACGTTTTGAGTTTGCTGTTTGGGGGCGGAAGTGACTTGGCAGATATGGGGAGGAGGAAGCCCGCCGGGGGCAGCCGCTGTCCCCAGGAGGGTCCATCGATTGAGGGGCTATCGCCCCATAGGGAACTCACACAGAAAAGGCGCTTGCAAGTGAGCCTGCATCGCCTTTGTGTGTGAGTTCCCTGCCCGGCTCAATGGGAGAGCATGTTTTCAATAAATATCCCGTAGCCTTTGGTGCTGTCTTGGATGAAGACGTGGGTGACCGCGCCGATTAGTTTTCCGTCTTGGATGATGGGGCTGCCGCTCATGCCCTGGACGATTCCGCCGGTCTGGGTTATGAGGGAGGGGTCTGTAACCTGTATGACCAGGCTCTTGTTTTGGTGGGCAGTGGAGTAGTCTACTTTTAGGATCTCGATCTGATAGTCCTTGATTTCGCCGGATATTCCGCTGCGGATGAAGGCAGGGCCTTTTTTTACGTCCTGCCGGTAACCTATTTCTATAGGTTGCATGTTCATGGCCTGGCGGAATTTGTCGTTTGCAGTCCCGAAGATGCCTACCTCGCAGTTGGTGTCGATTTCTCCCAGGAGGGAGCCGGGACCGTAGTAGATGACACCGGACATGACACCGGGATTGCCCATGGTTCCTTTTTCGATTCCTACGATCTCCGTGTCATACAGGGTGCCTCCGGAGATTTGGACTACCTCCCCGGTGTCGGTGTCGCTGATGCCGTGGCCTAAGGCGCCGAATTTGCCGTTTAGATCCAGGTAGGTCATGGTGCCGATTCCCTGGGTGTCGCTGCGGACCCAGATCCCCAGCTTCTCGCTTCCGTCCTGGGCAGTGACGGGTTCCAGGGTTACATTCATCAGCTCCTCGTCCCGGCGGATGGTCAGGACCGCATCCTGACCGCCTAGGCGGCCGACTGCATCGGCCAGCTGTTCTTTGGTTTCCAGAAATTCTCCGTTGATGGACTCGATATAGTCGCCGGATTTTACGATGCCGGCCGCCGGCTCGGCGGGGACTCCGTCCATGCCGGTGATCTCTCCGGTTCCGATGACCATGACCCCTTTGGATTTTAAGTAGATGCCTACAGGGGCGCCGCAGGGAATGGCGTACTGGGCGTTTACCACGTCTACCTGAATCTCTTTAAAACGGATCAGGCCAAAAAGGTCCAGAGACAGTAAGTAACTTCCCTCGGATCTTCCGTAGAGGCTGAACGTCTGGTCCCGGATGATGTTGATCTGATCCTTGGGAATGTTGGATACACTGCCAAGAACTACCTCCTCACTCTCGCTTTGCAGAGTGGCGCTGAAGGGAAGCGGAAATTGTACCAATTCTTCCTGGTCCCGGATAATATTGATCCGATCAGGTATCATATGCTCTAAATAGTAGTATGAAAACCCTGCGCAGGCCAAAAGTCCAATACAGAATGTCCACAGCAGATATCTGCGCTTTCTCAACATGACACACCTCCTGTTGTGATAGTCAAAAAAAATTCTTCCCTCCTAGTATGTGTCAAGAAAGAAAAACCACTCTGTAATTTTTTAGTTGTCACAAATTTCTTGATATGTTAAACTGATAATACCAGTGTACAGACATGTTTATATTTTACCAAATGGCTTGCTCTATTCTGCGTCATTTGGCTGAAAGGGAAATGTGCCGGCACACCAGGGGTGAAAGGTCGAAGATCCGATGCAAACCGGCCCGCAGGAGAACTTTCGGCGCTGAGCCCCGCCAAAAATATAAAAAGGGGCATCACAGAGATGGGACATAAGAATTTTTGGATTTTATTGCTGCTGTTGCTGTCAGGAATCGTCCTGGGAAGCTTTATCGGAGACTTGGCAGGGAAGGTTCCCGGGCTGTCATGGCTTGGGTTTGGGCAGTCTTTTGGCCTGGATTCCCCGCTGATCGTCAATCTGGGAGTGATCATCATTACATTTGGACTTACAATCAAAATTACGATGGCCAGCATCATCGGTGTAGCGCTGGCGCTGGTGATTTACCGGTTTATCTAGGAGTGCCCGAAAGAGTGACAGGCACTCTCTTTTTTTCAGACACCCCATGTCGAAACTTGCGACTAAATCCCATTGCCAGCAGGGAAAGTGAGAGACTATAATCTATGTTACCAATGAAAAGGAGGACATAAAATGACAGCATTAAACGTTGCAATTGCAGAGGATAACCCGAAAACAATGGAATTATTGAATGATATGTTGGAAAATGAAGATGGGATCCAGGTAGTCGGAAAGGCGGAAACCGGCGATGAGGCGTATAAGATGATCATAAACTCCAAACCGGATGTAGTCCTCTTAGATGTGATTATGCCAGGTATGGACGGGGTGGAAGTTATGGAGAAGGTAAAGACGGAGGGCAATATGGAGAAGAATCCGTTCTTTATCATGGTATCGGCGGCAGGGAGCGAGGATGTGACTCAGGATGCGTTTAAGATGGGCGTCAATTATTTCATCATGAAGCCCTTTAAGAAGGATGTGGTTCTCGACAAGATACGCCGGGTAGGCAGCTACAGGGCCAGGCCAAGGGGGCTTGACTTGTCAGGCGGAAGAAAGATTAAGCCCTACGAAAGCCAGCTGGAATACATGGAGCAGAACCTGGAAAATGATGTGACTCAGATCCTTCATGAGATCGGTGTGCCGGCTCACATCAAAGGCTATCAGTATCTGAGAGACGCCATCGCCATCTCTGTGGAGGACCAGGAGATGCTCACGTCCGTGACAAAGGTCCTGTATCCCAATATTGCCAAGAAACATCAGACCACACCCAGCCGGGTGGAGAGGGCCATCCGCCATGCCATCGAGGTGGCTTGGAATCGGGGCAAGATGGAGACCATCAACGAGATCTTCGGCTACACAGTCAGCAACGGAAAGGGAAAACCGACAAACTCTGAGTTTATCGCGTTGCTGTCTGACAAGATTCGTCTGGATTACAAGAGGCTGTGACATGTGACCCTGCTGTCCTACATAGAGATTGGGGGCAGGAGGTATTTTGCCTCTCCGGATACCCGATGACTGTTCTCCCCGCTGTGCCCCACAATCCTGAAAAGCATGAAAATTAGGCTGTGAGGAGAGAAATCTGAAAGAATGTACTTCCTAAAATTTAAAAAATGTTGTATACTGTTTCTGTTAGGGGTTACAAAAGTTACTCGATATGAGGAGGTCTTTCCAAAATGAAGAAAATTTTATTTGTAGCTTCAGAGGCAGTACCGTTTATCAAGACAGGCGGACTGGCAGACGTAGTAGGATCCCTGCCCAAGTGCTTTGATAAGGAGTATTTCGATGTCAGAGTGATGATACCCAAGTATCTGTGCATCAAACAGGAATGGCGCGATAAGATGAATTATGTAGATCACTTCTACATGGATTATATGGGACAGAGCCGCTATGTGGGTATCCTGCAGTACGAGTATGAGGGAATCCAGTTCTATTTTATTGACAACGAAGGATATTTCTCCGGTCCCAAGCCTTACGGGGATTGGCTCTATGATCTGGAGAAGTTTTCGTTCTTCTGCAACGCGGCGCTGTCCGCCCTTCCGGTCATCGGATTCCAGCCCGATGTGGTTCACTGCCATGACTGGCAGACAGGCCTGATTCCGGTGTACTTAAAAGATCGGTTCCATGGCGGTGAGTTCTTCCGCAATATGAAATCCGTATTCACGATCCACAACCTAAAGTTCCAGGGCGTGTGGGATGTGAAGACGATCCAGAGGTTCTCCGGACTTTCCGACTACTACTTCGCGCCGGATAAGCTGGAGGCCTACAAGGACGGCAACCTGTTAAAGGGCGGTGTGGTCTATGCGGATGCCATCACCACGGTCAGCAACACCTATGCGGAGGAGATCAAGATGCCCTTCTACGGCGAGGGGCTGGACGGCCTGATGAGAGCCCGCACGGGAAGCCTGAGAGGAATCGTCAACGGCATCGACTACGAGGATTTCAACCCGGCCACGGACGGCCTGATCGCACAGCCCTACGATGCAAAGAATTTCCGCAAAGAGAAGGTGAAAAATAAGTTAGCCCTCCAGAGAGAGCTGGGTCTGGAGGAGGACGGCCGCAAGATGATGATCGGTGTGGTCTCCAGGCTGACGGATCAGAAGGGCTTCGACTTGATTCAGTATGTGATGGAGGATCTGTGCAGCGACAATATTCAGCTGGTGGTTTTAGGAACCGGCGAGGAGCGCTACGAGAATATGTTCCGCCACTATGACTGGAAGTATCACAACAAGGTGTCGGCTCAGATCTATTATTCCGAGCCTATGTCCCACAAGATCTATGCGGCTTCCGATGCATTTTTGATGCCGTCCCTGTTTGAGCCCTGCGGCTTGAGTCAGCTGATGGCCCTGCGCTACGGCACCCTTCCCATCGTCAGGGAGACAGGAGGCTTAAAGGATACCGTAGAGCCGTACAATGAATTCGAGGGCACCGGCACCGGATTTTCCTTTACCAACTACAACGCCCATGAGATGTTAAGCTCTGTCAGATATGCAGAGAGAATCTACTATGATAAGCCGCGGGAGTGGAACAAGATGATAGACCGGGCCATGGCTATGGACTATTCATGGAACGCTTCTGCTCTCAAGTATCAGGAACTGTATGACTGGCTGATCGGTTATTAAGGGTGGGGAAACGTGGAGAGAGAAGAGCTGATAGAAAAAAGCGCCAAGTGGGCTGAGGACCAGGAATATCTTGACTGTGTTCAGGATATTTTAGATAACAGAGTCTTTCAGTCCATGGACCAATTTATCCAGCACGGGGCTACGACCTGCAAGGCCCACTGCATTCAAGTCTCCTATATTGCCTTTGAAATATGCCGGAACAGAGGTTGGGACAGCCGGTCCGCAGCGCGGGCCGGCTTGCTCCATGATTTATTCCTCTACGACTGGCATACCCATGCAAGGGAGACAGGGGAACATTTTCACGGATTTACCCATCCCAGGGTGGCTATGGAGAACGCGATTCGGTATTTTAAGATCCCCGAGAAAGAGCAGAACATGATCTTAAGGCACATGTGGCCGCTGACACCAATCCCTCCCAGATACAAGGAGGGCTACACGATCCTGTATGCCGATAAGATCTGCGGACTTGCAGAATTTTTCGGCCATGTGAAGGACACACTTTTGGTGGCGCTGTGGCCCAAGCAGCTGGGATAAGAAGTTGACAGGAGAGTACGATCGATATGTGGCAGGAGATGCTAAAGAATCAGATATTAGTCAGTTCGGTAACCGGATGGGTGGTGGCTCAGGTATTGAAGACCCTCATCGACTGCACCTTAAACCACGGGTTTTCTCCGGAGCGTCTGGTGGGGTCAGGAGGGATGCCCAGTTCCCATTCCTCCACCGTATGTGCCCTGGTGGTCTCCAGCGGGATCTGCTGCGGAGTGTCCTCCTCGGAGTTTGCCGTCAGCTTTGTGCTGGCTTCGGTGGTGATGTATGATGCCATCGGCGTGCGTCAGGAGACAGGGAAACAGGCGAAACTTCTGAATCTGATTCTGGAGCAGGACTTCTTTAAGCTGAATAATCAGGAGTTTCAGAAGAAATTAAAAGAATTTGTGGGTCACACGCCCCTCCAGGTGCTGGTGGGCGCAATTTTGGGAATCGGGATCGCCCTGTTGGTGAATTTGGCTTACCACAATTAAAAACCGGTTAAAAAAGCGTTAAGATTTGATACTTGTTTTCTGATATCAGATCAGGTATACTGTATCAGGTGCGATAGAAAAATATGGGAGGGATCTATGAATATCTATTTTATGATTAACTGGTTCTTTCTCTGCAGCCTGCTGGGATATCTGCTGGAATGTGTGGTTCTGACTTGTGAAAACCGGACTCCGGTGATCAACAGAGGGTTTGGCCATGGTCCATTCTGTATCATCTACGGATTTGGAGCGCTGGGGGCGAACCTGCTGTTAAGTCCTCTGGCAAATGATACCTTGAAACTGTACTTTGCCGCAATGACCATGGCTACCTTTATGGAGCTGGTGACAGCCAGAGCCATGATTCGGCTGTTCGGCAGTTTCTGGTGGGACTACAGCAAAAAGAAATTTAACTACAAAGGCATCATCTGTCTGGAGAGCAGTCTGGCATGGGGACTTTTGGGGATTATCTATTTTCGGTTCCTCAACGGTTTTCTTCTTCATTTGACAGGGTTTGTGCCGGAGAGATTTGAGAAGAGAATGGCAGTGACTTTAGTGCTGTTCTATGTATCGGATTTCCTGTACTGCCTGTGGGTACATATTCGGAACCGCGGCGAAGAGCAGGAGCCTATGATCGGGAGACTGAGCGTGCGTTCGTGAGAGAGATCATAGGAACAGAGGGTGCCTTAGGGCGGCACTCATAAGACGGTATTAGAAATGTTTTCGGGAAACGGCGTAGCTTGCAGGCTATGCCGTTTCTCCGTTTTGCAGGTCATTCAGTAAAGACGCGGGGAGTATTCCCACAAGGTCATAGGAAATGTCAATCTGCTGTCAGATAATTTCCCGCCTACGTTGTCCTCGTAAATACGCTTGAATAATCGGTCAAGTTCTTCTATCCGGCGTTCTGCTTGCGTCAGTTGCCGCCGCTTCGCCGCCAGTTCCTTTTTCGCTTCGGCTTTCTGCTTCGCGCCTATGTGTCGGCATCAATGATTGCCTCGTGGGTGTTCTCGAACACAAGCCATTTTTCCTCTGGATTGTAACAGGTTTTCTTACTCTTGCAGGACTGCTTATAGGTCTTAAAATTTACCGTATGCCCTTGATATTCTGGACGCTCCAAAATGTCAGCTATGGTATCGCCCGTCCAGTTATAGGGATTGTTCGGCGGCGTGTTCCTTGTTGCCCTGCCTGTCTGTTGAAAATGGATTGTCGGCGTTATGACTTTATCCTCTTTCAGAATACGGGCAATCTGCACCGGTCCGTAACCGTCCAGACAAAGGGCGAATATCCGCTTGAATACTTCGGCGACTTCTCCATCCATAATCCACCATTTCTTTTTGTCTGGGTCTTTTATGTAGCCATAGGACGGGTTTGTGCAGAGATGTTTGCCCGCTTCTCCTTTTG
>JAAWBS010000026.1 GCA_022792815.1 Hungatella sp.
AAATTCTCTTCCTTCTTCTCCAGACCCTCGCCGGTCTCGAACCGAACAAACTTCTTAATCTTAATATTCGCTCCGTTCTCCTTAGCCACAGCCTTCACATACTGCTCCACAGACTGTTTTCCATCCTCTGCCTTTACATAAACCTGATCCATCAGGCAGATCTCCTTCAGTTCCTTGTTGATACGGCCCTGAATCATACCGGCGATCACCTTCTCCGGCTTGGAAGCCTCCTTGGGATCGTTCTGAATCTGAGCCATGAGAATGGCCTTCTCGTGCTCGATAAACTCCTCGCTCACTTCGCTTCTGTCTGTGTACATGGGCTTCAGAGCAGCGGCCTGCATAGCTACGTTCTTAGCCATCTCCTTCACCGCGTCATTGACGACATCGGTCTCCACGTCGATCAGGACGCCGATCTTGCCGCCGCCGTGGATGTAGGAAGCCACGAAACCGTTCTCCTCCACAACCTGCTCGAATCTTCTGATGTTCATGTTCTCGCCGATGATGGAGATCTGGGAGGACAGAGCCTCTTTCACAGTCATGGACGGATCCTTTGCCCATATCTCGGCCATAAATGCGTCGATGTCTGCCGCGGTGGTTGCCAGAGCCTGAGCGGCCACATCCGCCGCGTAAGTCTGGAACTTCTCGTTCTTGGCCACAAAGTCGGTCTCCGCGTTCACCTCAACCACAACCGCCTTCTTACCGTCCTCTGTGAGAGCGGTCACCACGATGCCCTCAGCCGCGATGCGGCCGGCCTTCTTGGCTGCGCCTGCCAGACCTTTCTCCCTCAGGAACTCCACTGCTTTATCCATGTCGCCGTCGGTGGCTGCAAGCGCCTTCTTGCAGTCCATCATACCTGCACCGGTCATCTCTCTCAATTCTTTTACCATTGCTGCTGTTACTGCCATGATCTTTCCCTCCGATATTCTTTATTTTAATTACATCCCAACGCTGTCTTTCCTGATCACATCGCAAAAATGCTCCAATCCGTTATTCACAGATTGAAGCATTCGCTCTGAATTAAGCTTCTACAGTATCCTCTGCTTCTGCTGTCTCTTCAAATCCTTCGTAAGCATCCTGTGCTTCACCCTGGTTTGCTTCAATCACTGCATCTGCCATCTTGGCAACGATCAGCTTCACGGCTCTGATCGCATCGTCATTGCCCGGAATCACATAATCCAACTCTTCCGGATCGCAGTTGGTATCGCAGATGCCGATCAGCGGAACTCCTAAAATATGAGCTTCCTGTACGCAGATTCTCTCCTTCTTCGGATCTACGATAAAGATCGCGTCGGGAACTCTCTTCATCTCCTTGATACCGCCTAAGTTCTTCTCTAACTTCTCCCACTCTTTCTTCAGCTGGATCACTTCCTTCTTCGGAAGCACATCAAACGTGCCATCCTCAGACATCGTCTCGATCTCTTTCAGTCTGGCGATTCTGCTCTGAATCGTCTTAAAGTTGGTCAGCATACCGCCTAACCATCTCTCGTTCACATAAAACATGCCGCAACGCTCGGCCTCTGTCTTAATGGCATCCTGAGCCTGCTTCTTGGTTCCCACAAAAAGAATGGTGCCTCCGTTGGCAGCGATGTTGCTGACAGCCTCATAAGCTTCGTCTACCTTACCTACAGACTTCTGCAGGTCAATGATGTAGATGCCGTTTCTCTCTGTGTAAATGTAAGGAGCCATCTTAGGGTTCCATCTTCTTGTCTGGTGTCCGAAATGTACACCGGCTTCCAAAAGCTGTTTCATAGAAATAACGCTCATGATCTTACCTCCGTTTGGTTTTTCTTCCGCCTGTGTCTTGTGCTCTCTTGGGGACCTGACGCGGCACCTCCCTCGAAATCAACAGACGTGATTTTTCTCAACTTCCCAAGCATAACATAGAACGTCCCTTATTGCAAGCCTTTTTTGCCTAAATTTGCCGCCTAAATCCACACTAAATCGGCCGCCAATTCATCACAAATTCAGGCCACCCTGCAGCCGTTTTCTGACAGGGAGGCCAGACTCCACCGTTTTGTCGTTCCCGTCTCACGGCATCTAGAGGACACCGAAGTCAATCTCCAAGTCCCCGAAGATCTTCAGGGATATTCTGTCCCGCAGCCCGTAGATCTTCATATCCATCTCCTCCCCGTCAAACACATAGGTGATAATCCGCTCTTTTGCGAGATCGATCACCCAGTACTCCCTCACCCCCGCGTTCCAGTACTTCTTAAGCTTTAAGCCGTGGTCTTTGTCTTTCCCGCTTCCTGATATAATCTCCGCCACAAAATCCGGAGGACCGTTTAGACCTGTCCTGTCCGGATATTTCCCCTCTCCCACCATGCAGAGATCAGGCCGCACCACTGTTTTGCCGTCCCGGTCCAGACGCACGTCGAAAGGCGGCAGATACACACGGTACCCCCCTTTCTTCTTTCGAAGATAGTCCTTTACCTGGTAGTGCAGTTCTCCCAGAATCTCCTGATGTCTGGTCTCCCAGGCCTCCATAGAATAAAATTTCCCGTCTATCAGCTCTGTCTTTACCCGCCTAAAAAAGCCATAATAGTCCTCTATGGTGTAGTCTTCCCTATTCTCATAGCCTTTGGCGGTTTCCTGTGAACAACTGATATGGAAATCGGTATGGTCTCTGTAAAAATACATTCCCAGAACTCTCTCCAGAGCCAGCATGGTACTGTATTTCGGAGCCTTTGTCTCCCCGCTGAATATTTTATTGACCGTTCCCAGAGGAACACCGGACCGCTCGGATACCTCCTGATTGGTGAGACGCAGCTCTCTTTTTCGCTGCTTCATTTTCTCAAGATTCATCATGTTAACCGCTTTCTTTTTCTTCGTGTTCATTATAATAACTGCTCCACTTTCGGTCAAGATTTTTTTGCTTTCAAATACCGTTTGACGCTTTCGCCAAAACCCCTTATAATAGAAATAAGATGGTTTGTGACATCTAACTCATTTTGCTGCTCAATCATTTATCAGCCATCAAAAGACAGGAGGACGACCTTGATACCTTACACACAAAAATACCTTCTGGATCACCCCATTTCTTTTACTCCCATGGGAGAAGTCGCCGGTTTCTCCGTGCGGCCCGGGCTCTTTGATGTAAACGGAGCCATGGCTCTTCCCAACGGAGTAAACTTTACCGTCCACACCCATAACGGCACATCCTGTGAGCTTTTGCTGTTCGGCAGAGGGGAAGAGGAGCCTTTCGCCGTCCTTCCATTTCCCGAGTCCTACAAGATCGGCGATGTCTACTCCATGATCGTCTTTGATCTGGACATCGAGACATTTGAATATGCCTACCGAGTTGACGGTCCTTACGCGCCGGATGAGGGGATGCTGTTCGATCGGCACAACATCCTCTTGGATCCTTACGCAGTCGCTGTCACGGGACAGGACTCCTGGGGGAAAAAGAAAAAGAAAACCTACCATGCCAAAGTGATACGGGATATCTTCGACTGGGGGGATATGTCCCAGTCCAAAAAAGAGATGTGCGACCTGGTCATCTATGAACTGCATGTGAGGGGATTTACCTGCCACCCGTCTTCCGGCGTCACCCACAGAGGCACCTTTGAGGGCCTGAAAGAAAAGATCCCCTATCTGAAAGAGCTGGGGATCAACGCCGTAGAACTGATGCCTATATTTGAATTCGACGAAAATATGAACTCCCGTGTGGTGGACGGCAAACGTCTTTTGGATTACTGGGGCTATAACACCGTAAGTTTTTTTGCCCCCAATGCCAGCTATGCCGCCTGTGGAGAGTACAACCGGGCCGGCACGGAGCTGAAGGAACTGATCAAAGCCCTCCATGACAATGACATCGAGGTGATCCTGGATGTGGTCTTCAACCACACCGCCGAGGGCAATGAACAGGGACCGGTGTTCTGTTTCAAAGGGCTGGACAACAAGATGTACTACATGCTGACCCCTGACGGCAATTACTACAATTTCAGCGGCTGCGGCAATACCTTAAACTGCAATCACCCCATCGTCCAGCAGATGATTCTGGAGTGCCTGCGTTACTGGACCATCAATTTCCGCATCGACGGTTTCCGCTTTGATCTGGCCAGCATCCTCGGGCGCAATGAGGACGGGTCTCCCATGAACAATCCGCCTCTGCTGAAAAGCCTAGCCTATGACCCGCTTCTGAGCAATGTCAAGCTGATCGCCGAGGCCTGGGATGCGGGGGGCATGTATCAGGTGGGGAGCTTCCCCGCCAACAAGCGTTGGGCAGAGTGGAACGGCAGATACCGGGACAGCCTTCGCTCCTACCTGAAAGGAGAGTTCTGGGCAGCCCTGGATGCCGCCTGGTCCATCACCGGTTCCAGCGACCTGTATGGTGACTTCTATACGGATTATAAGGGCAACTATGCCGGCTATAACTCCTGCATCAATTTTATCACCTGCCATGACGGTTTTACCATGTATGATCTCTACGCCTACAACCAGAAGCACAACGAGGCCAACGGTTGGAACAACACCGACGGTTCTGACGACAACCGCAGCTGGAACTGCGGGATCGAGGGCTACACCAACAGCCCTGAGGTCTTAAGCCTCCGCTTTCGGATGATACGCAACGCCTGTGCCGTGCTCATGTGCAGCCGGGGCACTCCCATGTTTCTGGCGGGAGACGAATTCGGGAACTCCCAGTACGGCAACAACAACAGCTATTGTCAGGATAACCCGATCTCCTGGCTGGACTGGAGCCTTTTGGAGAAAAACCGGGAGCTGTTCGAGTTCTTCCGGTTCATGATCGCCTACCGCCACGAACACACGGTCATACGGCGCAAATTGCCTGATGCCATCTGCGGTATGGACCCGCTTCTCACCCACACCTCCAACGCGGAGGAGTGGAACATTCCCCCCGGCACCAAATCCTTCAGCGTCAGCTTCGCCGGGTATGACCGCAAGAAAGGCCATGACGATCTGGTCTATGTCTCCATCAATACGGATTGGAGAGACACGGTCATTACGCTGCCCAACCTCCGCCACCGCGGCGCCTGGTATCTGAGTGTCAACACCTACGGCGACGGCCAGGGACGGTATACCTATCCGGAAGGCCAGGAGGTGCGCATAGACGGCTCATTTATCATGCGTCCCCGGTCCGTGGCCGTGTTTACCGGCAGACCTTACTTAGAGGATGCTAACCTGTAGCAGGCCGGACTGCGGACTGTCAAAGAGGGGATCTCAAATCGCGAGACCCCCTCTCTTTCTTTGAGCAGCTTTCCGTTTCCTCTAATCCAGTTCTTTCAGACCGGTATACAACTCATAGTACCGTCCCTTCGTCCCTAAGAGCTCATCATGGTCTCCCCGCTCGATGATCTGCCCGTCCTCCAGCACCATGATGGCGTTGGCATTGCGCACTGTGGAGAGGCGGTGGGCGATGACAAAAGTGGTTCGCTCTGACATCAGCCGGTCCATGCCGTGCTCGATGTGCATCTCGGTTCTGGTGTCCACGGAGCTGGTGGCCTCATCCAGAATCAGAATCGGCGCCTTGGAGACAGCGGCCCTGGCGATGTTGAGAAGCTGCCTCTGGCCCTGGCTTAAGTTGGCCCCATCTCCCTCCAGCATGGTGTCATACCCCTTGGGAAGCCTCATGATAAAGGAATGAGCCGACGCGGTCCGGGCAGCCTGCACCACTTCCTCGTCCGTGGCATCCAGCCTTCCGTAGCGGATGTTCTCCCGCACGGTCCCCGTAAACAGATGGGTGTCCTGCAGGACCATAGCGATGTTTTTCCGCAGGTTCTCTCTGTTGATGTGCCGGATATCCACGCCGTCGATGGAGATAGACCCTGACTGAATATCGTAAAACCGGTTCAGAAGGTTGGTGATCGTAGTCTTGCCGGCGCCTGTGGAGCCTACAAAGGCAATCTTTTGTCCCGGCTTGGCGTAGAGGCTGATGTCCTTTAAGATCACTTTATCCGGATTGTAGCCAAAATTCACATGATCCAGAACCACATGACCTTTCATGGGATCAAGCACCGCCGCGTCCTCATCATCCTCCTTCTCCGGAGCCTGGTCCATCACCGCAAATACACGCTCCGCCCCGGCCAGCGCGGAGAATACATTGCTGACCTGCATGGAAATCTCATTGATGGGGCGGCTGAAGTGTCGGGAAAAATTGAGGAATACGGTCAGGCCCCCCACATCAAAATTCTTCCACACACACAGCACGCCTCCGACGCAGGCTGTGAGGGAGTAGTTGATCTGGCTTAAATTTCCCATGATCGGTCCCATGATGCCGCCGAAAAACTGGGCTTTGATCTGATTATCCCTCAAATCCCTGTTCAGGATGTCAAACTCCTCCTTGGCTGTCTGCTCATGGCAGAATACCTTCACCACCTTCTGACCGGTGATGGTCTCCTCCACATAACCGTTGACAGCCCCCAGAGAGGTCTGCTGTGCCGTAAAATACTTCTGGCTCCGTCTGGCCACCGCGCCTCCTGCCTTCATCATCAGCGGCACCATGACCACGGTGACGATGGTCAGATACACATTGGTGTAGAGCATAAGTCCCAGGGTACCCAGGATGCTCAGTGCCCCGGAAAACAACTGGACCAAAGTGTTGGACAGCATCTGACCCACTGTATCTACATCGTTGGTAAACCGGCTCATCAGATCCCCGTTGTTGTTGGTGTCGTAAAATCGGATCGGCAGAGCCTGCATCCTGGTAAACAGATCGTCCCTGATCTTCTGCAATGCATTCTGCGCCACCGTCAGCATGACCTTTGCCTGAGCATAGTTGGCCGCTACCCCAGCCAGATACACTAAGGTCAGCATCAGAAGGGCCTTTGCCAGCCCCGCCGCGTCTCCCCGGCTGCCGTCCACCGGCACGATATACCTGTTGATGATAGGACGAAGCATATAGGAACCTGCAAGAGATGCCACCGTGTTGACGATGACACAGAAAAATGCCAGAGACATCTTGGCCTTATCCTCATTCAGATAGTGAAGCAGCCTTCTCACCGTCTCCCTGCTGTTTTTGGGGGTTCCCTTGGCCATGGCCGGTCTCCGCCTTCCCGGTCCCCCGGGCCCTGGTCCCATATGTCCCCTCGGCGCGGGAACCGCACGCCCGTACCGCCGTTTCAGGCTCTCTCTCTTTCTCTCAAGCTCCGTCATGCTCCCACCTCCTTCTCCTGGTCTCTCTGTGAATAATAGATCTCCCGATAGGCCTGACAGTCTGCCATCAGTTCCCGGTGGCTTCCCTGACCTATGATTTTGCCCTCATCCAGCACCAGGATCTGGTCGGCCTCCTCCACGGAACCGATCCGCTGGGCGATGATGATCTTGGTGGTATCTTTTAAGGTGGTGGCAAAGCATTCCCGGATTCTGGCCTCTGTCGCAGTGTCCACCGCGCTGGTGCTGTCGTCCAGAATCAGGATCTTCGGCTTCTTCAGCAATGCCCTGGCGATACACAGCCTCTGCTTCTGTCCGCCTGACACATTGATGCCCCCCTGTCCCAGATCCTTCTGGTAGCCTTCCCCAAAGGACATGATGAATCCGTCGGCCTGAGCGCTCTTTGCCGCCTGGCGCAGCTCCTCCTCAGAGGCGGTCTCATCCCCCCACTGAAGATTCTCCTGGATGGTTCCGGAGAACAGCACATTTTTCTGGAGTACCATGCCCACCCCCTCTCTTAAATTGTGGAGGGAGTACTCTCTCACATCCACCCCATCGACTAACACCTTTCCCTCCGTCACGTCGTAGAGCCTGGGAATCAGCTGGACCAGAGTCGTCTTGCCGCTTCCCGTGGCTCCGATGATTCCTACAGTCTGTCCCGGCTGTGCAGTAAAGCTGATATGCTCCAGCACTTTCTCCTTTGCCCCCTCGTGGTAGCTGAAGCTTACATCCTGAAACTCCACCCGCCCCGTCTTCACCGACAGGTCTTTTCTGGAAGCCTGCACATCGGTCAGGTCAATCTCCGTATCCATGACCTCATTGATCCTCTTTATGGATGCCATAGCCCGGGAGCTCTGGAGGAACACCATGGAGAGCATCATCAGGGACATGAGGATCTGCACGATGTAGGTGGTGAAGGCAGTCAGATCCCCCACCTGCATATCTCCTGCTATGATAATGTTGCCGCCGTACCACACCACTGCCAGGGTGGTGATATTCATGGCAAGCATCATCACAGGCATGGTCATGATGACGATATTCATGGCGCTTAGGCTGCTCTCCTTCAGGTCCTGGTTCATGCTCCTGAACTTCTCTGCCTCGAAGTCCTCCCGGACAAAAGACTTGATGACACGCACATTGGTCAGCGCCTCCTGGATACCGGAATTGACCCGGTCCAGCTTTTTCTGCATCGCCGTAAATCTGGGAAACGCAGTCTTTAAGATCAATACGATAGCTCCGGTGAGAAACGGAATCACCACCAGGATCACCAGAGCCAGCCGCCGGTTCATGACAAATGCCATAATCAGAGCCCCGATCAGCAGGCCCGGTGCGCGAAAGGCCATGCGCAGCCCCATCATGGTCACGTTCTGCACCTGCTGGATGTCATTTGTCAAACGGGTCACCAGAGAGCCTGTGCTGTACTGATCGATATTCTTAAAGGAAAAATCCTGAACCTTCGAAAACAGTGCCTGCCTGAGATCGCTGGTAAAGCAGATGGAGGCCTTTGACGCAAAGTAGGCGCCTCCCACTCCGCCCAAGGCCATGGCCGTGGAAAAAATCACCATCACCGCTCCGATTCCCACGATATAGGAAATGTTTCTCTCAGCCACCCCGTTGTTGATAATCATGGACATCAGCTTCGGCAGCATGATCTCTCCCAGTACCTCTGTCAGCATGCACAGCGGTGCCAAGATAAAGGCGGCCCTGTAGGGCCTGATAAAGTTTTTGTATCGTTTCACTTGACATCCTCTCTTTCTGTCTCTGTCCTGGGAGTCCAAGCCTCCGTGACATAGACTCCCATGTTATCATACATCCGATCCAGCAGCTCCTCCATCCTTCGAAAGTCCTCCTGGGAAAATCCCGAAAACATGACTCTCTCCAGTTCCTCGAAGACGGCTTTGCTGCTTCGAACCACCTCCATCCCCTTTTCGGTGATGCCGATCTGGTTGCATCGGTTGTCCTTTAAATCCACCACTCTCCTGACATAGCCTCCCTGCTCCAGCTTCTTTAGAGACACCGCTGTGGTGGCGGCAGAGACGCCCTGTCTCCCGGCCAGCTCCTTCTGGGACAGATCCGGGTGATCCGCGATGAACATCAACAGCTGGTGCTGGCTTCTGTGGACTCCTGTAGACTTAAGCTCCTGCTCCAAAACCTTTCTGTGACGGCGGTTGGTCCGTATATATTTGCCGATAACCCTGGACTCTGTGGTATCTTTTCGGCACATGGTCCCCTCTTCCACACCTCTTCCTCCTCTCTTCTCCGGAATCCTTCCATGACCTGCCATCCTGTCCGGTCTCAATCCCTGTTCTGCGGCAGATGATTAGCAGGCTGATAATTAGGTAGTTAACGATTTATCCATTATATTCCATGAACCGATAAAATGCAAGGAGTCTTATGCTTTTTTAGATTTTTTTTAGAATTGTACGGAAAAAGGCTGACTCCGGATTCTTAAGACACTCCGGAATCAGCCTTTTTTCGGTACTGTTCTTCAAACTCTTTTCTGGCCTCCACAGACCTGTCAGTGCGCCGGCCCTCTGTGTCCACCTCGGCCAGCATATTTCCGTGGTCGTAGCACACCGGAGTCAGGATTCCATACTCGATCAGGTCGCAGGTCAGGCTCCAGGCCCTGTCCTCCTCGGCGATGTAGCCGGCCTGTGTGTAGACGTAATCTGTCTCGGCATATCGCATAAAATCCACAAAATTATCCATGGATTTGACCAAAACCACATTTCCCCAGGAGCCTGTGATATCCAGATAAGACTGGGCGCAGCAGGGAAATGCCAGGACCTTTGGGTGTTCTCCCACCGCGATCAGACGACTTCTCGGATCCCGGGCCAGGATCTCCCAGATAGCGCCGCAGCCTAAGTCCTCCAGTTCTCTCTGATTGGCTTTTCCATGGTCATAATACCCTCTGTGCCTCCAGGATACCGGGGTAAACCCTGTGGTCCAGCTCCAGTTGGTCAGGCTCATGACAACTGCGGAGAATACTATCACCGGCACGCATAGACTGCGGATTTTCTCCTTCACCTGCTCTGTCTCAAGGCGGGACATAAGATGGAACACATAGACTGTAAGGAGCACATAAAACAGCATAAAATAGTTGCCGTCCACCTGGACCAGCAGGACGAGACTGAGCACATTGCAGGCCAAAAAGGGCAGAAATACGGTGTGGAGATACCGGCTCTTCCTCCTCTGCTCCGGGTCCTCTCTCTTCTCCAGAAAGAACCAGGCCAGCCATATCCCCAAAAGCATCCACACGGCCAGGCTGCCCCATGCCAGAATTACATGGCCCATGTCCTCCCCCTGGGGATCCAGAAGGATGCCATACACTCTCTTGACCGTGTTTTTTATCCACTGCATCCCTGACAGTCCGCCTCCACTGTTGGGAATCTTCTGGACATTGAAGGGATATTTCATCTCAAATCCCGCTCTGGTCAGCAGGGAGGAAAACACGGAAGTCACCGGAAGCCCTGTCAATGCCATGGTTCTGGCCCAGACTGCCCCAAGGGCAGCCAGAGACAGGGCGGTCACAGCCAGGCCTCCCTTCTTCTCCCCCAGGGTCCTCTTGGGAAACAGCTGACCTGTGGCCGCCAGGTACACTCCGCTCATCCCCATGACTGCCGTGGAAAATACCAGAGCCGTAGGCTTTAAGGTCCAGCTGAAGAAAAAGGCTGCCAGCCCATACCAGAGTCCCTGCCTCTCCCCCTCCAGATACCGGGCCGTCTCGTAAAACAGGATCAGCTGAAACAGCAAGGTGGACAGATCGCTTTTGGCGGTGATGCTCATATTCATGATGCCGGGAATCGCCGCCAGAAAAAGGGGGAGCCATCGCGCCGTCCGCCTGTCCAGGAAACATCTGCCCAGATCACGGGCCAGCCACAGCACACCGGCTGCCAGCCACAGATTACAGGAGATCCCAAAGCTGTAAGACGGCAGAGCAGAGAGGGGCAGAGTCAGCACTTCCCAGCCTTTGGGGTAGGTGTAGACCACCCCGATGGTTCCCAGATTCTCGTAGATACCCCTTCCGTTGTTGAGAATATAGGGGGAGCGGACTCCGTACCAGAGGCTGTCGAAATCCACCGCCCCATTCATCCGCCCCGCCTGGATACAAAAGATACTGATCACCCCAGCTGCCGCCACGGCTTCCCACAGGCTGACCCGTCTGCCCGGTTCCTGCTTTCTGATACAGACCCGGGAGGCCTGCCGTCCAAAGTCCGCTGCCATCAAAACTGCCGTGATCAGCACAAATCCCCACAGTTTCTCCATACTGCCAAGCCCTGTGGCTGACATCAGGCAGAAGGCACATACCACAAGAAGACTTCCTGTCAGGAAATCCCGGCTTGGATCCCTCTCTCTGACTCCGAACAGACGGCTGCGGACCCATCCTCCCATCCCCGTCACATAGCACAGATAGAGGCCGGAAATCACCACCGGAACCAGGACCTGATGAGCCCACAGAAAACAGGAAAGGACTGCCAGAGCCCCAAGGACTTTGGCAGTCGTTCTCAAAAAACTGAAAGTCAGAGTCAGACAAGCAAAAATCAGCAGTACTTCTGCCGCCATCCTCACGAATTCCTTCTGCCTGATGTGCCAGGACAGGATTCCCCCTGCAAACAGCCGGCAGGAGGAGTAAACGACGGCTCCAAACACCCAGACGGCAAGGGCCAGAAGCACCAGCCTCTCTCTTCTGCTTATGTTCTTCATCTATAAACTCCTGTTCTTAGCCTGCATACCATTTATTCTTTTCCGTCAAAGCAGTAGGTGCAGACCTTACATTTGGGGAGCCCGATGGATTGCACCAGATCATCCAGGCGATGGTAGCGGAGTGTGGTAAAGTTCTGCCGTTTGCAGATCTCGGAGCACATGCACTCGTACCGCTCACTGCCTGGGTCTGCGTACTCCTCCAGCACCTGTTCCCCATGCTCGCCCTCTCTCTCCAAAATCACCCTCCGGGTGATCAGATCCAGCTCCGACTTGGAGCGTGAGAAGTTTAAGTACTTGCAGCCGTACAGGAGGGGAGGACAGGCCGGGCGGACATGAACCTCCTTTGCCCCGCTCTGGTACAGAAACTCTGTGGTCTCCCTCAACTGGGTCCCCCGGACGATGGAATCGTCGATGAGAAGCAGTTTCTTGCCCTCGATCAGGGCTTTTACCGGGATCAGCTTCATCTTGGCGATCAGATTCCTCTGCTCCTGGTTGGTGGGCATAAATGACCGGGGCCAGGTGGGGGTGTATTTGATAAACGGACGGGAGAAGGGGATCTTGGACTCATTGGAATAGCCGATGGCATGGGCGATGCCGGAATCCGGAACCCCGGCCACCATATCCGGAGTGACATTGGCTGCCTCCCTGTCCCTTCTCGCCAGCATACTTCCACAGCGATAGCGCATCTCCTCCACATTGATCCCCTCATAGGAGGAGGTGGGGTAGCCATAATACACCCACAAAAAGGAGCAGATCCGCATCTCATTTCCGGGAGGACAGACATCCTCGACTCCGTCCGGGGTGATTTTCACGATCTCGCCGGGGCCTAATTCCCGATAGTCCTCATAGCCCAGGTTGATATAGGCAAAATTTTCGAAGGACACACAGTAGGCATCTTCTTTTTTCCCCAGAATCAGAGGAGTCCTGCCCATCCTGTCCCTGGCGGCATAGACCGCATCCTTTGTCATCAGAAGCAGAGTCATGGAGCCGTCCACGATCTCCTGGACATATCGGATTCCCTCCGGGATGGTGTCCTTCTTGCAGATCAGGGAAGCCACCAGTTCCGTGGCATTGACCTGTCCGCTGGTCATCTCCTGAAAATGGGTATTGCCGTGGGCATAGACCTGGGAAAGCAGATACTCAAAGTTATTGATCTTTCCCACTGTGGCGATGGCAAAGCTTCCCAGGTGAGACTGAATCAGCAGAGGCTGAGGCTCATAGTCCGAGATGCTGGCGATTCCCATATTGCCTTCCATCTCCTGCACATCCCTCTCAAATTTGGTTCGAAAGGGGGAATTCTCAATATTGTGAATGGCCCGGTTAAAGCCGCCTGGTCCATAGGTGGCCATCCCTCCTCGTCTTGTGCCCAGATGGGAATGATAGTCTACTCCATAAAACAGTTCCAATGCACAGTTTCTTTTGGAAATAACTCCAAAGATACCTCCCATATGATCTCTCCTTTTTGTATGCTAATATTTCTTAATCAATAAAGAAACGGCGAGCCGATCTGCCGGCTCCTGTCGCTGCCCCGGCGGTCTCAAGGGCCGGCTCCACAGCCACACCGCTCTCCTCCTCCACTGCGCCGTAAGACTCGGAGACTGTCTTCAGTCCCGGGGCGGCAGTCAGGAAGAAAAACACGGCGATCCCCACGGCACAGAGGAGGCGAACCGCCATATCCGCCTTGTCTCTCAGGACGATTCTGTCCCTGCGAAAATGGAGGCGCCCTTCCTTCCTCTCATGGCGGACCTCTATGTTTTCCGGGCAAAACTCCAGAAGCTGGTTTCTTAGAAGCTCTGCCTCTGCCTCCTTGCCCAAGTGCTCTTTCACGGCTGTCAGCACCCCCAGGACCGGAAGCCGACTGTAGCCGCTCCGACACTGGTTCAGCAGACTCTGTGCCCCGGACTCTGCCTGCTCCATCTCTCCGTCTTCCACCTGGCGCCGGATCTCATCGACGGAAAGATTTCTTCTGATATCCGGTCTCCTCTTCAGAGAAGGGTGAGCCTCCAGGAACGCCTCCATACGCCCTCTTGCCTCCAAAGCCTCCCTCCGGTATCCCAGCTCTGCCAAACATCTCTGCTCCAGGCTCAGATGCACGTATGTCTGCAAGACCCCAGCCCTTCTCTCCGAAAGTTTCCACGCCTCCCTAGAGAGGGCCAAAGCCTCCTCATAATACCCTCCGCGCAGGAGACCGACTGCCCCGTTGTGATACCAGACGCCGCTGCCTCTCTTGTCTCGCCTGCTGCCGGCCAGTTTCAGGTAGAGCACGGCAGCGGTGAGAGGGCGGCAGTGCACTGTCAGAGGCTTCATCAAAAGCACCTTTCCCCTGGATCTGGCTGCAGCAGCCAGGAGAAACACCCCCGCTGTCAGGGTCCCATACACCCCCGCCCGGCGGCTCAGAGAATCGCCGTGATACAGGCTATGAACCATCCAGAACGCCAGAAACAGCCACAGCCATCCAAGGCACAGGACATTCATCATCTGCCTCTTCCTGCTGGCGGCAAACAGCCGTTCTCCTTCGGACAAAACTTCTCCAAGGCCGGGATCTCTCTCCAATTTTCTCAGAATCCGATTCCCGCAGACGGCCGCCTGGCTGTACTTCCGACTGGATCCGCGTCCAAAGAGGCTTATGGCTCCTGCTATCACCGCCAGAGTTCCCGCCAGAAGGCAGAGCACCCTTCCTCCGTTAGGGCGGACCGTGAGATAGGCCTCTTCTCCTTCTCCTCCCATTAAGATCTGGTATTTCCACTTTTCTTCCATATCACGGGAATCACCGATGATCCTTATGAGAACCGGACTGTCTCCCCTCTCTTCCCTGCATTCCCCGTGGATCAAGAGACGCCTTCTGCCCTCCACCAGCTTCTCCTCCACAAAGAGGTTGGTCTCCGGGTCGTCACAGAGAACTCTCATATTCTTCCCCTCTGCCAGGATCTCCACCTGAAACCGGCCTTTTTTCGGCGCCACTTCCACTCCCATCATCTTTATGTAGGAGTCTTCCTTCCAATATAACCAGGCTGTCAGCAGCATAAAGGCCACACTGACAGCCATATACAGCCATTTCAACGTTCTCTCCGAGTCCGGTCTCCTCATGGTTTGTTTCCTCTCCCGCTCTGCCCTGTGTGTTGCTGTCCTACAAAGGGCCTGCTATTTTATCGTCCACTATAGCAGGTCGGACTGAGGAAATCAATATCCATTCTTTTACACTTTCCTTAGCAAATTCTGTAAATTTTCTATCGAAACTATGAACATGGCTTTTATTACTCCCCTGTCAGCTGTTCCATCAGCTGCCAGATCTCCTCTCTCCCCTGTTTGGTCAGGGCGGAAAAGGGGATCAGGATATCTCTGGGTTCCATGGCAAGGCCTGTGCGGATCATCTTCACATGTTTCCCCACCTGACTGCGGTTGATCTTGTCCAGCTTGGTGGCGATCACTATGGGGCGATAGCCCTGATACAGGATCCACTCATACATGGTCTTGTCGTTGGAAGAAGGTTCATGGCGGATATCCACAAGAAGAAATACACCTTTCAACATCTTGGACCCTTTCAGATACCGCTCCACCATCTTGCCCCATTTTTCCTTCACTTCCACAGCCACCTTGGTGTATCCGTACCCCGGCAAATCCACGAAATACAGCTGATCATTGACATGATAAAAATTCACGGTCTGGGTCTTCCCCGGCTGGGAAGATGTCCTGGCCAGGGATTTGCGGTTTAACAGCCCGTTGATCAGGGACGATTTGCCCACATTGGATTTGCCGGCAAAGGCGAACTCCGGGTGAATATTCTCGGGAAATGTGCTGGTGATCCCGCACACCGTCTCAAGCTCTGCACGTTTTATTATCATATCTGATTTCTCTCCTGACATTCTTCCCCGCCCTCGGCCGGCACCAAAATCTCTCTCAGCACCTGGGACATCTCCTTCACAAACACGATCTCCAGGCCCTTGGTGATCTCTCCTGACAGCTCTCTGATGTCCGGGCGGTTCTTCTCCGGCACCAGCACCTTCTGGATATGGGCCATCCTTGCCGCCAGAATCTTCTCCTTCAGTCCCCCAATGGGAAGCACCCTCCCCCTCAGAGTGAGCTCCCCGGTCATGGCAGTCTTGGCGCTGGCCGGACAGCCTGTGATGGCCGATACCATGGCAGAGGCCATGGTGATGCCGGCGGAGGGGCCATCCTTCGGCACGGCCCCCTCCGGAATGTGGAGGTGGATGTCATGTTTCCCGAAAAAATCCGGCTCAACCTGATACTCGGGGCACACGGAGCGAACATAGCTGAGGGCGATCTGGGCGGATTCCTTCATCACATCCCCCATCTGACCCGTCATCTTCAGCTCTCCCTTGCCGGGCATCACATTGACCTCGATCTGGAGCGTGTCTCCGCCTGCGCTGGTCCATGCCAGTCCTCTCACCACCCCGGCCTGATCCTCCTCATTGGCATCCTCAAAAGAGACCTTCTCCTTGCCCAGATACTTGGCCAGATTGGACTCCGTGATCTTTAAACCCGTCCTCTGGTGTTCCAGATACTCCCTGGCCGCCTTGCGGCAGATGTCCCCTAGCCGCCTCTCTAAGCTCCGCACACCGGCCTCCCTGGTATAGTTGTGGATGATCTTCCGGATGGCGCCGTCGCTGATGGTCAGGCGGGCGTTCTCCAGACCGTTTCTCTCCATCTGCTTAGTCACCAGGTACTTTCTGGCGATATGGAACTTTTCGTTCTCCGTGTAACTGCTGACTTCGATCACCTCCATCCGGTCCAGCAAAGGCCTGGGAATGGTCTCTGTAGTGTTGGCTGTGGCGATGAACAGCACCTGGGACAGATCGATGGGCGTCTCCACATAGTGGTCCCTGAACCTCATGTTCTGCTCTCCGTCCAGCACCTCCAAGAGGGCTGAGGATGTATCTCCCTTGTAGTCGCTGCTGACCTTGTCGATCTCATCCAGCAGCATGAGGGGATTGGAGACTCCGGCCTGTCTGAGGCCTTCTGCCAGACGTCCCGGCATGGCTCCCACATAAGTCTTCCTGTGGCCTCTGATCTCCGCCTCATCCCGGACTCCGCCCAGGCTGATTCTCACATATTTCTTGTTCAGTGCCCTGGCCACAGACCGGGCGATGGAGGTCTTTCCCGTCCCCGGAGGTCCTGTCAGGCACAGGATCGGTCCATGACCTTTGGGGGTCAGCGTTCTCACGGCCAGATACTCCAGCACCCGCTCCTTCACCTTCTCCAGTCCGTAGTGATCCTCCTCCAGGATCTTCTGGGCATGGCCGATATCGTTGTTGTCCTCGGACATCTTCTTCCAGGGAAGCTCCAAAAGCGTCTCGACATAGCCTCTAAGCACATTGGCCTCCTGGCTGCTAGAAGGCATATTCTTCAGACGTCCGATCTCCTTGGTCAGCTTGTCCTTTGTCTCCTGATCCGCTTCGAGCCCCGATACTCTCGAGAGGTACTCTTCGGTCTCGCCCTCCGTCTCCTCCTCCCCCAGCTCTTTTCTGATCACCCGCATCTGTTCCCTGAGAATGTAATCCTTCTGATTCTTGTCGATGTGGGTTTTCACCTTGTTCTGAAATTCTTTCTTGATCTGTCCCGCCTCGATCTCGATCATCAGCTGTTCCATCAGCACCTCATAAAGCCGGCTCTCACAGTCAGCCTCCAGAATCTTCTGACGCGCCGAATAATCCCAAGGAAGCTCTGTGCTGATATCGCTCATCAGTTTTCCCAACTCCGGAATCATCATCAGATCCGCCATGGAGTCTCTGGAGACTTTGGGGTTCTCTGCAAAGTACTCCTTCAGCCTGTCTTTTAACACACGGAGCATGGCTTCCCTTGGGGAACTCCCCTGAATATCCTGAAAGAATGACAGCGGTTCGATCTCCCCTAACAGCAGAGGCTCCGTGGACTCCAGGCGCAGAAGACGTCCCCTCTTTCTCCCCTCTGCCATGACCCTGATGATATTGCCCGGCAGCTTCACCAGCTGTCTGATCTCTGCTATGGTGCCGACCTCCCACAGATCTTTGTAGGAAGGTTCCGCCACATCCGGGGATCTCTGTCCCACCAGAAACAGCTTCTGATCCGTCATCATAGCTCTCTCCAGGGCTTCTATGGATTTTTTTCTGCTGATATCAAAATGTGTGACTGCTGCTGGAAGAACCGTCAGCCCCCGCAGGGCGATGGCAGGCATGGTTATGATGTTTTCTTCCATCTTTCCTCTTCTCTCTTTCTGTCTCTGACAGGAAAAGCTCCCATCTCCCTCCTGTGTCTGTTTGTCCCCCTGAAGGTTCGATCAGGCGATCTCCCCTCTGTCTTTCTTAATCCTCTGGCCCAATGTCTTTCTGGGCACTGCCATATCCCGGTAGACGATCTCCGGTCCCCCTGTCTTATCCACCACCTCCTGTGTGATGGTACAGATCCCGATGGTGTTATCCGAGGGTATCTCATACATCAGATCCATCATGGCAGATTCCATGATAGAGCGCAGGCCCCTGGCTCCGGTCTTTCGCTCCATGGCCAGTTTGGCGACGGCTCTCAGCGCCTCATCCTTGAACTCCAGCTTCACATCGTCCATCTCGAACAGCTTCTGGTACTGCTTCACCAGTGCGTTCTTCGGCTCCTTTAAGATACGCAGCAGCGCATCCTCTGTGAGAAGCTCCAGAGACACGGTCACCGGCACGCGTCCGATAAACTCCGGAATCAGCCCGAACTTGATCAGATCCTGGGGCTCCACCTGCTTTAAGAGCTTGTCGATGTCAGAAGCCTTCTTATCCACAACCTCCGCGTTAAAACCGATGGACCCTTTGCTGGTACGATTCTCGATGATCTTCTCCAGACCGTCAAAGGCACCTCCGCAGAGAAACAGGATATTGGTGGTATCGATCTGAAGAAGCTCCTGGTGGGGATGTTTTCTTCCCCCCTGAGGCGGAACGCTTGCCACAGTTCCCTCTAAGATCTTTAAAAGGGCCTGCTGCACCCCCTCACCGGACACGTCTCTGGTGATGGATACGTTCTCCGACTTCTTGGTAATCTTATCGATCTCATCGATGTAGATGATACCGTACTCGGCTTTATGGATGTCATAGTCTGCCGCCTGAATCAGCTTTAACAGAATATTCTCCACGTCCTCGCCCACATAACCGGCCTCGGTCAAAGCCGTGGCATCGGCAATGGCAAAGGGCACATTGAGGATCTTGGCCAGGGTCTGGGCAAGATAGGTCTTGCCGGAACCGGTGGGCCCCAGCATAAGGATATTGCTCTTCTGGACATCCACATCCATATTCTTTCTGGTGGTGATCCTCTTGTAGTGATTGTAGACAGCCACAGACAACACCTTCTTCGCCTGGTCCTGCCCGATCACATAGTCATCTAAAAATGTCTTGATCTCCCTTGGTTTCAACAGGTTGATCTCTCCCAACTCCTCGCTGACCGGCTCCTCGCCGTCCAGCTCCTCCTCCAGAATCTCCGCACACAGATCGATGCACTCGTCACAGATAAATACATTGTTGGTGCCTGCGATCAGCTTGCGTACCTGGTCCTGCGTTTTCCCGCAGAAAGAGCAGCGAATCTTATCATCCATTCTGCCCGGCATCTTCCCACCTCGCTTTTTCTTCTTCTCCATCATCTCTTTTATGGGCCATCTCATAGGCCTCTGTAACCACCCTTCGATTCGGTCTGTCAGTGTTTCTCAAGAATCCCGTCGATTAAGCCGTAGGCCTTGGCTTCCTCGGCAGTCATATAGTTATCCCGCTCCGTATCCCTCTCGATCACTTCAATAGGCTGCCCTGTATTGGCAGCCAAAAGCTCATTGAGCTTCTTCCGTGTCTGGAGGATCTTCTCCGCCACGATCTTGATCTCCGTGGCCTGACCCTTGGCGCCGCCCGACGGCTGATGGATCATCACCTCTGCGTTAGGCAGGGCAAAGCGTTTCCCCTTGGCGCCGCCTGCCAGAAGGAAGGCTCCCATGCTGGCAGCCATGCCGATGCAGACCGTGGACACGTCACACTTGATATAGTTCATGGTGTCATAGATAGCCATGCCCGCCGTCACGGAACCACCCGGGCTGTTGATATATAAGTTGATATCCTTGCCCGGATCCTCAGACTCCAGAAAAAGCAGCTGCGCCACGATCAGGCTGGCCGATACATCGCTTACCTCCTCGCCCAGAAAGATGATCCTCTCCTTCAAAAGGCGGGAATAGATATCATAGGAGCGCTCGCCCCTGCTGGTCTGTTCAATGACATATGGTACTAAACTCATCCTCACTCCTCCTGTCCTATTGCTCCTGTTTTAAATACGATACAAACACAAATTCTGAGTCTGACCCTGCCAGACCCAGAATTCGTTTCTCTTCTGCTTTTTAAACCAGTTTTGCTTCTGCTACCAGGAAGTCCACGGCCTCCTGCACTGCCAGGTCTTCCTTCATCTGCTCTAAACCTTCTTCTCCCATGCGCTCTCTCACCTGGGAAGCTTCCATCCGGTAAGTCTCAGCCATCTTCTGAAGCTCTTCTTCCAGGCGCTCGTCGGAGACCTGAATATTTTCTGTCTTCACCACGGTCTCTAAAACCAGTCTGGTGCGTATCGTCCTCTCAGCCTGGGGCCTTGTCTGCGCCTTCAGCTGATCCGGTGTCATACCGGTGTATTTCATATAGTCGCTAAAGGACATCCCCTGGCTCTGCATCCTGCGTGCATAGTCGTTGATCATGGTCTGAATCTGATATTCCACCATGGGCTCAGGAATATCCATGGAAGCGCCTTCCACTACCTTCTCCACCACCCGGTTCTCATTCTCTGTGGCGGCCTGTCTCTGTCTGGTCTCCAAAAGCTTTGCGCGGATGTCGGTCTTATATTCGTCCAGTGTCTCAAAATCGGAGACCTCTCCTGCAAACTCGTCGTTCAGCTCCGGAAGCTCCTTCTCTTTGATCTCTTTTACCGTCACTTTAAAGACAGCCGGTTTCCCTGCCAGATCCTTTGCATGGTACTCCTCGGGGAATGTGACGTTCACTTCACACTCTTCTCCTATGTTCTTACCGATCAGCTGATCCTCAAAGGTATCGATAAAGGAGTGCGAACCGATAACCAGCTTATAGTCCTCCGCCTTGCCTCCCTCAAAAGCCTTGCCGTCCACAAATCCCTCGAAGTCGATGACCGTCTCATCGCCGTCTGCCACCGGTCTGTCCTCCACGGTCAGAAGTCTGGCGTTCTGGTTCTGCACCCGCTCAAGCTCCTTCTCCACATCCTCGTCGCTTACCTCGGCAACCGCCTTCTCCACCTCGACACCCTTGTATTCTCCTAATGTCACCTCCGGCTTCACAGCTACTGTAGCCGTGTAGATAAAGGGCTTACCCTTCTCAATCTGCACCAGATCGATCTCCGGTCTGGACACGATGTCCAGCTTACTCTCATCGGCAGCGTCACCGTAGGTGGCATCCAACACAATATTAGCCGCCTCCTCGTAAAATACCTCTAAGCCATACATCTTCTCTATCATAGCCATAGAGGCCTTCCCTTTGCGGAAACCCGGAATGGAAAAGCGGCCTTTGTTTTTATTATATGCAGTCTTAATCGCCTCTTCAAACTGCTCCGCCGGCACCTCTACGGTAAGCTTCGCCATGTTCTTCTCTAAATTCTCTACCTGTAAACTCATGCTATCGGTTCCTCCTTAATCGATATGTGAATCGCCTGCTCCACTGGGCGCTACACTTCAATTTAGCATTATAGCATAGGTTTTGGGGAAATACAAGATTGGGAATGGGATTTTTGGTTACTGTTTTTAGGGGAATGGAGTGCCTGTGGAGAATCAAGTTTTTGTTGAATAATCCCGGAATGGATTGTATAGTTATAGAAGATGAAAGAGCAGTCCTGCAACTGCCTAATTATGACAACAATCTAAAAGGAGACTCCCATGGAAATCGAACGCAAATACCTGGTGGCCGCACTGCCCCCAAACTACCAGTCCTACCCGTCCCGCGCCATCGAACAGGCCTATCTGTGCACAGAACCCGTGGTCCGGATTCGAAAAGAGGATGGGGAATACTATCTCACCTACAAATCCAAAGGCCTTCTGGAGCGCGAGGAGTACAATCTCCCACTGACCAAAGAGGCCTATGAGCATCTTCTCCCAAAAGCCGACGGCAGGATTCTGACTAAGCGCCGTTACCGGATTCCCATAGAAGGCACCGCCCTCACCGTCGAGCTGGATCTCTTCTCTGGTGCCTATGAGGGGCTTCAATTGGCTGAGGTAGAATTCGATACAAGGCAGGCGGCCGAACAGTTCGTCCCTCCTGACTGGTTCGGAAAAGATGTGACCTTCTCCGGCGAATACCAGAACAGCCGTCTGGCACTGAAAGACCGGTAAACTCAAAAAAGAACAGATCTGGCGGAAGGAGAATTCTTTTTTATTCCCTTGTCGGTCTGCTCTTTTTTATTGATTCTGCCGGCGCAGTCTTGGTTACTCCAGGTCTCCCAGCTCATCCTCCCCGATCAGCTCGTCATACTCCTGGGCATCCAGAAGCTCGTCAAATGCATCGGCCACGATCTCATACTCCTCGTCGTCCTCGATGTTGTCCAGATACGGCTCCCCGTCCTCCGGCTCATAATAGCGGTAGAGATAGACTTCTCCCTCCTCGGCCTCCGCACCGTCCATGGGAAGCAGCGCGATGTAGTCCCTTCCTCCGGCCTCGAAGATGGTGAGAACCACACACTCCACCTCACTGCCGTCATCCATATCCAGGGTGACCGTCATCTCTTCCTGGGGTTCCATATTATCATTTGCCATAACCGTTGTTCCTCTCTTTTCTCAAAATGGGGATTTCCTCAGTTCCAATGTAGCAGAATCCTGATGGAAACGCAAGGACTTTCTTCAGAATCTAATATTCAATCCCTTCCCTCGCTCCCACCCCCAGATCATAGGGATGCTTCCTCTTGCACACCTCCGACACATAATCCGCCGACTCCAGCAGTTTCTCCGACGGGTCTCTCCCGGTCATCACCACCTCCAGCCCGTCTGGTCTTTCCCTCAAGGCATTCAAAAGCTCCCTCTCCGGGACGAGATCATACCTGCATGCCGCCATGATCTCGTCCAGAAGGATCACATCAAACCGCTCCCTCACCCCCTCCTCCCAGGCTTCCCGAAACAGTTTCCCGTAGTACTCCCTTGCCTCCCTCTTCTGTTCCTCCGTCATCTGAAAAAAGAATCCAAAGCTCTTCTCGCAGGGTTTCAGCCGGATCCCCGGAATCCGTCTCAAAACCGACACCTCCCCGGAATCGTCTGTCTTCAAAAAGCGTACAATGAGCACTCTCTTCCCTCTCCCTGCCGCCCTCACGGCCAGCCCCAGCGCCGCCGTCGTCTTCCCCTTCCCGTCCCCACAATAAATATGCACCAATCCCCGTTTCTTCTCTGTCATCCCTTCCTCCCCTCCCATATCCTCCAAATCAGCCGACCCATTCCGGGATTTGCAGCATTTCGCGGGAAAATATGGCCGAATCTTCTGACCATAGAAGCCAGGGCCCTCTGCCCGCATGTTTTCTGCTCTGCCGGGCTCGGCTCAAGACCCGACATACCAGACTCTGTACGGAATATATAGTCAGAAGATTCTCACGGCCTTTTCTCCCTCACTCCCTCCAAATACTCCTCGATAAACCGTGACCTCTCCTGCTTCTTCCCGTACCGCTCCCCCACATAGCACACATGGAGCCGCTCCTTGGCCCTGGTCATGGCCACATAAAACATCCGGCGCTCCTCCTCGATATCCGCATCCAGAACCGCCTTTTTGTGAGGCGTGATCCCCTCATTGGCATCCAGGATATAGACGATCTTAAACTCCAGCCCTTTAGAACTGTGCATGGTCATCAGGGATACCCCTTTCGGAGCCGCTTTCTGCGCCTGTGCCTGCTCTCTCAGCCGCCTTTTATACTCCTCCATATGGCCAAACCACTCCTCCGTGGTCTTAAATCCCGCCGCACTCTCCCCCAGCTGATCCAGAACCTCCAGAAGCTCCTCCGGTTTCATGCGGCGGAACCGGGCGTACTCCTTTATGTAATCGTCATACCCCACGCCTTTTCGAATATAGTTGACTGCCGCTGCCGGCGGCATATCCCTCAGCATGGAAAGATCATCTTCCAGCTTCTCGATCCGCTCCACCATCCATCCCTTGTCCTGGTAGAAGGATTTCACCCTGTCCCAGGACACCACGGTGTCCTCCAGAGCATCCCTGCTCACATACCGGTTGGGCCGATTGATAATCTGCAGGACATTGCTCCGCTTCCGGTCCCCTGCCGCTGCCCGGATATAGCAGAATACATTCTGGGAGATCCAGTGCTCATAGAGATTGGGCAGAGAATCCTTCATGGTAAACGGAATATTGTACTCCATCAGCTTCTCGATCATCAGCCTGGGATTTAGATTGGTCCGATACAGGACCGCCATATCCTCCAGACGATACCCGGCCTTCCCGTAGTCTATCATCTCCTCCACGATCCTGAGCGTCTCCTGCCGGGGATCCGCGCTCATACAGGTGACCACCGGCTTCCCCGGCCCCTTGGCTGCGGTCAGCTTCTTCTCGTACCGCTTGGTATTGCAGCTGATGAGAACCGACGCCGTGTCCACGATCTCCCTGGTGGAGCGGTAATTCGTCCCCAGAAGCACAGTCTTTGCCTGGGGATAATCTTTTGTGAATCCCAACATGATCTCCGGCTTTGCCCCCCGAAACCGATACACCGACTGGTCGTCGTCCCCCACAATAAACAGGTTATTGCGGGGCAGCGCCAGCATCTTCACGATCTCATACTGGACCTTATTGATGTCCTGAAACTCGTCGATCAAAATATACTGAAACTTATTCTGCCACGCCCCGAGGATATCCTTTCTCTGGACAAACAGCTGATGGCACATGACCAGCATATCGTCAAAATCAAGAAGCCCTGCCCTGCGCATCCGCTCCTCATACCCCTGGTACAATTTCTTGAATACTTCCTCCGAACAGTTCCGGGAGTAATAGTGATCCAGGTTCATCATCTCGCTTTTCACAAACCCGATCTCCCCCAGCACGGCGGAGACAAACTCGTGCTCATCCTCGATCTCCAGCCCGTACTGTTCGATCATCTCCCGGACATACCGAACCCTCTGATCCTCCCGGACGATGTCCGAAGCCTGATACCGATAAGCATATTTCAATATCGTAAAGAAAATAGAGTGGAAGGTGCCGAAGCTGACTCTCGTACTCCTTCCCTCCATCAGAGCGGTAAACCGCTCCTGCATCTCCCTGGCCGCCGCCCTGGTAAAGGTGATCACCAGGATATGCCCAGGGTCAACGCCCTTCTCAATCAAATTCTTAGTTCTGTGGGTGATCACCGTAGTCTTACCCGACCCCGGCCCCGCCAAAACCATCATAGGCCCATCGATATGATTGACCGCCTCCTCCTGGGAGGGATTAAATGCCATAAATCAAAGCTCCTCCAATATCTGTTTTCTCTTCGCCTCATACTCCTCGGCAGTGATGAGCCCTTTCTCATATAGATCTTTCACTTCCTCCAGCCGCAAAGACGCCTTTCCGGGCTCATACTCCTCTCCTTTCTCTGCCTCCCCCGTCTTACCGCCGCTCTCTGTCTCCCCCACATCCCGATCCTCAATCATGATCTCATGGCTAAAGACCCCTTTATCCGTAAACACATTGAGCCCGTGCATCACCGTAATTCCGACTGCCACCAGGGTCCACAAAATCCCGAAAGCCCCGGCCATGGGAATCACCACCGACAGGCCGATCACGCTCATGACCAGCCCCACCACAAACCCCAAAGCCGACTGCCCCTTGCCGGGCTTCATCCTAATCCGTCTGTCCGCCACCTCTCGCCGCTCCTTTCCCTATCTAAAACATTAGGCGTTTGCGAAACTCGAAACTTAGCTGAATATTCTCTCAGCTTCGACTTTCGTGATCCCCTTCCTATTCCCAAGAAAGAAGGGGCAGGCCGCCTTTTATGCCGTCCCACCCCCATAATATCATCCCTGGTTCAACATCCCGATCCCCTTTTGGATCCTTCTTAAAGACTCCTCTTTTCCCAGAACCTCCATGATCTCCGTGGCTCCCGCCGGTGTCATCTGTTTGCCTGACACAGCCGTGCGCACCGGCCACATCACATAGCCCGTCTTCACGCCCTTATCCGACACATACTTGGCCAGCGTCTCATACAGAGCATCATTGGAATAATCCTCCTGAGCCTCCAGAAGAGGAAGCACATCCTTAAGCACCTCCAGAGAAGTCTCCCTTGTGGACTTCATCTTCTTGTGGACATACATCTCCGGATCATACTCCGGCAGAGTCTCGAAGAAATCAATATGTCCCGCGATATCAGGAAATACCTCGATCCTGGTCTTCACCATGGCCCCGATCTTGCGCAAATCCAGATCCTTTTTGATCACCTGCCGGATATAGGGCTCTGCCATGTCATAGAACTTCTCAAACTCCATGGCCTTTAAGTACTCGCCGTTCATCCACTTTAGCTTGGTCACGTCAAACACCGCCGGAGACTTGCTCATATGGCGGTAGTCAAAAGCCTCCACCAGCTCCTCCAGGGAGAAGATCTCACGGTTGTCCTCCGGCGACCAGCCCAGAAGCGCCACATAGTTGACCACAGCCTCGGAGACAAAGCCCTGCTCGATCAGGTCCTCATAGGAGGAATGGCCGCTTCTCTTGCTCAGCTTCTTGTGCTCCTCGTTGGTGATCAGAGGGCAGTGGACATAGACCGGAACCTCCCACCCAAAGGCATCATAGAGACGGTTGTACTTGGGGGAGGAGGACAGGTATTCATTGCCCCGCACCACATGGGTGATGCCCATGAGATGGTCATCTACCACATTGGCAAAATTATAGGTGGGATAGCCGTCAGACTTGATGAGAACCATGTCGTCCAGCTCCGAGTTATCCACAGTGATGTCGCCGTAGATGTCGTCGTGGAAGGTGGTTGTCCCATCCACAGGGTTATTTTGACGGATCACATAGGGGACTCCGGCATCCAGGTTGGCCTGGATCTCCTCACGGGTCAGGTGCAGGCAGTGCTTGTCATAGGTCATGATCTCCTCACTGTTCACCGTCTTTTTCAGGGAGTTTAACCGCTCCTGGGTACAGAAACAGTAGTATGCCTCCCCCTTCTCGATCAGCTTCTTCGCGTATTCCAGATAGATGCCGGCAGCCTGACGCTCACTCTGCACATAGGGTCCCACACCCCCGTCCTTGTCCGGACCCTCGTCGTGAATCAGGCCTGTCTTCTCCAGGGTCCTGTAAATGATCTCCGTGGCGCCCTCCACGAAGCGCTCCTGGTCCGTGTCCTCGATGCGCAGAAGGAAATCGCCCCCTTCATGCTTGGCGATCAGGTATGCGTAAAGTGCTGTCCTCAAGTTGCCTACATGCATCCGCCCTGTGGGGCTTGGCGCGTATCTTGTTCTCACTTTATGTTGATCGTTCATAATATTCTTTGCTCCTGTTCGTTTTGCTGTGTCTAGTATACTATCAATCTGTAGTATTTACAACCCAAACTTTCCGCTCCCCGTCCCCCTGTCTCACGCCAGTTCTAACAGCCTGCAGGCGATCTTAAAGTAGATTACCAGGCTGAAGGCATCCACGATGGTGGTGATCAGCGGAGCCGCCATAATAGCCGGATCCAGCCTTAGCATCCTGGCCGCCATGGGAAGCACGCTGCCTACGGTTTTGGCCAGAAGCACTGTGGCAAACAGGCTGAGCACTACCGTGAGACAGATCTGCTCATTGCCCGGAAACCGAAGGACCAGCTGGACATAATTGACCAGTCCCAGGATCCCTCCCACGATCATCCCCACTCTCAGCTCCTTCCACAGAACCCGAAACACATCCCCGGGTTCGATCTCTCCCACCGCCATACCGCGGATAATCAGGGTGCTGCTCTGGCTTCCCGCATTGCCTCCCGTGTCGGTCAGCATGGGGATAAAGGTCACCAAAAGAGGAATCAGAGCGAAAGCGTTCTCATACCGGGCCAGAATCCCTCCCGTGATCATACTGCTGAGCATCAGAATCAAAAGCCACATGATCCTGTTTTTGGCGAGAAGAAACACACTGGTCTGCAGATAGGGCCTCTCGCTGGGAACCATGGCCGCCATCTTCTCGAAATCCTCCGTGGCCTCCTGCTCCATGACGTCCACCACATCATCCACGGTGACGATCCCAACCAGCCGGTTCTCCCCGTCCACCACCGGAAGACTTAAAAGGTCATACCTGGTAAATTTTTCCGCCACCTGCTCCTGATCCTCGGTGGTCACGGATTTGATCACATGAGAATCCATGATCTCCTCAAGACGGACCTCATAGGGATTCATCAGCAGATCCTTCACCGTCACCACACCCTCTAACTTTCGCCTCTGATCCGTCACATAGCAGGTGTAGATTGTCTCCTTGTCCACCCCGTGAAGGCGGATGTAGGCAAATGCCTCCTCCACCGTCATATCCTTTTTCAGTGCTAGGTACTCTGCTGTCATGATGCTTCCCGCGCTGTTGGCCGGATACTGCAAAAACAGATTGATCATCTCTCTGGTGTCCGGTTTCGCATTTTTCAGCACCCGCTTCACCACGTTGGCCGGGAACTCCTCCAGCATATCCACCGCATCGTCCACAAACAGGTCCTCGATCACTGCCTGCAGCTCCGCATCCGTGATCCGGTCTATGATCTCCTGCTGCTTTGCGGCCGGGAGAAAGGCAAACACATCCGTGGCCAGCTCTTTTGGAAGCATCCGAAAAACCACCACTGCCTTTTCCCCGGTCACCTCCTCCATAAACTCGGCGATATCTGCCTCCTGCATCTGTGCCAGCCACTCCTTGAGCCTGCGAAAATCCCTGGCATCCGCAAGCTCCGTCATCGTTTTCATCTCATTCTGTCCCATACACTCATTCTTCACCATCTTAAAACGGAACGTAACATCCGATGAAAGCAGATTTTCCATCCCCGCCGCCCGGGCACATCGCCTTGACGGCAAACTCTGCCGTATGCCCTTATGTACGACAAAACAGCCATCTGCCTATCCGGCAAAATGGCTGTCACAAACGCATTGAAAACAGGCAGCTAAACCTGTCAGATGTTCTCAAAATCCCTGAAACAGATTTGGCTTTCCGAAAGCAGTGACGGTAAAACAGAAGCATCCTGCAATCCCGGCCGTCCCTGCCATGCGTTCATGATACGGCGATTCTGCTTTCATCCTGCAACTTCGACCTTCCATTCTCCGGTTCACTCCTTTCTGTCATGATGTCAAGCCTTTACAAAACTCTGGCTTGTGTCAACTCGTGCTGCTTTCATTATGACACAGCCGAAGTTTTTTGTAAAGTCTTTTTAAAACCGCCTTCCCGGCCGCGAACTCTACACCGGCTGATCCCAACCGGCGAAGTCCCACATAATTCCAGGTATGACTGGGAATCTTCTGCATATGATGTAGAGAAAAACCAATCTAATCAGGAGCCGCCTATGAGCCGCTATTCTCCGATCGAAGGTGTGGTCACCTCCGTCACCCCTTTTCAAAGCGGAAACCGCACCTATTACTGCACGCTGTCAGTCCAGATTCAGACCATGTACCAGGAGACCTATCAGGTTCTGGTGGATTCTTCCGCCTATGTACTGGATCAGAAACCCATCCGGCGGGGAGATTCCATCATCGCCTTCTATGACACCACGGCGCCCATGCCGCTCATCTACCCGCCTCAGTACCGGGCCGTGGCAGTGGTAATCCGCACCTGCATGGAATATGCCGCCCTGGACTACTTTGACCAAAATCTGAGAAACAGCGACAACACCCTGGTCCTCACTCTATCCGGCGCCACATCCCTCCAGCTTCCCAACGGACAGTACTACTTGGGCGTACCGAAGGACCAGTACATGCTGGTGCTCTACACCACCACCACCCGGAGCATCCCCGCCCAGACCACCCCCAGCAGGGTCATCGTATTCTGTCAGGACACGTAGCGCTGCCTCTGTCATACACCAGGACGCCGTCTACATAAGTCTGCACTGCCGTGATTGTCCCCAACTCTTCCGGGGGGACCCTAAAAGGGTCGCGGTCAAGCACCGTAAAATCCGCCGCCATTCCCGCTCTAAACATCCCCTTTTTCTCCTCCTCAAATGATGCCCTGGCTCCCATCACCGTGTAGCTTGCCAGGGCTTCCTCCACTGTCAGAGCCTGGTCTGGCAGAAAGGTTCTGGTTTTGTCCAGGGAAGCCCTGGTGACTGCACACTGAATCCCCTTCATCACATCGGGAGTCTCCACCGGACTGTCAGACCCGTTGCTCATCCCCTGTCCCATATGGAAAAGTGCGGCAAACTGATAGGTTTCCTTCGCTCTCTTCTCTCCCACCCTGCTCTCCACGATCTTGCTGTCATAGTCCAGGAAGATACTCTGGATATAGGTATGGAGAGACAGCTCCTCTATCTTTTTCAGCAGGGCTCTGGTCGTAATCTGACAGTGGACAATCCCGTGGCGATGATCCCTTCTGGGACACTCCCTCAGAGCCTTTTCATAGGCAGAGATCACCTGCTCCATGATCCTGTCCCCGATGGCGTGGACCGCCACCTGCATACCGTGACGGTTAGCATGGGAGATCATCTCATCCAGCTGTTCCTGGGTAAAGACCGGAATCCCGCAGGTGCCCTTCCGGTCTTCATAGGGCTCTGACAAGAATGCCGTTCTGGCCCCCAGGGAACCGTCGCCGATGATCTTGAGAGGGCCGATTCTCACATAGTCCGTGCCTGTCCCCGTGCAGTACCCCTTCTCCAGAAACTCCTTCAGCCGCTTTGGATCCGCCAGCTGCGCCTGCTCATAGACCTTTATGGGCAGCCGTCCCTCTCTCTCCAGCTCCCTGTAAGCCTGAAGGACCATCTCATAGTCTGCCCCGGGAATGGACAGAAAATCATCGGTGTGGACCGATGTGATGCCAAAGCTGTTCAGCGACCGGGCCGCAGCCTCAAGGTACTCCTTCAGTCTGGCAACCGTCACGGCGGGAATGGCCTTTTTCACCAGCAGCACTCCGTTTTCCTCGAAAATCCCCAGCGGTTCTCCCTTATCGTCTGTCTGAAAATGTCCGTCCGCAGGCTGAGCCGTCTCTCTCGTGACCCCTGCAGCCTCCAAGGCTCTAGAGTTTACCGTCACCACATGGCCGCAGGCTCTGGCCAGATAGATCGGGTGCCTGGTCGAGATCTGGTCCAGGTCATGGCAGGTCAAAAACCGCCTTTCATCCTGAAAATAGTCCTGATTCCACCCCCGTCCGCAGACCCAGGTCCCCTCTGGGATCTGATTCTCCCGTATGAAATCTCTCACCCGGTCACACACCTGCCTGATGGAGTCTGTGTGGTCCGAGAGAGGGACCTCTGTCAGCAGTTTTCCGTACTCTGCCATGTGCATATGGGAGTCGATGAAACCCGGGCACACAAACCGGCCCTCCAAGTCCACCTCCCTCTCCCAACTTTCGGCGATCTCCCCCCGCTTCAGGGCCTGTTTTGCGTCATCACCTATCCATAGGATCTTTCCGTCCTCCACCAACATCGCGGCGGCATTCCTTCTGGTCGGATCTCCGGTATACAGGCTGCCATGGTAATATAAAGTAGCAGGCCGATGCCTGCCAAAAAAGCCGCCCTGACGGGCGCTTGCATCACAGAAAGTCTCCATCGATTTCCTCCTGTCTATCTGGTCAGCGCAATGAAAGAAAACCGGAACACTCCCACAGTCCTCCCAGAACTGTCCGAGTATCCCGGTTTTGTCAATCTGCCTGTCTTCTGTCACAGTCGCCGGGGCCAACCACGGCCTGGCTCCTTATCTTCACGTGAATCTCTCAGATACCTTTTACCGCTCCTGGCGATCCTCCCGTCTCCTCTCACGTCTCTCCGGACGCTCCTCCCTCTCCGGTTCCTTGCCGGAGAGGTCGGCCGGCCTCATGCTCAGGTTCACACGCCCCATCTTGTCGATCTCCATGACCTTGACCGTCACCTCGTCGCCGATGTTGACCACATCCTCCACCTTGGCCACTCTCTTGTCAGACAGCTTGGATATGTGAACCATACCGTCTTTATTGGGAGCCAGCTCCACAAAGGCTCCGAAATTCATGATCCTCACTACCTTGCCGGTAAAGATCTGTCCTGCCTCGATATCCGTGACGATGCTCTCGATGATACGGATGGCCTTGGCGATCATCTCCTTGTCCGTGCCGCACACGGACACGCTTCCGTCGTCCTCGATGTCGATCTTCACTCCGGTCTCCTCGATGATCTTGTTGATCACCTTGCCCTGCTTACCTACTACATCGCCGATCTTCTGGGGATCAATGGTGATCTGCTCGATCTTGGGAGCATACTTGCTCACCTCTTTTCTCGGCCCGGCGATAGCCGGCTTCATACAGGTGTCCATGATAAACAGCCTGGCCTCCCGGCATCTGGCGATGGCGCCCTCCACAATAGGCCTTGTCAGACCGTGAATCTTGATATCCATCTGGATGGCAGTGATACCCTCTGTGGTTCCCGTCACCTTAAAGTCCATATCCCCGAAAAAGTCTTCCAGCCCCTGGATATCTGTAAGAAGCACGAATTCATCGTCGCTGTCCCCGGTTACCAGACCGCAGGAGATACCGGCCACCATCTTCCTGATAGGCACGCCTGCTGCCATCAGAGACATGCAGGAGGCGCAGGTGGATGCCATGGAGGTGGAACCGTTGGACTCAAAGGTCTCGGATACGGTGCGGATGGCATAGGGGAAGTCCGCTTCGCTTGGCAGCACCGGGATCAGCGCTCTCTCTGCCAGAGCTCCGTGTCCGATCTCACGCCTTCCCGGTCCTCTGGAGGGCTTGGTCTCCCCCACAGAGTAGGACGGGAAATTATAGTGATGCATATACCGCTTGCTGACCTCATTCTCGTCCAAGCCGTCCAGCTTCTGCTGCTCGGACAAGGGCGCCAGGGTACACACGTTGCAGATCTGAGTCTGTCCTCTGGTGAACATGGCAGAACCATGAACCCTGGGAATCAGATCCACTTCCGCAGAAAGGTGACGGATCTGATTCATCTCTCTTCCGTCGGGACGCTTGCCGTCCTTCAAGATCATCTTCCGCACCGTCTTCTTCTGGTACTGATAGACCGCCTCGGAGAGAATCTCCAGCCACTCCTCCTTCTCGGCGAAGGCCTCTTTAAGCTTTTCCGTGATCACACGGATATTCTCTTCCCTGGTCTGCTTGTCATCTGTGAAAACCGCCTCCTCCATCTGAGTCGGGGGCACGATCTCCCTGATGGCCGCAAACATCTCTTCCGGAATGGCACAGCTTGTATAGCCGTGCTTGGCCTTGCCCACTTCCGCCACGATCCGGTCGATAAAGGCGATGATCTCCTGGTTCACCTCATGAGCCTTGTAGATCGCCTCGATCATCTTAGCCTCCGGAACCTCATTGGCGCCGGCCTCGATCATGATCACCTTCTCTCTGGTGGAAGCCACGGTCAGATTCAGATCTCCCATCTTCCACTGCTCCTGAGAGGGATTGAGGATCAGTTCCCCGTCGATGAGGCCTACCTGAGTCATGGCACAGGGGCCGTCAAAGGGAATGTCGGAAATGGAGGCAGCGATCGCTGCGCCCAGCATGGCCACCAACTCCGGGCGGCACTCCGGGTCCACGCTCATAACCATATTGTTCAGAGTCACATCGTTGCGGTAATCCTTGGGGAAGAGAGGACGCATGGGCCGATCGATGACACGGCTTGTGAGCACTGCATTCTCACTGGCCTTTCCCTCTCTCTTGTTGAAACCGCCCGGGATCTTCCCCACCGCGTACAATTTCTCTTCATACTCCACGCTTAAGGGAAAGAAATCAATGCCTTCTCTCGGTTCCTTCGATGCGGTAGCCGTACTCAAGACGGTGGTCTCACCGTAATGCATAAATGCTGCACCGCCTGCCTGCTTTGCCACCCTGCCGATATCTACGGTCAGAGTCCTTCCGGCCAATTCCATGGAAAAACTTTTGTACATGTCAATCTCCTTTTCTTTTTATAAATAGTTTCATCCATACAGAAGAAGCCGAAACTACTGAAAAACACACCGTCCTCTCCAAAAAGAGATGTGCTTTTCAGCGGTCTCGGTACAAATCTTCCGCGCGAATGTTCTCCTTCATGCTGCCCGAAGGCAGGTTCCTCACGGGACTGCAAATCCTGCCGCCGAACGTCACAGGGAAACCGGTTATGACGTCTCCGATCACTCCCACACTGCAATTTAGGGTGGAGCTGCCCCCACCCTAAGTTTCTACGAACGCTTATTTTCTGATGCCCAACTTCTCGATCAGAGCACGATAACCGTCCAGATCTGTCTTCTTGAGATAGTCCAGAAGACCACGTCTCTGTCCTACCATCATCAAAAGTCCGCGTCTGGAATGATGGTCCTTCTGGTTCTTCTTCAGATGCTCGGTCAGCTCTGTAATCCGCTCGGTCAAAAGTGCGATCTGAACCTCAGGGGAACCTGTGTCTCCAGGCTTTCTTCCATACTTCTCGATAATCTCTGCTTTCTTTTCCTTTGAAATCATGACGATCTCCTCCTTATTTCTTCTTCAAACCGCAGACTAAGCAATGGATGGAGTACCCAAAAACCGAGCCCCGGCGTCTGTCCATACCGGTTTATCTTAACACAAGACCCTCTCCTTGTCAAGATAGGAAAGTCCATATTCTTTGTCTCTCTCCAGCTGTTCTTTCAGCTGTTCAAGGGAATCAAATTTCTTCTCCGGGCGCTTATAATGCAGCAGCTGTATTTCAATATTCTTTCCGTACAGATCCCCGTTGAAATCGAAAAGATAGGTCTCCACCCCGACGGGTCCGTCATCGGCCGCTGTAGGCTTTCTTCCGATGTTGGTGATGCCGCCTAAGGTGCGTCCCTCTGCCAGCACCCGGGAGACATAGACCCCGAAGGGCGGCAGGTACTTCTCTCTGGGCGGGATCACATTGACCGTGGGAAATCCCAGGACAGGTCCTCCCACATGGCTGCCGTGAACCACCGTCCCGTGGATGGCATAAGGCTGTCCCAAAAGCTTGTTGGCCTTCTCCATGTTTCCCTTGTGCAGTTCTTCCTTGATATAGGTGCTGCTGATATCCCTCTGGTCATCTTTCTCCTTGACCACCACCTCCAGATCATACCCATAGACAGGGGCCAGTTCCTGCAAAAGCCTGGCATCGCCGGATCTCTTGTAGCCGAATCCGCAGTCGGTCCCCACCACGATGGCCCTGGCATTCATCTTGCCTATGAGAATCTCCCTCAAAAACTCCTCGGCCGGAAGACGGACCACATCACTGGTAAAAGGATACTCCACCAGATAGTCAATCCCCATTCTGGCCATGTTGTCTCTCCGCTCCTGGTTGGTGGTGATCACCTGATGGACGGTTCCCGAAATCGCCACGGCGGGAGTGGTGTTAAAGGTAAAGACCGCCGTCCGGTAGCCGCAGGTGCTTTTAAAATCCATCATACGGCTCAAAAGCTTCTGATGACCTTTATGGCGCCCGTCAAACTTCCCGATGGTCACCACCGTCGGCTCCGGTATCTTAAATTGTGTCTCTCCGATGAAACATTTCATCTGTTTATCCTCCCAGAAACATTTTCCAGGGCATCAGGCGGGATTTTCCCTCTTCCCATCGATAGATTCCCATAAAGTGTCCGTCACTGTCATACAGTCGGTAATACCGGTCTGTTCCGGCCTGACACGTCTCCTCCCCGGCCCACTCTCCCGTCTGCTCCCAGGTTCCCCAAAGAGGGAGATCTTCTGCTTTTAAAGGATTGCCGTTTCTCACCAGGACGTCGGCCTCTTTCCTGGTCCGAAGCTTCCGATATCCGGAAAACATCTCCTCAATGGAGACGATGTGCTGTCCCAGGCTTCCCTGCCCCCACAGGCTCTCCACCTGGGACAGTTTCAGACTGTCCTCCAGACGAAAGCGTCCCGCTCTGGTGCGCACCAGGGCTTCCATACAGCCGCCGCACCCTAACTTTCGGCCGATATCATGGCACAGGGTACGGATGTAGGTCCCTTTGGAACAACAGACGGTCATGGTGACTCTCGGGAGGCAGATATGATCCACAAGGATCTCATGGATCACCACAGGCCTCGGCTGTCTCTCCACTACTTTTCCGGCTCTGGCCAGCTCGTAAAGCTTTTTGCCGTCCACCTTTAGGGCGGAATACATGGGAGGGATCTGATCATAGTCCCCCGCAAAGCTCATGACCGCCTCCCGGACCGCCTCCTCGGTCACCTCCGGCTCTCTCTCTGACACGGTCTGCCCGGTGGCATCCTGGGTATCCGTCTCCCGGCCCAGGAGCAGCACAGCCCGATAGGTTTTAGTGTTGTCCGTCAGCATGTCGCAGAGGCGGGTGGCTTTCCCCAGACATACCGGCAGCACCCCCTCCGCCTCCGGATCCAGGGTGCCTGTATGGCCGATCTTCTTCTGGTGCAGGATCCCCCGCAGCTTTGCCACCACATCATGGGATGTATAACCTTTTTCTTTATATATGTTCAGGACTCCGTCAACCATGTGGCTTCTCCGAAATCAGTTGTTTTTCTATGTGGCCGGACAGATTGTTCACCACGTCATGGACACTGCCGGACATGGTACAGCCGGCCGCTCTCACATGGCCCCCGCCTCCGAAATAGGAGGCGATCCTGCTGACATCCACCACGTCGTTGGAGCGCATGCTGACCTTATACATGTGATTGTCCGTCTCGTACAGGAAGATGGCGCACTCCACCCCGTCGATGGTCCGAAGCTGATCTACGATGCCCTCTAAGTCCCTGGGCTCGACACCGTAAAAAATCATATCCTGCTTCTTGACCACCGTAAAGATACATCTCCCATCCAAAAACCGGATGCTCTCCATGAGGGCCCGGCCCAGAATCTGACTCTGCAGATAGGTCTTCTTAAAAAAGCCGTTATCGATGATCCAGGTAAAGTCGAACCCTGTGCTCATCAGCTTTCCCGCAATCTCCATGGTCTTTTCCGAGGTGCAGCTGTACCGAAACACGCCGGTGTCGTGGATGAGCCCCGTGTAGAGACAGGCGGCGATGTCCTGATCCAGAAGCTCCTCCGACAGCTGGCCGTAAAGTACCTCGCAGGTGGAGCTGGCCTTTCCCTCGATGATATTTTCCCTGGCGTAGCCCTGGTTGGTCACATGGTGGTCGATACAGATACTGTTCTTCGCCGTGTCCAAAAAGCCTGCGAACTCGCCCAGACGCTCTCTGTCACTGCAGTCCAGGCAGACGCACAGATCAAATACCTCCTCCCCGGAAAGCGCCGACTCGATGCAGTCAAATCCTTCCAGATAGGAAAATCTTCCGGAAACCGGCTGAAGATACAACTTAACATACAAACCGGGATTCCTTTTTTTCACATAGTTGTACAAAGCCAGACAGGAGCCGGCACAGTCCCCGTCCGGGTTTACATGACCCAGGATGACCAGGGACTCTGCTCCGTCAAGCATCTCTTCCAGTCTTGTCATAAATTTATCCTCTCCCTTCTGACGACTTTCTTCACAAAAGCCTCCGCCGGGGAACGACGATTTACTCCCATTCCTCCTGGCCCTCATCATGCCCCATACCCTCGGTCACATCGTCGATCAGCCTTGACATGTGGACGCCGTACTCGATGGACTGGTCCAAAATAAATTTCAGCTCCGGCGTATTGCGCAGGTTCACTCTCCTGGCCAGCTCTTTTCTGATAAAGCCGACTCCCCGCTTCAGCCCCAGAAGGGCCGCCTGGGCCGCCTCCTCATCTCCCAGAACACTGATATAGGCCTTGCAGTATTTCAAATCCGGAGTTACCTCCACCGCCACGACCGTGACCATGACACTCTTAAGTCCCGGATCCTTCACTTCCGTGCGGATGATCTCGCTTAACTCCCGCTGCACTTCCATGTTGATCCTTGTATTCTTGATACTGTTTTTACGCATGGTGATTCCTTTCTCCTGTGCCAGGAGAGGTTCTAACGCGGAACCTCCACCATGGCATATGCTTCAATCATATCGTCCTCCTGGACGTCGTTAAACTTTTCAAATACCAGACCGCACTCATAACCTGTGGCCACTTCCTTTACGTCATCTTTGAAACGCCGGAGGGAAGCCAGTGGACCCTCGAAAATCTGCTCTCCGCCGCGGGTGATCCTGACGGAACAACCTCTCTGGAACTTTCCGTCCGTGACATAGGAACCGGCGATGGTTCCCACTCCGGAAGCCTTGAAGGTCTGACGCACCACCGCGTGGCCGATGACCTTCTCCTCGAAGATGGGATCCAGCATCCCCTTCATGGCAGCCTCCACATCCTCGATGGCCTGATAGATCACTTTGTACAGTCTTAAGTCTACTTTCTCCTGTTCTGCCACTGATTTGGCCGTCATATCCGGTCTCACATTGAAACCGATGATGATGGCATTGGAGGCGGAGGCCAGGGACACATCGGACTCGTTGATGGCGCCTACGCCGCCGTGGATCACCTTCACCATGACCTCCTCGTTGGACAGCTTCAAGAGGCTCTGTTTCACCGCCTCCACGGAGCCCTGGACATCTGCCTTGACGATGATGGGAAGCTCCTTGATATTGCCTGCCTTGATCTGACTGAACAGATCGTCCAGGGACAGCTTTGCCTTGGTATCCTCCAAAAGCTTATTCTTGCCCTCGGAGATGAAGGTCTCTGCAAAGCTTCTGGCCTCCTTCTCGCTGGCTGTCACCACAAACACCTCCCCGGCATTGGGCACGCCGTTTAAGCCCAGGATCTCCACCGGGGTAGACGGGGTAGCTTCCTTCACCCTCCGTCCCTTATCGTCCATCATGGCACGGACTTTTCCGTAGCACGCACCGGCTGCAATATTATCTCCGATATGCAGGGTTCCCTTCTGCACCAGCACGGTGGCCACCGGGCCCTTGCCCTTGTCAAGCTCTGCCTCGATCACCAGTCCTCTGGCATTTCTGTTGGGATTGGCCTTCAGTTCCTTCACCTCGGAAGCAAGGATGATCATCTCCAGCAGCTCGGGGATGCCGTCTTTCGTGTGAGCGGACACCGGCACGAAGATGGTGCTTCCGCCCCAATCCTCCGGGATCAGCTCGTACTCGGACAGCTCCTGTTTTACCTTCTCCACATTGGCGCTGGGTTTATCGATCTTGTTGATGGCAACGATGATCTCCACCCCTGCCGCCTTGGCATGGTTGATGGCCTCCACGGTCTGAGGCATCACGCCGTCGTCAGCCGCCACCACTAACACCGCGATATCCGTGGACTGGGCGCCTCTCATACGCATGGCAGTAAATGCCTCGTGGCCCGGTGTGTCTAAGAAGGTGATCTTCTCCCCGTTGATCTCCACCACATAGGCGCCGATGTGCTGAGTGATGCCTCCCGCCTCTCTGGCGGTCACGTTGCTCTCCCGGATGGCGTCTAAAAGAGAGGTCTTGCCGTGGTCTACGTGTCCCATGACGCAGACAACCGGCGGTCTCGCCACCATGTCGTCTTCACTCTCCTCCGCCTCCTTGAGAAGCTCCTCGATGACATCGATCTTCTCCTCTTTCTCGCAGAGAACGTCATACTCCATGGCAATCTCTTCTGCCTTCTCGTAGTCGATCTCCTGGTTCAGGGTCACGATGCTTCCCTTTAAAAACAGCTTTTTGATAATGGCAGAGGGCTGCAGTTTCATCTTCTCCGCCAGCTCTTTGATGGTCAGCACTTCCGGAAGAGTGATGACCTTAATGGTCTCCTCCACCTTCTCATGCACATTCTTCTGGGGCATAATAAAGGGATGTTTGGACATCTTGCCCTTTGTTCTCGGGCCGTCCTCATTTATATTCTTCTTATCGTATTTATCGTTCTTATAGGCATTTTTATTGCCTCTGTTGCTCTGCGGCTTGGCTGCGATCGGGGTGTCGAAGGATTTGGAAGTATCCTTCTGTCCCGGACGGCCTCCCTGAGGACGATTGCCCTGGGGACGGTTTCCGTCTCGATTGCCGGAAAAACCTCCCGGACGGTTTCCGTCCCGGTTGCCCCCAAAACCTCCCTGGCGAGCACCGTCTCGATTGCCGGAAAAGCCTCCCGGACGGTTTCCGTCCCGGTTACCCTGATAACCTCCCGGACGACCTCCCTCTCGATTGCCCTGAAAACCTCCCTGGCGGTTTCCGTCCCGGTTACCCCCAAAGCCTCCCTGGCGGGCGCCGTCTCGATTGCCGGAAAAGCCTCCCGGACGGCCTCCCTCCCGGTTACCCTGAAAGCCTCCCTGGCGGCCTCCCTCTCGGTTGCCCCCAAAGCCTCCCGGACGGTTTCCGTCTCGGTTACCCTGATAGCCTCCCGGACGGCCTCCCTCCCGGTTGCCCTGATAACTTCCCGAACGGCCTCCCTCTCGGTTGCCCCCAAAGCCTCCCGAACGGCCTCCCTCTCGGTTACCCTGAGAACGGTTTCCGTCTCTCTGAAAGCGGCCGTCGCGATTCTGGACTCCGTCCTGTCCGCGGTTTCCGTCACGCCCTGACGCTGTTCCCTGGGAAGACTGAGGACGACCGGCCTGGGGATTCTGTGCCGAAACATTCTGAGAGCGCACCGGCTCCTCCCCTTGTGTCCCGCCTGTCCTCCCGGACTGTACCTGGGAATTCTGAGGACGGACAACTGACACCGGCTGGCCCTGGCCTGGCATGTTCTGGGGACGGACATTTCCTCCCTGCTGGCTCTGGCCTGCCCCGCTCTGGGGACGAGAGTTTCCTCCCTGCTGCCCCTGGGCAGACGCTGCTCCCTGGGGACGGGCGCTTCCTCCCTGCTGCCCCTGACCTGCCCCGCTCTGGGGACGGGCACTTCCTCCCTGCTGGCTCTGGCCTGCCCCGCTCTGGGGACGGGCATTCCCCCCCTGCTGGCCTGCCATTCCCTGGGGACGGTTTCCTCCCTGTCCCGGTCTCTGCCTCATGGTCTGAGCGTTCTGGGGACGGAATACGGCCGTGATCTTCTTTTTCGGCGGTTCCGCCTGATTCCCGCTGACGGGCTGGCTTGCGCCTGTCGTCTGGGAGGCCGGCACCTTTGCTGGAGCCGGGCTGGCTGCAGGCCTCGAAGTCTGGGGCACCAGCGCCTTTTTCACCACTGCGATATGCTCCTCGCTGACATTGGATGAATGGGATTTTCCGTCTATATGATTCTTCTGTAAGATATCTAATACCTCTTTGCTGGTCTTACCCAGCTCCTTTGCAAGTTCATTGACTCTCATACTTACTACCTCCGTTGATATTCATTTGTTTTACCACAGCCTTGGCGAACCCTTCATCCAGTATGGCCAGAGATGACCGCATCTCCTTGCCCATATGATGACCCAATTCATCCTTTTTACCAAAAAACCCGATTGGAACCTGATAGTAAGTACACATGTTGGTAAACTTTTTTCTGGTGTTGTCCGAGGCCTCCTCCGCCACGATCACCAGATAAGCTTTCCCGCCCTTTACCGCCTTCTCCGTGGAGAATTCACCGCTGGCTGTCTTCCCCGCTTTGGTGGCCAATCCGATCAGGTTTAACACCTTTGTTCTATTGTCCAACAAGTTGTTCCATCTCCTTTTCCAGAGTTTCGTATACCTCTCTCGGCACCTGCTGCTTGAAGGAACGGTCCAGCCCCCGATTCTTTACAGCTTTTTGAAGGCACTGGGCGCTGGGGCACAGATAAGCGCCTCGTCCGTTCTTGCGCCCGGTGGAATCCAGGATGATCCCCTCGTTCTCCGTCTTTAAAATACGGACCATTTCCTTTTTACTTTTCATCTCTCCACAGCCGATACACTGGCGAAGGGGTATTTTCTTTGTACTCACTGATCTCTCACTTCCATTCTGTTCCGTGTCTTATTCTGGTATCACATCGTCCTGGTAGCCATTCTGGTAGTTATCCTGATCGTCATTTTGTCCGGCTTCCTCGTACCCTTCATAACCCTCCTCGTAAGACTCCTGATAGCCTTCCTCGTATTCTTCCGGATAATGTTCAAAACTGTCCGGGTATTCTTCATAAGTCTCAAACGTACCCTCTTCCGTATGGTTCTCAAGTCCTATCTGTTCAAACAGGCCCAGCTCTCTCGCCTGGGTCTCACTCTTGATGTCGATCTTAAAACCGGTAAGCTTTGCCGCCAGTCTCGCGTTCTGTCCCTCCTTGCCGATAGCTAGGGACAGCTGATAATCGGGCACGATCACCTGCGCCTCCCTGGCCTCCTCGTCAGCCACCACGCAGATAACCTTGGCCGGGCTTAGGGCGTTCTCGATCAGATAGGCCGGGTTGTCGTCCCAGTTGATAATATCGATCTTCTCTCCCCTCAGCTCGTTGACCACAGAGTTGACCCTGGCTCCGTTTAGTCCCACACACGCACCTACGGGATCCACGTTGGGATCGTTGGACTTTACCGCGATCTTGGTTCTGGACCCAGCCTCCCTGGCGATGGACTTGATCTCCACGGTTCCGTCCTTCACCTCCGCCACTTCCAGCTCAAAGAGGCGCTTCACCAGATCCGGATGGGTTCTGGACACGGAGATCCTGGGGCCTTTGGGGGTATCCTTTACTTCCAGGACATACACCTTGATCCGCTCCGTGGGCTGGAAGATTTCTCCCTTCACCTGCTCGGATTCATTTAAGATGGCATCCGCCTTGCCTAAGTTCACACTGACGTTCCTGCCCAAGTAGCGCTGGACCACTCCGGGCACAATGTCCTTCTCCTTGGCATACCAGTCTTTGTAGAGGGACTTTCGCTCCTCCTCCCGGATCTTCTGGAGAATCACGTTCTTCGCATTCTGGGTGGCGATTCTTCCAAAAGACTTGGACTCGATGGGAATCTGTACGATATCCCCGGTCTCATATCTGGGCGCCATCATCTTGGCCTCCGCCAGACTGATCTGCATGAGGGGATCCTCCACCGCTTCCACGACTTCCTTCTCCGCCAGCACTGCGAAATCACAGGTCTCCGGATTGATGTTGACCTTGATGTTGTCTGCCTTTCCAAAATGATTCTTGCAGGCAGTGATCAGAGAATTCTCGATAGCCTCCAGCATGGTCTCCTTGCTGATGTTTTTCTCCTTCTCCAAAATCTCCAGCGCCTCTAACAGTTCTTTATTCATTTCTTTATCCTCCAACTATCTTCTATATTAGAAATCGAATGCTAAACGGATCAGTGCAATCTCCCGGCGTTCCAGTACCACCCGGCTTCCATCCTCCATCTCGATGGTAACCGTATCTTTGTCATACTCCGTCAGCGCTCCGGTAAACTCCTTCTGTTTATCCCGCGGACGGTACAGTCTGACCTCCACATCCTTTCCCAGGCTCCTGGCAAAATCCTTTTCCTTCTTAAGCGGCCTGCCAAGCCCCGGTGAACTGACCTCCAGAATATAGCTGTCGTCGATAAAGTCTTCTCTGTCCAGCCAGTCACTTACAATCCGGCTGATGACCTCACAGTCGTCTATGGCGATTCCACCCTCCTTGTCGATGTACGCCCTTAAATACCAGCTGCTTCCCTCCTTGACATACTCCACATCCACCAGTTCAAAATGGTACTTCTCCATGAGCGGAAGAAGAAACTCCTCCGTCCTGGACTCATATGTCTCTCTCTTTGTCATCTCTGCCTCACCTCTCTCCCTGTGCGCTGTCTCCCTTTTCATAATGAAAGAGTGGACTTGCGTCCACTCTTCATCAGTCAAGGTATCATGTTATCGTATGTAGTATAGCATCGGAATATGACATTTGCAAGGGTTTTTTCTAATCTTTTCCTCTTGAGTCAGTCATGTAACCATGGAAATAGGTTCTGCTCTTGACACCTCTAAAGCCTCCTATTAGAATAGAACTTATCCATACACCTATAGAAAGGACACCTCTATGAAGATCACCATCATCGACGGCCAGGGCGGCCGTATGGGAAAAGCGGTCATCGAACAGCTGAAAAAGCGCCATCCCGGCCTGTCCCTCTACGCCATCGGCACCAACTCCACCGCCACTGCGGCCATGTTAAAATCCGGGGCCGATTACGGGGCCACCGGGGAGAATCCCTGCATCGTCAACGCGAGGGACTCAGACATCATCATCGGCCCCATCGGCATCGTATTTGCCGATGCCCTGTTGGGGGAGATCACCCCTGCCATCGCTCAGGCCGTCGGCTCCAGCAGCGCCTTTAAGATCCTGATCCCCGTCAACCGGTGCAACCACTACATCGTCGGATGCGGGGAGGCCGGGCTGGGGGAATACATTTCCATGGTATGTGAAAAGGTGGACTCCATGCTGGAGGAGGAGAGGGGGCCAGGGCGTACCGGCAGATAAAAGGACGGGCAGCAGGGTGTCCCGGCACCATTGAGTACACGGCATAGTTTGCAGCCCCGTATCTGCGTTTGGAATCCTCAAAGGCCTGTTTCACTTTCCTGCCGAATTCCTCATACTCCATCCGCTTATTTGAAGGTACACAAACCAGAGCCTTGTAGTAGGTACTCCTTGGGAATTTCAGGGCACTGCAAAGCTGGGATATAGAGTAGTTGGTTAAGTTATTCTGGATAGATGCAACATTTCGGCTATTGTTCTTTTGCGAATATGGCGGTCGCTTTTTTTAGTATTTCATGCTCGATCTTAAGGCGCTGGATTTCTTTTTGGAGAGCCTTGTACTCCTTTAGGGTAACCGTCTCCTCCTCTGATACCTTGATAGGGGAAAGCTGCTTTACCCAGCCGCTGTTTGATAGTATAGGTTGTTCAACTTTTCCCGTCCACATTTATATACTAACACCACCGGCAAGGCGGCGCCGGATGTGGGATGACGAAGAAAGGGCTGCCCCGCCGGAATTCCTCCGGATGGGGTAGCCCTTTTTGACAGGAGTCTTGTTCATCGGCCCTTCTATAAAAAACGTTTCTCCAGCTCCGCAATCACCTGATACAGCACGGTGGACAGGATACACAGGATCACGATGGACATTACCAGCAGATCCATTTTAAACACCTGAGACGCATAGATAATCAGGTATCCCAGCCCGGCTTTGGCCGAGAGGAACTCCCCGATGATCACCCCCACCAGGCACAGCCCCACATTGACCTTCATATTGCTGACGATCAGGGGAACGGAAGAAGGAATCAGGACTTTCGTGAGGACATCCCGTTTGGTGCCTCCCAGAGATCGGATCAGCCGGATCTTATCCGGGTCTGTCTGCATAAATCCCGTGTGCAGAGTCAGGATAGAGCCGAAGACAGCCACGGACACCGCTGCCACGATGATGGTCCGCATATTGTTGCCCAGCCACACGATGAGAAGAGGCGCCAGGGCAGACTTGGGCAGGCTGTTGAGCATCACCAGATAGGGCTCCAGTACCTGTGAAAGTCCCCGGCTGGCCCACAGGGCCACTGCCGCCCCCACCCCGATCACTGCCACCAAAAGGAAGCTGACCAGAGTCTCCAAAAGGGTGACACCCAGATGGAGGAACACTGTTTTATCCTTTGACATCTTCACAAAACAGGCCCATATTTTTGACGGGGAACTGAAAATAAAGGAGTCGATGAGATCAAGCTCTGCGCACAGCTCCCACAAAGCCAAAAAGAGCACCAGGAGCATCACCCGGCACACTCTCACCTGGACTTTGTGCCGCTGTTCCTGGGCAAGAAATTTCTGTTGGGACAGAGAAGGTTCAGTCATGGGTCTTTAACTCCTTCCACAATTGATTGAAATAAGAAGAAAATTCCGGGGCATTTCTCCGAAGCAGGGGCCGGTCATATTCCTGGGCAAAGGGTACCGGGAGCACGCTTTTCACCCTCCCCGGCCTGCTGCTCAAGACCAGAATCCGGTCGGCCACGGAGATGGCCTCCGACAAATCATGGGTGATCAGGATCGCCGTCTTTTTCCTGGTTCGAATAATGGTGCTGATATCATCGCAGACCTCCAGTCTTGTCTGATAATCCAGCGCAGAAAAGGGTTCGTCTAAAAGCAGAATATCCGGCTTCAATGCCAGGGTGCGGATCAGAGCCGCTCTCTGCCGCATCCCGCCGGACAGCTGACTTGGCTTTGCGTCCCGAAACTGGGACAGGCCGTAGGTGTCCAACATGCCAAGAAGCTCCCCCTTTGCCTCCTCGTCAAGGCGGTTCTGGATCTCCAGCCCCAAGGCAACATTGGAAAATATGGTTCTCCACTCAAAGAGATGATCCTTCTGGAGCATATATCCCATAGCCGTATGGCTCTTCTCCCTGACTGTCCCGTCGATGAGGATCTGTCCTGACTCCGGTTCTATTAGGCCGCACAGAAGGGACAGCAGCGTGGATTTTCCGCAGCCCGACGGCCCTACGATAGCGAAAAACTCTCCGTCCTTCACATCGAAGGTGATGTCTGCTAAGGCCTGAGTCTCTCCCTCCAGCGTATGATAAGAATAACAGAGGTTTTTGACCTCCAGTTTGGTTTTCATGCAATACCTCCTCTCATACCCCGCCTCCCCGTGGGAAAACGGTATATCTTATGGTATGCACAGGCAAAAAAAGAGTGCCGCAAGCACTTTGCCCCAGGCTGGCCGCACTTCTTTTTTCATCTGGGATAGAGAACTGTGCCCTGCAGACCAGTCTATGATCGGAAAGACAAAAATTCTGCTTGCTATCTGGTTTTCATTACTATATAATAACCGTGAGGTGACGAGATGAAATCAAATGATGAACTGCTTCGGGAACTTCTCTCCCGTCTGGATGCTTTAGACTATGTCAAGCCGGAACAGATTCCCGATATCCCCCTTTATATGGACCAGCTGACTACCTTCATGGACGAACAGCTGGAAAAATCCAAACGCTATCCGGAAGACAAGGTGCTCACCAAGACCATGATCAACAACTATGCCAAGAATAACCTGCTTCCTCCTCCGGTAAAAAAGAAGTACACCAAAGAGCACACGCTGCTGTTGATTTTTATCTATTATTTTAAGAACATGCTGTCTTTCCATGACATTGAAATCCTGTTTGGCCCGATCACCGAGGCACATTTCCACACTTCGGAGACCAAAAAAAGGGCGGGGGATGGGCAAGTCGGGCCCAGTCAGTCAGAAGACAAAGCCGGCTGGTCCTTAGAAGATATCTACCGGCAGATCTTCTCCCTGGAAAAAGAACAGATGAAACGGCTGAAGGTAGATATAATCAAAAAATTCCGCTCTTCCATGAATACATTTCCTGTCGAATCCCTGTCGTCTTGTGGGAGTCCTGACGGGGAAGAGTCCTCCTCTCTCCAAAAAGACCAGGAATATCTGCAGCTTTTTTCCTTCATCTGTGCCCTGGGATTCGATGTGTACCTGAAAAAACAGATCATGGAGCTTCTCATCGACCAGATCGGGGAGGAACTGCCGCCAAACACCAAAAAAAAGAAATAGTCCGCCCGGGGCTATTTCTTTTTTCTTTATGCCTGGTTCTCCTCTTCCCTGACAAGCCGGGCAAAGACCATGTCATACCCGTCATTGCCATAGTTTAGGGAGCGGTTGACCCGGCTGATGGTCGCCGTAGAAGCTCCCGTCCGCTCTGCGATCTCCAGGTAAGTCTTCTTCTCCCGAAGCATCCTGGCCACCTCATAGCGCTGAGACAGCGACAGCAATTCATTGACCGTACAGACATCCTCAAAAAATGCGTAGCACTCGTCCGGGCTCTTTAGGGTTAAGATGGCCTCAAATAAATGATCCACCGCTTCTGTCTTGATTTTCTTATTCATTTCCTGCTCCCCTTCTTCAGATCTTCTACGGAACATTTTAGCACAGTAAAACTGTAAAGTCCATAGCTTTACTCAGAAGAAAGCATAAATTTTTCCACCACCTGGGCCACCCCGTCATCATTGTTGGACCCTGTGATATAATCGGCAGCCTGACGCACCGGAAGCACTCCATTCTCCATAGCTACCCCCAGACCTGCAAACCGAATCATAGTCAGATCGTTGTACCCGTCCCCGCAAGCGATCATCTCCTCCCGTTTCAATCCTGTCACTTCCAGAAATCGCTCCAGGGATTTGGCTTTGTCGATTCCCTTGGGAAGAACCTCCAGATAGTACGGGTCGGACCGGTACACGCTGAAATTCTTTCCCATGGCCGCCTTCACCTTGGGTTCCACCATCGCCAGATAGTCCCCGTCGTCGGTGAGGATGAATTTGGGCACCGAAAAGGTCAGGTAACGCTTCATCTCCTCCGCATCGCTGATCTCTTTCACTTCCATGCCGCAGACCCTCGACTCCAGGGCGATGTACTGATAGTCGGCGCTGCTTGCCACAATCCAGTCTCCCTCATAGGTGATGATGTCCACCCGATGCTCCCTGGCCAGATCGATAACCTTGCCGTTGATCCCGACGGGAAGCTGGCTGGAAAACACTGTCTCCCCTGTCCGGCAATTGACGATCATCCCACCGTTAAAGGACAGAATATACCCTCCATACTCCTCCAGCTTCAGTTCCCTGGCCAGCGGCATCACCCCATGGGTAGGCCGCCCGGAAGCCAGCACCACGATCTTTCCCCTATCCTGTGCCCTCATGAGGGCTTCCCAGGTCCGGGGGGTGATCACCTTGTCCCGGTTCGTCAGGGTTCCGTCCAGATCCAACACGATAACCTTATAATCCATCTCCTCTATCCCTCCCATAAAAGTCTCTTTTTTTCGTTTTCTTATTCTCCAAATGATGGGGTCAAAAAATATTTGGCCTCCTCTAGTTTACCACAAGGTTCCGAATTCCGAAAGGATCCCTGACAGAAAAATAAAAAGTCGAAAAAAGAACCCGGCCTAAGCCAGGTTCTCTCCCGAAACCGTCAGTTACTTATGGGTGTAGCCGAAGAAGAAATATCCAAGAGGTGTGTAGTACATTCCCTGGATGCTGTCATCCATCATATATTTCTGAGTATAGAAGTAGATGGGCGCGTGTACATTGTCCTGTCCCATCAGGACATCCTCTGCCTTGTGGAACGCCTCCATCCGCTCCTCGGGAACAGAGGTGGCCTTCGCGGCATCGATCAGGGCATCGAACTCAGGATTAGAGTACTGAGCATCGTTGTTGCCGCCGTCAGTGTACCACATATCCAGGAAAGAGCAGGGATCATTGTAGTCAGCGATCCAGCCGTTCCGTGCGATCTGATAGTCGCCGTCCTTACGTGTCTGCAGGAATACGTTCCAGTCCTGGTTGTTCAGGGTTACGTTTACACCCAGAACCGTCTGCCACATGTTCTGAAGAGCTTCTCCGATGGCCTTGTGGTTATCATTGGTGTTATACAGATACTCAACCGTTGGGAAGCCCTCGCCGTTCGGATAGCCGGCCTCCTCCAGAAGCTTTCTGGCCTCCTCGCAGTTTGCCTCATAATCGGCAGCAGCCACGCTGTAGTAGTCTCCGCCCAGGGTACGGAAGTCGTCTCCGCCAGGGCCTGCCGCGTCATAGACACCTGCCGGAACGAATCCGGAAGCCGGCACCTGCCCGGTCTGAGTCACGTTCTCAACGATGTAGTTGCGGTCAATCGCCAAGGAGAATGCCTTACGAACCCGAGGATCAGAGAACACTTCATCCTCAGTGTTAAAGCATACATAGTAGGTTCCGATGTAATCCACGATCTTTAACTCGCCGGAAACCAGATAATTGGCAACCTCATCCACCGGAAGCTCCTCGATAAACTGCAGCTCCCCGCTGTTGTAAGCGGCCAGAATGGCATTGGCATCGTCTAACAGCGTAAAGCGGATGGTGGCCGGTCCCAGATTCTCATAGTCATAATACTGGTCATTCTTCTCCGTGAGAATGTAGGCATTGTGAGACCACTCCTTCATCTTGTAGGGACCATTGCCGATATAGGTAGCCGGGTCATAAGTCCATTCGCCGTTTCCTTCCACGATGTCCTGGCGAACCGGGAAGGTAGCCGGAAATGCCGCGATCTCTTCAAAATAAGGGCAATCATAAGTCAGTATAACCTCAAAGGTCTTGTCGTCCACAGCCTTGACTCCCAGAGTCTCCGGTGCAGCACTTCCGTCTGCCACTTCCGCATACCCTTTCACCATATCGATCATATAGCAATAGTCAGCGGCAGTCTCCGGATTGGCCAGACGTCTCCAGCTGTACTCAAAATCACCGGCAGTTACATCTTTGCCGTCAGACCACTTGATTCCGTCACGCATCTGAAAGGTATATGTCACTGTGCCGTCATCATTGACTACTTTCTCCCAGGACTCTGCCTGACCGGGAGCCAGCTGCGCATTTCCCTCGCCGTCATCCACCCACTTGATCAGACCCTCAAACACATGGTTGATGGTAATGGCGCCGTCAACCGCACTGTTCAACGCCGGGTCAATACTCTGAGGCTCAGAAGCCAGGCACACAGCCATATGAAAATCCCCTGACTCCGCCTCTGCCGCCGTAGTCTCCTCCGCAGCGGAACTGGCCTCTGACTCCGCCTTCGTCTCACCTGCCGCAGTCTCGGACGGTGCAGCCGTTGTGGTAGGCTCTGTCGCACTTCCTCCGCACGCTGCCAGAGACACCGTCATAACAGAAGCCAGAACCGCCGACAAAACTTTCTTTGTCTTTCTCATAATACATTACCTCCTTCTTTCTTCCCGTCAGTTCAAAACACTGACATCCCGTGCGCCTTACGCACTGTCACATTCCACTGCCGTCCCTAACCCTAAGTTCGGCAGCCCTGTGCAACCGCACAGCCTGTATCAAAACGCCTGCCATGCAGGCGGAGATACCCATCTCGTGTCCTCTAATCGTATAGTCTTCTCCAGGCAGCCTCTCTGTCAGATAATTTCTTATAGGGATTCTGGACTTGGCCCGCTAAATGCCGGCCCAGTCATCCCTCTTCTCTACTCATCCAGCAGATGACAAGCCGCCCAATGGCCCGCCTCATACTCTTTAAACTCAGGCGGCGCCTGCCTGCACTTCTCCTTGGCATAAGGGCACCTGGTATGGAACCGACACCCCTTTGGCGGATTCATGGGACTGGGAATATCCCCTTCCAGCACGATCCTCTGTCTGGTCCTGCTAAGCTTTGGATCCGGAACCGGAACCGCCGAGAGCAAGGTCTGGGTGTAGGGGTGGATGGGATGACGGTTCAGCTCATAGCTCTCTCCCAGCTCCACCATGGAGCCTAAATACATCACCCCGATGCGGCTGGAAATATGCCGCACCACCGACAAATCGTGGGCGATAAACAGGTAGGTCAGCCCCATCTCTGTCTGCATGTCCTCCAGCATATTGACCACCTGGGACTGGATGGACACATCCAGAGCCGAGATGGGCTCGTCGCACACGATAAACTCCGGCTTCACCGCCAGGGCTCTGGCGATGCCAACTCTCTGCTGCTGGCCTCCCGAAAACTCGTGAGGATACCGGTTTGCGTGTTCCGTGTTCAGCCCGACCTTGTCTAACAGCTCTTTAATCATATCCGTCCGGTCCGCCTTGTTTGCCGCCAGCTTGTGGATGTCAATGGCCTCCCCGATGATCTCTCCCACGGTCATACGCGGATCCAGGGAAGCCGACGGATCCTGAAAGATAATCTGCATCTTTCTCCGGTAGGGCAGCATATTCTCGGACACCGCCTTGCCTAAAGGCCTGCCGTCGGGCCCCAGGGGATTGTCATAGAGCACATTTCCGCCATAGACGATCCTGCCTCCCGTGGGCTCATAGAGCCTCAGCACCGTCCGGCCAAGGGTGGTCTTTCCGCACCCGGACTCTCCCACCAGCCCCAGAGTCTCCCCTCTTTTAATAGACACGGACACATCCTGAACCGCCTGGACTCCCGGTCCTTTTACCCCCTTCACAGGGAAATACTTTCTGAGGTTCGTCACTTCGAGGAGATTTTTCTCACTGCTTTCCATCTGCATTCCCCTCCTTGTCCTGATTCTTTTCGTTCAGCCGTTCCTGCACTCTCAGCCAGCAGGCAGAGCGGTGGTTCTCACCTACCTCCACATAGGGAGGCATCTTCTTCAGACAGATCTTCATACAGGATTCACAGCGGGGGGCAAAGGGGCACCCTTCCGGAGGATTCACCATATCCACCGGAGTTCCCTCGATGGGAATCAGCCTCTCATAGCTCTCCGCATCCACCCTTGGCATAGAACGGAGCAGACCCAGGGTATAGGGATGGGCCGCATTGTAGAAAATCTCATCCACCGGTCCCTGCTCCACGATCTTGCCCGCATACATGACCGATACCTTGTCACAGATATCCGCCACCACACCCAGATTGTGGGTGATAAAGATGATTCCCATCTTGGTCTTCTTCTGAAGGCTCTTCATCAATTCCAGAATCTGAGCCTGAATGGTCACATCCAGAGCCGTGGTAGGCTCGTCGGCGATGAGAAGCCGAGGATGACAGATGAGTCCCATGGCGATCATCACCCTCTGCCTCATACCTCCGGAAAACTCGTGGGGGTACTGCTTCATCCGCTTCTCCACGTTGTTGATACCTACCATCTCCATCATCTCCATGGCCCGCTTCTCGGCATCCGGCCCGGAGATAGTCTTGTCATGAGCTCTCAGAGCCTCGGTCAGCTGGTTGCCGATGGTGTAGACCGGGTTTAAACAGGTCATAGGATTCTGGAAGATCATGGCCACTTTGCTGCCGCGGAAGGCGGTCATCTCCTCCTTGGAAAATTTCAGCACATCCTGACCCTCAAAGATGATGGAACCGCCGATGACCTTTCCGGGGGACTGTAAAAGTCCCATGATGGAATAGGCCTCCTGGCTCTTGCCCGATCCGGACTCTCCCACCACGCCCATGACCTCCCCGTAGTTCAGATCATAGGAGATGCCTCCGACCGCCTTCACCTCCCCGGCCGGGGTAAAGAAAGAGACCCGCAGATCCTTCACTTCCAACAGCTTCTGATTTTCTTTTCCTTCTGCCATATCTGGTCCCCTCCTCTCTATTTCTTAAGCTTGGGATCCAGCGCATCCCGAAGTCCGTCGCCAAACAGGTTAAATGCCAGGATCATCACACTCAGCACCACGGCCGGGATGATCAGACGATAGGTGTAGGTATACATGCCGCTTAAGGCATCCGTGGCCATAGAGCCAAGGCTTGGAAGCGGCGCCGACACGCCTACGCCCAAATAGGACAAGAAGGATTCCAGGAAGATCGCCGACGGAATCTGCAGACAGGTGGTCACCACGATCTGCCCGATACAGTTGGGAATCAGATGCCTTCGGATGATCCGACCGCCGGAGGCCCCCAGGGCCCTGGCCGCCGTCACATACTCCTGCTGCTTTAACTGGAGCACCTGCCCTCGGATAATACGGCTCATGGTCACCCAGTAGAGCACACCGAAGGCGATAAACATGGAGATCAGGTTAGGCCCCAGCACGGACACAAAGGATTTTAAAGGGCCGCTGCCTGTATTCACATACTCGGTGAGAATCGGCTTGAGGGCCGTGGCGATGAGAAGCACCACCAGCATCTCCGGAACCGAATAGATCACCTCCACGATCCGCTGCATCACCGCATCCACCCTTCCTCCGCAGTAGCCTGAGACAGCCCCGTAGGTGGCTCCGATAAACAGCACCAAGATGGCGGCGCAAATTCCCACGCTCATGGAGACTCTGGCCGCATACATGACCCGCACTAGAATATCGCGGCCATACATATCCGTGCCGAAGATATGGGGAAATACCTTCTCCCCCGACGCCTTTCTCTCCAATTCCCCCACAGAGTAGCCGAACAGTTTCTTTTTGATCCCCAATTCCTCCTTCAGGGCATCGATGTCCACTTCCTCACTCTTGTTCTGCGTGTTCTGGGCTGCCACCTTGGCCTGGGCCCTGATCTTGGCGATGTCCACCGGAGTCAGCTTTTTGCCCTGAGCCTCGGCCTCAGTCTCGGCCTGGGCGATCATGTCGTCCACCGACAGAGTCTCGGTCTGGGTCCTGGCAGCCACCTCCGCATCCAGCCTCTTCTGATCCTCCAAGGCATAGTGGAAGGGATGAAGGTTCTCTGCCCCCTTGTTAAACTGCTCATATCCGTAGGGAACCACGCAGGGTCCCGCAAAGGCAAACAGGATCAAAAAGATGATGACTCCCAAAGCCACCATGGCCACCGTATTCTTCTTCAGCCTCCGCCACGCATCCTTCCAGTAGGAGACGCTCTGCCGCTCCTGGATAAAGTCCTCCTTCTCCGACTGGGAGGCACTCTCAAAGTCATCGGCACTGAAATGATCCCAACCCAGCAAATCCTCGATATCCGGCTGCAGTGTCACCGGACACCGCTTCATCTTCTCTCCCGCCATGGTTACTCCCCTCCCTTCGTCAGATTGATTCTCGGGTCAGCCACCTTGTAGAGAATGTCAACAATCATGTTCATAATGATAATGAAACTGGCCAGAAATACGGTGGTTCCCATAATCACCGGGTAATCCCTGTTCTGGATCGACTGGACAAAATAGCGCCCCAGCCCCGGGATAGAAAACACGCTCTCCACCACAAAGCCGCCGCACAGAGTAAATGCCACCTGAGGTCCCAGATAGGTGATGACCGGAATCAGGGCATTTCTCAGGGCATGCTTGAAGATGATCTTGCTGTTCTTTAAGCCTTTGGCCCTGGCTGTCTTGATAAACTCCTGATTCAGCGAGTCGAGCATAGCCGACCGGGTCTGTCTGGCCGTATAGCACATGGGATAAAATCCCAGGGCAAAACAGGGAAGCACGTAAGTCCTCCACCCCACGGATGCATCAAAAATCGTTGGGAAAATCTTTAAGGACGCGATCCCTCCGGCAAAGGTCACCAGAAGGATGGAGGCCACCACAAAGCTGGGCATAGAGATCCCCAGAGTACACACCACCCTCAAAAAACTGTCCGTCATCTTGCCTCTCTTAAAGGCCGCAAGACATCCAAGGGGTACTCCCACCAGCACCGCCCAGCAGAGGGCGATAGCGCCAACTTTTGCGGAAACAGGAAACATCTCTTTGATGATGCTTAAAACCGCACGGTTCTTCTGCATCTTGAGAGAAACACCGAAATCGCCTTTCAGCAGATTCTGAAGATACTTGAGAAGCTGAACAGGAAGCGGTTTATCCAGGCCATACTTGGCGTTGAGAGCCGCCAGCGTGGCCTCTGAGGGAGTCTTCTCACTGAGCCACGGACTTCCCGGCACCGCATTCATCAAAAGGAATGTGAGGCAGGTCACCAGAAAGATGGTCACCAGCGCCATTCCAAGCCTCTTTGCCACATACTTACCCATCATTATCACACCTTACTTTAGTTATGTTACATGTCTATATAGGATATCACCTATGGATATAATACATGCTAGCCTATAGTTTAGACATCTTTCCGTCATAAGTCAAGTGTTTTTGACCATTTTCGTCATTCTGACACATACACATGTCCTCATTGGAAGAACATACCATCATATGTCCCATGGTCTTCCGGATAATCCGAACACACTTTCTGTGCCAGGGAAACCAGAACACCATTTGACCCCAGTCTCATATAATAGCCATATAAAAAAGATACAGGAGTTGTCTATGAAAAAAATCTATGGATCCATCCTGGCAGCCGCTCTCACCTTGTCCGCCCTTTCCGGCTGCCAGTCCGCTGCGCCGGCGGGAGGGCTGACTCCCGTCACCCTCAATGAAGTGGCTCACTCCATCTTCTATGCCCCACAGTATGCTGCCATCGAGCTGGGATACTTTGAGGAGGAAGGCCTTGATTTGACTCTGGTCAACGGCGCCGGAGCCGACAAAGTTATGACTGCCCTGGTGTCCGGAGATGCCGATATCGGCTTTATGGGCTCTGAGGCCAGCATCTATACCTATGCCGGGGGAGCCGAGGACTATGCTGTCAACTTCGCCCAGCTGACTCAGAGAGCCGGAAACTTCCTGGTCGGCCGCAGCGCTGACCCAAACTTTTCCTGGGATAAACTGAGAGGCAGCAAGGTTCTCGGGGGAAGAGCCGGAGGGATGCCCCAGATGGTCTTCGAGTTCATCTTAAAAAAGAACGGCTTAGATCCCAAGTCTGACTTGACCATCGACCAGAGTATCAATTTCGGCCTCACTGCCGCCGCATTTACCAGCAGCGACGCCGACTACACCGTGGAGTTCGAGCCCTTTGCCACCGGACTGGAGCTGGAGGGGAACGGCTTTGTGGTGGCCTCCCTGGGCACGGACTCCGGCTATGTGCCCTACACCGCCTACAGCGCCAAAAAAAGTTATCTGGCAGCCCATCCGGATGTGATCCAGAAATTTACCAATGCCATCCAGAAGGGCATTGACTATGTCAACTCTCACTCTGCCGAGGAAATCGCCGAGACAATCCAGCCTCAATTTAAGGAGACACCTCTGGAACATATCACAAAGATCGTGAAGCGGTACAAAGCCCAAGACACCTGGAAAGAGGATACTGTGTTTGAGGAGGACAGTTTCAACCTTTTGCAGAACATCCTGGAAGAAGCCGGTGAACTCCCCGCACGGGTCCCCTATGAGGACCTGGTAACCACAGAATTTTCCGAAAAGGCAAAGCCCTGATCCCAGCTGACAAACCAGGCGGAATGAGATATAATAGGTAGGAACCCTGTATTCTGGGATTCCGCGGCCGCGCCAGGTCCCCTACCCGGTCCTGATTCCCATCGCCGCCGTGATACCTCATAAGGAGCAAAGATGCAAAAAGACACAGAACGAGAAAAGATAACTCTGAAAATGGTGGCTGCCCATGCCGGCGTCTCGGTATCCGCAGTGTCTATGATCTTAAATAATTACAAACAGGCCAGCTTTCCCCAGGAAACCAAAAGGCGGGTATACGAATCCTGTGAGGCTCTGGGCTATCACCGACAGCCTGCCAGAGAGCGGAGGTCGACACAGACGAAGCTGATCGTGGCGGTGGTCCCGTCTTTCGAGAATCCCTACTACGCCCAGATTTTGAGCGCCTGCATCCGACGAGCCGGGGAAATGGGCTACCGGGTCATGACCCTTTGCACCGAGAGAAATCCAGACGAGGAGGCTAATCTTCTGAGCGTGTGCCGTACCGTAGATGCCGACGGAATTCTCTGTCTGTATCAGCCCCGATACGCCTCCATGCTCCAGCGCCTCCACCGGGAATTTCCCCTGTTCCAGCTCTATGATGCCACCGCAGACCCGTGCCTCAATGTGATCAGCATCGACGGATTTCGGGTGGGAAGCCTCATCGCCGAACATCTCTATCACCTAAATCACCGAACTATCGCCTATGTCACCAGACCTCTGTCCAAGCGCCAGTCAGGAAGCAGCAGACGACTGACGGGGATTCGGGATTATTTTACCAGGAAGGGATTCGATGCCCTGGAGTGTATCAAAAGCTACAGCATCGAGTCCGAGAACCTGCCCTTTCCGCAGACCATCGACAGCTATGAGACCGGCAGAGTCTTGACGGAACAGATCTTGAAAAAAAGAATTCCCTTCACCGCTTTTGTGGGAACCAGCGATGCCATCGCCTATGGGATCATGGATGCCCTGCTGGCCTGCGGCAGGCGGATTCCCCAGGACTATTCTGTCTGCGGGTGCGATAACCTCCCCTTCTCCCGCCATCAAGCCATCTCCCTGACCACAGTGGAGCATTTCTGGTCTGAAAAAGGCCATGATGCCATCGATCTGTTAATCCGTGAAATCGAAAACAGGGCCGGAGGAAACGGGAAGAGGCAGTCGGTCAACAAGATACGGATGGAATATGAACCCCGTCTCATTGCCAGAAACAGCAGCGGAAAATGCCGTCCACTTTCGGAGAAAATCAAAAAATCAAGAGAAGTTCAATAAAAGATTTATTAAAATTTCAATGCCTGCAGGGGTCCTGCCGGAATCCGGACACTCCCCACAGGATGGCCAAAACCGGGAAGAGACGCCAGTCAGCGTCTCTTCTCTCGTCTCAAATTATTGAAATTTCAATAAAATCTTGTAATTTTTCCGTTAACTCCCACAAAAAACAGGGATTGCACTACGGAAATCCATATGTTTTAATGCAGATAACAACACATACAGGAGGAGAAAAACGAGTCAGCGATGAAAAGACAACTGATACTGATCATGACGGATACTCAGAGATATGACATGGTAAACTGTTACAGAGAAACCGGCCTTTCCACTCCCAACATCGACCGTCTGGCTGCCGACGGCGTCCGGTACAAGAGGGCCTACACTGCCCAGCCGGTGTGCGGACCTGCCCGCGCCTGTCTGTTCACAGGTCTCTATCCGGCCTGCAGCGGCTCCTGGGGCAATGGGATGGCTCTGGGAGACAATGTGAAGACCATCGGCCAGAGGCTTCGGGATCATGGGATCACCTGCGCCTACATCGGCAAATGGCATCTGGACGGCACCGACTATTTCGGAAACGGAATCTGTCCTGATGGATGGGAAGAGGATTACTGGTACGACATGCGCAGGTATCTGGAGGAGCTTTCCGTGGAAGAACGAATGAAGTCCCGGGTATTCCAGACCATGGACTTTGAGACAGTCCCGGACGATTTCACTTACGGAAGCCGGGTCGCTGCCAAAGCCTTATCCTTCCTAAAACAGCACAGGGAGGAGGACTATTTTCTGGTGGTATCCTTTGACGAACCCCACTTCCCCTTCCTCTGTCCTCCGCCTTACGACCGGATGTATCGGGACTATGAGTTTCCCAAAAGCCCAGCCGTCTACGACACCCTGGATGGAAAACCGGGTTACCAAAAGATCTGGGCGGCAGAGGCTCCCAAGCCTGACCGCGACGGCCTGACCATCAAAAACCCCTATTTTTTCGGCTGCAATTCCTATGTGGATGAGCTCATCGGCCGGATCACCACCCATATTCCGGAGGAGGCCATGATTCTATACACCTCGGACCATGGAGATCTGCTGGACAGCCACAGCCTCTTTGCCAAGGGCCCTGCCGCCTATGACGACGTGACACGGATCCCCTTTATCATCCGCAACCCGCAGGGAGTGCGGGGCGGGGTCTATGAAAGACAGCCGGTGTCCCATATCAGTGTCTGTCCCACGGTCATGGAATATTTCGGTCTTCCCATCCCCAAGCTCTTTCCAGGGACAAGCCTCCTTGAAACCAGCCGGGACCTATGCGCCCCTGCCGCCCCCTATGTCTTTATGGAATTTGCCCGGTTCGAACAGGATCACGACCACTACGGCGGTTTCCAGCTGATGAAAGCGGTGACCGATGAACGGTACAAGCTGTCCGTCAATCTCCTGTCGGAGGACGAGTTCTATGATCTGAAGGAGGACCCTTACGAGTGCTGCAATCTGATCTGGGACGAGCGGTACCTCAAGGAGCGCAACCGGCTTCACGACGCTCTGCTGGACCGGATGTGTCAGGACCGTGATCCCTTCCGCGGGTATTACTGGGAGAACCGCCCGTGGAGAAAGGATGTGCCTGCCCCCAGTTGGAGATACCGGGGATACACGAGGCAGCGGGAACATGAGGAGTACGAGCCGCGGCAACTGGATTTCTTCAACGGACTGGTGATGAATCATCCCCAGCGGTTAAAGCGCAGCGGAGGGAAACTGGACGGGTTTGAGACCCTGGACCAGCTTCTTAACTGGATGCGGGTATATGATCAGGATTCCTGATGATTTTAGGAGGAGAAAATTACCTGTCCTCTCCTCCGGCCTTCTCCAGGTTCGTCTCCCTGCACAGATAGATGGGACGCTTCTTCACCTCCAGGTAAGTCTTGGACAGATACTCTCCCAAAAGCCCCAGGCAAAACAGCTGGATTCCGGCAAGCAGCAGGATAATACACACGAGGGAGGGCCACCCTGCCACCGGGTCGCCGAAGATCATAGTTCGGCCGATGATAATCAGGATAAAAGTAAAGGCCAGAATGCAGAACAAAAGGCCCAGCCAAGCGGCGAACCGGACCGGCGCGGTGGAGAATGCCACGATGCCGTCGATGCTGTACATGAGAAGCTTGAAAAAGGACCATTTGGTCTCCCCCTTGGTTCGCTCAATGTTCTCATACTCCAGCCACTTGGTCTCATAACCCACCCAGCCAAAAAGTCCTTTGGAAAATCGATTGTATTCCTTAAGTTCCAACAGGCTGTCCACATACCTGCGGCTCATCAGCCTGTAATCCCTGGCCCCATCTACGATCTCCACATCGGAGATTTGTCTCATCAACCGATAGAAGGCCCTTGCAAAAAAAGAGCGGATCACCGGCTCTCCCTTCCTGTCCACCCTCCTGGTGGCCACACAGTCGTATCGCCCTTCCCGCAGCGTCTGAACCATCTCCGGTATCAGGCTTGGGGGGTCCTGCAGATCCACATCCATCAGGCCCACCAACTCCCCGTCGGCATGGGTCAGGCCGGCATAGATGGCCGCCTCCTTTCCGAAATTTCTGGTAAAAGCCAGATACTTGATCCACGAATGTTCTGCTGCCAGCTCTTTCATGACCGCCAAAGTCTGATCCCTGGAGCCGTCGTCCACAAAGATCACCTCCAACCGGCAGTCCATGGCCGAAAGCCTGTCCCTGACATCGGTGATGGCTCTGTAATAATCCTCCAGCGCCTCCTGTTCATTGTAACACGGGACGATGATTGAGATATGATCCATGGATTTCCTCCTACTCCCAGTCCTTGCACACATCCACCCATGCGGCAAATCCAGAGTACTGCTCCAACTCCTCCATGGTCAGTTCGATAGCGCTGTTGCTGCTGCCGCAGGCGGGAAACACGGTTTCAAATCGTTTCAAAGATTCATCCAGGTAGACGGTGACCCCCTCATTGACCGCAAAAGGGCACACACCGCCCACCCCATGACCGATGACGGTCTCGGCCTCGTCAAAGGAGAGCATCTTCGCTTTGGTGCCGAACCGTTCTTTATATTTATGATTGTCAATCCTGGCATCTCCCGCTGCCACGATGAGAATCGGAGTCTCCCCCACCATAAATGAAAGCGTCTTGGCGATCCTGCAGGGCTCACAGCTGAGAGCTTCCGCCGCCAGCTCCACAGTAGCGCTGGACACATCAAATTCCAAAATCCGGTGCTCCACACCATATTGTCTGAAATATTTCCGCACTTTTTCAATTGCCATCTTGTCTCCTCCTTGGAAATCCGGTTTATCTCTTTTATATCACACATTGGCCTTAAAATCCACCGCTTTTCATTCCTGTACACAGGAAAGGATTGGGGGACGAATTAATCCCCCATTCCCCAGACTCCCAGCACTTTTCTCATATAATCCCCAAATCTGGCCTCCTTCACGCCTTTTGCAGTGACAATGGGCAACTCTCCCAACTTCTCACCGTGAAGCCGGTACTCCAGCATGCCCGCCGGCTGTCCCTCTTTTACCGGCGCCTTTAAAGCCTCCGGCAGAACCAGGCTTCTCTCCATGGCTTCAAAATCCTCTCCGTGAAGCCCCAAGTAGGAAAAGCTTCCCTGATATCTCAGTTCCACCTGATCCGCCACACCGTTTGTCACTGTCATCTGAGGGAGAGGCAGAGGGCTTTTGTCCTCGTAAAGACGGCAGTTGGCATAGCCGAAATTCAGGAGGGCCGCCGCATCGGAAAACCGGGCCTTGTAATCCGGTGCTGCCATGACGGCCGCGATCATGCGGACTCCGTCCTTCTCCGCCGTGGCGGACAGACAGTATTTGGCCAGAGAGGTGGATCCGGTCTTGAGCCCTGTCACATGAAAATTAGTGGCCATCTTTAAAAGCTTGTTGGTATTGGAAAGCCCGAACTCTTTGGTGCCCTGTTTGGTTACATGGGTGATGGTGTCCATCCAGACCGTGGAATAATTGTGGATCTGAGGATAATGATTGATCAGCTCTCTGGACATTAGGGCGATGTCTCTGGCCGTGGTCACATGGGTCTTGGACTCTGTAAGCCCACAGCAGTCCTCAAAGTGAGTTCCTGTCATGCCAAGTCCCTTTGCCCTCTCATTCATCATGTCCACAAAGGTCTTCTCGTCCCCAGCGATAAACTCTGCCATGGCCACACTGGCGTCATTGCCTGAGGCGATGACGATGCACTTGATCAGCGTCTCCACAGTCTGCACTTCTCCCTCCTCCAGAAATACCTGGGAGCCGCCCATGGATTTTGCGTAGGCGCTGGTGGTCACCTCGTCATTCATATGGATCTTGCCGCTCTCTAGGGCATCAAAGATCAGAATCAGAGTCATGATCTTGGTGATGCTGGCAGGACTCCTCTGTTCATCCGCATTTTTTTCATAGACCACCCCTCCCGTGGATGCCTCCATAAGGATTGCCGAGGGAGCGGAAATGTCAGGCCCTGACAGAGAAACTCCTGCCGTCTCGGCTGCTGCCTCATCCCATGTCAGTTCCTCCCCGGCCTCCTGCCTGGAAGCCGCCGCCTTAGCTGCACTGCTCCCGGCCACCAGCACCGGCTCCGCAGCAAAAATCGGCCCCAATCCTCCGCAGGAAGATTTTATCGCCACGGTTCCCGCCAATATAACCGCCGCCCAACCACTGATCCATCGTTTCATCCGTCTCATTTCATCCTCCAACACTTGGTCTCTTACTAATGTATGGGGAATGGAGACAAAACATGAAAATTACGTCTTTTTTTCAATTGTTACAAAACTTTTTAGTTCTTTATACTTTTGTTATGATTCTATTATATTTTACTTTTCTGTCTGTTACCCATTTACATAATTCGACCTTGTATGTTATACTGATAAACGGTTCCATTGAACCTTTTTTCCTTGATTATTCACAAAAAAGAGACTTGATTCTCCTTTTTGTTTTCCTATTTATAAATTTGAGGTGCACCACTATGAATCAGAATATACATCGCAGCGACTATCGCCATCGTGCGTCCAAACGGCGAAGGCAGCGCTTTCTTCATCGACTTCCGTTGATCTTGATCATCATCCTTTTGCTGACCCTCCTCACCATCTTCTGCTGGCTGCTGGCACGGCATTTTTGGGGAAAGGATTCCCCGCCGTCCCTGCTTTTGACGGAGACCACCGAGGTCTCTCCTCCACCGGATGACCCTACAATCCCATCGTCGGAGATCGCCATCTCCACAGAACCGGAGACTACCGCTAACTCTTCCGTGGATGCCCTGCTGGAGGAAGCCTGGGTTCTTGCTGCCGGCTATGACTATGATCGGGCCATCGAGCTGTTACAGTCCTCCGAGTATTATGACACGGACCAGAGGATCCCGGACGCTGTGGCAGAATACGAGCAGACGAAGGCCGCTCTGGTTCCCTGCGACATCACCCAGATCACTCATGTATTCTTCCACACCCTGGTGATGGACGAATCCAAGGCCTTTGACGGGGACGAAGATGAGAGCGGTTACAATCAGGTCATGACCACCAAGGATGAATTCTTAAAGATTTTGGACTCCATGTATGAGCGGGGATTCGTGCTGGTACGGCTCCACGATATGGCAGAGTTATCCGCCGGGGATGACGGCACCAAGATGAGGAAGAAGACTATCCTGCTCCCCGAGGGCAAGAAGCCTTTCGTCATGTCTCAGGATGACGTGTGCTATTATGAATATATGACCGGGGACGGCTTTGCCACCAGGATGATCATCGGTGAGGACGGAAAGCCCACCTGTGAGATGGTGATGGAGGACGGAACTACCCAGGTAGGCGCCTTTGACCTGGTTCCCATACTGGAAGAATATATCCAGGAGCATCCGGATTTCTCCTACCGGGGAGCCCGGGCCGTCATCGCCTTTACCGGCTATCAGGGGATCTTGGGATATCGTACCGCCCTGTCCTACCAAAACTCTCCCACCTATGAGCAGGACCGGCAGACCGCAGCCGCCGTGGCTCAGTGCCTTCGGGACAACGGCTGGGAACTGGCCTCCCACAGCTGGGGACACCGGGATCTGGGGAAGGTCAGCTGGGATAACTTCAAGGCTGACTGTGACAAATGGCAGAATGAGGTGGAATCTCTCATCGGCCCCACTGATATCATCCTCTTCCCCTTCGGCGCCGATGTAGGCGACTGGCACCCCTATACGGATGACAACGAACGGTTTGTCTATCTGAAAAATCAGGGATTCCACTATTTCTGCAACGTGGATTCCAGCCAGTACTGGGTCCAGATAGGCAACACCTTCCTGCGCCAGGGCCGCCGCAACCTGGACGGTTTCCGCATGTGGAAGGATATCGAGGCGGGAGACAACACCTCCGCCAGAAAGCTGGATGATCTGTTCCGGGCAGAAGACGTGTTCTCCCCCAACCGACCGACGCCGGTATTGTGGGAGTGACAGAGAGGCGAAAGCTTAAAAGAACATACGGTACATTCACACATAAAAAGGTGTAAAATCTCTCGCACAAAAGAGATTTTACACCTTTTCTTAACAGAAAACCCGAGGATTGCCTCCACAGCTAAAACTGCACCACTTCCACGATCCCCTTATCCGGTTTTACAGACTCTGCGTAGAGCACAGGGCCTACTCCTCCATAATCCTGCCATTCCTCATACTCGATTCTGGCGCGGACCCGGACCCACTGTCTCGTCTCCAGATTTCTGGCCTCCCTGGCCTTGCACACATATCCCAGGAATGTCATATCCGCCTCGCAGCAGGTCATAGCCATGCGGCCAGGCACAAAATAGTTCTTGGGGAATTCCGGGGATTTCAGCACCATTCCCGTAAACTCCACCACTTTCCCTCGGTAACGGTCCGGCTTATCCATGCAGTCGATATACCAGATCCCATAGGCCTCTGGGGCGATCTCGATCACCGAGGCAGTCATATCGTAGGGAAGATCTGCCTCCGAGATCTGGGAGATCTCTCCCTCCTCGTCCTCAAAGACGATCTCCGCGTTGTTGTTCATGGCCAGAAGCGTCCTGCGGTATCCTTCCAGGTCCTCAATGCCGTCACAGCGGTTGCAGATAATCAGCTCGGAATTGCGCACCATGGCCCCTAAAAGAGGCTTCATGTTCTTCACATAGAGGTCAAAGGTAGAGCCGTCTATGATGGTCACCTGCTGATACACGGTCCAATCCCGGGGAAGCTTAAGCTCATCCTGATTCCACATGCCGTTCCACTCCATCAGCACTCTCTCCGGCTGATACAAAAGCTCCAGCTCCTCCAGACGAGCCGGTGTCAGCTCTTCCAGGCTATCCACATAGACCACAGATGTCCTGGTCTCCTTGAGCAGCTCTTCCCCGTACTCCCTGTCTCCCTCCTCGCACACGATCAGCAGGGTCTTTCCCTCTGTCTGAAAATACTCCTGTTCCATAGTAAACTGAAGAAACTGGGTCTTCCCCGCCTCCAGAAAGCCGTTGATCAAAAACAACGGCATCACATCGTCTTCAATTGCTGGTCCCATATCGTTTACTCCCAACTTTCCGCAGCTTTCTGCGCTGCCTCTATCTCCCAAAAGCCTGGTTCAGAGCATCTTCCCTCAAACGGGCGCCGATGACGCAGACCTTACCTGTATAGTCCGGTTTGCCCACACGGATCTCAAACTCATCGGGAACCAGGTCAAAATAGAACCATTCCTCAGACTCCTCATCGGGAACCATCCCCTTGGCCCGGAGTACGTCCCCGTACGCATTGCCGTTAGCCAGCTCATCTAAAATCTCTTCCAGCGCCGCCCGTGTCAATCCCTTGACGTTCTCCATGCCCCAGCTGGTGAACACCTCGTCCGCGTGGTGATGATCGCGGTCGTGACAGCCGCAGCTGCACTCCTCTCCGTGGTCATGATGATGGTGGTGCTCATGTTCCTCGCAGCCGCACTCTTCCCCCTGCTCATGATGGCCGTGGCGTTCATGTCCTCCGCAGCCACACTCTTCCCCATGGTCATGATGATGGTACTCATGTCCCTCACAGCCGCACTCTTCCCCCTGCTCATGATGGCCGTGGTGCTCATGTCCCCCGCAGCCACACCCTTCCTCATGGTCATGATGATGGTGCTCATGTCTCTCGCAGCCGCACCCTTCCCCGTGCTCATGATGGTGATGGTGGTCTCCGCAGCCGCATCCTTCCTCATGGTCATGATGGTGCCTGCGGCTTTCCTTCACTTCTTTCATCAAATCCTCGGCCATAGTATCCGGCTTCTCGATAATCTCCAGAAGCTGGTCCCCTGTCAGCTTTCCATAGGGGGTGGTGATGATGGCTGCCGCCTGGTTGTGCTCCCGGATCATCTCCACATCCTTCTGCACCTTAGCCTCATCTGTCACATCGGTCCGGCTTAAGACGATGGTACCGGCGTGTTCGATCTGATTGTTGAAGAACTCGCCAAAATTCTTCATGTACATCTTGCACTTGGAGGCATCTACCATAGTCACGGCGCTGTTAAGCTCCACATCCAGGCTTCCCGCCACGTCCCGGACCGCCTTCATCACATCGGAAAGCTTTCCCACGCCGGAAGGCTCGATGATCACCCGGTCCGGTTTGTACTTAGTCAAAACCTCCTCCAAGGACCTGCCGAAGTCTCCCACCAGAGAACAGCAGATACAGCCGGAATTCATCTCCCGAATCTCGATCCCCGCATCCTTTAAGAATCCGCCGTCGATGCCGATCTGTCCGAACTCGTTCTCGATCAGAACCACCTGCTCGCAGGAGATCGCCTCCTCAAGCAGCTTTTTGATAAATGTCGTCTTGCCGGCTCCCAAAAAGCCGGAGATAATGTCAATCTTAGTCATGATATTTTCCCTTCTTTCTAAGTGTCTATTTTGTCACAAAGTTCTCATAAAGTCAAGGACAAACACAGTCGGGCGGCAGTAAGACTGCCGCCCGGTCCCTCTATCTCTGATTCATAAACCTCTTGATTCCCTGAAACGTCTCCTCACTGATGATGTGCTCCATCTTGCACGCATCCTCTTCCGCCAGACGGGCCTCCACGCCGCTCACCTTCTTCAAAAATTCGGTCAGCAGCTTGTGGCGTTCATAGATTCTTTCCGCCCGCTCGCGGCCTTTTTCCGTAAATTCAATCTCCCCATTTGGCTCCACGATAATATAACCGTCCTCCTTTAGGATTCCCACGGCCCTGCTGACACTGGGCTTGCTGAAATTCAGCGCCCTGGCGATATCGATGGACCTGACAATCCCCTGCTTTTCTTTCAAGATCAGAACCGTCTCCAGATAATTTTCACCTGACTCGTACATCGTAAGTCCCTCCTGATTTCTGTGTCACCATGGTTCAGCCCTGCGGCCAAACAGACTCTTGTGTCACCTTCATGTTACCACAGAAATCGGGCCTCGTCCAGCCCTGTATTCAGGCACTTGCACCGTCCAAATCAATCCGGTACATATTCCTCCTCTTGATCAGTCCTGTGTCCTCCAACGCCTTTACCATCCGATAGACCGTGGCCATCCCAATGGTGGGATCCTCCTTGATGGCCTGATAGTAGATCTCCTTACAGCTGCCGCACTGATCCTGCAAAATCACGTCTAACAGCACCATTCTCTGGCTGGTGACCCTCATCCCGCTCTTTCTCAGCTGCTCTACAATAAAACTCCTTTTATCCTGCAAGGACAAATAACCTCCTCCTTCCTAAACGCTATATGATCTTTGCGCCCTGTCAACCGTCCCATTCTTTCACAGCAGATTTCCGATCACATTGATCAGAAATGCCACCACATAGGCGGCAGTCATCTGGAATCCCACAGCCCTCAGAGTCCATTTCCAGGATCCATACTCCCTCTTCATAGCGCCTACTGCCGCAAAGCAGGGCATACACAGCAGATTAAAAGCCATATAAGAGTAGGCGGATATCTTATCGAAGACCTCCGTAATCCCGGGAAGCGCCTCCTCCCCGGCCATCACGGCCTCCACAGTCTCCTCGCTGACATTGCCGAATAACTGACCAAAGGTTGCCACGATGTTCTCCTTGGCGATCCAACCTGTGACAACTCCCACAGATGCTCTCCAGTCGGCAAATCCAAGGGGGGCAAAGATCCACTTGATCCCGTTTCCAATGGCTGCCAACAGACTTTCTTCCATATCACACATTCCGCCGAAGTTAAAGTTGGACAAAAACCAGATCAGCACTGTGGAGGCAAAGATCACCGTGCCGGCCTTCACTGCAAATCCTTTTACCTTCTCCCAACCATGGATCAGAACGCTCTTAAGCGTCGGGATGCGGTACTGAGGCAGCTCCATGATAAAATTGGAGGCCTGACTCTTAAACGCAAATTGATTGAGGAGCAAGGCGCTTACAACCGCCACAACAATGCCCAACATATAGACGGAGAACACCACCGCAGTCTGGTTGCTGTCTGCAAACAGAGTAGCCGCAAACATGGCGTAGATGGGAAGCTTGGCTCCGCAGGACATAAACGGGGTGATCATCATGGTGATCTTCCGATCCTTGTCGCTTTCCAGAGTTCGGGAAGCCATCAGAGCCGGCACAGAACATCCGAATCCCATCAGCATAGGGATAAACGAACGCCCGCTCAATCCGAAATGACGGAAGATTCGATCCATGACAAATGCCACTCTGGCCATGTATCCGCTGTCCTCCAGAAATGACATGAGGAGAAACAGTACCAACACCAGGGGCAAAAAGCCAAATACGGCGCCTACGCCGTCCAGACAGCCAGAGACCAAGCCTACAGCCCATTCTGAAGCGCCCAGGTTCTCTGTCACTGTGATCACGTTCTCAGCCACACCCCCCCAAGCCTCCTCCACTATCCCTGCCAGCCATACGCCCGGACTTGGAAGTCCCGGGACAAACAAAAAGTTCTCGCTGAACGTACAGGCAAACAGAAGATACATGATTCCCGCAAACAAAGGCAGCGCCAGAATCCGGTTAGTAAGAATTTTATCCAGTTTATCGGATTTGGTCTCCACATGACCTCTCCCGCTTTTCTTTACACAGTCTTTCACAAGAGCCCCTATGTACCGGTAACGGCTGTCCGCGATACTGGCCTGTGCATCTCCTCCTGCCGCCCGATTAGCAACCTGTACCAGCTCTTTCACCGCAGCCTTTTTGTCGGCGGGAACCAGCCCTCCTATGATCTCATCGTCTTCTGCCAGCTTGATAGCTCTCCAGTTATTTTCATCCGATTCCTTGTCTCCCAGCACATCGGCAATTGAACGGATAGCAACCGCTAACTCTTTATCGAAAATATCTATTTTATGAGGTTTTGTGCGGTTTTCTGCCGCTCCTATGGCAGCCGTCATCAGTTCCTGTAATCCCTTTCCGGTTCTGGCCACAATCGGGACCACCGGCACCCCCAGAAGTTCAGACAGTTTCCCGCAGTCGATCCGGTCTCCCCTGCTTTCTACCTCATCCATCATATTCATGGCCACTACCATAGGAATCCCGGTCTCCATAATCTGCAGCGTCAGATACAGATTTCTCTCAATACTGACACCGTCCACAATGTTGATCACCAAATCCGGTCTCTCTTTCACGATATAATCTCTGGCCACAATCTCCTCTGCCGAATAGGGGGACAGCGAATAGGTGCCGGGGAGGTCCAGGATCAAAACTTCTCTATCCTTTTTGTAAACACCCTCCTTTTTTTCCACCGTAACTCCGGGCCAGTTGCCCACATGCTGCTTAGAGCCTGTAATCTCATTAAACAATGTGGTCTTGCCGCAGTTGGGGTTGCCAGCCAGGGCTATTGTCATGCTCATCTTTTTATCCTCCTTGATCATTTCATCTTAATCGAGTCGTCACCCCTGTGCCCGATCACTACATGTCAATCTGTATCTGAGCCGCTTCGTCCTTTCTGAGGCTCAGCTCATACCCTCGCACACGGACTTCAACAGGGTCTCCCAAAGGCGCCGTCTTGATCACCTTGATTTCCACCCCGGGAGTTACTCCCATATCCATAATTCTTCTCTTCACGGCTCCTGCAGCACCGATGCCTGCCACCTTCCCCTGCTGACCCGGTTTTAAATCTCTCAGTGTCATCTCTCAACCTCCTGGTCTTCCACCATAATCCGATGCGCAAGCCCCCGGTTCAAAGCCACTTTCACGCCTTTTACCATTAAGATCATGCCGCCGGCATTCTCCCCGACTACGCGTACCTTCTCGCCTCTGATAAATCCCAGATCCTGAAGGTGGCGCTTCATCTCCTCTTGTCCCTTAACCCCTCTGATGATTCTCGTCTCTCCCTCCATAACCATTGATAACGACATACTCATTCTATCCTTTCCTGTTTCTCTATATCTTGATACTGATTATCATTTTCTTAGTTATCATACGCTAACACCAAAAAAATGTCAAGTCCCCTTATTAAGAAAATTTCTCAATAAGAGGACTCCTGTGAACCACCATCGCATGCTTATGGCTCTGATTGACTTCTCCGAAAAATTCCGCAAAGCATCACCACCGCGGCGACAGACAGCCCCAACTCTGCCACCGGCTGAGCATAGGCCAGTCCATAGAGCGGGAAAAGGTAATTCAGGATAAACAGGGCCGGTATCTCCAGGATGATCTTTCGCATAACGGCGAAGAGAAAGGCATTTTTGCCCAATCCCAGGGCCTGGAATACGCCTACAGTCATAAAATCCAGATAGATCAGAGGCAGGCTTAAACACAATCCCCGAAGGAATCTGGTCCCATAGGCAATGATGGTCTCATTGTCCATAAACAGTCGGATCAGATCGCCGGCCCAGATATAGTAGCCCACGGTCACTGCCAGCATAACCGGGAGCATAAGCTTCAAGGCGAACAGGATCGATTCCTTCATGCGCCGGTAGTTTTTGCTGGCATAAGTGTAGCTGACCAAAGGCATGATCCCCTGGGAAAATCCCAAGGTGATCTGCAGCGGCACCATATGAACCTTCTGTGCGATCCCCATAGATGCCACCGCATCCGCACCGTAGGAGGACGTAAAATTATTCAGGATCGTGGTGCCTGTCACATTGAGAAGGTTCTGAATGGATGCCGGTACCCCCACGGCACAGACTCCCAGAATAATGGCCCTCTCCAACCCGATCTTTCGCGGATTCACGCAGACATAGGTGGACCGTCTCTTCATGTACAGGAATACAAAGAAATATCCGCAGGCAAAGCAGTTGGACAGAAAGGTGGCAAGTCCCGCCCCCGCGGCTCCCATATTAAGCCCCCATGGCAGGATAAAAATGGGATCCAGAATCATATTTAAAAAACAGCCGCTCATGGTTCCGATGCTGGCGTGGAGGGAGGAACCCTCCGACCGCACAAGATAAGCCATGACCACATTTATAATAGAGGGGGCCGCTCCGCATGTGACGGTCCACAGCATATAGGCATCCGTGGCGGCTCGGGTGCCTTCATCGGCTCCCAGAGCGGTCAAAAGCGGACCCTTGAATGTGGTGCACATCAGGGAAAACAGGACTCCGCTCAACAGGGAACAGTAAAAACCAAAGGCTGAACTGCGCCTTACCGTCTCGTAGTCTTTTCGCCCCAATGCCCGGCTCATCATGCTGGAGGTTCCCACACCGAACAGATTATTTACTGCGTTAAACGCCAGAAGGACCGGATATGCCAGGGTTACCGCCGCGTTCTGGATCGGGTCATTGAGCATCCCCACAAAATAAGTGTCTGCCAGATTGTAGATAACCATGACCAGGGAGCTCAAGATGGTAGGGATCGCCAGCTTCGCTATGGCCTTGGGGATGGGCAGCTTCTCAAACAACAGAATCTTCTCGTTTTCTTCCAAATCAAAAACAGCTCCTTTCTCTATATTGATGAAAAAACAATATAAGGATTCTATCACGATTTCAACAAAATGACAACTGTCATGTAAATTCCCTGATTTTCCGCTTTTCTTTTTGGAGAAACCGTGGTACAATAGCGAAAACATGATAGAGGCGCGAAATTCAAGAGTATCAGAAGACTATGGCCGGACTGCCGTCTTCTAACAGGAATGGATGACATCATTTGTTGTCTGCTCCCCGAGAAAGGGGATTTCGCCGAAGGGTCTTTGGCCGGTCCGGGCAAAAGGCTCTGGGACGACGCAGAATATGCGGCGTACTGTCACAGACGTGGAGCGCTATCTGGATTTTTCGTTGTTATGGTTTTGTCCATGCCAACACCGCAGACCTGCGTCTGTGGTGTTTTTTCGTTCTATTGGGAATGTTCATCCTGTAGAACAAAAGCCCGACTGGGGATATACACTTTTTTATTTTCAGAAACAGCAGGAAAAAGCAAAGGAGAAAAAACATGTGCCATGTAAGAAAAAACGTATTGCTGACCCTGGGGGCGGCCCTTGTCCTGGCTCTGGCCTTTTCTGTCAGCGCCCTGGCCGCAGAAGGCGAGGGAGAGTATGTGCCCGCCGTCTACTCCACCTTTTGGGCCCTGGTTCCGCCGATTGTGGCCATCGGTCTGGCCCTGATCACCAAGGAGGTCTACAGCTCCCTGTTTGTGGGGATCCTCATGGGAGGCCTTCTGTACTCCGGCTTCCGGTTTGAGGGCACCTTCACCCATATCTTCGAGGACGGTATCATCAGTGTTCTGTCCGACAGCTACAATGTGGGGATCCTGGTATTCTTAGTGGTCTTGGGCACCATGGTCAGCCTGATGAACAAGGCGGGCGGCTCCGCCGCTTTCGGACAGTTTGCCGCTGAGAGGATCCACAGCCGGGTGGGTGCGCAGCTGGCCACTATCCTTTTGGGAGTCATGATCTTTATCGACGACTATTTTAACTGTCTCACCGTGGGGAGCGTCATGCGTCCGGTCACAGACAAGTTCAAGGTTTCCAGAGCCAAGCTGTCCTATCTGATCGATGCCACCGCCGCTCCGGTGTGTATCATCGCCCCCATCTCCTCCTGGGCCGCGGCTGTCACAGGATTCGTGGAGGGGGAAGACGGATTCTCCATCTTTATCCGCGCCATCCCCTACAACTTCTATGCCATCCTGACCATCGTCATGATGGTGGCCATGGTTCTCATGAAAGTGGAATTCGGCTCCATGAAGACCCATGAGATGAATGGGGTAAACGGCGATTTGTTCACCACCCCGGGCCGCCCCTACGGCGGAGTCAAGGAGGAATCCGTGGAGACCAAGGGCAAGGTGATGGATCTTCTGATCCCCATCTTCTCCCTGATCGTCTGCTGTGTCATCGGGATGCTTTACACCGGCGGCTTTTTTGCCGGAACTGATTTCGTCACGGCATTCTCCCAGTCGGATGCTTCCCTGGGACTGACCTACGGCAGCTTCTTCGGCTTGGTCATCACCATCGTGCTCTATCAGATCCGCCGGATCTTAAGTTTCTCCGACTGCATGGCCTGTATCCCGGAAGGCTTCAAAGCCATGGTTCCGGCCATCTTGATCCTGACCTTTGCCTGGACCTTAAAAGCTATGACCGACAGCCTGGGAGCAGATGTGTACGTGGCGGGTGTGGTGGAATCCAGCGCCAAGGGATTCTTAAATTTCCTTCCTGCCATCATCTTCGTGGTGGGATGTTTCCTGGCCTTTGCCACCGGCACCTCCTGGGGAACTTTTGGAATCCTGATCCCCATCGTGGTGGCTGTGTTTGAAAGCAGCAATCCCCAGCTTATGATCATCTCTATCTCCGCCTGTATGGCAGGAGCCGTCTGCGGAGATCACTGCTCTCCCATCTCCGACACCACCATCATGGCGTCGGCCGGGGCTCAGTGTGAGCATGTCAACCATGTGATGACCCAGCTGCCCTATGCGGTCACTGCCGCCGGGGTATCCTTTGTCACCTACATCGTCGCAGGCTTTGTCCAGAGCGCCTGGATCGCCCTTCCCGTGGGGATCCTTCTGATGGCAGGAGTGCTGTTTGTGCTGAAAGCCATGGGAAATACTCTCAATCAGGAGTCTTAACCCGCCAAAGCGCCCACAAATTTCATGATATCAAGAGGACCCGTCCGGAACCAAGAGTCCGGCGGGTCCTTTTTCTGTGTGAGAGTCCATTTACCGGATATCCTCCAACAGCCTGTCGATATCCGTCTTCTTTCCGATGATCATCATGTGATCGTCGGACCTTATGATGTAATCTGCAGGGGGGAGCAGGTTGGCCTGCCCATCCCGCTTGGTTCCCAGAATGTTGATGTGGTGGCGGTTGCGGATGTCCGACTCCTTCAGACTCTTGCCCACCCACTGGGGGAGAGGCGGTGTCTCATAGATGGAGTACTCGTCAGTCAGCTCGATGTAGTCAAACACATGGTTGGCACTGTAGCGCACTGCCATCTTCTCCGCGATATCCCGGTCCGGATAGATCACCTCGTCCGCACCGTTTCTAAGGAGAAACTTGGCGTGAATGTCCCGATTGGCCTTGCTGACCACGTAGCGGCCCCCCAGCTCCTTCACCAGGCTGGTAATCTCCAGGCTGCTCTGAAAATTGGTGCCGATGCAGATGAAGCAGATGTCAAAATTGGCGATCCCCAGGCTTTTCAGCACATTTTCATTGGTACAGTCCCCGATCTTGGCACTGACCACAAAGGGAAGCATCTCCTCCAAGTTCTCCTCCACCTGATCGACGATCATAATCTGATTTCCCAAGTCCGCCAGATTCTTACACAGATGGCGCCCGAACCTTCCCATCCCGATGATCAGAATTGATTTCATGATCTCACCTCCGATTCCCTAAAAATTGCTTCCGTTCCATCCCCAATCCGTCACCGGATGATAGGTGACATAGACCGAGGAGCCTGAAATCCCCAGCTCCTCCTCCAGAATCTGGCAGATCTTCCCCGTCATCTGGTCATAGTCTGATGGGGACGCACTGCCGTACAGACTCACGGAAACATAGGCCCCTCTCTCCAGTTTCCTGCCTGCCAGCCACAGATCGTAATCGCTTTCGATCCCTACCATCAGGTAGTTTTCCGTCTTGTGGAGCAGAGAGACAGCCTGTCCAAGTTTTGATTTAATCTGTTCCTTCTTCTCCTTTGTCACCGGCACGGTGATTTTCGAGTCAATAAATGGCATATCGATTTCTCCTTTCTTCTAAACAAGATCCGCCAGGCTGCATTCGGCGGCCAGGATCAGATCATCCGGCGCCAGCCCGATCTGGTATCCCACTTTTCCGGCGCTGACAAAGATCTGTTCATACCGGCCTGCCGTCTCGTGGACCCATGTGGGAAACTTCTTCTTCATCCCAATGGGCGAACAGCCGCCGTGGATGTACCCGGTCAGAGGCAGCAGTTCCTTCTGCCGGATCATAGCGACTGCCTTTTCGTCGGCTGCTCTGGCCGCTTTCTTCAAATCCAACTCCTCCTTCACCGGAATCACGAAGACAAAGTACTGACCGGATCTCCCTTGGGTGACCAGAGTCTTAAACACCCGGTCCGGGTCCTCATGGAGGAGATTGGCGATGTCCGCACCGCTCATGGTCCCATCCGGCTCATAGGTATGGCTGACATAGGGTATCTTCCTGCCGTCGAGAATTCTCATCACATTAGTCTTGTCGTTATGCTTCATACTTCGTCCCTTCTTTTCTCCTGTCTTAACCATTCTAGCATGGTGCAAATCAAATGACAAGTCTCTTGTTGCCATGGAACGTCCCCGGCAGCAGCTCATGCTGCTGTTTTCAGGGTGCCTGTAAACAGTAACTAACTCATTGACAGAATCTTCATAGTTTGCTATGCTACTGACATTGAGACCGGTTATTTCAAGGCCTGAGAACCATGTTCCCAGGACCGTTTTCCGCAAAGGAGGTACTTATGATTTTATCTTGCAGTCACATCTCCAAAGCCTTTGGGACCGATGTGATACTGGACGATATCTCGTTTCATATAGAAGATTACGAAAAGACTGCCATCGTGGGCATCAACGGAGCCGGAAAGTCCACACTGCTGAAGATTATTGTCGGAGAGCTTTCCGCCGACCAGGGAGATGTGGTTCTCTCCAAGGGAAAGACTCTGGGGTATCTGGCCCAGCACCAGGACCTGACCAGCCACAGAACCATCCATGAGGAGCTTTTGGAGGTCAAGCGCTCTCTCATCGACATGGAGGAGCGGATCCGAACTCTGGAGGTGGAGATGAAACACGCCGACGGACAGGAACTGGAGGAGATGCTGAACCTCTACACCCGCTTAAACCATCAGTTCGAACTGGACAACGGCTACAGCTATGAAAGCGAGATCATCGGTGTCTTAAAGGGCCTGGGCTTTTCGGAGGAGGACTTCGGCAGAGAGATCTCCACCCTGTCAGGGGGACAGAAGACCAGGGTTTCCCTGGGCAAGCTCCTCCTGTCCCGCCCGGACATCATCCTCCTGGACGAGCCCACCAACCACCTGGATATGGAATCCATCGCCTGGCTGGAGACCTATCTTATGAATTACAAGGGAGCCGTGATCATCGTGGCCCATGACCGGTATTTCTTAGACCGAGTAGTGACGAAAATCGTGGAGCTGGAATACGGCAAGGCTTCGGTGTTCCAGGGCAACTACTCTGCCTACAGCCAGAAAAAGGCTCTGGTCCGGGATGCACAGATGAAGGCCTATTTAAACCAGCAGCAGGAGATCCGTCACCAGGAGGAGGTTATCGCCAAGTTAAAGTCCTTTAACCGTGAGAAATCCATCAAGCGGGCGGAAAGCCGGGAAAAGATGCTGGCCAAGATTGAGGTGCTTGACAAGCCCATGGAGATCAACGACGAGATGTCTCTCAAGCTGGAGCCGGACATCGTAAGCGGCGGTGACGTGCTCACCGTCCGAAATCTGGCCAAATCCTTCGGGGACAACCATCTGTTCTCCCATGTGGATATGGACATAAAACGAGGCGAGCGGGTGGCCGTCATCGGCAACAACGGAACCGGCAAGACCACCCTCTTAAAAATCATCAACGAGATGATTCCCGCGGACTCAGGGGAGATCACCCTGGGCACCCGGGTCCACATCGGATACTATGACCAGGACCACCAGGTCCTTCACATGGAAAAAACCCTGTTTGACGAGCTGCAGGACACCTACCCCAACTTAAACAACACCAGAATCCGCAGTGTTCTGGCCGCATTCCTGTTCACGGGGGACGACGTGTTCAAGCGGGTGGGGGATTTAAGCGGCGGCGAGCGGGGACGGGTCTCTCTGGCCAAGCTGATGCTGTCCAACGCCAACTTCCTCATCCTGGATGAGCCCACCAACCACCTGGATATCACCTCCAAGGAGATCTTAGAGCAGGCCTTAAACCGATACACCGGCACAGTGCTCTATGTGTCCCATGACCGATATTTCATCAACCAGACAGCCACCAGGATCTTGGAACTGTCGGGGGAGACCTTCCTGAACTATATCGGCAACTACGACTATTATCTGGAAAAGCGGGAGCTTATGAACAGCCTTTATGTCCCCGACGGCAGACTGGAGAAGTCCTTGCCCTCCGACACCCCCGCCGTGGGAGAGTCCGAGGGAAAACAGGACTGGAAAGCCAGGAAGGAAGAGCAGGCCAGGCTGCGCAAGAAGCAGAATGACCTGAAAAAAACGGAGGATCAGATCGCTGCCTTGGAAGAACAGGAGGCCCGGCTGGATGAGGAGCTGATGAAGCCGGAGGTGGCATCGGATGCAGGAAAGCTGATGGAGATCCATCGAGAAAAAGAAGCGCTCAAAGGGCAGTTGGAACGGCTGTATGAGGTGTGGGAGACCTTGGCGGCCGAGGTGTAAATAGAGCGGACGGAAATCGAACTGGTTGAGAAGATCCGCAGATGCCCCACGGTACCCCGGATAGAAAAGGAAGGACAAAATCATGACTCAAAAACGTATCGCTGCCATCATTGCGCTAATCCTCATCGGGCTTTTGTATCTGTTTTCCCTGATCTTAGCCTTTGTGGACAGTCCTCTGGCCCGCAGCTGCCTGATGGCTGCGCTGTTCTGCACCATCGTGGTGCCGGCTGTGATCTATGGATATCTGGTGTTTACAGAGCATCTGCGGAGAAGAAAGAGGGAGGCAGAGGAGGAATAATCTCTGTCTCTCATGCTCCTCCCCCACACAGAAGGACCATATTCCGATCCTCTCTCGAATCCCCTGCCGCAGCTGCCTGTCGGGGTGAGATTCCAAGCCAGCCGCACAGGGTCTTCACCCCTTCCTCTTTACAGGCCTCCTCCGCCACGATCTGCAGGCAGGCTCCCTCTTCAAAGACTCTCACCGGTCTTCCGACGGCCTCCGGACCCTCCCGGAGCCATCGCCGGACCTGGTTTATCTCCTGTTCCTGCCATGGTTTTTTACCGGAACGCACAAGCGTCACCTTGCAGGCTATCCCCCACCGTTCATAGACCAATACCCTGAAATGTCCTCTCGGGCTCTCCTCTCTCAGTCTTTCTATCCACATTCTCCCGGCCATCAGACAGACCCTCTCCCGATCTTTCGACTCCCCATGAAGAACTACATGAGCACCTGCCGAAAAGACTCCTCCCGAAAACAGACCCCAGATCTCCCCGCACTTCCTTACAGCCTCCTCATAGGGCAGACTGGTGGCGAAAAAAAGCCGGGTCTTTCCCTGGGAAGCGATGAGCTCCAAATCTGCCTTGGCAAACCGGGAAACCTTCCTCTCTCCCTCCCCGATCAAGGTCCCGTCGATATCAAGAAAGACGGCCCCGGGATTTTGGGGAATGCGAAACACCGGATAGGGGCCGAACAGCACCCGGTTCATCACATCCTTTCTCCCGCCGTAGGCCAGATAGCAGGAGCATCGCTTTCTGACGCACACAGGAGGACCGGGCACCGCCTCTCTCCAGTCCCTGTCATACCAGTTTATCCCCAGATCCCCGCTGATATTGCAGGCCCTCACACGGCCGTCCGCCTCCACAAAGAGCCGACCCGCACACTTCCGGCTGTCCGCCTCCACCGGCACCAGTTCCCTGTCAAATAGCGGATCCGCCTGCCGAAACCCGCGGATCTCCTCCTCTGTATAACATCGCCCCAATCCGTCCATCTTGTTGACCCACAGATAGATCCCATCCGGCAGCAGCTGTCTGAGACGCCAGATCACCTCCATATTCCCCGGCACTCCCACTGCCCCCGCACAGATCAGAGTCCCCGTGTCCTGCAGCTCTCTGCATCTTTCTGCAAACGTTTTCACATCCGTCATCTCCGGATGAAAGGTAGCCCAGAGCCGCAACTTCCCCATCTGCCCCCCTGCGTTTCGATACTCCTCAAGGGACTGCTCCACAGGAAAACTCAAGTTCGTCTGCGCTCCCACACAGTCCATCTCATCCTTTGCAGCCAGCCGTCCAAGCCCCTGCCAATACCAGCCGTGAATCAGGGCCTCCCCGTAGGGCACCACCATCAGCGCTCCCACTGACCGGGGCTGTCCCTCCCGCTCTCTTTCACGCCTGCTCTCCTGTCCGCAGCCCCCCTCGCGTTCACGGCCCCTCTCCGCCTCGCCTCTGTCCTCCAGAAGACTGTCCACAAAACGAAACCACTGCCGCCTGTCCCGCTCATATTCCCTCTCAGACCCTCGGTGCTTGGAAAAAGGGCAGTAGCTGCATCGATAATTACAACTTTTCAGACTGCCTCGATAGAGGACCGTCTCCTTCTCCATGAATCCCATCCCACTCCTCCATTCTCCTGCGGATCTCCGAAGAGATCAACTGCGGTCCCAGATAATCCGAAAGCCCAAGTCCTTCCTCTGTGAGAGTCAGCCAACGGCTTTCTCTCCCGTCATCATCCGTCCCTCTGGGTCTGTCCCCTCCCCTCTCCTCCAGAAATCCCCTCTCCAGCCACCGTGAAAGCAGGGGGAAATCCTTCAGCACATCCCTTTCGAACCGTCTCTCATACCGTGCTCTGTCAAGCCCCGGCCGGATCAGCAGATGGCGGATCACATACCTTCTCTGCTGCTCCTCCTCGGACAGAAAGATCCCATGGCGGATATCCGTGTAATCCTCACATTCCAAAAAGGCCTTCAGCTCTGCCACACATCCCGCCCTCGAGATGGCGTAAGGCGTACAGAAATGAAGATTTCCCGCATAGCTTCTCCCCCCGCATCCCAGCGCCAGAGAAGTCTTAAATCCGCAGTCCGAAAACTCCCGATCACCGCCGTGCTCCCTCCGACACTGCTCTGTCTCTTCCTTCTGTATGTCCGCCCTCAATCCCTCTCCCGGGCCTTCCCCGTGATCTCCTGCCCCTCTGCTCCTCACAAACCGCCTCATAGAGTCCTGCCGAAACCCTCTCGATCTCAGATAAGCCGCCGCCTCCCTGTACTCCTCATAGGCTCTCTCCGGGTCCAGGACCAGCCCATCCCTTACCTGTCTCACAAGCCCCGCCCCGTGCTTTACATAGAGAGGGTACAAAAAGATCTCGTCCGGCCCAAACTCCACCGCCTCCCCAATACTTTTTAACAGGGAAGCCACACTCTGCCCCGGAATCCCGTAGATCAAGTCCACATTGACACAGGGAAAATCAAAGGCCTTTACCAGCTCCAATGCCCGCCTGGCCTGTGCCGGGCTGTGGCTCCTGCCCAGAGTCTTCATCTCCCCGTCCCAAAAGCTCTGAACCCCCATGCTGAGTCTGGTGACCCCTCTCTCTTTCAGGATCCCCAGCTTCTCCCCTGTAGTCTGATTGGGAGCCGTCTCAATCACGATCTCCCTGTCCCCATCAAACCTCAGATATCTCTCTGCCATATCAAACACCTGCTCCAGCTGCCTCTCCTCCAAGAGAAGGGGCGTCCCCCCGCCGATGGTAAAGTCAGAAAACACGGTCCCCGCCTCACCTAATATTCCGGCATACTGACGAACCTGCCTCTCTACGGCCCTCAGATACTCCTCCATCCCCTCTGTTTCCACGCCTGTGACAGAAAAAAGATTACAGTACCCGCATTTCGACTGACAAAAAGGAACATGGAAATAAAGCCCATGTCCCTCTCCTTCAAACCGCTCCCCATAATCCCTCAGACAAACCCCGGAAAGAGGCCTGTAAGCCGTCTTATGGGGATAACTGTACATATACTGTACATAAGGCGTCCGACTGCACATAACCACCCATCCTTTCATAAAGGAATTGACCCCCCCTCAATCCCCCTGCTCCAGAAAAAACTGCATATACGGCACTGTATTCACCACCGGATGATTGATCCCGTGAAACTGGCACCCATCCTCCCCATAACAGGTCCCATGATCCGAACAGCAGATCACGAAAGCATCGCCCCGCATCTGCCTCCACCCCTCAAACAGTCGGCCCAGTTCCCCGTCCACATACCTGAGGGCGGCCCCATGGCTCCTCACACTGTCCTGCCTGTCCCCGTCCACATAAAAATAGTTGGGGTAATGGATGGCATCCACGTTCAGATAGAGGAAGATCCTCTCATCTGCCTCTGCCTGACTCAGCTTTTTCAGGATAAAATCCACCTGATTCCTGGTGCTGTCCTTCACGGCACATCCGAAGGAGGGGTTCCACCAGCTCTTTTTAAAATACCCTGGAAACACCTTTCCCAGATCAGACCGCTTGTCGAAAAACGACACGCCGCCTACGCACCAGGTGTCGTATCCCACCTTCTCCAGCCCCTCCATGATGGTTCCCCCCAAAAAGCCGAAAGCCCCCTCGGGAACCTTGTTGCCCATGCCGATCTGTCTGGGAAAAAACAGCATCTCCCGATCCGACAAATTCTTCGCCTCATAGTCACAGGGCAGGAAGCCGGCAAACATGGCATGGTGGGAGGGCCAGGTGAAGTTGCCCGGAGCCTGGCATTTCTTCCAGGATCCGTACCGGCCAAGCACCGGCGTATTTCCCTTCTCTTCCTCCTCTGCCGCCACATCATAGCGCAGGGTATCCAGACAGATCAACAGGATATCCAGTCTGCCTACCACCTGGTTCATATCCACAGAAGGCTTCCGCTTCTCCCTCGACGAGGAAAGCAGACGAAACGGCACCTCCGCCGCGTCATGTTTTTCCATACAGCCACTCCTTCATCATCTCCGCCTGACGGCGGTAAATTATATTTTCTCCGTAGATATCCTGATAGATCAGATCACCCTGGCCATTCATCTCGATGACCCTGGGCCTCAGAGTGTTTTTCTCCAGAAGGATATCGATGCCCGCGCTTTTAAGCCCCTGAAATTGACCGGCAGCCCTCTCGCACAGCGCCTCCACCTGACCAAGGACACCAGGCGGAAGGTCAAGGTCCTGTACGGGGAGAGGGTGATTATTTAAGTGAAGGTTGGTAATGGGACCCTTAGACAGCCGGGCCAGGATCACATCCACCTTCCCCTCCTGGATCACTGCCCGAAGATCATAGGAAAATCCCCGGTGCTCCGCCTTGGCATACCACCGCTCCGCCACGCAGTCCACGGCGAGAAGTCTGTCCAGCAGGGAAAACACCTGTCTTCTGTCCGTAAACTGCCGAAGCCTCCTGGTGTTCACCAGACATCCTGTGTCAGGGTCCTCTGCCCCGCAGGTGTAGAGGGCCATCTGCCCTGTCCTTTTCCTGTATCGGAATGCTGCTGCCCCTGCTGCCCCGGAGCCTTTCACCGGCTTTAGAAAAACCTGGGGCACGGACTCTCGCTCCATGACCTCCAAAAGCTGCTCCCCGTTATGGATCTCCTCCTCCAGGGCTTTTGTCACCGGGACCCCTGCCTTTCTGAGCCTGTCCTTACAGGTTCTCTTGTCCAGCAGCTCCCGGATGGACCGGGGATGATTGAGAAAGGAGATCCCCTGCCGCTTCCCCAGACAGCACAAAGCATCAAGCTCCTTCTCGTACTCCCCAGCCAGCCCCTCTAACTGGTCCAGGCGGCAGCTGTCCCACAGAGGCGGATCGATTTTCAGAAAGGTCTGTCCCCCCTCAAAAAGCCGGTCCCCCCTGCCCTCATGGATTTCCTCTCGAAATCGGTTCCAGTCCAACAGCTTGAGAGGCACCCCTGTCTCCTCCGTCTCTCTGGTCAGATAGACGGTTCGCTTGGTGCCCGGACTTCCCAGGAGCAAAACCTGTCTCATTCTGTCAGCATGGCGTTCATCCAGATCTCACCATGATAATGCTCCGGCTCATTGGCCTCAGAGGCATCGACCTCTATGGGAAGCGCCTCCAAATCCTTCACTGTCTGCTCTGACATATAGTGATAGTGGACATCCAGAACCTTCACATTGGGATACTGGGGCAGTTTCTCCAAAATCAGCTTTCCGCCTTTGTCTGTCAGAGTACCGTTGGCAAGATCCAGGGTGCGGAGGCGGCTCATGTATTTGCTCTCCAGCACCACCTGGGCCAGCTCGTCCTGGATCTCACTGTCCTCGATCCCCAGATACTCCAGATTCGGGAAATCCGACTCCGCCAGCAGAGTCCGGATGGTCTCCGCGTCTCCGTCAAACCCGTAGTTATCGATTCCTATGTACAGCACCAGCTTCTTCAAGCCCGGAAGCTTGGCCTTTCTGACGGACTCGATCACCGACACCGGAAGCCCGCCGCAGATGATAGTCAGAGATTCCAGATTTTCATGCCGGATCTCCCCTAACTCCAGATCCGTGCTTCCCTTGATCGTCAGTTCCTTCAGCTGAGGCATCGCTGCCCACAGCCTGCTGTAGTTGCCCTGGATAATCCAGGACACCTCGCACTCCTCAAAGTCCATATCCCCCACAAACAGACTGGTCACATGGGCGAATCTCTCCGGCTGCTTCGTGATCCCGTCCAGAATATCCTGACAGCTGTCCTCACAGGCCCAGCCCCAGCTTCCGATGACTAAGTCCGTCACTCCCGGAAACTCCGGATCTGCCAGGATCTCCTCCACCATAGTGGCAGGGGATTTCCCCTTTTCCTCATAGTCATCATAGTCGTACAGATACTTTTTGGTGTTTCCCATTGCGCTCGCTCCTCCTTATTATTTTACTTGGCAGGCAGCTCTCCGCACTGCCATATCTCTCAGCTTTATCCTCATCTAATTCCTGCCCCGGATTCCATTGTAATTCTGACATAAATTCTCACCTTTTGTTCTCCCCCATTTTACCATACATTATAAATCCTGTCTATGTCGACGGCAGCGGTTTTCATCTATAACAGACTCTCGTCCAAGACCACGCAGACAGGATCCTGACCATCGTTTCATCCCATAATCCATTCTTATGAATTGTATAATAAATATTGATTTTACTTATGTCACATTTCCGTGTATGATAGAGATGTTGTGTGGATTCACAGACAGAGACACTCATGTACTCTCGGAGTCTCTTTGTACCTGAGAGAGATTTTAAGATTACATATTATCCAAAGGAGGATTTCGACTATGGTAAGAGCAATTGTAGGCGCCAACTGGGGCGATGAAGGCAAGGGAAAGATCACCGACATGCTGGCCAAGGAATCTGACATCATCATCCGGTTCCAGGGAGGCAGTAATGCGGGGCACACCATTATCAACGATTACGGCAAATTTGCCCTCCACCTGCTTCCATCCGGCGTGTTTTACGGACATACCACCAGCATCATCGGCAACGGAGTGGCCTTAAATATTCCCTATCTTCTCGATGAGATCAAGTCGCTGACCGATCAGGGGGTGCCGGCTCCGAAGATCCTGGTCTCTGACCGCGCCCAGATCCTGATGCCTTACCATGTGCTGTTTGACACCTACGAGGAGGAGCGTTTAGGCGGCAAGTCCTTCGGCTCCACCAAGTCCGGCATCGCTCCTTTCTACTCTGATAAATATGCAAAGATCGGTTTCCAGGTCAGCGAACTGTTTGACGAGGACACCTTGAAAGAAAAGGCAGCCAGAGTCTGCGAGCTGAAAAATATTATGCTGGAGCATCTCTACCACAAGCCGGCCATCAACCCGGATGAGCTGTTTGCGACGCTCCTCGGCTATCGGGATATGATCAGGCCTTACGTGTGCGATGTGTCCAGGTATCTCCGGGATGCCATCCGCGAGGGAAAGAATATCCTTCTGGAAGGACAGTTAGGATCCCTGAAGGATCCGGATCACGGCATCTATCCCATGGTGACTTCCTCCTCCACTCTGGCCGCTTACGGCGCCATCGGAGCAGGCATCCCGCCCTATGAGATCAAGAACATCACCACTGTGGTCAAAGCCTATTCCAGCGCCGTAGGCGCAGGCGCTTTTGTCAGCGAGATCTTCGGGGACGAGGCGGATCAGCTGAGGAGACGGGGGGGAGACGCGGGAGAATTCGGCGCCACCACAGGACGTCCCAGGCGGATGGGCTGGTTTGACGCGGTGGCCTCCCGCTACGGCTGCCGGATCCAGGGTGCCACGGAGGTGGCTTTGACGGTCCTCGATGTGCTGGGCTATCTGGACCAGCTTCCGGTCTGTGTCGGCTATGAGATCGACGGAAAGGTGACCAGAGATTTCCCCACCACCGTAGAACTGGAGAAGGCGAAACCGGTGTATGAAAAACTTCCTGGATGGAAATGTGATATCCGGGGGATCAAGACATACGAAGAGCTGCCCAAGGCATGCCGGGACTATGTGGAATTTATCGAAAAAGAGCTGGGCGTGAAGATCACCATGGTTTCCAACGGCCCTGGCAGAGACGAGATTATCTACCGTCAATAGGCAGACATAGACATATAAAAAACCGCATCTCACAGAGGAGAGGCGGTTTTTTCTTCCAGCAGCATATCCAAAAGCTTTCTTCCCGCCGGAGATACGGCGCTTTTTTTGTCGGCGGCGATACACATGTGCCGATCCGGCATCTGACTCTCAAACTCCAGGCAAAACAGCTGTCCCTGCTCCATCTTCTCCCTGGCAAAGTCCTCCACCACACAGCCGACTCCCATGTTTCTGACGGCAAACTGCACGATCATGTCGCTGGTGGCCAGCTCAAACTCCGGTGCCAGCTTCATCCCCCGCTCTTCTAAGTAGCGGTCAGTGAAGACCCGGGTACTGGTATTGCCCTCTAAGAGGATGCAGGGGAGGGTCAAAAGCCGGCTGTAAGACAGTGTTTGACCCTTCAGATACTGAAACCGCTCCCCGGCCACAAACACATTGCGGATGGATCTGACCGGAATCAGCCTCACATCTCCTGATGGAGACGCCGGGGTGGTGACCACACCGAAGTCGATCTTTCCGTCGTGAAGAGACCTCATGGTCTCCGGTGTGGGGGCATTGGACACGCTCACCTTGATCCCCGGGTACTGCTCGTGAAACTTCTCCAGATAGGGCAGCAGATAAAACTGTAGGGTCATGTCGCTGGCCCCGATCCGAACCTCGCCTGTGTCCAGGTCCTGCATCCGTCTCAGAGTCTGCTCCCCGTCCACAATCATGGTAAGGCCCCGCTCCACATACCCGTACAAAAGCTGCCCCTCCTGGGTCAGATGAACGCCCTTTGATGTCCGGACAAAAAGCCGGCTTCCAAGGGCTGTCTCCAGCTGCTTCACCGCCTGACTCACCGCCGGCTGGGAGATGCACAGCTGCTCCGCCGCCATCGTGATGCTGCCCAGCTTGGCCGCCTGGTAAAACACGCGGTAATATTCTAAATTGATGTCCATCGTCGGTCCCTCAGACTAAGCGTTGGGCCTCGTTATGACACTGGCCCTGTCACACCTTTGCAGACAGATCCTCTGCCAGGCCTTCCACCATACGTCTCACGGCGCCTTCCTTAAAAGGGCTGGTGAGGCCGGACAACTCAAGCAGGTCAAAATATCCCCTGCTTCCGCCTGCCCTGCACAGGCGGCAGTAATCCTTCCACGCCTCCTGCCGGTTCTCCTTCATCCGCCCGTAGAACTCGAAGGCGCCCATCTGGGCCAGGGCGTAATCGATATAGTAGAAGGGGAACAGGAAGATATGCTGTTTCTGCATCCAGAAACCGCCCTCCTCCAAAAATCCGTGGCCGTCATAATCCCTCCAGGGCAGATATTCCCTCTCCAGCTCCTTCCACACCTTCCGCCGATCCATGGCGGTCATGGACGGGTTTTCAAAGACCCGGTGCTGGAACTCATCTACACAGACCATATAGGGGACCGCCTCCAGGGAGTCCGCCACATGGGCGTAGCGATACCGGTCCGCCTTATCCCCGAAAAACAGCTCCATCCACGGGTAGGTGAAGAACTCCATGGTCATGGAGTGAATCTCCGCCGCCTCGTAGCTGGGAAATACCATGTCCTTCAGCTTTACATGTCTGGCCGCCGTATAGGTCTCAAAAGCATGGCCTGCCTCGTGGGTCAGCACATTGACATCCGCGTCGGTCCCGTTAAAGTTGGCAAAGATAAAGGGGGACATGTAATCCGGCAAAAATGTGCAGTATCCGCCTCCCCGCTTGCCCCGTTTGGTATCCAGGTCAAACATGTCCTGTGCCGTCATGGAGTCAAAAAATTCCCCGGTCTCCGGCGAAAGCTCCCGATACATCTTCCCGGCTTTTTCCACCAGTTCCTCTCGGTCACCCTCGGGCACGGCATTACCCTCCGGAAAGACTAAACACTCATCATAATAGTGGAGCTTATGGATCCCCAGGCGCTCCCTCTGCTGCTCTCTCAGCTTCCCACACAGGGGGACCACCACGTCCTTCACCTGTCTGCGGAAGGATTCCACCTCCTCTGGGCCATAGTCATACCGGCCCCTGGCCAGGTAGATAAAATCGATGTAAGAGTCAAACCCCAGCTTCTTCGCCTTAGCCTGCCTGACGGCCACCATCTTGTCGTAGATCCCATCCAGACTGGGGGCAATCCTCTCATACAGATCTCCCCATGCCGTCATGGCTTCCTTTCTCTCCTGCCGGTCCTTACTCTGCATGTGCTTTAACAGACCGTAGAAGTTGCAGGACTCCCCGCGAAACTCCGTGACTGCGGCTGCGGACACTTTGGAGTACTCCTGGGCCAGGCGGCTCTCCTCCACCAAGTCCTCCACGATAGCCGGATCCGACAGCTTCTGCCGCATCTCCATGACTTTCATGAAATGATCCCCGAACTCTTCCCTCCACTGTCCCGCAAATGGGGAATCCAGGATCACTCTCTCCGCCTCCTGGGTCAAAAGCTCCATGAGAGGCCCCTGTTCATTGAGGTACTTCATCTCCCCGTCGTAGAATGGGTCCGCGGTGTCTATGGTGTTGCGGATGCTGGCGATGGTCTCCATGGTGCTGCGGTGGTATTCCTTCTCCTTCTCCGCCAAAAACAGATCCCTCATCTCCTCATAGGAGGAGGCCGCCTTCAAAGCCTCGATGGAATCCTTCATCTCTTTCCTGGCCTTCTCCATGTCCGGCCTCACATAGCTCAGCTGTGAAAATTTTTTTGTCATACCAGAATCTCCGCCTTCATCCCCAAAATATCCTGATTTTCTTTTAAAAGAGGCTCAATCACTTCCTCCAGAAACTCCTCCACCTGCTGGGGCGCCCGCCCTACATACAGCTTCGGCTCCATGGTCTTTAACAGCTCCTCCATGGTAAGGCCAAAGGCCGGATCTGCGGCGATCAGCTCTAAAAGGTTGTTGTCGAGGCCTTTCTCCTTCACGTTTCTTCCGGCCTCCATGGACAGACGGCGGATCTTCTCATGAAGCTCCTGCCGGTCCCCGCCGGCCTTCACCGCATCCATCATGATGTTTTCCGTGGCCATGAAAGGCAGCTCTGCCATAAAATGCTTCTCAATGACCTTGGGGTACACCACCAGTCCGTCCACCACGTTCAGATACAGATCCAGGATCCCGTCCACGGCCAGAAATCCTTCCGGCACGCTGAGGCGCTTGTTGGCAGAATCGTCTAAGGTCCGCTCAAACCACTGAGTGCTGGACACCAGCATGGGATTCATCACATCGGCCATGACGTAGTTGGCCAAGGAGGCGATGCGCTCGCTTCTCATGGGATTTCTCTTGTAGGCCATGGCCGAAGAGCCGATCTGGTTCTTCTCAAAGGGCTCCTCCACCTCTTTCAAATGCTGCAAAAGCCTGACATCGTTGGAGAACTTGTGGGCGCTCTGGGCGATCCCTGCCAGCACTCCTACCACCCTGGTGTCGATCTTCCGGGAATAGGTCTGTCCGGATACGGGATAGCAGGAGGAAAAGCCCATCTTTTCGGCGATCAGTTCATCTGCCCTGCGGCATTTGGCGTGGTCCCCGTCAAACAGCTCCAGAAAGCTGGCCTGGGTACCGGTGGTCCCCTTGGAGCCCAAAAGCTTCATGGAAGACAGCACATGGTCTAAATCCTCCAAGTCCAGGTACAGGTCATGGAGCCACAGAGTGGCTCTCTTTCCCACCGTCGTGGGCTGGGCCGGCTGAAAATGAGTAAATGCCAAAGTGGGCTGGTCCTTATAGGATCCGGCAAACTTAGCCAGCTCTGCCATCACATTGACCAGTTTCTTCCGCACCAGGCCCAAAGCCTCGGTCATAATGATGATATCTGTGTTATCTCCCACATAGCAGGAGGTGGCTCCCAGATGGATGATCCCCTTGGCTTTCGGGCACTGCTGTCCGTAGGCGTACACATGGGACATGACATCATGGCGCACTTCTTTCTCTCTCTCCTGGGCCACCTCATAGTTGATATCCTCTGCGTGGGCTTTTAACTCATCGATCTGCTCCTGGGTAATGTTTAATCCCAGCTCCTTCTCTGTCTCCGCCAAGGCGATCCACAGCTTTCTCCAGGTCCGAAATTTCTTGTCCGGGGAGAAGATGTACTGCATCTCCCTGCTGGCATAGCGCTGGGACAGAGGACTTTGGTATCTGTCGTTCATCGGTTTTGTCTCCTTTTCGGTCTTTCTTCGCATTCCTCATGAAACTCTTCCAATCAATCCATCACCGTCTCCAAAAAGCTCTCACTGGATTCCAAGACGTTTGAACACTTCCTGATAGGCATCCTCCACATTGCCCAGATCCCTGCGGAACCGGTCCTTGTCCAGCTTCTCGTGAGTCTCCTTGTCCCACAGTCTGCAGGTGTCGGGAGACACCTCGTCGGCCAGGATGATCTCTCCGTGGAAGCGGCCGAACTCGATCTTGAAGTCGATCAGCTCGATGCCAAGGCCGGCAAAGTAGTCTCTCATCACCTCATTGACCTTAAACGCGTATTTGCTGATCACATCGATCTCCTCCTGGGTGGCCAGATCCAGAGCCAGGGCATAGTAGCTGTTGATAAACGGGTCGTGAAGGTCATCGTTCTTATAGCTGAACTCCAGAGTAGGACACTTTAACAGGATCCCCTCCTCCATCCCCATCTTCTTGGCAAAGCTTCCGGCGCTGAAGTTGCGGATGATCACCTCCAAGGGCACGATCTCAACCTTCTTCACCGCAGTCTCTCTATCATTTAACTCCTCAACCAGGTGGGTCGGAACCCCCTCTTTCTCCAGAAGTCTGAATACATGGTTGGTCATCCGATTATTGATGGCTCCCTTGCCTACGATGGTCCCCTTCTTCTGTCCGTCAAATGCAGTGGCATCGTCTTTGTAGGATACAATCAGCACATCCGGATCTTCAGTCGTAAAAACTTTCTTTGCCTTGCCTTCGTACAACAACTCTTTTTTCTCCATTCGTATCCACCCGTTCCTTTCTTTTACTATGTATCATTTGAGATAAAATCAGTACGATTTATTATAATATACCGGTATGGGAAATACAATATCTTATTCACATCTTTTCCTATTCTTCCCGGCGATAGAACTCAATCACTCCGTCTTTTAAGCGGATTCGAACTCCGTAAATCTTATGGGGCTCCTCTGCCTCCTCCCCGTCTCCCGCCCGGTAGAAGACGATCTCCCGGTCCTCTCTGATCTCTATGATCGGGATCGGAAGACGGTTCTGGCTGTGAAGGACAAACAGCTCCCCTGTCAGAAGCAGCAGACAGAAAAGGCGGACATGACCGTCTTTCGGCAATGGTTGTTTCAATGTTCTCCAGGGTTTTCGTTTTTTCATGGAAGTACCTTTTGTGAGTGAAGATTGAATGATTGGGAAGGCTGCGGCAGACCGGCCGCCGCAGCCTGTGATTTGGATAAGAATCATGATACTGGTTATCTGTCCTCGCCGGAGGCGGAACTGGTGACTCCCGGGCCGTTTAGCGCGTCCTCCATCCCGTCCTCCACATCGTCCACCATACCTTCCAGGACGCCTGTGCTGCTCTCGTCGTCATCCTGGTCTCTGTCGCTTCTCGTAGTCTCCCTGGAGGAGGAACCGCTTCCCTCTGTAGTGGCTGCCGTGCTGCCGGAACCGGAGGAGGTGGTACTCTGGGTGGTTGACGATGGACTGGTAGTCTGATTGTCGTCTGATCTCTTATTGCTGCAGGCTGTCAGGACAAACACAGACAGCACAAGCAGCGCTGCAAACATGCAGAGCTTGATTTTCTTCATAATTGTATTCTCCTTTCTTGTTTCTATGACTATTATGCACAGGAGGAGAATGTTTTATTCTCAGCCGATGACGTCCGCCATGTTGTAAAGTCCTGCCGGTTTTCCTGCCAGGAATTTTGCCGCCTCCATGGCACCTTTGGCAAAAATTGCCTTTGAATACGCGGCGTGGCTGAAGGTGATCACCTCGTCTTTTCCGGCGAATATCACATCATGTTCTCCCACGATGGAGCCGCCTCTCACAGCCGAGATCCCGATCTCCTTTTCGTCCCTTTTCTCGTGTCTTGCGGACCGGTCATACTGGTAGTGATAGGCCTGGTCCAAGGCCTCGTTGATGGAGTCTGCCAGGGCCAGGGCAGTGCCGCTGGGAGCATCCAGCTTCTGGTTGTGATGCTTCTCCACGATCTCCATGTCAAATCCCGCTGCAGCCAGAGTCCCGGCAGCCTCCTTCACCAGCTTTAAGAGGAGGTTGATCCCCAGAGACATGTTGGCAGAGCGAAGGATCGCGACCTTTTCGGAAGCCTCCTTCACCTTGGCGATCTGTTCCTCGGAGAGTCCGGTGGTGCACAGCACTAACGGCAGCTTCCTGTCTGCGCAGTACTCTAACAGGTGATCCACCGCCCCCGCAGCGGCAAAGTCCACGATCACATCCGCCTCCTCCCTGCATGCCTCCAGAGAGGTGTATACCGGATAGGGCCGGGATACGGTGTCATTCTTATCTACCCCCGCCGCGATCTTCAGATCCTGCTGCTTGGACGCCAGCTCCGTGATGGTCTGGCCCATGGCGCCTCCGCAGCCATGCATAATCATTCTCACCATACTGTTCTTCCTCCGTCAAAGAATCCCGTATTCTCTCATAGCCGCCGCCAGAGTCTCCTGGTGAGCCGGCTCCATCTCCGTAAGGGGAAGGCGCAGAGGTCCTGTCTGTCTTCCCATCAGGTTCAGGGCCGCCTTTACAGGGATCGGGTTCACCTCACAGAACAGCTGGCTGACGAGAGGGATAGCCTTTAACTGAAGCTCTAAGCTTCTCTTCGGATCACCGCCAAAGAATGCCTGGCAGATGTCGTGAGTCTGTCTCGGAGCCACGTTGGACAGCACGGAGATGACTCCCTTGCCTCCCATGGCCAGGAGAGGCGTGATCTGATCGTCATTGCCCGAATACAGATCCACACAGCCCTCTGCCATGTGCATCATAGTGGCGATCGCGGAGAAATTGCCGCTGGCCTCCTTCACCCCCACGATGTTGGGAACCTCCCTGCACAGAGTCACAATGGTCTCCGGAGTCATGGTGACACCGGTCCGCCCCGGGATGTGATACAGCAGGATGGGGATGCTCACCGACTGGGCGACAGCCCGGTAGTGGGCCATCAGCCCCTTCTGGGTCCCCTTGTTGTAGTAGGGGGTTACCAGAAGAAGTCCGTCCGCCCCCGCCTTCTCCGCTTCCATGGACAGATGGATGGCCTCCCTGGTACAGTTGGATCCGGTCCCCGCGATCACGGGGATCCTGCCGTTCACCACCTGACAGGTATGACGGATCACCTGGATGTGCTCCTCATGGGACATGGTGGAAGACTCTCCCGTGGTCCCGCAGGAGATGATGGCATCCGTCCCTCCTGCGATCTGCTCTTCCAAAAGCTCTGTCAGTTTCGGATAATTCACTTCCCCGCTCTCCGTAAACGGAGTCACAAGCGCCACGCCTGCGCCTTCAAAAATTGCCATGATCCTTGTCCTCCTTTTTTATTCCTTTGTATTTGGTAGAAAAAAGAACCAACCGGGAAGCTGGTTCTTAAAGTTTTCTTTAAGTAGCTGTATCTATACTAACATTGTTGGGTCTCTTTGTCAATTTCAATATAATTAATGGTGGAAATCGCGTCCACGCGGGAGCGCAGCTCCTCCGGAAATACCCTGCCGGTCAGCACCAGTCCCATGCCGTCCTCTTTCCCGCTGATCAGTTTTTCAAAATCCTCCAAACTCACAATATTCTTCTCCAGGATTCCCAAAACCTCATCCAAAATCAGCAGGTCACACTCTCCTGTAGCCACCACTTTCTTTGCAAAATTAAATCCGTTGCGGATATTGATCAGTTCCTCCTGCTTCTCCTCCTCGGACAGATTCTCAAAATACATATCTGCCTTCTCAAACCGAAACAGCTTGAAGCGGGGTTCCATACACTTTAAAATCTCCAGCCCCTCCTGCTTCGGGCTTCCCTTTAAAAATTGGATCATGATCACATTCTCCTGACGGGTCAAGGCGGTGATGCCCTTCCCCACAGCCAGCGCGGTCTTGCCCAGCCCGTTTCCGCAGATTACTTCCACTCTACCACATTTCATTCTTTTGCACCTCATTGTCTTCCGGCACATCCTGCGGCCTTTCCCGTCGGACTCATGCCTTGTGCGGTAACCTCAGCACACGGCCATTCAGGCCGTTTCCACCATCTTTTCAGAAAGTGGATTGTCCGCATATCGTAGCATAAATTTTTAGATTTTGCAAGGTTTGCCGGGATTTTTTTGCCCGCAGACCCTGTTTGGGCTACTCGCCGAACTCCAGTTTGCTGACGGAGACTTCATAAGCTGTCCGCTTCTCGCACTCGCTGTCACTTAACTTCTTGGTGTATTCCCGGCTCTGGACTCTCCCCCAGACCCGCACTCGGGCGCCTACCTCAAAGCCGGCGGCATACCTGGCATTCCTGCCCCACGCGATGCACGGAATATAGTCTGATTTTCCATACGGGCGGTTGACTGCAAGAAGAATATCCGCAATTTCTCTCCCCAAAGGTGTCTTCCGATAGATGGGAATCTTACAGATATATCCGTCCAGAAAGATCTGATTTGTCTTGGTATAATCTGTAAATTCCTCCATAAAATTGATCTCTCTCACAAAAACCGAGAGCACCAGCCGGTTTTTCGTCCCTTCATGGCGGTTATAGGACCGAAACTGGCCTGTGGCTTCCACAGTGGAGCCTATGTAATCCTGTCCCACGTCCAGAAGACGCTCCGAGATCATTAGCGGAATGATATCCGACTGCTCACTTAGACGGCTGACTTCCAGGTCCACTACATAGAATCCCTCACCGAACACCTCATGGCTGAAGGTAAACCCCGATACCACTTTTCCGATCACCGTAACCTTGTTGTTTTCAATGGCTTTTTCTGACATAGTATTTCTCCTCTTCGATTCCTTATTAGTTTTTTGCCTTGTAGCTAATAATAAATATATGCTTCTGAAAAACAATCCATGATTAAAAAAGGTCGGAAAATTTCGACAAAAAAGCGGACCCTCCCGCAAGTCCGCTTTTTTGTACCGGTCCTACTGATTTTTCTTAAAAGAGGCCCTTTTTCTTAAGGTTGGGTCCAGAATCCTCTTGCGAATCCGCAGATGATCCGGGGTCACCTCCAAAAGCTCATCGGTGTCGATAAAGTCCAGACACTGTTCCAGACTCATGTCCTTGGGCGGAGTCAGTTTCAATGCCTCGTCAGCGTTGGAAGAACGGGTGTTGGTCAGTTTCTTGGTCTTACACACATTGATCTCAATATCTTCTGCCTTGGGATTCTGGCCAACTACCATGCCGGCGTACACCTTGACACCGGGCCCGATGAACAGCGCACCTCTCTCCTGGGCGCTGAAAAGGCCGTAGGTGACGGATTCCCCGCTCTCATAGGCGATGAGAGAACCGGTCTTTCGGTAGCTCAAATCCCCCTTGTAGGGCGCGTAGTCCTCAAAAATGGTGTTCATGATGCCGTTTCCCTTGGTATCTGTCATAAACTCTCCCCGGTATCCGATCAACCCTCTGGCCGGTATGGCAAATTCCAGTCTGCTGTAGCCGCCGTTGGCAGGGCTCATGCCCTGAAGCTCCCCTTTTCTGGAGGTCAGCTTCTGGATCACCGCGCCGCAAAATTCCTCCGGCACGTCGATGTAGGCCAGTTCCATAGGCTCCAGCTTCTGGTTTCTCTCGTTGTACTTGTAGAGCACCTCTGCCTTACTCACCGCAAACTCATACCCCTCCCGGCGCATATTCTCAATCAGCACGGACAGGTGCAGCTCCCCGCGGCCTGACACCTTAAAGCAGTCCGGAGAATCCGTCTCCTCCACTCTTAGGCTCACATCCGTATTCAGCTCCCGAAACAGCCTGTCCCTCAGATGCCTGGAGGTCACATATTTGCCCTCTTGCCCTGCTAAGGGGCTGTCGTTGACCATAAAGTTCATGGCGATGGTGGGCTCGGAGATCTTCTGGAAGGGGATGGCCTCCGGCTTCTCCGGATCACAGAGCGTATCTCCGATATGAAGATCCGTGATGCCGGAGATAGCCACGATGGAACCGATGTTCGCCTCCTGCACATCCACCTTGTTTAATCCGTCGAACTCGTAGAGCTTGCCGATCTTCACCCTCCTCATGGCTCCCGGGTCGTGATGGTTTACGATGGCGCACTCCTGCCCCACCCGGATCCTGCCGTTGTCCACCTTGCCCACACCGATGCGGCCTACGTATTCATTATAATCGATGGTGCTGATGAGAACCTGAGTTCCGGCCTCCGGGTCTCCCTCCGGCGCCGGGATATGCTCGATGATGGTCTCAAACAGAGGCCCCATATCCACCTCGGGATCATCCAGATTCCTTTTGGCGTATCCCTCTCTGGCTGATGCGTATAAAAAGGGACAGTCCAGCTGATCGTCGGAGGCGTCCAGATCCATGAGAAGCTCTAAAATCTCGTCCACTACCTCCTCGGGACGAGCCTCGGGGCGGTCGATCTTGTTGATACACACGATCACGGACAGGTCCAGCTCCAGGGCCTTTCTCAGCACGAATTTCGTCTGCGGCATGGCGCCCTCATAGGCATCCACCATGAGAATCACGCCGTTTACCATCTTTAAAACTCGCTCCACCTCGCCTCCGAAATCTGCGTGTCCCGGGGTATCGATAATGTTGATCTTGGTGTCCTTATAAAACACCGCCGTGTTCTTGGACAGAATGGTGATCCCCCGCTCCCTCTCGATATCGTTGGAGTCCATGACCCGCTCCGCTACCTCCTGGTTCGCCCGAAATACACCGCTCTGCCGCAGAAGCCCGTCCACCAGGGTCGTCTTGCCGTGGTCGACATGGGCGATAATCGCAATGTTTCTTACGTCTTCTCTCTTCATCTTCATACTCGTTACACTTTCTCTTAAAATAAGAATCCTGCCTGGCAGGATTCCCCCGTTTCCTTAACGATATTCTACTATAGCATTATGTGAAAAGAAATGCAAGGAATTTCGGAACAAAAACAGCGGTTCAAAACACCAGAATCTCCCCGTCCAGAATCCCATAATACACCGGCTCCCCCCAGGAAAGCCGGGCTCGGCCGCAGGTGGCCTCCGTGATCTTTTCCTTAAGCTGCTGTTCCCTCTCCAAAGGCGCCATCACTGAAACCTCCACCTGATCGGTATACTTGCTGTCCAGAACGGGAATTTTATTCTGTCCCAGAATGTACTGAATCTTTCCAATTCCTGTATAGTCGGTGGTAATTTGGATCTGTCTGCCCGGACATTTCTCCACGATCGTGCTGTTTTTTAATCCCTCCTGCACAGCCCCGGAATAGGCTCTCACCAGGCCTCCTGTCCCCAGAAGCGTCCCCCCGAAATATCGGGTTACCACCACACAGATGTTGTGAACCTCCTCCCCCAAAAGCACGTCCAGCATAGGACGTCCCGCTGTCTGGCTGGGCTCCCCGTCATCACTGCACCTCTGTATCTGGTTTCTCTCCCCGATCACATAAGCAAAACAGTGATGCCTGGCATCCCAGTAGTGCTTCCGCACCTTCTCAACAAAAGCAAGAGCTTCCTCCTCCGACTCTGCCGGGACCGTCTGGGCAATAAACCGGGACTTTTTCTCCACCAACTCCCCGCTGCCGCCCTCCCACAAAATTTTATATTTCTCTGTCATAGGTAAATCTCCTCCGGAAAGAATTTGAGATTTCAGACTTTTCCCCTCTGGTATTATCATAATATAAATCGGCCGTTCCCACAACTGTTGTTTATGCTTTTTCAAGGATGCCCATCCCTTCTATTGAATTGCATGGGAAATTTTGCTATAATGTAGCGGTGAAGGAGGACAGCTATGAATTATGGGAAAAAAGCTACAGAGAAAAAGCTGAAGGATTCGGCTTCCAATACCCACAGATATGCCAGCAAGATCTTTCTGGGCTTCTTCAAGACTCTGCTGATCCTGACCATCATGATCATCATGGTGGGCGCCAGCATCGGCGTAGGCATGATAAAAGGCATCATTGACAGCGCACCTGAGATCAATATCGAGAGCATCGTCCCTCAGGGATTTGCCACCACTGTGTACGACAGTGCCGGCAATCTGACAGACACCCTGGTAACCGCCGGCTCCAACCGGGATCCTGTCACCTACGAAGAACTTCCCCAGGACTTAATCGACGCCTTTGTGGCCATTGAGGATTCCCGGTTCTGGGATCACAACGGCATCGACCCCCGCTCCATCGTCCGCGCCGTCAAAGGTGTGCTTACCGGCGACCGCTCCGCCGGAGGCGGCAGCACTCTGACTCAGCAGCTGATCAAGAACAACGTCTTTAACGGCGGCCGGGAACAGAGCTTCGGGGAACAGCTGGAGCGAAAGTTTCAGGAACAGTATCTGGCCGTACAGCTGAGCAAGACCATGAGCAAAGAGATGGTCTTAACCAACTATCTCAATACCATCAACCTGGGCAAGGACTGCCTCGGGGTAAAAGTGGCTGCGAGACGATATTTTGACAAGGAGGTCACTGACCTGACTCTGTCCGAGTGTGCGGTGATCGCGGGCATCACCCAGAATCCCTCCAAGCTGAACCCCATTTCCGGAAAGGAAAAAAACGAGGAAAAGCGGAAGGTGATTCTCCAATATATGTTTGAACAGGGCTACATCACAAAAGAAGAGCAGGAGGAGGCCTTGGCGGACGATGTGTATGCCAGAATCCAGACCGTGGACTCCATAACCGAGACTTCCACTCCCTACAGTTATTTTACGGATGAGCTGGTGGGACAGGTCATGGAGGTTCTGGTGGACAAACTGGGCTATTCCTACAATCAGGCCCACAATCTGCTCTACAGCGGAGGACTACAGATCATCACCACCCAGGACCCTGCGCTGCAGGCCATCGTAGACGAAGAGATCAATAATCCTGACAACTATCCCACGGTTCAGTATTCCATGGAGTATCGCCTGTCGATCACTCACAGGGACGGAAACACCACCCATTTTTCTCAGGAGAACCTGAAGGCCTGGCACAAGCAGGTCCTGGGAGACATCGATTTTGATGCCCTCTACCAGACAGAGGACGAGGCCAGGCAGGATGCGGAAAACTATAAGGCCTACATCCTCCAGGACGGGGACACCGTCATCGGAGAAAGCCTTACCACCACCCTGCAGCCTCAGATTTCCTTTGTGCTTATGGATCAGGCCACCGGTCAGGTGAAAGCCATCAGCGGCGGGCGGGGACCAAAGACCGCCAGCCTCACCTTAAACCGTGCCACAGGCGTGCCCAGACAGCCGGGCTCCACGTTCAAGGTCATCACTGCCTTTGCCCCTGCCATCGACACCAAGGGAGCCACGTTGGGAACCGTGTACTACGATGCGCCCTACTCCATAGGCAGCAAGCCCTTCCGCAACTGGTATTCCAGCGGCTATCAGGGCTACTCCAGCATCCGGGACGGCATCGTCTATTCCATGAATATTGTGGCGGTGCGGTGCTTTATGGACACCGTCTCCCCTCAGCTGGGCATCGAATATGCTCAGAATTTCGGCATCACCACCCTGACCGACACGGATTACAACCCAGCCTCCGCTCTGGGCGGCCTGACCAAGGGAGTGACCAACTTAGAGCTGACCGCGGCTTATGCCGCCATCGCCAACAGCGGTATGTATACCAAGCCGATCTTTTTCACCCAGATCCTGGACCGCAACGGCAAGGTTCTGATCAGCATGGAGCCGGAGACACACAGGGTCTTAAAGGACTCCACCGCTTTTCTCCTGACCGACGCCATGGCGGACTCCATGGTGGGCAACCGAAAGTTTTCCAGGGCAGGCTCCGGTCCCTCCTCCACCAGCACCAGGGCCAAGATCTCCGGCATGTCCTGTGCCGGAAAAAGCGGCACCACCACCAGCAACAACGATGTGTGGTTCGTGGGATACACCCCCTACTACACGGCTGGAGTGTGGGTAGGCTTTGACCGGAACCAGAAGCTGTCGTCCGGAAGCGGGGAGACCTCCCATCACAAGGATATCTGGCGCAAGATCATGACCAGAGTCCATGAAGGGTTCCAGGATCCGGGATTTACTGTTCCCGACAGCGTAGAGACCGCTCAGATCTGCAGGAAGTCCGGAAAGCTGGCGGCGGCGGGAGTGTGCAGCGGGGATCCGAGAGGCAGTGCCGTCTACACCGAATATTTTGCCAAAGGCACCGTTCCCACAGAGGTCTGCAACAACCATATAGCGGCAGCGGTCTGTGCGGAATCCCGTATGCTTCCCACAGAATTCTGTCCGGAGCGGATAACCGGCGTGTTCATGTCCATCCCCGCCGGGGAGACCGGAGAGACCGATGACTCCGTATTCTCTCTGCCCGGAACATGTCCCATCCATCTGGAGGCGGCCACCATTCTGCCTGAGGAGACCGAGGAGAGCCCTTCCTATCCCATAGGGCCCGGCTACGGTCCCGCCTATGGCCCCGGATATGTACCCACATCGCCTTCCGGCAGCCTACTCCCGTCTCCCGAGTATACCGGACCAAACGGCTGACGAAAAAGAGATTGTCAGAACCCGCCAGGGCACCTGACAATCTCTTTTTTTCATCTAACCTTTCATCTTCGGCTTGAACATCTGGGCTCCCAGATATCCGAACACCAAGGCGCCGCAGATTCCTGCCCCGCTGGCCGTAAAACCGCCTTTGAACACGCCCAAAAAACCGTCGCTGTCAACCCCCTCCATCACCCCTTTCCACAGGGTGTTTCCGAAGCCGAGGAGCGGTACCGTGGCGCCAGCTCCGGCCCATTCAGCGAAGGGCTCATAGAGTCCCATAAACCCCAGGATACTTCCCAGAACCACCAGGGTCACCATGACTCTTCCCGGCATCATTTTCGTCTTGTCCAAAAGGATCTGCGCCAGGCCGCAGATGATCCCTCCGATGATAAATGCTTTCACATAGTCCATATTGTTTCTCCTCCTAATCCGGCCTATGGCCATCTTCAGATCTGTTCCAGAACAACCCCGTGGCAGATCCCCGGAATGCTCTGTCCCTCGTTGAAACTCACGGTGGAGAGAAGGGCTCCTGTGGGCAAAAACAGCACCCGCTTCCACTCCCCTGACCGGATTCTCGGAAGAACCATGGCGCACAGCGTCACCGCCGCACAGCCGCAGCCGCTTCCTCCTGCGTGGGTATCCTGTGTCTCCTTCTCGAAGATCTCCATCCCGCAGTCCATATGAATCCCAGTCAGGTCACTTCCCGACTGTCTCATCATGTCCAGCAGGATCTTGCTGCCAACCTCCCCCAGATCCCCGGTGATGATCCTGTCATAATGGGTCTCATCTACCCCGAAATCCTGAAAATTCTGGCGGATGGTTCCGTAGGCCGCAGGGGCCATGGCGGCTCCCATATTCATGGAATCCCTGCTGCCGAAATCCACGATTTTCCCCGGCGTCACACCGGTGATCTTGGCAGAACCGCCGCCGGCATCCTTCCTGCTGTCAGACACCACGAAAGCACCTGCACCTGTGACCGTCCAGGTAGAAGAAAACGGCCGCTGATTCCCGTAAGCCAGGGGAAACCGAAACTGCTTCTCCGCCGTGGCAAAATGGCTGGAGGACACGGCCAGCACCCGGTCTCCGTATCCGCCGTGAACCGTCATGGCACTTAGGGTCAGAGCCTCTCCGATGGTGGAACAGGCCCCGTAGAGGCCAAAGAGGGGAATCTCCATGTCCACCGTGCCGAAGGATGTGGCGATCAGCTGTCCCAGCAGATCGCCGGCAAAGAGATATCGGATCTCCTGTCTGCGGATATCCCCCTTCTCCAGAGCCAGATCCGCCGCCTGTTTCTGCATGGCCGACTCGGCCTGTTCCCAGGTCTCCGTGCCGAACATCTCGTCCTGCTCCACCACGTCGATCAGGGGACCAAGGGGACCTTCCCCTTCCTTCTTCCCGGCCACGCAGGCAGAACTGCTGATGACGGGAGGAGCCTCAAACTCGATACTGGATTTTCCTTTCTGCATCTTCTTGTTTCCTTTCCACTTTGGTTTTTAATGTTACTATGTCCAAAGCGGTTTTTTCTATACATATCCCTAAACCTGCCATAAATATGTTCAGTTGTATTTTTTTACCAGGGTAAACCCTCTTCCCCGCACCTCGTTGACCTGATGAATCACGATAAATGCCTGGGGATCTATGGTTTGAATCAAGTGGTTTAACTGTACCAGCTCCCTGTGACTGACCACGGTCATGACCACATATCCGTCTTTTTTCAGATGACCGGTCCTGGAATGAAATAAGGTTACCCCCCGGTCCAGCTCGCTGGCTATGGCCTGATTGACTTCCTCATAGCGCTCCGTCACAATCTTCACCTGCATCTTGGCCTGGCCTAAGAGAAGGACCTTATTCAGCACCGACGTGTAGATCAGAACCAGCAAAATACCGTAAAGCACTTTTTCCTTATCGGAAAATACGATCTGCAGAAGCAAAATAGCCGTATCCATGGTGTTCATAGTGCCGGAGACGGGAAGCCCCAGTTTTTTGTGAAGCACCAGCGGAGGGATATCCATTCCCCCTGTGGAAGCCCCTGCCCGGATGACCACACCGATGCCCCCTCCGATGAGAAGTCCGGCAAAAATCACTGCCAGCAGATTGTCATCAGTCACCTTCCCCAGGGCCGGGATCTTCTGAAACACGGAGAGGATCAATGGATAGTAAAAGGTGCTGATGATGGTAGTCAGCGCAAAGGTTCTGCCCAGCACCACGGCTCCCAGCAAAAACATAGCCACATTAAACACGGTCACAAACGCCTGGATGGGCAGCCCCATCTGGTGGTAAAAGAACAGGGCCAGGCCTGTGGTGCCGCCTGTGATCAGGCCGTTTGGCAGGATAAACATGGTCACCGCCAGGGCGTAAGCCGTGTTTCCGGCAAGGATCCACAGAATCCTTCTCACATGGTCAAGCTGTTTCATAATGGTTCTCCTCCTCATTCTCCCTGATAATCGTCTAACTCGTTATCAGATTAAAGTGCGCAAAAAAGCCGCCCGCGATTCCCGCAGGCGGCTTTTGCCGTTTTTAAACTCATGAGTCCAATTCCTCTAAAATCGAAGTCCCGATGGTTCCCTCCGGCATATCCACGCCGAAATTATGGGCGATGGTTGCGCCGATGACGGCAAAGGTGTCTCGGTCCGGCAGCTGGCCATGGCCCTTCATGGACGGGGAATAGGCGAGAAACGGCACCTTCTCCTTGGTGTGGTCGGTTCCCTTGTAGGTGGGGTCATTGCCGTGGTCAGCCGTGATGATCAGCAGATCATCGTCTCTCAGCTTTCCGAGAAGCACACCCAGCTTCTCGTCGAACCGCTCCAGCTCCTGGCCGTATCCCACAGGGTTTCTCCTGTGGCCCCACAGAGCGTCGAAATCCACCAGGTTCACAAAGCACAGGCCTTCGAACTCCTTGTCCGCCAGCTCGATGGTCTGCTCCATCCCGTGAACACTGCTCTTGGACTTGTAGCTCTCCGTGATCCCCTCTCCGTCGAAGATGTCCCGGATCTTGCCGACGCTGATCACGTCATAGCCAGCCTCCTTTAAGGCATCCAGAGTGGTCTTTCCGTAGGGCTTTAGGGCGTAATCATGGCGGTTGGCCGTGCGCTTGAACTCCCCTCTCTTCTTTCCCACATAGGGTCTGGCGATGACCCGTCCCACCTTCCACTCATCCCTCATGGTCAGCTCTCTGGCGATCTCACAGCACCGGTACAGCTCCGCGAGGCCGAAGGTCTCCTCATTGCCGCAGATCTGGAGCACCGAGTCCGCAGAGGTGTAGACGATCATATCCCCTGTGGCGATCTCATGCTCTGCCAGCTCGTCCAGAATCTCCGTGCCGCTGGCCGACTTGTTGCCTACGATCTTGCGGCCGGTCCTCGCCGACAGCTCGTCCAGAAGTTCTTTCGGGAATCCGGTTTCCGTAAAAGTCTGAAACGGCTTGGTGATATGAAGTCCCATCATCTCCCAGTGACCGGTCATGGTATCCTTCCCCACACTGGCTTCCAGAAGCTTTCCGCAGTATCCCAGGGGCTCTGCAACCGGGTCTACATGCTTTAATGGATGAAGATTGGCCAGGCCCATCCGGGCAAGATTGGGGATGCGAAAGGGATCCATATGGTCGTCTATATGTCCCAGAGTATCTGTCCCCTCATCGTCATAGTCTGCCGCATTGGGCATGGCGCCGATTCCGAGGGAATCGATGACAATAGTAAAAATACGTTTGTATCTGCTCATAATCTAACTCTCCTTTTGCCTCTTTTTTTATTATGCCATGAACTGGGGGATTTGTCGACCGGTTTAAAGGGTTTCCTCCAAGATTTCCGTCTTATACTTCAGACGGCTTCCCCATTTGTCCCGGAACCTTCTGAATACATTATCCTGCAGACTCAGTGTACGGACCTTACTTGATACGATCCTAAAATAGAACTCATACCCCGCAAGTTCTGACCGAAACAGATCGTAGCCCGACTCCAGCTGAGGAATTGCCTCTTCAATATGGCGGCCTTTTAATTCTATAAAATATGCCTTTTTCGCAGTGTCATTTATCAGGAGAAAATCGCAACATGTCTGCTGAGATACGAGTTCTCCATCGAGCCTGTAATGCCTCACACTGTACATTTGCCGGGGATTATGAGCACAGTGTTTCCTCGAACTCTTTTGATCTTTGGAGACTATGATTTTCTGATGTACTTCACAGCGAGACTTATCCGAAATAAGTACCATACTATATTCCTCCCCCAGACAAATACTTTTCTTTCAAGAGGACCATTTTCTCATAATCGCTGTTGATATCAACGGAAGCCCCGTCGATAACCTCGTTTTCGATGGAGCCGAATTCATCGTCTGTACATGGCACCACCCTCCCTCTGTCTATAAAATATGCGGAAAGCGCCGAAAATCTCATCCATTTATCTGAAGATACTATCTGAGCAAGCTCTGAGGAACCTGCAAGCCCGGAAATTCTGTCAGCATAGAGCAGATTGTTGATCGCACCTAAAATGTAAGGACTGTGGGTCGTGATAAAGATCTGGTTCTTTCCGCCATTTTGAGCCAAAGATATAAATTCCGCTATCAGTTTCTGGGCATTAGGGAACAAGTGTGATTCCGGTTCCTCGATGATAAAATAGGTCTTCCTGTTATTGAGAAGATAGTAAAAGATCACGTTTAATATCCAGACAACTTCTTGCTGCCCTGATGATGAGAAATTGATCTTTATATATTGATCTGACGAAAGCTGCAGTCGCTCTTCCCCGTCTACATACCGATATTCTCCCTTCAAGATTTTTCTCATTAATTCTGCGGCAGAAAAAAGCAGTGTTTTGTTAATCCTTCTGTCTGTCAAATGGATTGTATTTTGAATCATCTGATCAGCGCTCAAAGAAAACTCTGGCTTTAACCGCAGGATTCGTTCCAGATAACTCTGGGTACAATAATCCAGATTTTTCTTCTGGGTGTCGTCCATAGAACTGTAAAGATAATTTAATTGCGTGCTCAATAAAGTGATCATGCTACGCCCGGCCGGCACAAATACGATCTCTGCTTCATCGTCAAAAAATTGATTGATCCTCTCTTTAACCAAAAGCAAAAACTGATCATCATGAACTGCCTCTTCACTCTGCGTCATCATTTCCAGTTTCCGGATAAAAGCCTTTAAATTCTGACTGAATTCAAGCCAAATATAGTTTGGAGACTCAAATCCCGTTTTCAGGGAAACCTGAACATATATGGTAGCACTGTAGCAATATTCAAGACTCATCGCTGTGTCCATATGCCATGTGGTCCCAAAAATCTGAAGAAAATTAGAACGTATTTCTCTCTCTATACGCTTTTTAAAAGAAAGATTAATGGATTCCTCTGTCATCAGATTATTCAGCAAACATTTTTTCTTAAACTGCTCAAATATAATATTTTTTATGTTCTTAAAGAAAAATATACTCTTAGCTACTGTACTTTTCCCTGATGCCTGAGGGCCGGTAAACACAGTAAAATCGTTGATCTCTAACGCACAATACTCTACAGGACCCAGCTTATGAATAACGACTTTGGGCATAACATCTCTCCTCACTTCCGCAAAATGGTCAATTTATCCTTTCCTGATAAACACATATCTCTCATCTTCTGACAATTCCTCAGAAAAGGCAAATCCCAGCTGATGAAACTCTCTCATGTCCTCCGGTCTCCCGATCTGATTCTCCGCCAGAAACCGCACCATCTCCCCTCTGGCCATCTTCGCCAAAGTTCCTTTCTGCTTCACTTTTTTGTCCGCTGTCTCCCCGAATTCCACAGTGATCAAGCGATCGCCGCAGGTAATGTATCTCTCGATACACCTGGAGTATTCTTTTGACGCCAGATTGATGACGACTCGGTCAGAGTCTCCTGTCTTCTCGTGGAGATCCCTCAGTTTCTTATACAGCCGATCCCCCCAGAAGTCATACAGATCTTTGCATCCTCTCAGCGCAAGCTTCGCCTGCATCTCCAGCCGGTAGGGGGTCACTCCGTCAAAAGGCTTTAAGAGACCGTAGAATCCGGACAGGATGCAGAGATGGTCTCCTATGTAGGAAAGAGCCTCTCTGGTCAGCACCGCCGGGGCCATGTGCTGATACTGAAGTCCCTCGTAGGCCATAATAGCCGGAGTCAGATTCCTCGTTAAGTCCATGGTCTGAAACCGCTCGTAGTTTAACAGAGCCAGCTTATCGTTGCACTTCCACAGCGCTTTCGCCTCCGACAGAGACAGCCTCCGGATCTCATTTTTGAGAATCTCGGTGTCTCCCAGAAATTCCGGCAGACCGCTGATGTCAAAGGAATCTGTGTCCGTATTCATCTTCTTGGCCGGAGAGATGATGATTTTCATGATTCCTTCAGCTCCATAAGCATCTGGGCCGGGTTATCGGCTGCTTTCACTTTGCCAAAGGCCTTCACGATCATACCGTTCTCATCGATGAGATAGGTGGTCCGCACCACTCCCATGGACACTTTTCCGTAATTTTTCTTCTCCTGCCACACGTCATAGGCCTGGATACAGGCAAGCTCTGAATCAGACAGCAGAGTAAAAGGGAGCCCGTACTTTTCTTCGAACTTTTTGTGAGAAGCAACGCTGTCTTTGCTGACGCCGAGAACCACGGCTCCCTTTTCCTGAAACTGAGGGTACAACTCCCCAAAACTGCACGCCTGTTTCGTACAACCCGGGGTATTGTCCTTAGGGTAAAAATACAGGACCACTTTTTTGCCTTTGTACTCTTCTAATGTGTGAATCTGTCCGTTCTGGTCCGGCAGGGAAAATGCCGGCGCTTTTATTCCTGTCTCTAACATGGAAAGTCGTCTCCTTTTTCTGTATTAAGTTTATTCGGCATTTACGAAACTCAAAACTTGGCTGAATATTCTCTCAACCTCAACTTTCGTAATTGCCTATACCTTATGGCGCAAAGCACCCCCACTCCGAAGGAGTCTCCATTATGGGGGCCCCTTGGGGTATACCTTGCGGCACAAAGCGTCCTCACTCCGAAGGAGTCTGTATTGGGGGGCCCTTTGAGTATAAACACTTAACCCTGCACCGCTCTCTGTATCCTATCATATCACAGTTTACCACCGGACACAAGGCTGGGTGATTTCCTCCCATTCTCCTCCGCCGCCTCTGACCCACTGTACGAACATTTACGTTCCGCCTTTCTTCATTCATATTTTTCTTCAAATTCGGAATACTAGAGCATGTCTGAACATTGCTTTCCGGCAGCGGTGAGTCGCAGTTCGTGGGAATTTTGACCGAATGAAGAAGGCATAGTCGGGTAGGGTACGCTGACTGAATGAGAGTCAAATATACCACAAGGCAGGGCTTGAAGGTGGCAGAAAGGAAAGTTCATACACGCTCCAGGAGAAACGACAAGTCCATTTGCCGTTTGCTATAAGCCATCTGGGAGATGGGCGGAAAAATCCATGTCCAAAAGGATATAAAAATACAGAAAAGAGGTCTGATTATGGTAACTGATAAGAGAAAAGTGGTTCTGGTGGGCACGGGAATGGTGGGCATGAGTTATGCCTACTCTCTGTTAAATCAGAACGTCTGCGATGAGCTGGTACTGATTGATCTGGACAAAAAACGGGCGGAGGGCGAGGCCATGGACTTAAATCACGGCCTAGCCTTCTCCGCCGCCAACATGAAAATCTACGCAGGAGAATACGCAGACTGCGGGGACGCGGATATTGTGGTGATCTGCGCCGGTGTGGCCCAGAGGCCGGGGGAGACCCGCCTGGCTCTTCTCCAGAGGAACGCCAAGGTCTTTCGTTCCATCGTGGATCCTGTGACCTCTTCAGGGTTTGACGGGATCTTTCTGGTGGCCACAAACCCAGTAGATATTATGACGAAGATCACCTACATGCTCTCGGGATTTAACCCCAGAAAAGTTCTTGGCACCGGCACGGCACTGGACACTGCCCGGCTTCGGTATCTTCTTGGAGAGTATCTGCGGGTGGATCCGAGAAACGTCCATGCCTACGTCATGGGAGAACACGGTGACAGCGAGTTTGTCCCCTGGAGCCAGGCTCAGGTGGCCACCAAATGTATTACTGAGATCTGTGAGGAAAACCCGGAGATCGACCGTGATCGGCTGGGTGAGATCGAAAAAGAAGTTCAGGGCGCTGCCTACAAGATCATTGAAGCAAAAAATGCCACCTACTACGGCATCGGTATGGCCATGACCAGAATCACCAGAGCCATCCTAGGGGATGAGAACAGCGTCCACACGGTCTCCGCCATGTTGAAGGGGGAGTATGGCCAGACCGACGTGTTCTGCGGAGTTCCTTGTATTGTCAATAAGAATGGGATTCAGCGGGTGCTGACCTTGTCTCTCACCGAGGAGGAGACAGGAAGGTTGGGGCAGTCCTGCCAGGTGCTGAGGGAGAGTTATGAAGAATTGGCACGGGGCAGCCAGGGGGCTGAGTCCTAAAGCGGACTCTCACCAAAGCCGCGGGGCAGTCATCCTTTTGGACAACTGCCCTATAAACCTCCAGCCTGCTGATTCTTTTCCCTGGTTTGATTTCAATCCACAAGGACCTCACGGGCCTCGACATGAAGCTCAAGTTGATTATTATACAGAGTACATATTTCAATCCACAAGGCCCTCGCGGGCCTCGACGGGTTACGGTCTGCTCCAGTGGACGCCCTATACATTTCAATCCACAAGGCCCTCGCGGGCCTCGACATAGACCCTACATACATTACCCCATCGCTATTGGTATTTCAATCCACAAGGCCCTCGCGGGCCTCGACACGAAGCAATGATTGAGCATTCTTCTCTTTCCGTCATTTCAATCCACAAGGCCCTCGCGGGCCTCGACGTACCATTTCTTTATGGCATATGCGCATAAAGACAGATTTCAATCCACAAGGCCCTCGCGGGCCTCGACGAATTGTCTTATTTCGATATCCTCTTGTAGCGGAATTTCAATCCACAAGGCCCTCGCGGGCCTCGACGAATTGTCTTATTTCGATATCCTCTTGTAGCGGAATTTCAATC
>JAAWBS010000027.1 GCA_022792815.1 Hungatella sp.
AAGTCATGGAGGATATTAGAAAATAATCTTTACAAGAGGGTGTAAAAGAATGGGCAATAAATTCTGCTAAAATAATGTTTGCAGATGGAATTCTGACACTTGAAAAAATTGCGGAATATGAAGGACTTCCTCTTGACGAAGTGAAAAAATTGAAAGCAGAGCGGACAGAATAAAGCAAAACCGTAGGCCGGGAATCTAAAAACAGGTTCCTGGCCTTATTTAGTACCATAAAAGTGTAGCTGTTAGAGGGGAATTAACTCTGACATCTGCACTTATTTTATTATAATATAGGGGAGTAATTGGTCTGACGAGGGCTTATTTGGATCATCGCATCCGTCAAAAAAACCGTTAACCAACCCCTTATTATAAGCATTCGATTAAGCAGGTAGGGACTCGCTCCCGCGTAACCAACTAAACTGGCTGGTAATAAGTGCGGCTGGAACAATTATTAACAACAGTCATAGGAGGTTCAAGACGATAAGCGTAGGAATTGATGTTTCAAAAGAGAAAAGCACTGTCTGTATACTGAAACCATACGGAGAAATCGTGTGCAGTCCTTTTGGAATACAGCATGTGGAGAAAGATTTAGAAGGTTTCCACAACCTGCTGGAAAAATTGGATGGAGAGATACGAATTGTAATGGAGGCTGCTGGCATTTATCATCTGCCTGTTTTGACATTCCTTCATGATAAAGGATATTTTGTATCTGTTATCAATCCGTTTGCAATGAAGAAATATGCGAAGGACAACAGCCTCAGAGGGGTAAAGACCGATAAACTTGATTCAAAGATGATTGCGAACTATGGAATCGAGAAATGGTTCAAGCTGCAGAGATATGAAGGTGATGAAGAAACCTACGCGGAGCTCAAGCTTCTTGGCCGCAGACATCGGTACTATATGGAACTTCATGTGAAAGCCTTGCAGGAGTTGACATACATCCTGGATTATGTGATGCCGGGCATCAAGAAGATGTTTAACAGTTGGAATGAAGCAAACGGTAAGGACAAGCTCAGCGATTTTGTGGAGCGATTCCGGCACTTTGATCTGATCATGTCCATGGGTCTTGAAGAATTCACAGACGAATATCTTGTTTGGGCAAAGGAAAAGAAATACCACCGAAGCAGATCCAAGGCTGAAACAGTCTATGAATTAGCTTCAAGTGGCATTCCCACACTGTCTTCCAGTACTCCATCGACCAAAATGTTAGTACAGGAAGCAATATCAGTATTGAGGGCCGTAGACGGCTCTCTGTCCCTGATTTTAACACAAATGCAGGTTCTTGCAAAGTCCCTGCCCGAATATTCAACAGTCAGAGAAATGGGAGGGGTTGGCGATGTCCTTGCAGTCAAGCTAATCGCAGAAATTGGCGATGTAAGAAGGCTGCACAGTGCAAAAGCACTCATAGCATGGGCTGGAATCGACCCGCCGCCATACGAGTCTGGGCAGTTTATTGGTTCAAAACGCAAGATAACGAAACGCGGTTCCTCAACGCTCAGGAAAGTCGGATATGAGGTGATGAGGGTTCTTAAGAGTCATCCTGCTCCGAAAGATGACGCTGTGTACAACTACATTTTGAAAAAGGAAAGAGAAGGTAAAAGTAAAAAACATGCAAAGATTGCCGGTTTGAATAAATTCCTGCGGATCTATTATGCAAGGGTAATGGCAGTTTATCAGTAGAATGAAAGTAAAATCGAATGGTATAGGCTGGAGATAGGAGATAATGCCAGCCTCTTTGTTGTACCCGAAAATAGATTGATGAAATATTTTTGAAACCTGCTCAAAAGTACTTGACTTTTGTTGGCAGTTTTTTTTGCCCTGAAATGTAAATTTTCTGTGAATTTGATTAAAAAGTCGAATCTTTCCAGAGTTAGTTGAAAAAGGTTTATTTTGGAGGTGAAAAAATATCCAGCCTGGACGATTACAGCCTGCTTGTCATTGACGATTTAGGAGTGGAGCGCAGTATCGAGTATGTCATGGAGCAGATGTTCACCGTCATTGACAGCCGGTATCGGAGTAAGAAGCCGCTGATCGGCAACAATAAGACGAACCGGGACAAAGCTTATAGCAGCAAAACAGCAGAATCTTTTCCCTTCAAGCAGCTGTCAGGAACCCGAAAACAGGATATACTGGGACCATGGAAAGGCGAGGAGGCAACGAATATGATATCAGATGGTAAGTGCCGCTGTTGTCCTATGAGGCCGCTGTGTCTTGTGGGCTCTCCGCTGTGCTAGCGGAGTCATGAGTCGGCCGGAGAGCCGACGGTAAGCAGTCAGTCAACCGTGATTTTTAAATTCAGGGAGGAAATGCGTATGTCAGATTTCGGTGATTCTATCGTTCGTGCAGCTGGGGCATCTACCGTAGCGGGAACCGTGGGAGCCAGTATCGGGGGCAGCGTCAGCGCCGTCTTCGGTCCTGCGTCAGTCGGCGGTGCGGCTATTGGCGGCCTGATCGGGTCCGTCGGCGGCTTCGTGGGTTCCCTGTGTTCGGACCTTTTCGGCTGAGGCTGATTGGTCCGCCCCTTTCCCCGCCTGTTCGGCGGGGAAGAAAGAAGACGAAAGGAAGCTCCGTTAAAAGCAGCAAAACAGAGGAATCTTTTCCCTTTATGCAGCTGACGGAAACCTGGAGCCAGGATATACTAAAACCATAGAAAGGCGAGGAGGTAATGGATATGTTATTAAGGTGTAAGTGTCGCTGTTGTCCTATGAGGCTTTTGTGTCTTGTGGGCTCTCCGCTGTGCTAGCGGAGTCATGAGTCGGCCGGAGAGCCGACGGTAAGCAGTCAGTCAACCGTGATTCTTAAATTCAGGGAGGAAATGCGTATGTCAGATTTCGGTGATTCTATCGTTCGTGCAGCTGGGGCATCTACCGTAGCGGGAACCGTGGGAGCCAGCATCGGGGGCAGCGTCAGCGCCGTCCTCGGCCCTGCGGCAGCCGGCGGTGCGGCTGTTGGCGGCCTGATCGGGTCCGTCGTCGGCTTCGTGGGTTCCCTGTGCTCGGACCTTTTCGGCTGAGGCTGATTGGTCCGCCCTCTTCCCCGCCGATTCTGTCGCGGCAATTCCAATGACGTACAGGAAATTGCGGAGATTTATGTGGATGGATGTAATAACCATGGCTTTAATGTGGATGGATGTAATAACCATGGCTTTAAAAAAGCTGATCTCCATGACCATTTAAAGAAGAATCCTGGAAGTATTAAAGTTTATATTTCTCCATATCTGAATTTGATTCCCGCAGTAAGTTCTAAAGGCGAGAAGTATGTTCGTTTCGAGCCAAATGATACATTAAGGTCCTCGTATTCGTTAATCATTTCTGTCGTAGCACAAGCGGTTGTCTGCTGACCAACAACTGCACTAGGAATTTCTCTTGGAAACCCGCAAAAAAACACATCAGAAATCAAGACATTTGTGTCTGTTACAATTCTCATACTCGTTTCTTCTTTCTAACCGTTTTGACTATATCATTAACGTCGTTTTCACGATACCCGACAGATTTTGCCCATTTTTGCGCTTCGTCCAATGAGGCTTCAAATCTGGAAGTATATGTCACCAGGGTGTCTATCATTGTGCATTAAACTATCTTTATGGGATTTTGTATGCTAAAATTAAGAAAATGATGGATCAGTGCCGCCTGGATCCCTACATAGGAGTCATGCATGTGGATGCTTATAATAAGCCCGCCTTTGTCTTTGATTTCATGGAAGGGCAGAGGATTCTCTGCGAAGAGATCGCATACCAGGCCTGTCAGCAGGAAGCGCGCTGGATCCGGGAGCCGCAAAAACAGGAAAAAGGAGTTTGATTTCATATGCGTCTGGCATTGACAGAACGAAGGAAAATGGAGTGCGACGGATATCTTTTCCCGTCAGATTATTATGACATCCCCGGGGTGGAGGAATTTCAGGATCTGGAGGCCGTGAGGGAATATGCCTGTGAAAAACTGAGCCCATACAGAGGGGAAGCCGTTGATCTCTACTTAAACGGCGGGCTGACCATAGAGACTCTGACCGCGATTTGGGCGGCCCGTAAACTGGATATCTCTCTGGCTTTGTGGCATTATGATCGGGAAAAGGACCGCTATGTCCGTCAGGAACTGAAGTGGAGGCCGGCATCTGCCGGCACAGGGGCCAAGGAGGAGGCGGAGGCCATCTACCTGTGTAGGGGGCGCCACTGGGGATCGGAGGAGAACTGCATCTTTGATGCGATTCCCCAGGATAGGATATTTGATTTTCAGTGGCAGGAGGAGCGGGCAGAGGAGGTTTTGAGAGATTACAGCCATAAAAAGATCGCTGTTTATGTGTCGGGCCTTACTTCCGCCGCTGTCAGCGTCCTCAACGCTGCGGCGAAGGAGCAGGTCTCTGTCCTATGGATGCATCACGATTATGACAGGGAGGAATATTTTCCCCAGAGCATGGAGGAATAGCTGCCCTTTGCGGCTGCGGCACACCATAAACAGAGAAAGGCAGACCCGATCATGGCAAAGAAAACATACGCGGCAGCGATCACAGAACCCACGAAGATCTTCTATGACCTGCTGTTTGACTATAATAATCTGAAATACATTTTCAAATACGGTTTTTACTGGGACGACCGTCTCACCGGCGCTCTCCTGTCAAAAAGCAGCCAGCGGGTGCGGGAGCTGGTCAACATCATCTCGGAGCCTGTGTATGGGAACAGCATCAGCACCCCCTGGAGCCTCCACGCCCCGGGAAGCGGGAAGAAGTCCGGACGGCTCCTCATAAAACAGAACCATTACCGGCTGGTGCAGAACCGGTGGTTTCAGGATCTGTGCGGCTGCTGCGGAGGATTTCGCGACGACCTGATTCGGAGGCACATGGAGAACTGTGGGGAGGGGCCTTACAGTCTGTGCAGGGACGAGGAGGGAGGGAGCTGTACTTACCGGAGGCTGTGTATGTTCCGGGAGGAGAGGGAGACCTTTCTGGAACTGTTGGACGGGGTGGAGAAGAAGAGGCTCGGATTCTGGAAAGACAATCGGATTCACAGAGAGGTCCTGGACTGCTACGGGGATGTCATAGAAGAGAAGGCGGGCAAAGGCTCCATAGGTCTGAAGGAAAATATGTGGCGGGAGCTTTTTGATGACCCGGCCGGGGGGATAAAAAGTGGGCAAAAGAATGCCGAACGTGATCGGTTCCTTGACATGATCCGGTTTTTCTCGGGCTTCACCCCCCTGTCCGTACTGGGCGGAAACTTTTTAAAAAGGCTGGATTGTGAGCCGGGACCGTCCTACATCATGGTCAGAAACCTGCCCGGGGACTTTGAGTTTGAGCAGGAATATCTGTATCGCTGTCTCTATGCCATGGATCAAAAGATGACGGTGATCCGCGAGGAGGAGGAGTATGTTCCTATAAGCCTGTTTTACAGAGATAAAGGCATGGCCGGGGTGGAGGAACATCTCTATCTGGAGGCAGTATCGTGGGCAGACGGCAGAGCGGATCCGGACCATGTGAGAGAACTGCCTCTTTTCGACGGAGTTCATGTGAGGACGGGGCGGAAGCGGAACATGGAGCCAACAGAGCCAATGGGGCGCCGGCAGCAGGAGACCAGGGATTTTCAGGTTCGGTTTTACTACAACAGCAATACGGAATATCTGAAAAACAGAAGAGAGGAGATCTGGGGGACGTGTATTGTCCCGGGAAGCGTCAGGACTCTGGAGACGGAAAAGATCATGAGATCCCCCTATGATCCGGACTCGGAAGTCTGGAAGACGGACCTGGTCACCTACCGCGTAAATAGTTGCGACATCCTAGGATTTCTCCTGTACATCCGGTCTTTCGGGGACTTTGCCTCCATGGTTTCTCCCGCAGAGCCGGTCGATGGGCATAAGACGGAGCCGGTCAGAAGGCAGAAAGGGCACATAAAAGAGCATGAGTCTCTTCTGAGCGTCTACAATTCCGATGCTCTTATGGATGAAGTCAGGGACAGGATCAGGAAGGGGAGCGGCCGGCTTTTGCCTCCCCGCCGGACGGAGCTGGGGTGGCTGGACTTTATTTTGAGGGAATATCCTCATTTCTGCAGTATTTTTCTGGAGCAGGAGAGCCTGGACAAGATCAGGGAGAAACTGAGAGAAGACTTCCCGGGCAGCAGCTGGTTTGACGGGAGCAGGTTTGACTTTCGCTGCCGGGTGAAGGACCTGGACAGGAGAGTCTGTTCCAAGTACAGGCGGATTCTTGATGCCATGTATCAGGGACGGATTCTGCAGTATGAGTACAAAAGAGAGCAGGTCAGGATCCTTCCCTACGCCCTGGAATATGACGTGACGCGGCACCTGGCCGGGGGCAGCAGGGAGCCTATGGACGTCATGTGCTATCAGCTGGACGAGATGAGGACCGTCAACATCCCCTACAGCAGGATCGAGACCAGGACCGGCATCGCCAGGGCGGAGTACTCCTTTTCCAGACTGGAGAAACTGTACCATGTTCTGGCCTACGGCATCCGCTGCGGGACGGCGGGGAGGCAGACGATTGACGAGAGGGCGGAAAGACTTCTGGAGTGTATGTGGAAGACGGACAGCCGGGGCGGCGACAACTATAATCGCTGTATCCGGAAAAAACTGAAAAAGCCCAAAGACTTCCTTGCAGAGTACCGCCGGTTTCAGCAGCTGTGCGAAAACCAGGGCAGAGAGGAAGAGGCGGCATTTTTCCACAAAGTCTTTGATTACGTAAAAACCGTGGCCGGGGAGTCCCGGGACGAATATGCCTATGAGGCCTTTCTGCTGTCCTGTTTTACCGACGGGTGCAGCCGGCTCTGGCAGCCCAGGAAAGGCCGGGAGGTGGAGGAAGCCCTGGATGCCGTAGACGATGCCTGGGTCTGGGAGCTGCTCATGGGGGACCCGGTGGACGGAGTGCTGAGCGAGATCGCATTCTATAACGAGAATCTGAAAAACGCCGTTGTCTCATTTGTCCTGCGGGACGACGGCGAGGAGGCGGTGGAAAGAGTTTATGATGTCTTTCGGAATTTCATCTGTGCAGGGGAGAAGACCGGGGACGGCAGGCTGCGTTTCACGGTGTCTTATGAGAAATTTTTTTACAGGAAGATTCACATGGCCCTTATGGCCCTGGATGATCTTGTGGAGGAGCTGGAGCCGGAAGAGGTGGCCCGCGTCATCTGCAAAAGAAGAGAAAATAAAAGGGAACACACATGAGAGAGCGTATTTTATTAACCGTAGTGGGAAAGACAGATCCCATAAGAGGAGAGCACGACGGCCCTATCCTCCATATTATCCGCCATTACAGGCCAAAGAAGGCCATCCTTCTGCTGTCCGAGGAGGTTGCAGGGGAGGAGGATGAATACCATCACAACAGGGAGGCCATCGGTCTGCTGGATCCGGACTGCCAGGTGGAGACCGTCCATACGGGAATCCAGGACGTCCACAGCTACGATGCCTTTGCCTTGACCCTTCTGTCTGTCTGCAGCCGGATCCGGGAACTGCATCCGGAAAAAGAGATTCTGATCAACATCACCTCGGGAACCCCTCAGCTGGAGACGGCGCTGTGCATGATCGCCATAGCCGACCCGGAACACTATACGGCGATCCAGGTGGTCTCCCCGGAGCGGTCTGCCAACAAGGCTCCCATGTTTAACCCGAAAAGGGATCTCATCGAGGAATGGTTTGAGACGGATGTGGACAATGAGGAGGGAAGCCCTTCCCGGTGTCATGCTCCCCGGCTCCTGAATTTTAAGAGACCTATGGTACAGTTTCAGATTCAGTCCCTCATTGAGAATTATGATTATTCCGGCGCGCTGCTCTTATATCAGGAGAACCGGGAGAACTTTTCCGAGAGGACGGGCCTTCTCCTGGAGCACGCCAGGAGACGACTGAACCTGGAGCACAAGGAGGCGGAGCAGACGGCGGTGAAACTGGACATGAAGGAGGAGCTTTATCCTATCCGGCGGTCTGACATCGCACAGCTGACAGAATTTTACAACAGTATGCGCATCAAACAGGTCAGAGGCGAGCTCAACGATTTTTCCATGCGCTTAGAGATCATGACGCTGTACACAGGCCGGTATCTGATGGAGAAATGCATGAGGGTGCGGCTGGAGGATGTAACCGTGGGAAGAAGTCTGAAAAATTCCCACATCATGTATCTGGACAGAGACAAATGTACCGGGAAGATCCCGGGGATCCAGGGATATCTGGATGAGCGGTTTTCGGACAAGAAGTCGGGAAGATTTGAGTGGGGCAAGCCGGTGAACGCCCTCTCCATCGTCCACATCGTGAAGTTTTTGAGCACTCAGCCGGGCAATGAAAAGTACCGGCAGGCTGCGGACGAGATGATCCGGTGGGCGGCTCTGTCCGGCCAGGTGAGAAATCCGGCGGCCCACACCATCGTGGCCATCACGGATGAGATCATCAGGGAGTCTTATGACAATAAGGATTCGGCGGCTCTGGTGAAGTCTATCTATACGGTTCTGAGACAGGCTTTCGGGAGTCAGTGGAAGGAGGAGGCCTTTGAGATCTACGGGCGGATCAATGTTTTGATTAAGCAGGCCATGGAGAACAGCGATGGATGATATGTTAAAAGGCATGGGATGGCAATGATTGATTCCATGCCTTTTTTGTTTCAGCCAAAATGTCTCTCGAAATATTCATCCGTAATATCCAGAAAATGCTTCATGGCAGTGGAGATATGGCTGTCGTCATAGTAGGCGATGACCACCTGCCAGGAAAAATCCACCTCCGGTTCTAAATAATAGCAGTCCAGATAATCGAAGGAGCCGAAGATCTCCAGATAGTGCTCCGGGATAAAGGTGTAGCCCACATCATTGGAAACCATGCGTTTGATCGTCTCCTGATTGCGGCTGGTCATGACGATGTGAGGGGTGATGTGAGCCTTTTTGAAAATGGCTTCATTGATAGTGCGGATCCTCTGTCCCTGATGGCCGATGATAAAAGGGGCTCCGTTGAGCCTGGTGATATCCACATAGGGAAAGCGGTCATCAGGAGATTTGCGGTAGCTGTCGGTTTGGATTTCATTGCTTTTTGAGGAGAGGAGCACCATTCTGCTCTGCAGAAACATCCGATGGGGAAATGAGTTGAATTTAAAGGGAAGCGGGATCACACAGATGTCGATGGAGCCGCTCATGAGAAGCTGCTCCAGCTCTGTGGACGAGGATTCTACCAGCTGCAGGTCGATCTGGGGGAAGCGCTCCCGATAGATCGGCAGAATGCAGGAGGCGACCAGAGTTCCTAAAAGGTAGGGAACCCCCACTACCAGCTTTCCGCTCTCCGCGTTGGACAGCACAGAAAATTTATCGTCCAGCTTGCGGATGATCTCCATGATCTCCTGGCCGGAGCTTACAAACACCTCACCCTCAGGCGTAAGTTTCAGACGGCTTTTAACCCGGTTAAACAGGGATACTCCCAGCTCTGCCTCCACACGCTTGAGAACCTGGCTTAAAGACGGCTGGGCGATGAAAAGTTTCTGGGCCGCTTTTGTGATGCTGCCTTCATTGGCGATAGTAAGAATATATTCGATTTCTCTGACGTTTAAGTTCATAACAGCACCTCCTTCCATATCTGACAATCCTCATATCACCCACTAGTTTATGGCACAGAAGATAAAAAGTCAAGAATAATCCCGAGAAAAAGCCTGCAATTTTGCCAAAAAACTACTAAAAAGTTAGATAATTCTTATAGGAAATCCAAATAAAATGTATATTATATCCGTATTGGAATTAAAAAAATTGTGCATTTATAATGTAATTGATACCAAGGTTCCCATATTATGACTGTTAAATTGGTGTGAACAGTTATGACTTTGGGGTCCGTAAAAACATGAAAAGGGGTTGAACATGAAGACAGTTTCTGAAAAAATTGCAGAATTTGCGCTGGGACAGAGTATCCAAAGCATTCCGTCCAACGTGATCGGCTATGGCAAACTGCTTTTGATGGACACATTCGGTGTGGCTATGGCCAATCTGGAACTGGAGCATGCCCAGGCAGTCCGGAGGGTAGTGGAGAACATGGAGTCTAAGCCTGTGTGCACCCTGTGGGGAAGCGGGGATAAGGCTCAGGTCAGTGAAGCGGTTCTCTACAATGCGGCCCTGATCCATGGATCCGACTATGATGACACCCATGTGGCAGGCATCATCCACCCCAGCGCCGCGGTGGTGAGCACTGCCGTTACAGTAGGAGAGGCCACAGGGGCCACGGGGGAAGAGATCTACGAGGCCATCATCATCGGCTGGGAGATCATCGTGAGACTGGGGTTGGCGGCCAGAGGAAGATTTCATGATGTGGGATACCACGGAACAGCCATCGCGGCGCCTTTTGCCGCGGCCTGTGTGGCAGGCAGACTTTTAAAAGTGTCCAAAAACGTGTTGGTCAACGGGCTGGGAATCTGCGGAAGTCAGGCGGCAGGACTTCAGGAATTTTTGAGAGACGGCAGTTGGATCAAAAAGCTGCATCCAGGCTGGGGAACCCACAGCGCTGTCTATGCGGTCAATCTGGCGAGAGCAGGATTTACCGGGCCCAAGGAAGTATTTGAAGGACAGTTTGGCCTGTGGAAGACCCACTGCGGCATCACAGAAGGACTGGAGGTGTTTGACGATCTGGGGAAGGTGTGGCATACGCCGGAGATTACCTTTAAGCTCTATCCGGTGTGTCATATGACCCACTCCTTTATCGACTGTCTCTTAAAAGCCAGAGAGCAGCTGGATCCGGAGTCCATCGAGTCTATCGAGTGCCGAATCGAGGACAGGTGCTATCACATCGTATGCGAGCCGGAGGAGGCCAAGAAGAACCCGGAGACTGACTACATGATGCGGTTTTCTCTTCCCTATGTGGCGGCGGTGGCTCTGGTCCACGGAAAGGTGAGCCCGTGGGAGATCGACATGGAACTCGCCAGAGATATACGAATTCGGGAGCTGATGGGCAAGATCACCTGCATCGCAGATGACGAGAAGAGAAATCCCGGATATTTCCCCGGCTGGGTGAAGATCCGCATGAAAGATAAGACAGAGCAGGTATATGACCAGAGATGGGAGGCAGGAACTCCGCAGAATCCGGTGGATATGGATGCTGTGATGACCAAGTTCCACAATAACCTGGAGCACTTTTACACGGAGGAACAGATTGAAAGGCTCTCAGAGCTGATCCAGAAGATGGACCGCCTGGAGTCTGTCCATGAGTTGATTCAGTGTCTAAGAGTGACAGGATCAGAGAAGGAGGAGAGATAAATTATGGGACAGACATTAGTGGAAAAAATACTCAGCGAAAAGATGGGCCGACCGGTTCACGCAGGGGAGACCGTCGTGGTGGACGTGGATTTTGCTGCGCTTCATGATGGGTCAGGCCCGCTTTTAGTGCGCCTGATGGAGGAGAGAGGATACAAGGAGGACCCGGTATTTGACTCAGACAAGATCCTGTTTGCCAATGAGTTCGGGCCGGTTCCCACCAGAGAGGTGGCCAACGAACACGCCCTGACCAGAACCTACGCCTGCAGCCACAACTGCCACTGGGAAGAGGGGGGAACCGGCCATGTACACGCCCATGTGTATGAGGACTTCTTAAAATGCGGTTCCATCTGCATCGTGGGCGATTCTCACACCACCGTCCACGGGGCCTTCGGCTGTTTTGCCACGGGCTGCGGCTCTACGGACATGGTGGCTGTGACCAGATACGGCAAGACCTGGATCAAGGTGCCGGAGACCTTCCGGATCAATGTGACCGGAGCGCTGCCGAAGGGAGTCTATTCCAAGGATATTATGCTGAAGCTGGCCGGCATCATCAAATCCGACCAGGCTATCTACAAGGCATTGGAATTCAGAGGCGACACCATCGAGAGTCTGACCATGGCAGGAAGACTGACCATCACCAGCATGGGAGTGGATGTGGGGGCCAAAGCGGCCATCATGGAGACGGATTCTCACACGAGGGAGTTTTTGGCATCCTTCGGACGAGAGGGAGATTACCGGGAGATCCGCGGAGATGAGGAGGCCTCTTACGAGAGAGTCATCGACATCGACGCCACCGCCCTGGAGCCCATGGTGTCCAAGCCCCACTATGTGGACAATGTGGATCTGGCAAAGAATTGTCAGGATCAGAAGGTCAATATGGTATTTATCGGAAGCTGTACCAACGGAAGGACAGAAGATCTCCATGTGGCGGCAGACATCCTGAGAGGCAAAAAATTGGCAAAAGGCCTGCGGCTTCTGGTGATCCCCAATTCCACCGCCGTGTACAAGGAGTGTATGAGGGACGGCACATTGCTGGCTCTGGCAGAGGCGGGAGCCGTCATCGAGGCCCCGAACTGCGGTCCCTGTATGGGAGTTCATCAGGGGATCCCCGGTGACAACGAGGTGGTGGTGGCCACCCAGAACCGCAACTTTAAGGGAAGAATGGGCAACCCAACGGCCAGCATCTATTTATCCAGCCCGGCCACGGCGGCAGCCACGGCGCTGAGAGGCTATATCACAGACCCCAGAGAGGTTTTATAAGGAGGAGAGGCAATCATGATCAGAGACAGGATTCAGGGAAGAGCATGGAAATTCGGAAGCAATGTGAGCACAGACTCCATCGCACCGGGGCGGTTGATTTCTCTAAGAGCCAATCCCAAAGAGTACGCCAAACATGTGCTGGAGGATGCCAGACCGGAGTTTGCAAAAGAAGTGAAGACTGATGACTTTATCGTGGCAGACCGAAATTTCGGCTGCGGTTCCAGCAGAGAGATCGCTCCTCTTATCATCAAGGAGGCAGGGGTGGGAGCAGTGCTGTCCAAGACATTTGGGCGGATCTTCTACCGCAATGCCATCAACAACGGTATGCTGCTGATCGAGTGCGACACAGACCGGATCGACGAGGGGGACGAGCTTTTGGTGGATATGGAAAACAGGGTGATCCGAAAGGTCAATGACCCTGATTTCGCGATGGAATTCCAGCTGTCTGACAAGGAGATCAAGATCGTCAGCGAAGGCGGCCTGTTAAACTACATCGAGAAATATAACTCTCTGGACATCTGACAGGTCACGGAGACGGGAAGGAGGGAGAGCGGTGTCAGAGCTTAGAGAACTTGCCCGGTTTGCGAGAGAGTTTCGGTTGGAGTCGGCTCCGCAGAAGGTGGCAGATGCGGCCAGACTCTGTGTGCTGGACAGCGTGGGAGCGGCTTTGGGCGCGGCGGAATATGATGAAATTCCCGCTGTATGCAGGGAACTGAGGAAGTGGACTGAGAGTAAATCCGCCTACCAGGCGTCTGTCTGGGCACAGGGATTTCGCCTGGACGTATTCCAGGCCCTTCTGCTCAACGGCATCATGGGGCACGCGCTGGAGCTGGACGATGTACATACAGGGTCCAAATCTCATGTGGGAGCCGTGGTCGTGGAGACTGCGTGGACCCTGGCAGAGGCGGCGGGAAAAACTGGAAAAAATTTCCTGGAGTCAGTGGTAGTTGGATATGAGATAATGTCCAGAGTGGGGATGGCCATGGATGTGGTCAGCAACCGGAAGCGGGGATGGCACGGAACCGGGATCATAGGCACCTTCGGAGCAGCTGCGGCTGCCGGCCGTCTGCTGGAGCTTACGGAGGATGAGATGGTCTGGGCTCTGGGGATGGCGGGAACCCAGTCGTCCGGGCTCTGGGCCTTCTTAAAAGAAGGTTCTACCTGCAAGAAACTCCATCCGGCCAGGGCAGCCGTCAATGGTCTGACAGCAGCTATTCTGGCAAAGGGAGGTATGACAGGGCCGGAACATATCCTGGACGCTAAGGACGGAGGGCTGTACCGGGCTATATCCGATTCCTTTGACTTAAGCCGTCTCACAAGAGGGCTGGGAGAAGACTTTGAGATTCTCCATATCGACAAAAAGCCATACCCTTGCTGCCGTACCACCCACCATGCCATCGACGGGGCCTTGGCTCTCAAGAGGAAACTGGAGCAGGAGATCATGGATGGACAGCCCCTTGATCCCGGTCAGATCGAGAAGGTCGTGGTGGAGACTTATGAGGTGGGAGTCCTGCAGTGCGGATTCACCGGGTATCCGAGGAGCCCGGTGGAGGCCAAGTTCAGTATCCCCTATACGACTGCAGCTGCGCTGATGAGAGGCCGGGTATCTCTCACCGAGTTTACCCGGGAAGCTCTGGAGGAGGAACGGATAAAGATGACCGCAGGCAAGGTCTGTGTAGTCAGCGATGCCATGTTCAGCGAGCGGTACCCGGCACGCTGGGGCAGCAGAGTCCGGATCACTCTGACAGACGGCATTGAATATATCAAACAGATCGACGATATGTCAGGCAGCAGTGCATGCCCTCTGACCAGGCAGCAGGAGAAGGAGAAGTTTGAGGGATTGGTGGAACCGATTCTGGGAAAAGAAGAGACAAAGAGACTGGAAGAGGAGATACTATCCATAGATCAGATGGAAGAGATACCAAAGATACGGACCACATCGATGTAGATATCGGCCTTTCTAAGGCAGTCTGCAGAGGTTGGAGATCACAAGAAGGAGGAAAATCAAATGAAAAAATGTAACATAGCGATATTGTTGGCATTGGCTCTGATGGGGACCATGACAGGATGCAGCAGTCAGCAGCCCGCCGCGCCCCAGCAGCCTCAGCCCGGGGAAGCAGCCGGGACAGAGACCAAAGCTTCCTCCGGTTCAAAAGAGGAGATCATGATGGGAACGGCCACGACAGGCGGTTTTACATACCTCTGGGGGGCTGCCTGTGCGGAGATTCTGAATAAATATGTGGACGGAGTCAATGTCACGGCTCAGATCACCACAGGAGGCAGTGAAAACCTGGTGCGAATCGTCACCAACGAGATCCCCATGGGGATTGCAGGCAGCAATGTTATCGCTCAGTTCTATGACGGCGATGCGGACGAGGGCATCGGTGAAAATAAGAATCTGAGGACTGTCTGGGTGTCCAAGCCCACCACCTTCAGCGTCATCGTCCCCGCCGGCTCCTCCTACCAGACACTGGAGGATTTAAAAGGAAAGAAAGTCTCCATCGGCAATCAGGGCGGTTCCGCGGCAGAATCCATCTATGCCTGCCTGGAAGTCTTCGGGATGGCGGACGATTATTTTAATCTTCAGTATCTGACCATGACCGAGAGCAAGGATGCCATGATCACGGGAACCATCGACGCATTTATCACCAACACGTCGGACCCGCACACAGCCATGACGGAACTGTTTATGACAGGAAACTTCCGCTTCCTGGAGATGCCGGAGGAGAAGGTAGAGCTGATCACGAAGGAGATTCCCTACATGAGTCGTTCTGTCCGCCCGGCAGGGACTTATGAAAAGCAGGATAAAGATGTCATCGGCTGGGGAAGTCCCTATGTGCTTGTGGTACGCGATGATTTTCCGGAAGAAACGGCCTATCAGATCGCCAAGTCCTTAGATGAGCACTATGACGAGTGGGTGGGGATCGCTTCTAACGTGGAAGGCTCGACGCTTGAGGCGGTTGTGAACAGTTACTATGCCCCTCTTCATCCGGGCGTAGAACGGTATGCCAAAGAAAAAGGGATGCTGAAGTAATCATTTCTAAAGGAGGGGCACTTTTGAATATCGAGAAAATAACAGAAAAAACAGCCGCGCTGCTGGCAGCAGCACTTACCTTGTTTCAGATATACACGGCACTCTATATGCCCCTTCCGGGAATGGCACAGAGGGCGGTTCACTTAGGGCTGGGGCTTGCCATCGTATATCTCTATTACCCAAAAAAAAGACCCGAAAAGAAAAGCCTTAAGACACTGTCCTACCTGGCGGGATTTATCTGCGCCGTGATCGCGTTGACGGCATGTTTTAATGTGGTGTTTCACTGGGGGGAGATGGCCAAGCCCATGCGGCTCGCCATCCCCTGGCAGTCAGACCGCATCTTCGGAGTCCTGCTGGTGTGCCTGGTTCTGTGGGGGACGAAAAAAGTCACGGGCTGGGCCATGCCTCTGATCGCTGTATTTTTCCTCTGCTACGCCTACTTCGGCCAATACATGCCGGGAATGTTCAAACACGCCGGAGTGAAATTCGGCAATCTGATCAGCATGAGCTATATGTGTACCGAGGGAATCTTCAGCAGCATCCTGGGAGTATCCACAGACCAGGTGTTTATCTTCCTCTTGTTCGGACAGCTGTTAGAGTCTCTCGGCGGAAGTGAGTTCTTTCTGGACTGGGCCAATTCCGGCTTCGGAAAGCTGAGGGGAGGCCCGGCCAAAGTCTCCATCTTTGGAAGCGCCCTGTTCGGCTCCATCAGCGGAAGTGCGGTGGCCAATGTGGTGGGCACGGGAACCATCACCATCCCCCTGATGAAAAAGGTGGGATACGATTCCGCCTATGCAGGAGCCGTAGAATCCGTGGCCTCCACAGGAGGTCTGATCATGCCGCCTGTAATGGGAGCCGCTGCCTTCATCATGGCAGATATCGTGGGTATCACCTACTGGCAGGTATGTCTGGCGGCGCTGATCCCGGCGATCCTCTACTATCTGGCCCTGTTTATCACCGTCCATCTCCGCGCAAAGGCCCTGGATCTGAGAGGGATCCCGGAGGAGGAACTGCCGGACGGAAAGAAACTTCTGAAAGAAAAAGGCTATATCTATCTGCCGCCTCTCATCGTTCTGATCGTGGTTCTGGGCGTGTTTCAGTATCCGGCCTACCGGGCCTGCATCTACTGCTGTATCCTGCTTCTGGCCCTGTCTATGACGAAAAAGGAACTGCGCCAGGTGATGAAGAGAGAGTGGTTCCACATCCTGGTGAAGACGGCCAAGTCTTCCATGACCGTCATCATGGCCTGTTCCTGCGCTGGCCTGATCCTCATGTCCTTACAGACCTCCGGGCTGATCCTGAAGCTGTCCAATATTCTGATCGCCATGGCAGGAGGGAGACTGTGGCTTCTGATGATCCTGGTGATGATCGGCTCTCTGATCATGGGCATGGGTCTGCCGGCATCCGCCTGCTATATCATCCTTGCGATTCTGGCTGCTCCCTCCCTGGTGGCCCTGGGAGTTCCCACCATCGCGGCGCACTTGTTTGTCCTGTACTTCGGAGCCATGTCTGCCATCACACCGCCTGTGGCTATGGCCGCCTTCGCCGCGGCTCCCATCGCCGAGGAGGGAGCCGCAAAGATCGGCTTTACCGCGTTTAAGATGGCACTTCCGGCCTTTCTGATCGCCTTCTGCTTCGGATTCCAGCCGGAACTGGTGATGATCGGGACCTGGTATGGCATCGCATTTGCCTTTGTCAACTGTGTCCTGGGCGTCGCCGCCATGTCCATCGGAATCCAGGGGTATTTTCAGACGAAACTAAGCCCTGTGTACCGGGGAACCTGGGTGTTGTGCGGAGTGCTGCTGATCCTTCCCCAGCTTCCTCTGACCATAGCCGGATATCTCATAGGCGCGGCGCTGTGTGTGCTGGAGAGGAAAAATATGGCTGTCATGAAGGCGAATTCCTGATGATGCAAAAATAAAAGTCTTTTGAATCTGTTTACAGCGGATATGGGGTATGATAGAATTGGAGAAAGACTGAAGACAGCTGTAAAATTTGGAGTAAAAAGACTGAATGAAAACATACATTATATTTGACTTGGAATGGAATCAAAGTCCGGGCGGAAAAGAGGATTCCATAGAGCGGATGCCCTTTGAGATCATAGAACTGGGTGCGGTAAAGCTGGACCAAAACCTGCGCCCCATATCAGAGTTTCACCGATTGATCACGCCCCAGGTGTACACCCGCCTTCACTATAAGATCTCCGAAGTGACCCACATGGATATCCAGGAGCTGAAAACGGAGGGAGAATTCTTTCCGGACGTGATCTGGGACTTTCTGCGGTGGTGCGGAGAGGACTTCTGGTTCTGTACCTGGGGCTCCATGGACTTGACAGAACTGCAGCGAAATATGGAATATCATCATGTGGAGATCCCCTTCGAGAAGCCTCTGTGCTATTACGATGTGCAGAAATTATACGCTCTGGTGCGGGGAGACATTCGGGATAAGTTGTCCTTAGACCGGGCCGTGGAGGAACTTTCCATCCCCCAGGACCGCCCCTTCCACCGGGCGCCGGATGACGCCTATTATACGGGAAAGGTGCTGCAGAAGATGGACAGGGCTGTGTGGGAGCCGTACCTGTCGGTAGATTACTACTGGGTGCCGAAGAGGAAAGACCAGGAATTCACCCTGAGATTTCCCACTTACATCAAATATGTGTCCCGCACCTTTGAGACGAAGGAGGAGGCACTGAAGGATAAGTTGGTGGCAGAGTTGGCCTGTCCCCGGTGCGGCAAGCTTCTGCGCAAAAAGGTCCGGTGGTTTTCCCTGAACCAGAAGCAGTATTTCTGCCTGGGGCTCTGCCCGGTTCATGGGTATGTCAGGGGAAAGATTCGGATGAAAAAGGCGGAGGAGGGAGAGATCTATGTGGTGAAGACCATCAAGGCCACAGACGAGGACGGGGCTGAAGAGGTATTCCGGAAGAAAGAAGAGCAACGCAGCAAGCGTCACATCAGACACAGCGAGAAGAAGATAAAGAGAAAAAGGGAAGGAGTCCGGTAAATCCGGTCTCCTTTTTACACGTTTTCATTCCTCCCGCATGCGGTATCCCACACCGATCTCGGTGAAGATGTACTGGGGATCCGCCGGATTTTTCTCAAGTTTCCGCCGGATGTGAGCCATGTTGACCCGGAGGATCTGGTTGCTGCCGTCGCTGTAGGGCCCCCAGATCTGCTGCATCAGATAGTCATAGGTGAGTACCTTGCCTGCCTGCCGTGCCAGAAGGGACACCAGCTTGTACTCGATCTGAGTCAGATGAATCACTTCCCTGTCCAGGCAGATGAGCCGTTTCTCGAAGTCGATCACGAGGCCGCCGCATCGGTACTCGGAGCGCTCCTCCTTCAGAGGGCGGCTGTGGCGCAGAGCCGTGCGGATCCGTGCCATGAGCTCGGAAGTCCCGAAGGGCTTGGTCACATAGTCGTCAGCGCCTGCGTCCAAAGCGGCCACCTTCTCCGCCTCCATGGTGCGTGCGGAGATGACGATGATAGGGGTATGGCTGAACTGTCGGACTTTGCGTATAATCTCCATGCCGTCCATGTCCGGAAGTCCCAGATCCAGCAAGACGACGTCGGGACACAGAGAGGAGATGAGGGAAAGCCCTTCCGAGGCCGTGTAGGCTTTCGCGGTTTGATACCCCTCTTTACTCAGGGCCGTCTCGATAAAACGGCATATGTTTTTTTCGTCCTCAATGATCAGTGCTGTCAATTTTTCATTCATAGCTAGTCTCTCCCAAAGGTAATATAAACGTAAATTCTGCGCCGTCCGGGTGGTTTTCGGCAAAGATATGACCGTGGTGAGCGGTGATGATAGTCTTGCAGATGGAAAGTCCGATGCCCATGCCTTTGCGGGAATCGCTGCTGTGATTCTGTGCGGAAGAACAGCCGTCAAACAGCGCTGTCAGAGATCCTGGGTCAATCCCACATCCAAAATCCCGGACAGAGAACCGGACCTCGCTCTTCCCGGCGGAGACGGACAGGCGGATCGGCACGGGAGAACCGCCGTGACAGACAGCATTTTCCAGAAGATTGATCAGCACCTGTTCGATCAGTGTGGCATCCATGGGGATCATAATCAGCTCATCCGGGATCTCCACCTGAACCCTGGTGTCAGGCATCCGCTTGTAGAACCGTACAAGTGCCGATGACACCACCTCCTCCAAAGGCTCTAAAGAGGTCTTTACGCTGGCGGTCCGGTCGTCGATTCGGGTGACGGACAGGAGATTTTCCACCATATGCAGGAGCCACTGGGCATCGTCGGCGATGGCGGCCACCAGGAGGGACTTATCCTGCTCGCTTAAAACGGGATCCTGCTCCAGATAGGAAGAAGCCGTGCCGATGATGCTGGTCAGAGGCGTGCGCAGGTCGTGAGAGATGGCTCTCAGCAGGTTGGCCCGCATCTTTTCCTTCTCCGCCTCCATCAGCATGTGCTCCCGCTCATTGAGAATCCGTGTCTGTTCCTTTAACTGGGTGGTGAGAGTGCTGGTGAGAGATGCGATGAGCGTCATCCCCAGAAAAGTGACAGGATATCCGTCCAGAGTAAAATTAAGAGACATATAGGGGTAGGTAAATACCATATTAATCAGCAGCACACTGAACAGAGCGGCCGTGATGCCCGGAATATACCCTTCTGTGTTTCGGGCGATCAGGACTATAGCCATGATGTAGATGATATCTACATTAGCTGTATTGCTGGACAATACAAAAAAAGCAGAGGACACCAGAGTGGCCATAGCCAGATAGCACAGAGTGATTTTGATGTTGTGAAGAAGGAGTGTTCTGGTTATGGGAGGCCGCCTGTCCCTAAGGTCAGATAAAATCATCGTCGTCTCCTCCAAGATGGGAATGCTGCCGCTTGGAGGCCATGGAACGCCGTCTCTGCACCATGCTGTCAAACTCATCTGACGAGATCCCCGCCTGGCTGAGCCGTTCCAGACGTCTCTGGCGGCGGATCTGACGATCTTCCTCCTCTTTCTTCCTGGCGTGAATCTGATAAGAGATAAGCACAGCGGCCAGGACGGCCACGGCCAAGGCGGCGCCTCCCACGATCCAGATCACAGAGGGAATCGCGTTTAACCGGGAGGACAGGTCGGGGGTGTCGGTCTGAGGAGTCTCTTCCCCGTCTGACAGAGGTGCCGCCTTCCCCGCATTCTGGGCCTGTGGGACAGCTCCATCCTGATCCGGGAGGTCAGAAAGTTCCTCTGTCCCGTCGGTCGTATCACTTGTCAGAGTCTCATCCCCGGCGCCGCTTTCAGGAGAGGACGGCTGTTCCTGACCGCCCGTTCCGCCGCGGGAATCTGCCAGAGAAGACACCGCGGCCGGAAGCATTACCTGATCCGGTGACATGTCTTTCACGATCAGATAGGTGAAGCCGATGGGCCTGTCATCCCAATAATACTGGACTCTGGCGATGGAGCCGGGAGGATCCTGTTCCGTAAGATCGTAGACCAGGTCCGAGGACACGGACTGAAACGTGGCATCCTTTGGAACCGTGATTTTCATGGAAGGATCCAGCTCCAGCCCCGAAAGCCCGGTGGGAGAGAGCCCTCCGATGGTCAAGTCATTGTCAATGGAAGTAAAATCCGTGTCAAAATCAGCCGCAGATACAGACAGAAAGTTCCGAAATCCGAAATTCAGCATGGTTTTGGTGTCCGAATAGTGGGTGGAATGTCCGTTTAAGACCACTGCCACCAGGTTCATGCCGTCCCGGCTGGCAAATGTTACCAGGGTGTTGCCGGCCAGAGACGTGTATCCGGTCTTGCCCCCCAGGGCGCCGCTGTAGTACTCCGGCATGTTCTTCTTGATCATCTTGTGGCCGGGATAGATGGTCAGTCCCTCCTTATTCCGCTTGGTGACAGGCAGATGGTAGACCAGAGTGGAGTCGATCTCCATAAATGTCTCATTCTGCAGGGCAGCCCGTCCGATCAGAGCCATGTCATGGGCCGAAGTGTAGTGGTCCGGGTCATTTAAGCCGCTGGGATTGACAAAATGGGAGTCCTCACATCCCAGAGAGAGGGCCTTGGCATTCATCAATTCCGCAAAACTCTCCGTAGTTCCCGCCACATGCTCTGCCAGAGCATTGGCCGCCTCGTTGGCAGACTTTAAAAGGAGGGCATAGAGACAGTCACGGACACTGATCACGTCCCCCTCGTCCAGCCCGGCGCTGGTGCTTCCCACCTCCACATTGTAGACCGCGTTGTGGGAAAATGTGACCATCTCGTCCAGATCACACCGCTCGATGACCAGAAGGGCCGTGAGAATCTTGGTGATACTGGCCGGAAAGTAGGGCGTATGGATATTCTTCCCGTAAAGGATGGTTCCGGTGTCGGCATCCATGACGATGCCGCCCTCTGCCTGTATGGAGATGCCCTCAGGCCAGACAGGAGACGCTGCAGCCGGTGCGACGGGGAAAAGCCCCACCAGCAGGGCGGAGCACAAAAGAATAGATAACAATCGTTTCATGTAAATCAAACTCCTTTGGATCTGGATCTATGGCCGCCAAGGAGCAGGAACAGACACATCAAGAAGGTCAAAAGTACGGATCCTGCAAACACCATGGCGATTCTTGCGGCGGTATCCATAAAAAACGGTTCCGGTACGATGTTGATCAGCAGGTCGGTCCGGGGGTCCAGAATCCACAGATCATTGTCAAAAAATATCTGATGGAAGATCACAAAGTATTTGGTAAAATCCGTGGAGATCAGTGCCGCCAGGCCGCAGACCAGGGCGAAAAACAATCCGGTTCCGACACATACGGCTCTGGGCAGCAGCCGGGCAAAGGGGGCCTTTAAAAGAGCCAGCGCCACCAGGCACAGGAGGGCGATTCCGATGCAGATGCGGCGGACCATAAGGCCGCCCAGAAACAGCCCTCTCACATCCTCCATGTGTGCGATCTCCCGCTCATTGAAAAACTCCCGGGGCTGTCCGTCCACCACGGTGGGGACGTGAAGATCCTCCCGGTCTCCTCTCAGATAGGCCATCATCTCACGGGTCACCTCCAGGAGATCGTCCATCTCCATAGAGACATCCTCCGTCACATGATACTTGGTGTATTCCTTTTCATAGTAGCCCGGCATCCAGTAAGCCACTGCTTCCACCGAGGTGATGAGAAATGTGATCATCAGGCAGAAGGTAAAAAGGATGCCGAGGCCAAGATGGATCTGCTTCATGAGGAATTGTTCCTTTCCGATCAGTCGTGAACCAGGTATTGGCTGGAGACATAGGCCTCCGTGCCGTTGTAGTTGATGACAACCCACTCGTCGTCATAGTCTTCCACATAGTCGATAATCGTGCCGCTTTCCAGAAGCCCCAAGATCTGTCCGGCAGTAGAAGGCTCGGAGCGGACATTGAGGCCTGCGGAAGTCTTATATACCGGTGTCGGGGTGGTCTCAGCCATGGTCTCAGTCTCCACAGGTACAGTCGGAGCCGATGTCTCCGGCAAAGTGGGAGGCGCTACGGTCTGCACAGGGGAGGAAGAGGTCGCCTGGTCATCGGACTCCTCCTTGGGACTGATCAGACGTACCGCCAGGAAGATCACCAGGATCACCACCAGGACCAGGCCAATCCGTATCAGATCAGTGGGGGAGACGGAAAATCCGCTGGAGGGCTGACGCCGTCTGCTTCTGGAGTTTCTGGAACCGGAGCTGCCCCGACTTCTCTGAGAACCGGAGCTTCTGGGAGCACCGCCCCTGGAGGAGGAACCTCCCGAACCGCGGCTTCCTCCGCTTCGGCTGCCCTGACTGCGGGAAGCCGGGCTGCGGCCTCCTCCCCTTTGGGGCCGGGCTGAGCCTCCCTTTTTGGACTTATAGTCATTGGCAAAGGTGTAGACCTCCTGGGAGAGCAGGTGGTAGGCCTGGTTGGCATCATATCCATTATCATTGCCCTCGTGGACCGCTTTATTCCCCAGCATCCGAATCTTATGGTAATGCTCGCAGGTGGTCTTGGTGATCCACTCGCCGTCATACAGGGCATCGATGGAGGATGCCAAGTCCTCCGCTTCCAGCCCTGCGTTGTCACAGAGATAAGAAATCATCAGTTCCAGGACCTGGCGAGACTTAACCATCGAGAAATTATATTTTTTCTGGCCAATCAGGAGTTCGGCATCTTTTACGCCTCTTCGTATATTATCCCAAGTGTTAGCAATATCTGGTGCTGCCATAGGCTCCTCCTTTGTAAGTCATAAACTTAAAAATAATACTTTCTTACAATTATACTAGTTTTTGGCCATTTATGCACGTAAAATTTGATATCGTAAGAAAAAAATAAATTACCAATAAGAGTTACCGATACGAAGGGAAAGGAAAACCTTGAAATAATGGGATTTGGGTGATAGAATGAGAGGACAAAGATTTACCGGAGGAAGAATCGCTATGAGATTACGCCATATTCCAGGCTCAGAAGAGATGATTGCGGAAAGCCCTTATGTGATCCGGGACCCGGAGAGACACAGAGGCCGATGGGCGGAGGTGTTCGGCAATGCCAACCCCATCCACATCGAAGTAGGCATGGGAAAGGGGAGATTTCTCATGGAACTGGCCCGGCAGAACCCTGGGATCAACTATATCGGAATCGAGATGTATTCCAGCGTGCTCCTGAAAGCCCTCCAGAAGAGGAGCACTGCCGAAGATCTGGCCAATGTCTGGTTTCTGAGAATCGATGCCAGGACTCTGGCGGACATCTTCGGGCCGGGGGAGGTGAAGAAGATCTATCTGAATTTCTCGGATCCATGGCCCAAGGACCGGCACGCCAAGAGAAGGCTGACATCCCCCAGATTCCTGGCAGTCTATGACAAGATCTTAGAGCAGGCCGGGGATGTGGAGTTTAAGACGGACAACCGGGAACTGTTCGACTATTCCCTGGAGGCGATCCCGGAGGCAGGGTGGCGGATCACACAGCACACCTACGACCTGCACCACAGTCCCTATGGGGACGGCAATGTGATGACCGAGTATGAGGAGAAATTCTCCTCGGAGGGAAAGCCGATCTGCAAACTGACAGCGGACAGGTACAGGGCGGAATAGAAACCGGAAATCTGCGTATCTTATTAGAAAGCGGATATGGGGTGAGTCCCGTGGCGGTGAAGGACACCATCATCAAAAAACTGCAGCAGGCTACCTGTGACAAGGTAGAGCTGAACAGACAGGTGATGCGATGGCAGAAATCTTTAAAAGAAGTCGAGAAAGCATTAAAAGACGGCGGAAAGAAAAAATGATACCAAGGAAAGGAGAATCCATATGGCAATGCAGCTGACAAGCAGTAATTTTGAAACCGAGGTATATCAGGCAGAGGTTCCGGTTCTGGTAGATTTCTACGCGGACTGGTGCGGCCCCTGTAAGGCTATGGGTCCGGTGGTGGAGGCCCTGGCCCAGGAGTATGAGGGCAAGGCCAAGGTGGGCAAGATCAACACCGACGACAATCAGGACATCGCCATGGAGTACGGCGTTATGTCCATCCCCACATTCATTGTCTTCAAGGGCGGCAAGGCCGTCAAGAAGATGGTCGGGATGCAGGATAAGAGAACCCTGGTGGCAGCCATCGAGGAGGCTCTGTAACGGGGCATACCCCATGGCTGTGAGGGTGTAGAGAGATTCTCCGGAGGAGAAATGCAGATCTCTTCCCCGGGGAATCTACAGAATCCTTACATTTTTCGTAATTTTCTGTAAAAATTTGAAAAAAAGTTGTTGACAAGAAGGACAAGATACGCTACAATACTGTTTGTGTTCTTCAAGAGACGAGTGAAAGAAGGACATGACACATAAGAAAGCGCCTTTAGCTCAGTTGGTAGAGCAGTAGACTCTTAATCTATTTGTCCAGGGTTCGAGTCCCTGAAGGCGCAGGTAAAGTACTGGTTTTGATGATGAGAAGCATCGGGGCCGGTGCTTTTTTTGCATTGAAACCGTAAGAGATCGATGCCTCAGAAAAATGGTTCTGCTTAGGTGACGGTTTTTGCCCTTTAGCAGTCAGAAGGAGTTGTTTTCACGTTATTTATTCAAATTACCACTGTTATGATAAATCGCCTTGACATTTCCCGCCAGCCGCCGTATAATGTTAGACGTCCCAAGGGGCAGACAGTGAGGAGCGCCTTTAGCTCAGTTGGTAGAGCAGTAGACTCTTAATCTATTTGTCCAGGGTTCGAGTCCCTGAAGGCGCAGCACGAGTACTGATTTCGACGACATAAGACGTTGAGATCAGTATTTTTTATTTTCGGTAAGACTATCCGGCAGAACAGAATGTCCTTTATGCAGGTTTGTCCCGAGGCAGAGGGGCCGATGTTTGCAGGACATCTGCCGGCAACATAAAATCAAGTAACCATAACCTTGTCATCAGAAGGAGGATACATGGAACAGGAGACCAGAATCGCCGTGATCGGCATCATCATAGAAGACAGAGATTCCGTAGAGGAGGTGAACCGGCTGCTCCACGAGTATGGGGAGTTTATCATCGGCCGCATGGGGCTGCCCTACGGGAAGAAGCGGGTCAATATCATCAGTGTGGTGGTGGATGCCCCCATGAATAAGATCAGTGCCCTCTCAGGCAAGATGGGAAGGCTGCCGGGGGTCAGCACCAAAGCTCTGTATTCCAACAACTAAAATCTGATTCCATCCTTAAAATCTCACAGTCATGTCAGGACAGACAAGAAGCCGGAGATCTCCGGCCTCTTTTGTGGGATATCATCGTGCTATCTTCTGACAGCTTCTCTGGCCTTGTCCAACACCTGTCTGGACTCTTCCATGGAGCAGTCCATCAGCTGGAGCAGCAGCGGCTTTTCCATGGTGGGAGCATAGTAGAAGCCCTGCTGATACTGGCAGTCCGCCCGGTTCAGCACCTTCAGCTGGTGCTGGGTCTCTACGCCTTCGGCGATCATCCGGATCCCCAGATTTCTGGCGATCTGAATCAGGCCGTCGATGAGGATGCGGGCCTTCGGGTTGTTCTCCAGCTGCCATACGAACATCCGCTCGAATTTGACAGTGTCTACGGGAAGCTCTATGAGACTGGAGACGCTGGAGTAGCCGGAGCCGAAATCATTTAAGATGATTTCCACGCCCAGCTCGGCCAGGCGGGCAAAGGCCACGTTCATGTTAAGCTGGGAGGTAAAGTATGCGTTCTCCGAGAATTCCAGAGCCATCTTTCCGGCGGGAATCTGATAGCGCTGAAGGATGGTCTCGATCTTGTGGAGGAAGTCGTCCTGCAGAAGCATCAGCGGTGAGATGCGGGTGCTGATGGACTCAAACTCGATGCCCTTCTCCAAAAGCTCTGCGATACAGGCTCCCAGGTGTTCCAGGGCAAAGTACTCCAGAGTTCTGATCTGGCCGGAGTCCTCGGCGATAGGGGTGAATTCAGGGGCACCGATGAAGCCCAGGCCTTTGACGAAGATACGCAGGTACAGTTCCGCACGGACAAACTTATTCTTCTCGATGCTGTAGGTGGGGCGGTAGCGGACCTCGATCTCCTGACGGTCCAGAGCTTCACTCAAATACAGGGCGATGAGATGACGCCTGCTCACCTGCTCTCTCAGGGCAGTGTTGTAGACCGCCATCTGGTTGGAACCGTACTCCGCTGCCTTGGAAACCGTAAGATCCAGGCACTTGAGCAGCTGAGCCGGGGTGTCGGCGTAGGTGGGATAAGAGCATAGGCCGATCTGTACGGAGCACATGCAGTCGATGTCTCCGACTGTCCACACATGCTCAAACCGATCTAAGATCTCCTGGCAGATGTCCTGGGCCTGGCTGCTGCTGGTGCGCTCCAGCACGGCGATGTACTCTACGCCGATAAACTGGTGAAGCCGCTTGCCCAGCACATGTCTTAAAAATTCCAGAATTTTCTGCAGCAGCTCCTCACAGTAATCGTAGCCAAACACATCATTGAGCCGCTTAAAATTCTCGATGTAGATCTTCACGGCAGTTCCGCTGGTCTTCTTCCCGTCGCCGGACATGGCGGCCTCCAGATAGTCATAGCAGGCATTTCTCTTGGAAGAAGAGGAAGAGGCCCCCTGCGCAGCCGTGCCAGGAGATACTGTCGGTTCATGCCGGACAGCCTTGACCCTGGGCTGGGGAGCCGGCTTTTTTCCAAATAAGCTCATAATAAATCGAAACCTCCCTAGTAATTTTTTAGAAAACAACATCCGAAAGCAATGTCTCTGGCATTAGTATAATGAAAAAATGACAGAAAGTCCAGAGTTATCTGCCATTTCCCGCGAGTTTCTAAAAGTTGTTTACAGCAGATAATCAGCGTGATAAAATGGAAGAAAGACCAGGGTAAAAGCCGTTCTTCAAGCTGCGGGAAATAATTGCCAAGAATAATGATATTCCAGTATAGCGAAAAGCTGCAGGAGGTGAAACATATGGGAATTGCCATGATCGGCAGTGTCAGTCAGTATGCCAAGAGCATGAAGATGACCATGGACTGGAAGCAGAAGAAGGCTTCCGGGGATTACACAAAGAAGGCGGATGAAAAGGTATCGGAGTGGGACCGGTACAGACAGCAGATGGAGGATATCAGGAAAGCTGCCGCAGAGGATAAGTCCTCGATCTATATGAAGCTGAACAGCGGCAAGAAGCTGACGGCAGAGGAGATGGATTATCTCAGGGAGCACGACCCGGAGGCCTACAAGACGGCGAAGGAGATCGAGGCAGAGCAGAAGCAATACGAGGAGCAGCTGAAACGATGCCGGACCAAAGAGGAGGCGGAGCGCCTGCGCATGACCTATCTCTCTCACAAGGCTGCCATGGCCAAAGCGGTGGCCAATAACCCTAATATCCCCAAGGGGCAGAAGATGGCGATTCTTCTAAAAGAGAATGCCAAGATGAAGGCTGTCAGGGAAGCGGATGAGGAGTTTAAGCGCAGCAGCCAGTATGCGGCTCTCCCCACGGAAGAAGAGAAAGCCCAGGAGGCAGAGGAGAAGATGGAAGAACTCAGAGGCGAGCCTTGGCAGGAGAAGGCGGCCGAAGAGACCGCAGAGAGTGTTGGAGAGAGTTCCTCGGAAAGCACGGAAGAGAGTACCCCGGATAATACCTTAGAAAGAGAAGGTGCAGAGAAAGAGAAAAGTCCCCAAAAGGTCCACTGGGTCGATGTGCGTCAGGCGGTGGAAGTGCCGAAGCCGAATGTGGAGCAGATCAGCCGGAAGTACAGCCAGGAAGCGGAGTTTGACAACCCGTGGGAGAAAAGAACCGTGAGAAATTAAAACAAGATGTCAAAAGAGCTCTGCGAAAGCAGGGCTTTTTGGCATCTTGTGGGAAAGTGTCCCGCCGGTTTTGGCGTCACACCGCTCATCCCTTCTCCATCGCCTCTGTACAGAGGATCATCTGCCCCAGAAGCATATAATCCTTCACGCTGTCCAGCTGGATGATTTCGGGAATATATTTTTCGGGAACGTATTTCCCGATCTCCCGGGTCAGCTCCTCGATCCGGACGATGAGGCGGCAGGAGAGGAGGATCAGATCCGGCCCCAGGACGCTGATGACGGAGGCCAGAGACTGAGCGGCCCAGGCTAGGGTGCTCTCCGGGGTCAGGCAGGGTGTGGAGGTTATGTAGCCGCGGCTGGAAGGAAGAAACTGGACCTCTCCGGCCACATGCCTGCGGCCCTCGATCAGCTGGCCGTTGTGGATACTGCCCACCCCGCCGGTGGAGCCGATACAGGGCTGAAAGTAACAAGACAGGGAGTGGTACTGATCCTGGGAAGAATAGTATCCCACGGCGATGCAGTTGGCGTCATTGTCAAGGACAAAACGGCGGGCGTATTTCGTGGACAGGGAGTTGAGGATATCGCTTTCGTCGAAGCCCTGTCCCCGAAGGGTGAGACGCCCCTCATCGATGATCCCCGGCATGGCCAGCCCCACAGTCTCGATCTCCGGATAGATGGCAAATGCAGTGTCGCAGATATCATACACATCTTCCATACAGATATTGGGCTTGATGCTGTTTTCATCAAAGATCACATCGTTGTGCTTGGTGTAGATCCTGGAGGACAGCAGATAGTGGTCATCCTCCCGGATCAGGGCGATGGTCAGAATCTTGGTGTGGGATCTTACCTGCTGCTTCAGCGGAAGCTGCCGGATATAGGGGCGCTTGGCCGGCTTGCAGGGACAGGCCAGGGATTTTAAGTCTGTAAAAAGGGACCGTACGTCATAGGTGGCAAAGACCTTGGGCGGGATCCGGTACAGTTTTTTGGTGTGAAGAATCTTCTGGGCTGTGTCGTAGATGTAGGAGATCTGAGGGGCCAGCAGGATGATGTCATACTGGTTGGCCACATGGTACAGATTCCCGTAGGACACGGCAGTAAACTCATAGTTTAAGGACAAAAGCTGTGCGGATTCATTCAGCTTCTGGGCGAAAAATCCGGTGGTCAGCCCGCTGGTGCAGGACAGAAGGACTTTGACGGGAGGCTTTACGGTCAGTTCCTTCACGCTCTCCAACATCTCTTTAAACAGTTTCATGGCGTGTTCCAGTGTGTGCATCTGAAAATGAAGGTAGAACTCATGGCGGTTGCTCACCAGATTCAGGACACTGAGCTGGATAATATCCATGGGAAAGAATGTGACTTCGCCTCGGCAGTATTCGGTCTCCACCACGATCACATTGTCATCCTTTTCGTTAACAGACAGCTTGTAGCCGGAGCTGGTCTGAGTCAGAACCCACTGTCTGAAATCCCGGATCAAAGCACTGGCTGATGGTTCGTTCATAATATGTACTCCCCCTGATTTTTATAGTCAATACCCCTACAACCCCAAATAATACTTTTGATAATACTGAATACGAAGAAGGTCAAAGATCTGCATCAGCTGATAGTTGAAGTCCAGTCCGTCATACCTTCCGGGAAGCCGCAGGACATAGCTGCTGATCTTGTGCTCCGGTCTGGTATACACCGGATTCTGGGTGATCAGAAGGCTGGTGGCAGCCTCCGGCGTCAGATCGTCCCGGGAATTCAGAAAGCCTTTCATGGCCCGTCCTGTGGCTGAGATAAAGATCAGTAAGTCATCTCCGGTAAACTTCATAGTGGGGTCATAATTGTGGAACTGGACGATATTTTTCCCGAATGTGATCAAGTCGGTCTGAAATTCCACGGCGATGGACATGGGATAGAGAGCGCCGATGATGACGGTCCGTCTGTGCCGATCGATCTGCTCACAGATCATGGACACATAGTTGAGCAGATCCTCTCCGGACAGATCTGACTGCATCTTGTCGACTAAGTCTGCGGCTCTTAAGCCTACCATCCGTCCCCGGATCTGGTCCAGCCGGGTGAGATGGTGCTGCACAAAGGTGCGGTGGAAGAGATCCCAGTCAAAATCACACCCCAGGCGTCGAATAAAATCGTCCATGTTATTCTCGTCGATTCCGGTGTCAGCCAGGATCCGCTCCTTGGTCATGGACTCCATCTCCAGATAGTGATCTACGATATAGGTACAGAACTTATATGCGTCGTCATAGACCAATGCCCCGTTTAAATACTTGAGGATTCTCGACAAAAGCACATCCATCTCACACAGCCTCCTTTTTCCCGCCTAAGTCTTTTTTCCTGATAACTGTCACCGACATGTCATTGAGACAGATACAGTTGAGCTGTCCGTTGTCAAAAGGCCCCAGACCACCGTCGATGCCGATCTTATCGTGATAATAAGGGTCGAACCACACGTCAAAATTCTCGCCGCCGTTGAGATGACACAGGGGAGTGTGGCCGAACACGATGGTCTTGCCCTTCAAGGCCGGAGACATGTAGAACCACTCCCGGATCCAGGCACAGATCTCCTCGTCCTGTTTGTGAAGCGGTTTTTCAGGGTCAATGCCCGCGTGGATCAGAACCAGGGCCTGGCCGCCCACATTCAGTTCGATATAGCTGGGCAGAGAGTCCACAAATTCCACCAGCCAGTGTCGGAATTCCTTCCGTTTGCATTCAAAATCCTTTTTGGTACAGCAGCCCTTTTGGAGGAACTGATCCATCTGTTCGATAGTCTTGTCTCCTCCGTTGCACTGCCAGATTCTCCCCTGGGGGCAGGTCCAGTCATTCTTTATGAGGAAATCTCTCATCATCAGCTCGTGGTTCCCTTTTAAGAGAAACACGTTGTCCTGATGTTGGCGGATGAAGTGGTAGATTTCCATGGCTTTCTCCCCCCGGTCATTGCAGTCTCCCAGTATATAAAGCCTGTCATTGTCACAGAAGTGTATCTTCTTGAGCATAGCGCACAGGGCCTCATAATGCCCGTGAAGATCTGACAGAGCATACACTTTTCCGGTCATAGACAGTTCCCCTCCCAAAGTTTCTATAACAAATTTTCCGGCATCACCATTATAATATGCATGTTCCGTCTTCGCAACCGCCTTTTGTGCATATAGCATGGAAATATAAGAGAAAATATGATAAAGTTAATGGAAATTGAAGGGAGGTTAAAAACTTGCTAACAGAAGAAAAGAGACTGCTGAGGATGTTCTATCTGCTGTCGGAAACAGAGGGCTACAAGAAGGCCAGCGAGCTGGCTGCCAAACTTCAAATCAGCGAGCGTACGGTGAAAAAAGACGTGGAGCAGTTAAAAGACCTTGCCCGGAAAAACGGGTGCAGGCTGGAGGCCGTCAGGGGAAAGGGCTACGTGCTGAAGGTGGAGGACCCGCCGTGTTTTGAACAGTCCCGGGAATCCCTGGCCATCCTGTTCGGCAATACGGAGAAGGGATACAAGGAGAATCCTGTTTACCGCATAGCGAGGGCGGTGATGATGGAGGAGAGGGCGGATGCGGACGGGTATTTCCGACTGGAGGATCTGGCGGAGGCCTTGTACATCTCCGAGAGCGATATGAAAAAGAAGATGGCGGGGGTGAGAGAATTCCTGGGTTCCTTTCATCTGACGCTCCAGTCCAGACCGGGCAGGGGGCAGAGGCTGGAGGGGGACGAGCTGAGCCGGAGGTTCTGTTTTCTGGAATTGTACGAGAACCATTTCCGGAAACGGGTGGTGACCTATCAGAACCAGAAATACGAAGAAGCCTTTGAGGACAGAGGAGACAAAGAGGAGATCCGTAACACGGTGCTCTGGATCATCAGAGATTCCAGCCTGGAGATGTTTGACAGCTTTCTCAACCGGATGATCAATTATACTCTTCTCATGCGCAACCGCATGAGAGCGGGGCGGCGGATCCGGCGGGAAGACTGTCTGTGGAGCCGGTATCAGGAGGAGCTGCGCCGGAGCAGAGAGTATCGGATCGCCGGACAGATCACGGAGGCCCTGGGAGAATTTGAGGGTTTTGAGAGGGATGATGAGGAGACGGAGGCTCTGGCCGTGCTGCTTCAGATATGGGAGGATCTGGATGAGGAGGACCATCTGGAGGAATGTTTTCCGGGGCTCTACGGGCCGGCACAGGATGCCTCCAGGCAGCTGGAGGAGATCCTGACCGGGCGGTGGAACCTGCCTCTGTCCCGGATCGACAGCGGATTTGCGGGGAAGATGACCCCCGGCATGGTGCGGATCTTTCTCCAGAACCGCTACGGCTTCAGCCAGGCCAGAACCGTGGGCAACATCGTCTCGGACAACAACATCAAGGACTCGGTCCAGTCTATGGCCCTGGCGGACGAGACGGCCCTGATCATCAGGGAGAGATGGGGGATCGTGATCAATGAATACAACATCCAGCTGCTGGCTGTAAAGTTTTTCCGGATGATCAACGGGATCTCCTACTCCTACATCCCCCGCAGACTGCTGGTCTGTTCCAGAAACGGAAGGGAAAACGCCAGGATTATCGCCGAGGGGATCGCAAGGCGGCTGGGGACGGACTGGATAGGCCGCCTGACCATTGAGGAGCTGTATGAGGGGAGAAAATATCCGCCGGAGGACTATGACTGTCTGATCGGGACCTTTCCCGCCTATTCCTACCGGTACACATGGCCCTATATCGAGGTGGGCCAGATCCCGCAGCCCGAGGATTATGAACGGATCCGGCGGGAGGTGGTGAGAGAAGGGTTTGACTTAAAATCGGTGATGGACCGGTGCCGGTGGGATACGGTGTGGGTTCACAGAGATTTTGCGGCCGGCCAGACGGACGGGATCTTCCAGCTCATCGCCTACCAGTGGGGAAAGGATCCGGAGGATAAGGAGCGGCTGGCCGGGTATTTTTCGGAGAAACGGATTGCCCGGATCCACAGCCAGATTCTGACCCTCATGATCCCTGCCGGCGAGGCGGGGAGGCGGATCTTTGAGCTGTTTCTCCTGAAAAAGCCGGTGACTTACATGGAGAAGTCCGTCAGGGCGGTGGTCTTCGCGGCGGTTGATTTCGGCGGTGACCCGGAGATCTTAAAGCTGACGGAACAGATCCTGCGGAAGCTGTCCACAGGCATGGAAGTGCTGAGCAGAGACGTGAATTCGGAAAATATTATGGATATCCTGACGGAAAAAGCAAGGGAAGAACTGTAGAGAACAAAAAAGTGCACTATGGCAAGGGCAAAAACAGATATGATGCTACACATCATGCACATAAATGGATGGAACACTTCTCCCGGTAGGCTATAATAATACTAACACTAAGTTTTCTGGTTCACAGAAAAGAGAAAGGGGAATTGATTATGGTACAAAGTGGTTTGATCTGTGCGTTTGTGTGGCTGTTAGTCCAGGGCATAGACCGTCTTCTCAGCTGGCAGACCCTTGCAAGGCCTATTGTGACGGCTACGCTGACAGGATTATTTCTGGGGGATCTGACGACGGGAATCGTCATGGCGGCATCTCTGGAGGCGATCTTTATGGGGATCTCCGCCATCGGCGGCTCTGTTCCCGCAGATGCCTGCGCCAGCAGCATCGTGGCTGTGGCCTACACCATTCTGACGGGAGCGGACGTGGAGACGGGGCTGGCCCTGGCCATGCCCATCGGAACCCTGATGGGGTCGGCAGCTGAGATGTGGAAGCCGGTTCAGGCGGCTCTGGCTCCCTACTGGGAGAGGATGGCCGGGAGCGGCAGAGTGAAATCTTTCCGCATGCAGGTCATCGGCTGCGGCCTGTTCTTTGACCGTCTGCCCCAGGCCATCATCCTGTTTGCAGCCATCGCCTTTGGCGTTCAGGGACTGGAGAGCGTCATGAACGGACTTCCGCCCTTTATCATGTCCGGTTTAAGCGCTGCCAGCGGTATGATGACCGGAATCGGATTTGCCATCCTGATCTCCATGATCTGGAATCGGGAGATCGGCTGGTTTTTCTTCATCGGCTATGTGTTCCAGAAGTACATGCAGCTGCCCACCGTGGCCATCGCCATCATCGCGGCAGTCATGGCTTTCGTATACTTCAACACGGAGAAGAAGATCAATGACGCCAAGAGAAGCGTGACGGCGGACGCGGCAGAATCTGTGGAAGAGGAGGATTTATTCTGATGGCAAAGACGACTTACAGCGAGCAGGAGAAAAAGACCCTGCGGAAGATGTTTTGGAACTCGGGACTGGTATTTTCCGGTTTTAATATGGTGAAGATGGAGGGAAACGCGTTTGCTCTGACCATGGCCCCGGCCCTGGAGGAGCTCTATGAGGACCAGGAGGAGCGCAACGAGGCCATGAGGCGGCACAACGGCTTCTTCAACACCCACGCGGTGCTGTTCTCCCTGATCGCCGGCATCACCTACGCTCTGGAGCGGCAGAAAAAGACCACCGGCAGCGTGGACGACGGGGTCATCGAGAATATCAAGGTCGCCCTCATGGGGCCTACGGCGGGAATCGGCGACGCCTTCTTCTTCAACTGCCTGCGGGTCATCGCGGCAGGCATCGCCATCGGCCTGTGCAGTCAGGGAAATCTTCTGGGAGTCCTTCTGTTTGTGCTGATCTACGGCGGTTCCCAGATGGTGGCCAGATGGTATCTCCTTCGGACCGGCTACAAGTACGGAACCTCATTTATTGATTCGGTGTTTGAGTCGGGACTGATGGAATCTCTGACCAAGGCGGCGGGCGTCATGGGTATCACTATGGTGGGAGCCATGGTGGCTTCCTCCGTCAACGTGAAGCTGGCATGGACCATCACCGTGGGTCAGACCTCCGTGGTGGTGCTGGATATTATCAACTCGATTATGCCGGGACTTCTCTCCATCCTTCTGGTGTTCGGACTGGTGAGACTGATCAAGAAAGGCCACAAACCCATTACTCTGGTGTTCGGCATCCTTCTGATCTCCATCGTGCTGGCGTTCTTCGGAATCTTTTAAGGAGGTGCGGACTTATGGGGACGACGATCTGGAAATCGAAACGCATCTACACGGAAGACGGAGTGGTGGACGGCTATATCACCATAGAGGACGGCAGGATTGCCGGAGTCAGCAGGCAGTGGGACGGACCCTGTGAGGATCTGGGCGAGGCGGCGGTCTGCCCGGGCATCATCGACGTCCACAACCACGGATTCGGCGGCTGGTCCATGACGGATCCCTGCGGGGACAGGGAGGTCCGGGGATATGTGAAGGCTCTGGCATCCGTGGGAGTCACCGGGATTCTGCCCACGGCCAAGGAGGACGCCTTCGAGGCCGTGGCCCGAGTGATGGACGAGGAGTGCGAGGGGGCAAAGATCTACGGGATCCACAGCGAAGGTCCTTTCTGGGCCAGAGGCGGGGAGAACACCGTGGGAGAGACGTGGCCTCTGCCCAGCGTGGAGGAGGCCAGGAGGCTGGTGGAGAAGGCGGCGGGCCGCATGACCGTCATGGCCATCGCCCCGGAGCTGCCGGGAGCCTACGACGTGATCCGCTATCTCCACTCTCAGAACATCAAGGTGGCCTGCTGTCACACGGCGGCCCACTCGGAGGAGATCTTCGCTGCGGCCCGGGAGGTGGGGCTGGACATTGCCACCCATCTGGGCAACGGCATGCGGGGGATCCATCACCGCAACGTGGGAGCCCTGGGAGCCCTGCTGCTCCTTAACGACATGTGGTATGAGGTGATCACGGACTTAAATCACATCTGCAGCGACATGTTAAAGATCATGTTCCGGCTCGGGTCCTATGACCGGTTCTGCCTGATCTCGGACTCCAACTTTATCGCCGGGCTTCCGGCGGGAACCTACCTGCGCTACGGCAGGGAGATGCGGGCCGACGAGAAGGGGCTGATCCTCAACTCCGACGGGCGCATCTGCGGAAGCGGCAAATGGGTCTTAAGCAACATGGGACAGCTGGTTAACCGCGTGGGAGTGCCCATGGAGGAGGCTGTGAAGATGGCTTCCTTAAATCCGGCCAGGTATCTGGGCGTAGACGGGGAGACCGGCTCCATCAGGGAGGGAAAACGCGCCGATCTGATGGTAATCGACACGGATTTTGTCTGCCTCAGAACCCTGGTAGGCGGAAAGATCGTATATGACAGAGAAACGGACGCTCCGGAGCGGATCTTTAACCCGGAGGCCATGGCAAGAAGAGTGGAGGGAAGAGAATGATCAAATTATTCAGAATCGACGAGCGTCTGATCCACGGGCAGATCGCCATCAAGTGGTCCCGCCACACGGGCGTGGACAGCATCGTGGTGGCAAACGACAACGCGGCCGCCAGCCCCATGATCCAGAAATCCTTGAAGATGGCGGCGCCTCCGGGAATCAAGACGGTGATCAAGACCCTGGATTCCGCCATCACCACCTTAAACGATCCCAGATGTGAGCCCTTAAAGGTTCTAGTTCTGGTCAACAGCCCGGCAGACGCCCTGAAGATGGTTCAGAACGTCAGGGGAATCCCCTTTGTTAACGTGGGCAACTATGGCCGTGTGGCGCCGAAGAAGCCGGGAAAAGAGAGGGCCAGATTTGACAATAATCTGTACTGCGACGACGAGGAGACAAAGGAGTTTCAGGAATTGATGGGCCAGGGGCTGGAGTGCATCTACCAGACCACCCCGGAGGAGCCGGCCATTCCCTTGAAGAAACTGATTCCGGAAAAATAAGAAAAACGGTGGGGACGCTATGAAGATAATTGTACAGTCCGACGATTTGGGGATCACGGAGGCCGTCAGCTGCGGGATCGAGAAGGGGATCCGGGACGGAGTGGTGACCTGTACGGGACTTTTCAGCAACATGCCGGCTGCAGAGTTTGCCTTGAAGCTGGTGGAGCCCTACGCCCATGTGTGCCTGGGCCAGGACGTCAATCTGGTGGCAGGGAGGCCCTGCGCCGACCCGGCGAAGATTCCCTCTCTGGTACAGGAGGACGGCAGATTTAAGACCTCCGGCATGCACCGGGCCATAGATGGGAAGGACGGCAACCAGGACCATGTGGTCTATGAAGAGTGTCTGATCGAGACGGAGGCCCAGATCCGGCGGTTTATGGAGCTGGCGGGGAAGAAGCCGGAGTACCTTCACGGCCATTCCTACAGCACACCGGCCACCTGGAAGGCCATGGAAGTCATGGGGGAGAAGTTCGGGATCCCTCTGGTGAGAGATATGATGGAGCGGTACGGCATCGTGCGCCAGGCAGGGTGGAACAAAAAGCCCTTTCCCTTAGAAGAGCAGAGAAATACGGATCCCATGGACTGCATTCTGCAGGATCGGGACTTTCTGACACACTCTGTCGGATGGATCGGGACCCACTGCGGGTACGTGGATCAGGAGCTGTTTGAGGTATCCACCTACACCCTGATCCGCATGAGGGACCTGTCCATGGTCACCGGCGCCAGGATGAGACAGTGGATCCGGGAAAATAACATTCAGCTGATCAGCTACCGGGATCTGATCGACGGATAAGGGAGGAAATCATGGTTCAATTCTTTTTGTCAACCCACGGCCGCATGGCCAGCGGGCTGAAAAGTTCTATCGACATTCTTCTGGGGGACAGCGGCTGTCTGACGGTGTTTGACGCCTATGTGGACGAGAGATCCTTGGAGGAGGAGCTGAACGCGTTCTACGAGACCGTGGGGCCGGAGGACCAGGTGATCCTTTTGTCCGACATGTTCGGAGGGAGCGTCAACAGCATGATGTACCTGTTCTTAAACCGGCCGAACACCATGCTGATCACCGGGGTCAACCTGGCCCTGGTCATCGGGCTGGTGGTGGGAAGGGATTCCCTCACCAGAGAGGCGGTGGAGGAGCTGATCAGCCAGAGCCGGGAGGCCATCCGCATCGTGGAGCTGGAGGAGGCCGGGGACGACAGCGGTGAGGAGGAACTGTTTTAGGATATTATTTTTATATCATTTTGTAAAAAGTCATAGTCCGGATAATCGGATTATGGCTTTTTTGTGTACATAAAAACTACAGATTCTCCCAATGCTCCTTTGCGTAGTTTTTCGCCAGCTCAAAGAGGTATTTGTGAGGCGGACCAGGGATCAGGTCTTTTCGATACAAAATAGAATGGATGCGGTATAGTTTGGGCTCCAGGGAAAAACAGGTGACCTTGGGAGAGATGATGGCATAGCCTGTAGGAATAAAACCGCTTCCGATATTGCTTGCCACCATATCGCAGATGGAGTGAGCATTGCTGGTATTGCATGCAATGACAGGGGTAAAATTCTGATCTGCCAAAAAGTCCTCCAGCAAATAACGGATACAGGAGCCTTTGAGCTGTAGGATAAAAGGGGAGGAGCCAAAATGGGTTACCATCTGACTGCTGTTTAAGACGTGGGGCTCATCAGGATTCAGCCTCTGACAGTAGGGATGGCTGCTGGGGGCTGCAAAAACCACTTCCTCTTTTTTAAGAGCTATGCTTTGCTCCTTCCATTGATCCAGGGAGGGGGCCGTGACGAAAGCCACATCCATCTCTCCTTTGGAGATGGCTCCGCTCATGATCTGAAGGCTTCCGTCGGAAAGGGTCAGTTCCACCTGGGGATAATACTTGCAGAAGTCCACGAGGATGGAAGTCAGCATCTGAAGAGCACGGGAGGCGGAGGTACCGATCTTGATCCGGCTTGTATTGGAGATCCGCTGGATGTCCTTTTCCAGAATGTCTGTCAGAGACAGAACCTTGCGGGCATATTCCGCATAGAGTTCGCCTACAGGGGTCAGGGCGTAAGAGCCGTTTGTGCGTTTAAAAAGGGGAGAGCCGATCTCGGATTCCTGTTTTGCGAGAAACTGACTGAGAGTTGGCTGGGACACGTAGAGCTTTCTGGCAGCCTTTGTCATGTTGCCGGTCTCTGCCAGCGCGAGAATGTATTCCAGGTAGCGTTTGTCCATAGATTTGCTCCTTTCATCTGGGAAATCCTTATCATTATAGGCAGTGCTTATGATAATAATAGGAAAGGGTCATTGGGAAAAGTGTATAAATTCAAGTATAATAAAGATATAAAAACAGCGAATATACATATTTATGATAAAAATACACGGAAAAGGAAGGTGAAAATTACCAGATTTATTCATTATAACAAAGAAAACGAAGAATGCAAATAGCAAGACAGCAAAAAAATAATTATTTGTAATAATTATAATTAAAAAGGGAGATGGCAGCATGGAATACAATGTACTTTCTTATGGGGCTGTTGGAGACGGAGCGGTTTTGGATACAAAGGCGATTCAGCAGGCCATTGACCGATGTGTCCACTATTTCATTTATGCAAAGGGCGGAGAGAACATTAGGATCACTGGATTTGGGACCATCGACGGTTCGGAGGAACGGTATTACGGGGTACAGGGCAGGTATCACATATCAGGGTGCAGTCTGGTATCCACTAGTTCTGCCATAAAGATCGGGACAGAGAGTGAAGATGATTTTGAACATGTGATTATAGAAAACTGTCATATCAGCCGCAGTAACCGGGGACTGTCCTTCCAGCTTCGGGATAAGGGAAGCATACGAGATGTATGGATTTCCAATCTGAATATTGAGACAAGGCGCTTTTCGAAAGAGTGGTGGGGGAGAGCGGAACCTATCTATATTACGGTATGTGACAGGAAAGAGGGGGTGCGGGCCGGACGGATTGAGCACGTCCGTCTCCAGAACATCAGCTGTCACAGTGAAAGCGGGATCTTTATCTATGGCAGTGAAGGCCATGAGATAAAGGACCTGGAGCTGAGAGACATCCATGTGGTTATGGAAAAACAGTCGAAATGGCCTTGTGACAGCTATGATCTCCGGCCCTGTGAGGGGGAAGGAATCCGTCCGTCAGAGCTTTATGGACTTTATGCGGAGGGGACACAGAACCTGAAACTTTCCGGGATAACCATAGAATGCAGAGAAAGTATGAGAGAATATGTAGGAGGGGAGCGGAAAATCTTATGACAACATATGTAGCAAAACGTACCGGTCAGATGATATTGATTATTTTCCTGATATCTGTATTTACATTTCTGCTGGTATCGATGATTCCCGGTGATCCCGTCTATGCCATGCTTGGCAGCGAGATCTCCCAGGAAGAGTATGACAGGGTGTTCTATGAACTGAAATTGGACCAGCCTGTGATCCAGAGGTATTTCAGCTGGCTTTTTGGCGCCGTCAGGGGTGACTGGGGCCAGTCCACCCAGTTCCACATGCCCACACTGGACGTGCTGATGGAGCGGGTGCCTATTACCCTGTTTTTTTCTTTGAGTGCTTTTGTCATCAGCATTCCTTTAGGGATCCTGTTCGGTGTCATCAGCGCGGTGCACAGAGGAAAAACAGCAGATACGGTGGTAACTCTTATTGCCAACATCACCGCCTGTCTGCCCCAGTTCTGGATCGCCCTCTTGGTTATGTACATCTTTGCCATGAAGCTGGGGTGGCTGCCTTCTTATGGGTTTACCTGGTTTTCCCAGGATCCTGTCATGGGAATCAAGCAGACCATTATGCCCTTGTTCTGTCTGGCTCTGGGCGGAATCGCCACCACTACAAGGCAGACCCGCTCCAGTATGCTGGAGGTGATCCGTCAGGATTATGTGAGGACTGCCAGAAGCAAAGGGCTTTCCCGGAAAAAGGTGATCTATCTTCACGCCCTGAAGAACGCCCTGATTCCGGTGATCACTATCCTGGGCATGCGCCTTGGTTCCATGCTGGCAGGCTCCATGTTTGTGGAATCCGTATTCAACATCCCAGGCATGGGTTCCCTGTTTGTCAAGGCCATCCAGTCCAGAGATATTCCCGTAGTCCAGGCCTGTGTGCTGGTGACTGCCCTGGTATCCTGTATCATCAACCTCTTGACGGATATCCTGTACGCTGTGGTGGACCCGAGAGTCCGTTTTGAATAAGGAGGTGCCCTATGAAAAATAGCGACAGATGGAAAAAGACAATAAAAACCTTATTTGCAAGAAAGGTGGCAGTGTTCAGTGCTCTGGTGGTAGTGGTTTTCATCTTCCTTGCCGCATTCGCGCCTCTGATTGCCCCCTATGACCCCAATTATGCGGATTTTGCTTCTTTTCTCCAGGGGCCAAGCAGCACCCACCTTCTGGGAACGGACAATTACGGAAGGGATGTGTTGAGCCGTATTATCTACGGGACGAGAGTCAGCCTGATTATCGGTGTGCTGGCCGTCATGATCGCCTGTGTCATCGGGACCTTCTTCGGCATGGTGGCCGGATATTTTGGGGGAATTGTAGATGATGTGATCAGCCGCCTTATGGAGGCCATCCGCGCCATTCCCCAGATTATTCTGGCCATGGCCTTGACGGCGGTGTTCGGAAGCGGGATCCGCAACCTGGCCATCATCTTAGGGATCTCTTCCATGGCAGGCTATGTGCGGATGATGAGAGGACAGGTGCTGACCATCAAACAGGCGGATTACATTATGGCGGGAAAGCTTCAGGGAAACAAGGACTTCCGGCTGATGTTTAAGCATATTCTTCCCAACAGTATTTCCCCCATCATCGTAATGATGACCCAGCAGGTAGGCTCCACCATCCTTTCGGAGGCGGGACTCAGCTTTTTGGGACTGGGAATCAGCGCACCTACGGCCTCCTGGGGCAGTATGGTTAGTGAAGGACGCCTGTTTTTGATGCAGAATCCGGTCTTTGCCCTGACGCCCGGTATCTGTGTGGCGGTCCTGGTGATCTGCCTGAATATGTTCGGCGACGGCGTCCGCGATGCCCTTGACCCAAGGCTTCGTGGCGAGGTCTAGGAGGAAGGCAAATGCGCAGCATTTTTAGGATGCCTTCCGACGTCCTGGCAGGTGACGTGAAGCGTCGCGTGCCGATACCTTGATAATACCAGGAGGAAGGAGAGATCAGAATGGAACATTTGTTAGAGATAAAGAATATAGAGACCTGCTTTAAGACCGACGGCCAGCTGGTAAAGGCGGTGGATAACGTGTCCATGTACATAAATCCCGGAGAGATCGTGGGAATCGTGGGGGAGTCGGGAAGCGGAAAATCTGTTACCATGATGAGCAGTCTCCAGCTCATAAGCTCCCCGGGAAAGGTGACGGGAGGAGAGGTCTATATCCGGGGAAATGAAAAAAATATGCTGGAATACGGGCCGGAGAGTGAGGAGATGCGCCATATGCGGGGCGGAAGGGTGAGCATGATCTTCCAGGAGCCCATGACTTCCTTGAACCCGGTGCTGACCATCGGCTACCAGATCCAGGAAAATATTATGGAACATCTCCATTTGAGCAAGGAGGAGGCGAAAAAGCGCACCATCGAGATGTTGAAGATGGTGAATATCCCAGACGCGGAGCAGAGGTTTGACTACTATCCCCAGCAGTTTTCCGGCGGTATGCGGCAGAGGATCATGATCGCTATGGCTATGTCCTCCGAGCCCACGATTCTGGTGGCTGATGAGGCTACCACGGCCCTGGATGTGACCACCCAGGCCCAGCTCCTTGAGATGATTCGGGATATTGCCAAGAAGACCAACACAGCCGTATTTATTGTCACCCACAACCTGGGGATTGTGGCCCGGTTTGCGGAGCGGATCTACGTGATGTATTCGGGCAGCGTGGTGGAGATGACGGATGCAGGGAGGCTCTTTGCCAATCCGGAGCACCCGTATACCAGGGCCCTTTTGAGAGCCATCCCAAGGCTTGACGACCCCAGGGACCGGATCCTGATTCCCATCGATGGGCTTCCGCCCAACCCTGCCACCCGTCCGGAGTACTGCCCCTTCTATGAGCGGTGCGAGTACCGGATGGACAAGTGCAAGGATATGAAGAAACCGGAGCTTATGGAACTTGAGCCGGGACATTCTGCGGCCTGTCATTTGACAGAGGAGGAAAAAGCCGCAAAGGCAGAGGAGATCGCGGGCAGGCTACTGAAAAAAGCGCCGCGGATTGAGGCAGGCGAAGAGCTGTGTCTGGAAGTTAAAAACGTGAGAAAGTACTTCCCCATCTACAAGGGCATGATGCGAAAGAAGGTGGGAGAGGTAAAGGCCATTGAGGACATCAACTTCAGTGTCAGGAAAGGGGAGACCTTAGGCATCGTGGGAGAGTCTGGGTGCGGAAAGACTACGCTGGCCCGGTGTATCATGAGAGTGTACCGGCCGGAAGAAGGAGAGATCTTCTTCGGGGGAACGGATATCGCAAACTTTAATGATAAGCAGCTCTATCCCTACCGGAAGCGGATCGCCATGATCTTCCAGGATCCTTTTTCCTCCTTAGATCCCAGACAGACGGCAGAATCCATCGTGGGGGAGTCATTGCTTTTACACAAGCTGGTGAAGAGTAGAGAAGAATATGTGACGAGAGTGGATGAGTTGTTTCGTATCGTGGGCCTGGACCCGGCCCTAAAATACCGGGTGCCCCATGAATTTTCAGGCGGCCAGCGTCAGAGGATCGGCATCGCAAGAGCCCTGTCCTCCAACCCGGACATGATAATCTGTGACGAGCCTATATCGGCCCTGGATGTATCCATTCAGGCTCAGATCATCAACTTATTGGAGGAACTCCAGGCCAACCTTGGGCTTGCCTATCTGTTTATTGCCCATGATCTGGCTGTAGTAAAGCATATCAGCAACCGGATTCTGGTAATGTATCTAGGACGGGTGATGGAGATTGCGGAGTGTGAGGAACTGTACCGCAATACGCTCCATCCCTACACTCGGACGCTGCTGAGCGCGGTGCCGGTGGCGGATCCGGCGGTGGAGGCTCAAAGAGAGAGGGTTCCGATCCGGGGCGAGGTGCCAAGTTTGACCAACCGTCCTTCGGGATGCCCCTTCCATGACCGGTGTCCTCATGTGGCAGACCGATGTAAAAAAGAAGTGCCCACATTAAAAGATACCGGAAACGGTCATGAGGTGGCCTGTTTCCTGTATGATAAATAACCATTATAAAAGTAGGAGGAATAAGTTATGAAGTTAACAAAGAAAATCTTGTCCATGACACTGGCGGCAGCCATGGCGGCAGGAGCCCTCGCCGGATGCGGCGGAAATCAGTCCACCCCTGCCACGACAGATCAGACTCAGGCGGCAGGCGAGGCCGCTACAGCGGATCCCGGCAGCGGCAATCAGCCTGGGGTAACACAGGACCAGATGGAGACTTCGGGGGAGGCTGAGTCCGGCGGAAGCCTTGTGATCGCCATTCCCCAGACCCAAGGAACCTTCTTTATGCCCCAGTCAACCAGTACCAGTGACCGTTTCGGTGCACAGCCTGTTCTGGAGCCTTTAGGTCGCTCGGATTCCGAGGGAAACTATTATCCGTGGCTGGCAGAGGAATTTATTACGGATGCTGACAAGCTCACATTTACCATCAAGCTGAGAGAGGGCGTAAAGTTCTCTGATGGTTCTGACTGCAATGCGGAGGCAGTAGCCTGGAATATTGAACAGTATATTGACAACGGCAAGGCCAGTGAGATCGGAACACCTAAAAGTGTCAAGGTGGTGGATGATCTGACCGTAGAGATTCAGTATGACAGCTGGGCCAACAACTGGGACAATGTAATCGGCGACATCTATATCTGCTCCAAGGCAGCTTACGATGCCAACGGCGAGGAATGGTGCAAGACTCATGCCGTAGGTACCGGCCCGTTCCTTTTGGAGTCCTTTATCGCCGACAACAAGATTACATATACCAAGAACGAAAATTACCGGTTGGAAGGGCTTCCTTACCTGGACAGACTGGAGATCGACATGATCACAGATACCAATACCATGATGTCTGCTCTTTTGAACAAAGAGGTGGGCGTGGCTATGAAGTTTGAAAATGAGGCAGTGATCAATGCCATCAAACAGGCAGGATTTGAGAGCATCGGCCAGAGAAACGCAAACTGTGCGGATATTAAGCACATTATCTGGAACAGCAAAAGTACAAATCACCCTATGGGAGATTTAAAAGTCCGTCAGGCGGTAATGCATGCCATCCAGTGGGATGATGTGGCAAAAGCACTGTCAGGCGGTCTGGGAGAGGCGACACCATTGTTCTGTACCTCGGACTCCTGGGCGTATTCCCCTGATGCGGAGTTCTATGAGTACAATCTGGATACGGCAAAACAGTTGTTGACAGAAGCGGGATATCCGAACGGTTTTGAAACCACTATCTATACCAAATCTTCTGACAATGATACGGCAACTGCATTCCAGGCTCTCTTAGCCCAGATCGGCATTCAGGCTCAGATTGAGGTCATGGATCGATCGGCTCTGGATGCAATTCAAAAAGAAGATGATATCGACGGATTTATCGCAAACAGGGGTTCCAGCAAGATGGACTTTACCAACAACTATATCCGTCTGTACTCTTCCGAAGGAATCAAGAACCATGGAATCATGCTTCGCCCTGCCGAGTTTGAGGATCCCTTATTTGCAGCAAGAGCAGCAAAGAGCATTGATGAGAAGAAGGAGAATCTTCAGAAGGCGGCCATGGCCCTGGTTCACGATTATGTGATGATTACTCCTCTGGCTGTAGTATACTACCAGTCATTTGCGGTTCCCGGCCTGGCAGACAGCGGAATCTATGAAGTAAGCCTGGAGCAGTGGACACCGGAGGCTGTTCACTGGACAAAGTAAAAGAGTAAACGATGAAAGGGGAATAAAAGTATGCTGGGAGATAAAATTAAAGTCCAGTCCAAAGTGGTGTCCGACTATACGGATGAACAGCTTTTGTTTATTAAACAGATGGGCGTAAAGTATGTATATGTTATTTTTAAGGATGAACACACGGATTACGATTCTGTCATGAGGACCAAAGAACGTCTGGACAAATTCGGGCTGGAGATCACGGATGCAGGCAACATGCATCTTTATAAGAGCGACAAGATTCATCTGGGACTTCCCGGACGGGATGAGGCCATTGAGGCATACAATCAGTTTAACCGGATTCTCGGAAAAGCGGGAATTCCCGTTGTGTATATGACATGGGAGCCCAATCAGGTGCTGACTACCAAATTCGCAGTAAGCACTTGTACGAGGGGCGGAGTGGGACGCCTGGTAGATATCGAAGAATTGAAGACCCACCCTTACTCCCATGGAAGGCTGTTTACTAAAGAGGAGATATGGGAGAACTTCAAATATTTTCTTGACCGGGCACTGCCGGTATGTGAGGAGGCCAATGTAAAGATTGCCCTTCATCCCAACGATCCGCCGGTGGCATGCCTGAAAGGCATTTCCAACCTGATCACATCGGCAGAGGATTACAAACACGCCTTTGAACTTTCCGGCAACAGTCCGTATCTGGGAATGAAGATGTGTATCGGCTGCTGGCTGGAAGGCGGAGACCAGTTCGGCAATGTGCTGGAAGACATCAAATACTTTGTGGAGAATAAGAAAGTATTTGTGGTTCATTTCAGAAATGTGAGCGCCACGATTCCGTATTTTGAGGAGACTCTTCTGGAAGACGGATACATGGACATGTACGAGGTGATGAAACAGTTTGTCCGCTGTGACTATGATGGGGCCATCCACGTGGACCATGTTCCCGTGTGGGGAGAGAGCGTAGGCGGCGAAAATTCGGCCTGGGCCTACAGTACCGGATATATGAAGGCTCTCTTAAGCTGTGCAAAAGCGGAGCTTAACAGACAGTAACCATTGATGTGAGACGCAGACAGGTGATTCTATGATAACTTACAAAAAACAATATAAGATGGAACCGGTATGGAGGAATCAGGACTGGGTTATGGAGAAAGCGCAGGCGGCCTTAAAGGCTCCTGTGCTCCACATCACCGATCTTGTCAGCTCCAGAAGCGAGGGGGGTCCCCATGATTATTATTCCAACGGGGATTATTGGTGGCCGAATCCTGACACCGAGGACGGGCTCCCTTATATCCAGAGAGACGGACAGACCAACCCGGACAACTTTAACGGCCATCGGATCATTATGTGCCAGATGCGCACCAATGTGGTACATCTCACATCAGCCTATGTACTGACTGGTGAGGAGCTGTATGCAGACAGGGCAGTGACCCACTTAAAGGAATTTTTTCTGGATAAAGAAACCTATATGGTGCCTCATCTTCAGTACGCCCAAGCCATTCTGGGGGTCTGTTCCGGGCGGGGCATCGGGATTATTGACACGCTCCATCTGGTGGATGTGGTATTCTGTATTGAACATCTGAAACACTGCCGGGCCATGACAAAAGAGATCTACACCGGACTCAAAACATGGTTTTGCCGGTATCTGGGCTGGATGTTAACCGACCCGAACGGGATTCAGGAGATGAATAAGGACAACAACCATGGCGTATGTTTCTTTGTTCAGGCCGCGGCGTTTGCTCTCTTTACGGACAATGAACGGATTGTGGATTTTTGCCGGGACTGCTATAAGAAGGGACTGTTAAATCAGGAGGCGGAGGACGGTTCTTTCCCCCGGGAGACAGGGAGAACCAAGCCATACAATTATTCCATCTTTGTGGTGGATAATATGGTTTCTCTGTGCCACCTTCTTTCCAAGCCGGAGGACAATCTGTGGGAGTATGAATCTCCGGCGGGGAGAAGTATTAAGAAGGCCTTGGATTTTATCACTCCCTATGTACTTGACAAGTCTGCCTGGCCCTATGAACCGGATGTGATGCACTATGAAGCGTTTCCTGCCAGAACCGGATATATGATGTTAGCCGGGTGCACTCTGGGACGTGAGGAATTGTTAACGTTATATGACAACCTTCCCGTGGAGTCCACAGACGAGGAGGCCAGAAGAAACATTGCCACAAGACAGCCGCTGCTTTGGATGTAAGATGTAAGAAGAAAGAAGAGGTGGAAACCATCCCCAGCATCCCCAGTGTTTCCCTATGGCATTTCCATGTTCTGTATGTTACCATTATTTTGTAACATAAATGTAAAATATTTGTAACGATTCAGAAATACTACAGCGGTTGCAGATATTGGCAGAGAACAAGGAGGAGAGACACGATGAGGAGACTTGTATTCTATGCGGCAGCAGCTGTGGCCATGTCAGGGACCACAGCCATGACATCACAGGCGGCAGTGAGCACATACATAACAGGAGGAAGCTGCGGCGGATGGGCCGGAGGAAATCAGGGGGGATGTGAGGGAAACTATTTTTCCGGCGGCAGCTATTCTGTGGACCAACTTCTGCAGATGGTTACATCGTCTGGTTCCGGCAGCTGCGGGAACGGATGGGGAGGAGGTTTCACACTGCCGGGTGGTTCGGGCAGTCAGGGCGATATCCTGGCTCCTGATTACGACTGGTCAGGCTGCCCCGGCGGGAGCCAGGGGACAGGAAATCCATGGACCTGGTGCCCTGACGGACAAAATCCGGACTGCTTTTATCCGGGAGACAGCGGCAGCTGCGGTGCTCCCGGGTGTGGAGATTCCGGCTGCCAGACTCCGGGTACAGGAAATCCGGGAGGCGGCAGCGGGACGGATAAGCCGGGAACCGGCGGCGGTACAGGGACAGAGACTCCCGGAACAGGCGGAGGAACCGGAGGCGGTACAGAGAACCCTGGGACCGGAGGAGGCGCCGAGACGGATAAACCGGGAACAGGCGGAGGCACCGACAACCCGGGTACTCAGGTGCCGGATTCGGACCAGGCTTATATCCGGCAGGTGATCGAACTGGTCAACGAGGAGCGGGCTAAAAGAGGACTTTCTCCTGTGACGGAGGATTCCGGCGTGTCGGCCGCGGCTGCGGTGCGGGCCCAGGAGATCACGCGGTCCTTCTCCCACACGAGACCGGACGGAACCTCCTACAACACCGTACTGAACCAAAGCGGAGTCAGCTATATGGGAAGCGGGGAGAATATCGCTTACGGACAGCAGACTCCCGCAGCAGTGATGAACGGATGGATGAACAGCCAGAGTCACAGGGACAATATTCTCAACGGAAATTATTCCAAGATCGGCGTAGGATACTATGAAAATGCAGGCGGAGTGAAGTACTGGGTACAGCTGTTTACCTACTAAAGAAGAATGATACCCTTCCCCTGTTCGCAGCGGGGAGGAGGGCTTGGACATACCATATGGAAAAGCGGCAAAAGAGGGGTGAAATCCAGGATTTCACCCCTCTTTTGTGGTTCCGCCGTAGGCATAGCTGACCGGAAGACATACCAGAGGCGGCCTGACTGCCATGGCTTCCTGGAGAAGCAGTTCCACACACATCTGGGCGATTTCCCGGGTGGGCTGTACGATGGTGGAACAGAGGTAATCCTCCTCTCCCAGGATTCGGGCGCCGTCATAACCGATGACCTGCGCCTCCTCGGGAACCCGGACGCCCATGTCCTTAAGCATGCGGATGATCTGGTAGGCGAGACGGTCCGTGACACAGAAGAAACCGTCCAGGTCCAGTTTGCCCTGGTGGGTATGGTCCGAAAGAAAGCTCCGAAACTCCTCCAGAGAATCGCCGTCTTCCAGGATCTTCATGGTGTAAGACAGATTTCTGGCCAGGCATCCGTTTTCAAATCCGGCCTTTCTCTTGTTGGGCTCGTTGGTCAGGGAGGAGCCGATTCGAAGAAAGGCCACATTGCGGCACCCCAGATCTGCCAGTTTTTCGGCAGCCATCTGACCTCCGGCGAAATTATCGCTGGCAACGCAGGGGATCTGAGGGCCTAAGGAGCGGTCGATAGATACAAAAGGGGTATTGGGCTCGATAACCAGATGAGGGTTGTAGGTCAGGCCGATGATTCCGTCTACCTTGTTCTGCTGGGCCATGGTGATGTATTCCTGCTCGGCTCCGGACTGATAGTCTGTACAGCACAGAAGCATCCGATATTTCTTCTTTAATAAGGCCAGATTGATCTGATACACGAGGTCGGCAAAAAAGGGAGTCCGCGTGTTGGGGATCAGCAGGGCCACAGTGTAGGTTCTGCTTGCCTTCAGTCCCTGGGCATAACTGTTGACCTGGTAATTCAGCCGTTCTATGGCAGCTTCCACCCGCTGTCGGTAGGATTCTCCTACAGGCAGTCCGTTGACGACTTTGGAGACTGTACCCAGCGCCACGCCGGCTTCCCGCGCCACGTCCTTCATGGTGGGGGTCGTATGTTCTTTTTTCATAGAAATTCCTTTTCCGCCCTCTGAGGGGCCGTATTCACGTTTTTTGTGACTTCTAAGATCCCAAAATCACCTGCAGGTCGATTTGCGTCTGATTCAAGACTCTTTGATTCTGATATCACCATTATAGTTCGATTTATGTTATTTGTAAAGCTAAAATTTCATGAAACGTTACACGTTGCAAACAATGTAATAATATACAAAAAAATGATTGTATACTTGGATAAAATCAATAAAAATCCAAAAAATGCAATGCGATTTGGGAAAAATATCTTGACACATGCAGAGAATAGTGGTATTGTTAATGCATGTTAAAAATAACGTTTCACAAAAAGAGATAAAGATTCATGAAACTTAAATGGAAGCCTACACCGGAAAACAAGCCGGTCCACCAGGAGGGAAGGAGAGCGTGGGATGAATAAGCGGAGAGCGGCGGCAGCGCGGGGGAACACACAGAGGACGGGCCATATGGTTCTTAGAGCGGGGGAGAAGTCATTGAGGCAGAGAATCCTGTCCAATTGGCAGCTGTATGCCATGCTGGCCATACCGGTTTTGTTGACAGTTATCTATAAGTACATACCCATGTACGGGATCCAGATGGCCTTTCGGAATTATAAGGCCAGCCGGGGGATGTGGGGAAGTGAATGGGTGGGACTGAAGTGGTTTCAGAGATTTTTCGGTTCTCCCAACTGTTTTCGGATGATCAAGAACACCTTGGTGTTAAGCTTCTACAGCCTGCTGTGGAGTTTTCCGATTCCGGTGATCCTGGCGCTGATGATCAATCAGCTAAGGTTTAAGAGGTTCAAAAGGACCGTTCAGACCGTGCTCTACGCACCTCATTTTATCTCGGTTATGGTGGTGTGCGGTATGATCCGAATATTTCTCAGCCCATCCGGCGGCCTCATCAACCTCCTTTTGGGAAGCAGCGTAGACTTTTTGTCCGAGGCCTCGGCTTTTCGAACGATCTATATCGCCTCCTCCATCTGGCAGGACGCAGGCTGGGGGATCATCGTCTACATGGCGACCCTGTCAAGCATCGATACCTCCCAGTACGAGGCGGCCAAAATCGACGGAGCTTCCATGTTTCAGAGGATTCGGTATATCGATGTGCCGGAGCTGATCCCGACGGTAGTCCTGATGCTGATTATGAGCGCAGGCAGCCTGATGAATGTGGGATTTGAGAAAGTCTGGCTGCTGCAGACGGATCTGAATAAGGCGGCCAGCGATGTCATCGCCGTATATGTGTATCAGCAGGGGATTGAGAATGCAAAATACAGTTATTCCACGGCAGTGGGCCTGTTCAACACAGTGGTCAATGTGATTCTGCTGATCGCAGTCAACCGGATATCCAAAAAGATATCCGAGGACGTGAGCTTTATCTAGGAGAGGGGGATCAATATGAACGAAGCAGTAAAGTCCCACGGTACCGGAGGCTTTTCGGAGAAAACCAGCGACATGATTCTTGTGGTGCTGTGCAGCGCCATCGTCCTGGTCGTGGCCTATCCGCTGTTCTATGTGCTGGTGGCCTCGGTGTCCAACCCATATGATGTGTATGCAGGCAAGACCTTTCTTTTTCCCAGCCAATTTACTCTGGACGGCTACAAGGCGGTATTTGCAGACGACGGGATTCTGTCCGGATATGCCAACAGCATCCGGTATACGGTGATCGGCACGGCATTTTCCGTCATCATGATCTATCTGACCGCTTATCCCTTAAGCAGGAGGGATCTGCCGGGGAGGAAGTTTTTCAGTATTTTCTTTATCGTAACCATGTATTTCGGCGGCGGCCTCATCCCCACGTACCTGACAGTAAAACAGACGGGCCTGATCGACAATATCTGGTCCCTGTTTCTTCCCGGCGGAGTGGCAGTGGGCAACATGATCATTGTGCGGAACTATTTTGAGAACAGTATCCCCAAGGAGATGATCGAGGCGGCAGAGATCGACGGAGCCTCCAAGTGGACTACATTTATCAGGATTGTAGTACCCTTGAGCCGTTCCATCATGGCCGTGGTGGTGGTGTTCAGTATGGTGGCTTACTGGAACGACTGGTTTACATCCATGATCTATCTCGGCTCCGACAAGGCGCCGCTGCCGCTGATCCTTAGAAATATTCTGATCAAAAGCTCCGCCAGCGCCAGCCAGGCCAGTACCATCTCGGGAGGGTACGCGGAGCTGAACAAGCTGACAGAGATGATAAAATTTTCATCAATTATCGTGGCGGCGGCCCCCATGCTCATCATCTATCCCTTTGTTCAGAAATATTTTGAAAAAGGATTTATGGCCGGGGCGGTGAAGGGATAAATGAGAGATCACAAGTGGAGGTTGGAGATGAACAGTATAAGGATAGGGAGAACATTATGGTTCGGTGCAGCGGTTTCGGTTCTGGGGCTGACCGGGTGTTTTAAGAGCAATATCGTGAAGCCGGAGCCGGGAGTGGTCAATGAGGATGTGTCTCAGACGGAGTTTTCCGTTATGGGAGGAATCAGCGCCTTAAGCCGCGGATATGACAACAATGAGGTACTGCAGAAATTGCAGCAGGATGCGGGAATCGGGATCACCTGGAAATGTATGAGCGATTCTCTGAAGGAGCAGGTCAATATCCGAATCGCAGGGGGAGACATGCCGGATGCGTTTTTGGGAGTCAATTTTACCAACTATGAGCTGGCTATCTACGGGGATGACGGGACCTTTATCGATCTGACTCCCTATCTGACCGAAGAGTACATGCCCAATCTGACCCGGATTCTCGATGAGAATCCGGATATCAGAAGCGCCATCACCATGAGTGACGGATGTATCTACGGGCTGCCGTCGGGGGAGAAGATGGGGACGGCCGGCATCGGCAGGGAAGAGGATTACAGCATCTACACCATCCCCCAGTTCAGCATGATCAACAAGGCATGGCTGGACGAGTTGGGGCTTGAGGTCCCGACTACCCTGGATGAGCTCCACACGGCGCTGAAGGCATTTGCGGACCATGATATGAGCGCCTCTTATTACGGCAATGCGGCCGGAAGCACCATCCCCATGAGCACGGGATTCGATGAATGGTGCTGGGGGCAGAATATTTTCTATGCAGGATTTGGGTTTACCAACTGGCCCAACGATGTGTGCAAGGATCTGACCCTGAGGCCGGACGGAACCTGTGAATTTGTGTGCGCCACGGATCAATACCGGGAGGCGGTCACCTATTTTCACGACTGGTTTGCAGAGGGGCTGATGGACCCGGAGATGTTCAGCCAGTCTGACACCCAGCTGATCGCCAAGTGTTCTCAGGGATATGTGGGAGTGTCCACCTGGTGGTATATCGAGGAGCTGATGGGGGATTATGCCAAAGACTACGTGTTTCTCCCTGTTCTGGACGGACCGGACGGGACTCACCATGTGACGGTGAGAACGGGAGGCGGGATAAGCGGAGGCAATTTGAGTGTCACCAGCAGTTGTAAAAGTCCCGTTAATCTGTTAAAATTTTTTGATCAGTGGTATGCGCCGGAGACGGTGATGCAGCTGCAGTACGGCCCCATCGGCGTGTATTTTACGGAACAGGACCAGAACGGGGTGTGGCAGAGCATCACGGATGAGGCCAGCAGGGCCGGCTACGGCAAGAGCGCCGGGGAACTGAAGGGGGAGTATGAGGTCTATGGCCCCAAGCTGATCTTGAGCCATTACTATGAGTCTGTCTTCAAGATGGAGGACCGGGCCATCGAGAGGCTGACGGATCTGTACGATTTCTGGATGCCCTATGTGGATTCTGCTGCCGCTTATCCGGTGGACTGTGTATTTACAGATGACGAGTTGGATCTGATCGACCAGTACAAGACGGATTTCGAGAACACAGTGGCAGAGCAGGAGGGGCTTTGGCTGAAAGAGGGAGGCCCTACGGATCAGGAGTGGCAGGCTTATTTGACGAAGCTGACAGACAAGTGCGGCATGGAGAAATTGCTGGAGGCTTACCAGGCGGCATGGGAGAGGTATGAGGGGCATCGGTGAGAGACCGCTCCGATGAAAAGAAAAAAGGAGGATGTGAGGATGACAAGCCAGGCTTTGCGGGATGCAAGAAAGTATGAAGAAGTGACGGGACAGCAGATCGTGGATGAGGAAAGGCCAAGATTCCATCTCAGCGCCCGGGTCGGCTGGATGAATGACCCCAATGGATTCTCGTTTTATCAGGGGCAATATCATCTGTTCTATCAGTATCACCCCTATGATTCCCACTGGGGCCCCATGCACTGGGGGCATGCGGTGTCCCGGGACCTGCTTGTCTGGGAGTATCTTCCGGCGGCGCTGGCACCGGACGCCCTCTATGACCGTGACGGCTGTTTTTCCGGCAGTGCAGTGGAGCTGGATGACAAAAGACAGCTTCTCATGTACACCGGTGTGGTGAAGGAGCCCTGCCCGGAAGGCGGGACCAGAGAGGTTCAGACCCAGTGTATCGCCATCGGCGACGGGACGGATTATGACAAGTGTCTGGAGAATCCTGTTTTGACAAGGGCAGATCTGCCGGAGGGAGGAAGCCCCTTTGATTTCAGGGATCCCAAGATGTGGAGGGAGGATGACGGCACCTTTGGGTGCGTGGTGGGAAACTGCACGGAGGACAGGGACGGACGGGTCCTGGAGTATCGAAGCGGGGACGGCATCCACTGGTCCTTTGAGAGGATTTTGGCGGAGAATCGGGGGCGGTTCGGGAAGATGTGGGAGTGCCCGGATTTCTTCCGACTGGACGGAAAGGACGTGCTGATCGTAAGCCCTCAGGACATGCTGCCTAGGGGGATGGAGTATGACAACGGCAACGGCACGCTTTGCCTGATCGGGGGGCGGGATCTGAAGACCGGGAAGTTTGTGGAGGAGGCGGACCAGGCCGTTGATTACGGCATCGATTTCTATGCGCCCCAGACGCTCCTGGCTCCGGACGGCAGAAGGATCATGATCGGCTGGATGCAGAACTGGGATACCTGCAACATGAGATGGGAGGAAAAGCCCTGGTTTGGCCAGATGAGCCTGCCCAGAGAGCTTTCCATAAAGGAGGGACGCCTGTATCAGCAGCCTGTAAGAGAGCTGGAGGCTCTGCGGAGGGACAGGAGGGAGTACCGGCAGGTTTTGGTAAACGGGGAGAGGCGGCTAGAGGGTATCTGCGGAAGAATTATCGACATGGAGATTGTCGTCCGACCGGCGGATAAAGGGGACATGTATCACAAATTTGCCGTCCGGTTTGCGGGAAATGAGCGGTTTCACACGGCCGTCAGCTTCCGCCCCCACGAGAATACAGTTAAGCTGGACCGAAAATTTTCCGGTTCTCCCAGGGCGATCCTTCATCAGCGCCGCTGTCGGGTGGACAGCCGAGGCGGGGAATTGAAAGTGCGGCTGATCCTGGACCGGTTCAGCGCGGAGGTGTTCGTCAATGACGGGGAACAGGTGATGACAGCCACCATCTATACGGAGCCGGGGGCGGATGGGATTACCTTTTTTGCCGACGGGGAGGCTGTGATGGATGTGGTAAGGTATGGGCTGGGTTAAATGATCTGTAAAAAAAGAGAATCACTGGAAATGGATATCCATAGTGAGGAATAATTTGGAAGATAAAAGTGGCCAAAGAGTAATAATAGTTACCGACTTGGCTGCTTTTGATTCCATGATAATTATTTACCGGTGAGAAAAATATAGTTGAATAGCATGTCTCTGTCTCCAAAGCATTCAATGATATTGTCAGTATCTAAAATAATATCATCAAAAATTATTTCGCCAGTACCATTATTTACCAGTTTGGCCGTAAGCCAGTTTGACTCCTCCACAAAAAAAGCATCTCCTCCTTTTTCTTTGAGGGTTTCTTCATTATAAGGCATATATTCAATCAGCTGCATTAATTCTTCATCATTATTAACATATTTTTTTAGTTCATTAAAAACATTATTACTATTAAGTTCCAACACAACATGAAAGTTTCTGTATAATACCCCTTTAATATTTCCCGCAGCATAAAGCAGGAACCCGAACTCATCAAAATTCATGGATCCTATAAATCCATAATACCAAATAGATTTTTCACAATTATTATAGACCATATCTCTGTTAAAATGGACATCAACATCGTGTTGAAAATTCCTGACGATAGTTTGTGTTACTCTTGGATTCAATTTAAACTCCTTTCCTTTTAAATCAGGATTATACATAAATAATTCGATAATATCTATTTCCATAGCATCACAAATTTTTATTACATATTCGATCGTTGGGCAGCTCTCTCCTCTCTCGATTCTGCCGTAATATTTTTCGTTGATATTTGCTTTTGAGGCCAGTTCCTCCTGGGTCATGTGCAGATATTGTCTGTATCTTCTTATTCTCTTTGACACATCCATGTACTATTCTTCTCCTTATGAGTACCGCATATATACGGTGTAAATAATTATAACACTGGTGTAGACTACCTGTAAAGTTCTTTTCTAAGGAGGAAACCGGTATGGATACTTTATGGATTTTAACAGAGGAGCGCCCGAAATCGTCTGTTGTCAGTGATATCGTAAAATTGTATCACAGAGATTTTTCAGGGGGCGTTGAACCATTTGACGAGAAGCAGGTAAGAATAAAACCTGTATTTAAAAGCGGCATCTTCCAATTTCGGTATATTGTGGAAGGAATCAGCATCAGAGGCGTTCAGGACATCATCATAAAGATTGTGAGCGGAAGTTCCAGCTTCTTTGATTTCCTTGTATTCCTGCAGGAAAACGAGCCGTCAGAAAATCAAAGAGGAAATCTTTTAATGGCAGTTGAGGAAACGAAAACCAACGATGATGAGTCCCGCAACACAGCCGTATATCAAAGGGCATCCAAGTTTGTTTTTATCGACGCTTTTTACGATCATGTAAAGTTATATATGCTTTACAATGATGAATTAGAAGCACGGGAATATAAAAGACCAAGTGACACCAGTATTTTCGGAACTAATATGCTGCTCACATTAAATGTGGAGATTGTCGGAAAGGACACATCGCGGTGGTTCCGGAAATTTGACGACATAAAGGATTTGATTCGGTTCAAATCTGCAATGAGGATGCCTCCTGTCGGAAATACCCCCATAAATATTACGCAATATGAAGACAGAATTGAAATATCCGGCAGACTTTCCAAACCTTTGGCTGCCGGAAACATCGGCCATGATCCCAATATCGGCGCGCTCTCGCTTATTTCAAAGGGACTGCGCGTTCTGGGCTGGGACAAACGTATTGTGATAACCATGCATGGAGTGTCACAGTCTTATGTGGACAGAACACGCGGAAAGAATAAATTTTTGTACATCTGCAAGATGCTGGGAATAGAACTTGAGGGAATCGACATTCCTGACCGTGTTTCTCTGCCGGAGAACTATTGGCACTACGAGAAAAGTTCTGAAAAGACAGCCTCCATATTGCTTCACATGACAGGGGAATATTATGGTCTTCGGGGAATCTATCAGAATCATGCAGGATGCGAGAGAGGATATTTTAAGACAATTGTCAATGGGCTGATAGCACTTCCAAAGAGAGATAAGTATGGGGAAGTTCTCTATATTCCGGATCTGATTCTCCATGATCCCAAAAGCAATGTGATCATTCTGGTTGAGGGAAAGAAACTGTCGACGCTGCAGGACGGGATTGATGAAATAAAATGGTATGACAGCATCGAAGATGAATACATACGTCCCTGTTATCCGGGATGCAGCGTATATCGATGCGTAAGTATCTTTGGAGGAAATCGTCTGACGCTTCCTCACCCAAAAGTAATTCTCTATTTAAGTGAAACGGGCCGGGTTATCATAAATTCCACAGCGCCCCAATGTATTAAGGAGGCTTTTCGGGCGGAAGGAGTGAGCCTGTAAATTTACAGAAAAGAGAAATCCTGTCTAAGGCTTCTCTTTTCTGAAAACCAAAATATACTGATGAATCTGGTTGGCCACGAATGCAAAGGGATAACCGTAGGGAAAAAGCTTGGTGGTCTGATCTGCCCATATTTTCAGGCCCTTATAGTGGAGGCAATCGATCTCGTTGAGCTTGTCAATGATTTGGGCATGCAGCAGATTTGTCTCTTTTTTGCTGGGCTGCAGGTCCTTGATAAATATTACAATATGTCCCCTTCTTTTTACATATGGAAGGACAAGCTCCACAGATCTTTTCAGTTTTTCGAAAAAGACATGGAGGTCAACGTTGCCCAAGTCCCTGTCGCTGTCAGTAAAGGGAGTGGCCGTATTGCCGTACTTTTCAATGTCAGCACCTGTTTTTTCACGGCTCATCATATTCCCATAGGGGGGATCAATGAGAACCAGACTGATTTTCTCGTCACCGATTAAATCTGCCATTTCTGACTGGTCAGAAAGGATCTCCAGACAATCGCCGGCTCTGCAGCTGAATTCGGGGCATTTGATCTCTGCTGCCGCCATTTGATAAGCTTTAATATATTCGGGGTTCAGCTCGATGCCGGACGCACGCCGGTTGCACAGTCCGGCACCTAACAGGGAACCTCCGACGCCCATGAAATAATCAAAAACAATCTCGTTTTCTTTGGTGAAGAATTCGATGATATCCCGCATTAACTGAGGCGGCTTTGGCGTGGGGTGAATTTTTCGTATTTTATGGGCGTAAGAGTCTTTTCCGTTTGTCGAGTAAGCCGTATTGATTACTGAATTTATAAAGTGGGTCCATGCTTTTCCTGTCAGATGGTTGAGAGTGTTATTCAGCTGATATCTCCTTCCATCCGGGAAGATAACCGTCTGCCCGGCATTCCCCAGAATCCGGGCTTCCTCCAGATTGTCAATAATCCAGCGGGGAAGATTTTTTGAATCATATTCCGGGTAAACCTTTAAAAATGGTTCTGCCGCGTTGTATTGCTCGTCAATAACGGGCTGAGATTCTTTTATCAGCCTCTTAATAATCTTTGACAGTTCGGCCTCTGCTTCTGCGATCTTTTCATCCGGGTTTTCAACCCCGGCTTCCGATAATGTCTGTCTGAGCCTGGAGGTATTTAAAAAAGACATAGCTGCTGACATGGCATGTAATCCTCGCTTGTAAAATTGGTAATCACAACCTCAACCGTCCTGCAGTTGCGGTCTTTAAAATGATAATTACAGTTGGCATAAGTTTTGTCTATAAAATGGACCTGATACTGCCGGCTCCACCGGATCAGTAAATCATTGGACAGCCCTTTATGATAAAAGACGTTGGACAGTGCAAAATTGGTCCCCTGGGCGTTTAACCGGTCCAGCAGATCCAGAAGCTGCTGCTCTTCTTTGGAGGTCCAATCCTTGAAACCCCGTTTGCCGTCATTATAAGACCCGGTAGAAATTAAATAGGGAGGATCACAATATACCAGATCATTCCGGGATAAGTGAGACAGATCAACCTTTAAAAAGTCCCGGTTGGAAAATTTTATGTTTTTTGTTTTTAAGGCCTCACAGAATCGGATCAGGTTTGCCTCGATGCTTGCGTTATAAGAACTTCGGTCTCTGCCGAACGGGGTGTTGAATTTCTGACTGTTGTTAAATCTGATTTGGTGATTAAAGGAATAGCATGTGAGCACAAAAAAGTCCGAGATGTTTTTGGTTTCATTGTACCGCTCCCTTAACCGGTGATATCCTTCCGCATTTTGAAGGCTTAAGTCAAACTCTTTTATGGTAGAATGGATTTCCTCAATCAGTTCGTCTGTACTGACGGAAGCAAAGTACTGATATAGTTCCAGCAGATAGCTGATCTGATCATTGCAGATAATCCTGTCAGCTTCGACGTTGATGCCGACGTTGAAACCTCCTGCAAACAGATCAACAAATGTGTTGATCTGTCTGGGGAAGATTTCAAAAATAGGTGATAATATTTTATACTTTCCGCCTGTATAGTTCAGGGGACTTTTAATATAATTCATGAATCTGTGCCTCTATTTTTCGATATAAACCAGCATCTCCTTCAGCGCCTCTTTTTCACTCTGTTCGCGGCTCTTGTATCTTCTGTAGGGAATCCAGTAAATCTTAAAGGTTTCTGGCCTTCCGTATTTTTTCATAACACTCTCGATTTCCTGGGGAGTCATTAAGCCATCGGTACTGTAGCTTAAAATGATATGCCGGAATTTTGCATTGCAAATCAACTGATCAAACGCCGATACAACCTTTGTCTTCAGACAAAAGTCGGATTTGTTGTTCTCGTAGGGCCTCTGGGCCGTCACCCCTTTTACTTCAGGAAAATCATATCTGGCAGCGGTCTCCAGAACATGATAATTGGGCAGGTACTGCCTTTCATTGTAGGGGGGATCAATATACAGGACATCGCCGCAGATCTGTTTTAGCAGAAGAGCGCCATCCATGTTAAAACATTGATTGTTCTTTCCGTTGGTCACAACCGGCAGTCTGTAGGGTTCGTATATTTTATAGGACCGCCGCTCCCATTCTTTGTGGTAGGCTCCATAAGTGCCGGAAATATTACTTACAAAAGGGATCCCCTCTACGATACACGCCAGCAGATAGTAATATTCGTCATCTGTCAGCAATCCGTGTTCTTTCCAATACTCGGCATAATTTCTCGCGTAATCAATCCGCAGGGCGTTTGCATCATTTAAGTACATCCTGCCGCCGGTGGGGGCGTAGGTGTTCTGAAAAAATCTTTTTTCCCGGGGCAGCGTTTCCATCTCTTCCATAGAAAGACTTTTGAAATAGTCCAGAGGATCGGCTGTGTGTAAATGCCGCTTCAGGGCAGAAAAATCAGGGATGGAATCGCATTCTATGGTGCCGCGTTGGAGGACATAGGAAAAATACAGTAAATCATTGGAATAAACCTCATACCACTGTTTAAAATATCGGGCAACGGTCGAGGTTCCTGAAAAAATATCACAGAAGGTTTTCGCCTCCGGAGCCTTCTCGTCAACTACAGCCTTAATATTATCCAGCAAAAGCGTTTTACAGCCAATAAATCTCAATGTTGAATATCTCCTGACATAACATAATTAATTCAGATATTTTTCTGTAAGAACGGTATATTACTGCCAGCTTTACTCAGTTTTCTGAACAGTGATTATAGTATAGTCTAAAACTCTTCTAAATTCAATGGAAAAATAAAGGGACTGTCGCAGCAAAGACTGTACATACAAGATATAGCATTAATTTCGAATTAGATTCTACTATATCTTGTATGTACTTTTCTTAGTGCGACAGCCCCTTATGTTCATAGGGATAAAAGATCACATCTTCCGATACTCCGCCATATGCCCCGGCAGTGTCAGGGCCTTTAGGTTCATGCACTGCTCAAGCTGCTCCGGAGTCATCAGCTGCTGCTGCATCACCAGGTCGCGGACCGATACGCCGGATTCTAAGGATTGCTTGGCGATGTCAGCGGACTTCTTGTAGCCGATGTAAGGGCAGAGGGCGGTGGCGATGGCCACGCTGGACTCCACCAGCTGTTCGCACCGATCCCGGTTGGCGGTGATTCCCAGGATACAGTTGTCGGTCAGAGTCTGGACGGCGCCCCTCAGGGTGTCGATGGACTCGAAAATATTATAAAAGATCACGGGCTCGAAGGCATTGAGCTCCAGCTGTCCCGCCTCGGCGGCCAGGGTCACGGTCACATCGTTGCCGATGACGTTGTAGGCAACCTGACTGACCACCTCGGGGATCACCGGGTTGATCTTGCCGGGCATGATGGAGGAGCCGTTCTGCTTGGGGGGCAGATTGATCTCGCCAAGGCCGGTCTTGGGGCCGCTGGAGAGGAGCCTCAGGTCGTTGCAGATTTTGGACAGGCTGACGGCACAGGTCTTGAGCACGGAGGAGATATGTACAAAGCCGTCCAGATTCTGGGTGGCATCGAAGAGATCCTCGGCCTGATAGCAGTTGGTGCCGCAGACCAGATTTACATTTTTGATGATGTGGAATAAGTACACCGGGTTGACATTGATGGCAGTGCCCACGGCGGTGGCGCCGATATTTAACATCCGGAGATCTTCATCCAGATCCTTTAAGCGGTGGATATCCCGCTCCACCACGGCGGCATAGGCCTCAAAGGACTGCCCTAAGCGGATGGGAACCGCATCCTGCAGCTGGGTCCGGCCGATCTTTACCACATCGTCAAACTCGATGGCTTTCTGGTTCAGCGCCCTGTGAAGCCGTTCCAGTTCATCTGTCAGAGCGGGGAGAAGTTCCAGGATCGTCAGCTTTCCTGCGGAGGGGATGACATCATTGGTGGACTGAGCCATATTGACATGATCGTTGGGATGGACGATGGAGTAGTTCCCTTTTTCCCCGCCCAGGATCTCGATGGCCCGGTTGGCGATGACTTCGTTGGCGTTCATGTTGGCGGAGGTGCCGGCGCCGCCCTGGATGGCATCCACGATAAACTGGTTGTGAAGCTTTCCCGCGATGATCTCGTCACAGGCCTGGAGGATGGCCTTGCCGATGCGCTCATCCAGCACACTGGCGGCCATATTGGTCATGGCGGCGGCTTTCTTGATGCGGGCTAAGTTGTTGATGAAGACAGGATGAAGGGGCCGTCCGGTGATGTTGAAATTGTGTTTTGCACGTAAAGTCTGTACTCCGTAGTATGCCTTGGCAGGGACTTCCAGGGTTCCGATGGAATCGGCTTCGATTCTTGTATTCATAATACGCCTCTCTTTGATATGTGATGGACAGTGCGGCATAAACCCATTGTCAAATGGAGCATACCACGAAAGACGTACCGGGTAAATAGGGTAGGAAAAAAATGATTTTCTGAAACAAAACCAGAGAAAAAGTTAAGAAAATAAAGAAAATCAATACAAAAAACTTATTTTATTAAGGGTTTTCAGGCTCTTAAAAATATGTTAGAATAAACAGGATTCGACAAGAACAGGGGAGACCTTTTATGAATAGAAAATACAGATGGATCGGAAAAAAGAACAGAACTAACGCGGACAGTGTCATGATGATTGCTGCCGTTTTTGCGGCGTTGATTCTCGCCGGGTGTGACAGCGCGGCATATCGGGGGCAGATCGAACAGCCTACCCAGCCGCAGGAGGTCAATATTATCACGGAGGAGAGCGGGCCGCAGGAAGAAGTGCTGGAAGGGCTGGGGAGGATCACTCCAGGCGGCCCTGAGTACGACATCCTAAAGGACCTTCCGGTGCCCGAGACGGAGCCGGCTCCGGAGTATTACCGCATCGGCGTGGCCCACGAGAGTGTGGTCAAGCTTCAGGAGCGCCTGATGGAGCTGGGATTTATGGATAATGACGAGCCTACGGAGTACTACGGAACCGTGACCCAGGCGGCTGTGAAGTCTTTCCAGAGGCAGAATCATCTGGCCCAGGACGGAATCGTCGGTCCTTCCACCTGGGAGGCGATCATGGATCCGTCGGCCAAATACTATGCCACTCAGAACGGGGATCAGGGCGAGGATATCCAGAGGATCCAGGTCCGGCTCTACGAACTGGGATACCTGGCCACAGAGGATCTGGTCACAGGCAACTTCGGAGACAAGACGGAGGAGGCGGTGAAAAAGCTTCAGCAGCTCAATGATCTGGATCAGGACGGCAAAGTGGGCCAGAGGACTCTGAACCTTCTCTACAGCGACGAGATCAAACCCAACCTGCTGGCCTACGGAGATCAAAGTGAGGTGGTTCTGGCTGCTCAGGAGCGGCTAAAGACCCTGGGATACCTGACTACCGCCCCGGACGGAGCTTACGGTCTGGACACATCCGTGGCCTTAAAGCAGTTTCAGTCCAGGAATGACCTGGTCGTGGACGGCTATCTGGGTCCCTCCACCAGGGCGGTGCTCAACAGCTCCCAGGCAGTGCCCAACGGTCTGTCTCTGGGTGACCAGGGTGACAGTGTAGAGCGGGTGCAGCAGCTTCTGAGCAAATACGGCTATCTGTCATCCGCCCATGTAACCGGGTATTACGGGGAAGTGACAGAGAACGCGGTGAAGAGTTTTCAGAAGAATAACAGCCTGTCCAATGACGGTTCCGTGGGTATGCAGACCATGGCCAAGCTGACCGGTGACAATGTGCGCCGTTCCACAGGGGGGCCGGCCACAGGCGGTTCGGGCAGTTCCGGCGGCAAAACCTCCGGGGGAAGTTCTTCCGGTGTCAGCGGCGGTGCGGGAACTCTGATCTCCATCGCCAGCTCCAAGCTGGGCTGCCCCTATGTGTACGGAGCCAAGGGTCCCAACTCTTTTGACTGTTCCGGGTTCGTGTACTGGTGCTTAAATCAGGCGGGAGTGCGGCAGAGCTACATCACCTCATCCGGCTGGCGCAGTGTGGGCAAATACACCAAGATCACCAGTTTTAACAACCTTCAGGCCGGGGATATCATCGTGGTCAGCGGCCATGTGGGCATCGTGGCAGGCGGCGGGACGGTGATCGATGCCTCCTCCAGCAACGGGAAAGTGGTCCATCGTTCTCTGAGCTCCTGGTGGAGAAATAATTTTATCTGTGGGTGGAGGATATTCGGGTAGGGAGCCAAGGAAATCCATGGCATGGACATTACGGTGAACGGTAAACCAAAAAAGTACTTTACAACTCCTCCCCGTTGCACTATAATAAAAAACGAACAGAAATCTTCAGGGCAGGGTGCAATTCCCTACCGGCGGTAAAGCCCGCGAGCCGAAAGGCAGATCCGGTGAGATTCCGGGGCCGACAGTACAGTCTGGATGGAAGAAGATGAGTGGAGAGATTCGTGATCGGCGATAGCCGGATGCGGTCTTTACAGGAGTCAAGCATATGCTCTGAGATAGGGAATCCCCTGTTTCAGAGCTTTTTGTTTTCCGATCAATAGCAGCATGGACTGCGGCGGTATAGGCGCAGGTCATCAGGATGCTGTGTTCGGTTTCATCAAGGCCATCCCTGCAGAGAGATCTGACAGGGATTTTTTGCATCATTATTAGGAAAGTTCTCCTAGGATACTCAAAGATGCTCGGCAGAGATCACGCCGGGAGGAGACGAAAGGAGCCCATATGACTGACAGAGATTATATGGAGAGGGCCATCTGCCTGGCCAAAAAGGGCAGAGGATATACCAACCCCAACCCTGTGGTGGGTGCGGTGATCGTGAGAGACGGAAAGGTCATCGGCGAAGGGTATCACAGGATATGGGGAGGACTCCACGCAGAGCGGGAGGCCATCGCGTCCCTCCGGGAGAGCGCCCGGGGAGCTTCCCTATATGTGACTCTGGAGCCGTGCTGCCATTACGGGAAGACACCGCCCTGCACCGAGGCTATCCTGGAGGAAAAGATCACCAGGGTAGTGATCGGTTCCCGGGATCCCAACCCCAAAGTGTCGGGCAGGGGAGCAGAGATCCTGCGGCAGGCGGGGGTGGAGGTGGTGGAGGATTTTATGAGGGAGGAATGCGACCGGCTGAATCCCGTATTTTTCCACTATATCACAACAGGGACCCCCTATGTGATCATGAAATACGCCATGACCGCCGACGGAAAGATCGCTACAAAGACAGGGGCTTCCAAATGGATCACAGGGGAGAAGTCCAGAGCCGTAGTTCACGGGATGCGCCGAAACTGTATGGGGATCATGGCGGGGATCGGCACGGTTCTGGCTGACGATCCCATGCTGAATGTCCGCCTGGAAGGGACGGGGGACATCTCCGGGCCGTCAGAGGGACCCGGCAGGAGGGATCCGGTGCGGATCATCTGCGATAGCCGCCTTAGGATCCCGGAGGACAGCCGGATCTGCCGGACGGCAAAAGAATATCCCACCATCATCGCCTGCAAAGGCCCCGGGGAGGCCGGCTCTGCCCGGGATACGGCTGTGGAGGAAAAGCGGAGGCGGCTGGAGGCAGCCGGAATCCGGGTAGTCTTTCTGCCGGACCATGGAGGAAGCGTGGATTTAAAGGCGCTCATGAGGTATCTGGGGGACTTGGGGATTGACAGTGTCCTGTTGGAGGGCGGCGGGGAGTTAAATGACAGCGCCCTTCGGGCCGGGATCGTCCGGGAGGTGAAAGTATTTGTGGCGCCGAAGATTTTCGGCGGAGCAGAGGCCAGGACTCCGGTGGCCGGCCTGGGCGTGGAGGCCGTGGAGGAGGCGGCAGGCTTAAAGCTGCAGGAGGTCTCTCGAGTGGGAGATGATATTCTGCTGGAGTATGTGACTCAAGGGATCGGGTAGGCCAGGGCTGAGGCTGTCCGCAATCGATAAATCCTGAGGGAGGATAGTGCATGTTTACTGGAATCATAGAAGAGCTGGGCAGAATCCAGTCAGTGACCCTTGCCGGAAATTCCGGCAGGATCGCGGTGAAAGCTCGCAAAGTGCTGGAAGGCACCAAGATCGGAGACAGCATCGCGGTGAATGGAGTGTGTCTCACCGTGATCTCGATCCAGAGAGACGGTTTCGTCGCCGATGTCATGGCGGAGACAGTCAGACGCAGCAACCTGGGACAGTTGCGTATGGGGGACCGGGTGAATCTGGAGCGTGCCATGGCGGCAGACGGGAGATTCGGAGGTCATATGGTGTCCGGCCACATCGACGGCACAGGCGCCATAACCGGCTACAAAAAAGAGGAGAATGCGGTCTGGGTCACCGTGGAGACGGAACCGGAGATCCTGAGACTGATCGTGGAGAAGGGCTCTGTTGCCATAGACGGCATCAGCTTGACCGTGGCAAAGGTGACCCGGACCGCATTCCAGGTTTCTGTGATCCCCCACACGGGGGAGGAGACCACTTTGCTGAAAGGCAGGCCCGGTGACAAGGTCAACCTGGAAAATGACCTGATCGCCAAATATGTGGAGCGTCTTCTGACACCCGGCGGCAGCGCTGTCCGGAATGAGCAGTCGCCTGGGATGACCATGGAGTTTTTGCAGGAATATTTGTGAGAGGCGCTTTGCGATAGAAAGGAAGGAGAAATCAAAATATGAAGACAGACAACTGCTCCTACAACACCATAGAGGAGGCGCTCTCGGATCTGAGAGCGGGAAAGATCATCCTGGTCACCGATGACCCGGACCGGGAAAATGAGGGGGATTTTATCTGTGCGGCGGAATTTGCCACTCAGGACAACATCAATTTTATGGCATGTCACGGCAAGGGACTGATCTGTACGCCCATGAGCGAGAAATTGGCATCCGGACTGGGTTTCCCTCCTATGGTGGCGGAGAACACGGACAACCACAGCACCGCATTTACCGTGTCTGTGGACCATATGGATACGAACACCGGCATCTCGGCGGCAGAGCGTTCTTATACGATGATGAAATGTGTGGAGGAAGGCGTGGGGCCGGGGGAATTTCGCAGGCCGGGCCATGTATTTCCTCTGGTCGCCAGAAAAGGCGGCGTACTGGTGCGGGGCGGTCACACGGAGGCCACGGTGGATCTCATGCGCCTGGCCGGATTAAAGGAATGCGGCGTGTGCTGTGAGATTATGGAGGAGGACGGCACCATGATGCGGACTCCCAATCTGTGGAAGCTGGCAAAGCAGCATGGGCTGACATTTATCACCATCAAGGATCTGCAGAATTACTGCCGGATCCACGAGAAGCATGTGCTATGCGAGGCCCGTGCGGATATGCCCACCAAGTACGGACATTTTCGGCTCTGCGGCTATGTCAATGATATCACCGGGGAACACCATGTGGCCCTGGTGAAGGGAGAGATCGGAGACGGGGAGGGAGTGCTCTGCCGGGTACACTCCGAGTGTCTGACCGGGGATACCTTCGGATCCCTGCGATGCGACTGCGGCAGCCAGCTGAAAGCCGCCATGGAGATGGTGGAGGCGGAGGGAAGAGGTGTCATCCTGTATATGCGCCAGGAGGGCCGCGGCATCGGGCTGATCAATAAGCTGAAAGCCTATGCGCTTCAGGAACAGGGCCTGGACACGGTGGAGGCCAATCTCAGCCTTGGGTTTGCGCCGGATCTGAGGGAATACTGGGTGGGAGCTCAGATTCTGGCCGATCTGGGGGTCAAGTCTCTCCGGCTTCTCACCAATAATCCGGAGAAGGTCTACGGACTGTCGGATTTTGGGCTGGAGATACAGGAGAGAATTCCCATCGAGATTGCGCCCCAGGAGTATGATCTGTGTTATATGAAGACCAAGAGGGAGAAGATGGGGCATATTTTCCAGAAGATCCAGGTTTAGGGGAGATGCTGCGGCAGAGGCCAGGGTGAGATAATTCTGACAGAGCTGCCGGCCCCAGAAGGGCGAAATTCGAGGGATTCAATGATTATTATAATTTTATGAAGGAGGAATTTGATATGAGAGAGATACGAGTGTTGGAAGGGAAGGTTGTGGCACCGGAGGGGATGAAGGTTGGGATTGTGGCCTCTCGGTTTAATGAGATCATCGTGAATAAGCTTCTGGGGGGAGCCGTGGATGGTTTGGTCCGCCATGGGGTGGACGAGGAGAATATCACGGCGGCCTGGGTGCCGGGGGCTTTCGAGATACCGGTGACAGCGGCTAAGATGGCTAAGTCCGGGAAGTATGACGCAGTGATCTGTGTGGGGGCGGTGATCCGGGGGGATACAACCCACTATGATTATGTGTGCAATGAGGTGTCCAAGGGGGTGGCTCAGGTGGGGCTTTCTGCCGGGGTTCCGGTGCTGTTTGGGGTGATCACCACGGAGAACATTGAGCAGGCTATCGCCAGGGCAGGAAGCAAGGCTGGCAATAAGGGTTATGACTGCGCCCTGTCTGCCATTGAGATGGTGAATCTGCTGGCGCAGATGTAGGGCAGAGACAGATCCTGTCACCGGTGTATTGCCTGCATTGCTGATAAAATTGATTCTTCGGAGTTTTGCCGGATATAATGCAGACAGCATACGAAAAGGGGCTGCCGCGAAATTCAGTATTTCCACAAGATACGGCTGACATCATGGTGATACAGACACCATAAATCGTGGAAATCTGATTTTGCGGCAGCCCCTATGATTATTTAGATACTGATCAAATGATAGGGGATCTGGTTGGCGGTCAGCATCTGGGCTTCCCGCTGATGGCAGGTAAAGATGATAATCTGGCCGCCGTAGGATGTGGAGATCCACTTCAGGGCGCTCCGCAGCCGGTCGTCGTCGTAGAGGACAAAGCTGTCGTCAAAGATCAGGGGCATCTGCTCTTCCTGTTCGCTCTGGATCAGTCTGGCGGCGGAGAGACGGAGGGCCAGATAGATCTGGTCCATAGTGCCGCTGCTGACCTGCTCTAAGGGGACCAGGCGCGTGGGGGTGTTCATGTAGGCATTGAGATTCTCGTCGATACTCATACTGGTATAGACGCCGCCGGTGATGCCGGAGATCAGCTGTGAGGCCGTCTTGTTTAGGTAGAGGCCAAAGGAGTCCCGGATGGAGGCGGACAGTTCAGTCATGGTGTCGTGGGCCAGATCGATGGCGGCGATCTCCCGGGAGAGCCGGTCATTTTCCGCTAACGTGCGGCGGAGCACGTCCATCTGGGTCTTGTAGCCGGAGAGAAGTTCCAGCTTCTTCTCCAACTCCCACTGTAGTTTTTGCTGCTGCTCGATGACTTCGCTGCAGTTGTTCTGTTTCGCCTGAAGCCCGGAGATGTCCTCGGTCAGCTGGCTGATGGTCTCGTCCGATTTGTCCATGGCAGAGCTGAGCCGTTCAAATTCGGCCATCCTGCCGAGAAATGCATCCAGGGCTTCCCCGGAGATGGTTCCGTCTCCCAGGTGTCTGGTGAAGGACTCCTTCAGGACTTGGGCGGAGAGCGCCGTCTCTTTCACGAGACGCTTTCCCTTCCAGAGGGAAAAGAAGCCTGACAGATAACACACGGCGGCCAGAACCGCCAGGACAGCCAGAACTGCCGGCTCCGGGAAGTCAATGTTCATGTTAAACAGAATGTCCGTGACAGGGTTCCACTCTCCCAGCGTATGAAAATACGCGCCGCAGGCCAGAAGACAGGTGCCAAGCAAAAACATGGCGATCCGGAAGATGCGGAGGGACTTTTTCTCGCAGGAGGCTTTCAGACGCTGATAGTCCTCAAAGACGTCCTGAGTCTTCTCCTGGTATTCCCGGATGGACTGAATGTCGGAAAACTGGTTCTGGGACAGAACCTGGCGTCCCCTGGCCACCTTCTGGAGCAGGGTCTCTTTCTCAGACTGCTTTTCCTCGATCAGCGTCTTGGTGTCCGTGCGCATCTGCTGGTAGACGGGGAGCTGATTCTCATATTCGGGGGAGGAGATCTCCTTCTCCAAAGTCTTGATCTCACTTAAGAGGGAGGTGTAGGACCGGGCGGCCTCGGGCACCAGCTGAACCTCCAGCTGTTTTTTCTGAGCTTTCAGATAGTCGGTGGCCCGTGTGATGTTCAGGGCCATACTGCCGGTGGTGTTCATGTTGGCGATGTAGTTCTTAAGCTCCGACACCATGCCGGCGTCGGTGGCACTTTTCAGCTGCCCGATGCTGATGGTGTTGTTGTAGGCGGTCTCGCTTAAGCCGCACAGCAGCCGGTCCAAGAGGGCTTTGTCAGGCTCTAAGGCTTTGCCCAGGGTCTCATCGATGATGCGAAGCTCCTTTTTGGACTTTTGAAAGCTTCTCTCGATGCGGTAGATATGGCTGCCGTGCTCCAGACGCAGGGCCCCCTCGTAGGTGCCGCTGTTCTCCCAGGGCTCGTAGCGGCTGTACAGGTCATTTTTGGAGGCCCGTCCTCTCTGAGGCTGGATGCCGAACAGCATGCCTCGGATAAAGGTGTGGATGGTGGACTTGCCCGCCTCGTTTTTCCCGTAGACCACATTGAGGCCGTCCTGAAAGGAGATGGTGCGGTCATGAAATTTTCCAAAGCCTTTCATCTGCAGTTCGATAAATTTCATGAACCTAACTCCTTTCGTCGGTGGTGCGCAGCAGGGCGTTGATGCCGTAATAGAGGGCTTTCTTCTCCACGGGACTCATATCCGGCTTCTGCAGGGCCCGGATATAGAAACCGATCATGTCGCTGGGATGTTCCGCAAACAGGGCGCTGAAATCGTACTGGGGCTCCGACTCGTCTATGATCTCCACGATGCGGAATTTGGAGAGAAGGTTCTCCAGATCAAACTCCATCTCCGGGTCCCGCATGCCTCGGATCCGGAACCGGTAGATGTGATGGTGCCCGCGCCGCTGGATCTCCTGAGCGATCTTCATCTCCAGCTCCGTGTTGGTGGTAGCCGCGGTGATATTGACCGCCAGAGGGATGTACTGGGAGCGGCAAAGAGGGACAAACTCCAGGGAGGTGACCTTTCTGGAGGAGCTGTTGATCTCCCCTGCCAGTATGCCGTGGACTCCGGTCTCGGTCTTGTCCAGAGGCTCCGGTGAACCGGGATAGGCCATCTTGCCGGCCGCCAGGATCTCCGGCTTGTGGATATGGCCCAGAGCCACATAAGAAAAATCCGATGCGGCCAGGGCATTTTTGTCAAAGGGAAGATGGTTGGCATCTCCCCCGTGGATCATGAGAATGTGGATCCGTCCGTCTAAAGGGACGCTTAAATGGTCCACCCGGTTCTCCCGGATCTCGGGGGTGGTGTAGCTGAAGCCGTGTACCTCCACGTTGCAGTCCTCGAAATACACGCTGCCCAGCTGGTCCTCCATGAAGAAGGTCACATTGGGGCACCAGGTAAAGCTGTGCAGAGAGGAGTTGCCGCGGATCCGGTCGTGGTTGCCTGCGATGATCACCACATGTACCGAAGGGATGGTGGTAAACAGATAATTGATCTCCTTTAAGTCCTTCTGCAGAGGCTGACGGTGAAACAAATCTCCGGCGATAAACAGAAAATCCACTTCCCTCTCCCGGGCCTTTGTGACGATCTGAGAAAAGGTATCCTTGATCGCCTGGGTCCGCTCTCTGGTCCATGGCTTATCGCTGTCCGGGGACATGCCCCAGTGGACGTCGGCAGTGTGGATAAATTTCATGTCAGCTCCTCCTTGGCAAATAACTTACAGCTCACAATTGTTGACGGTTCTGGGGAAGGGGATCACGTCGCGGATGTTGGCCATACCGGTCAGGTACATGACGCACCGCTCGAAGCCAAGACCAAATCCGGCGTGACGGGTGGAGCCGTACCGGCGCAGGTCCAGATAGAACCCGTAGTCCTCCTCCTTGAGATTCAGCTCCTTCATGCGCAAGAGAAGCTTCTCGTAGTCGTCCTCCCGCTGGCTTCCCCCGATGATCTCGCCGATGCCCGGAACCAGACAGTCCATGGCGGCCACGGTCTTTCCGTCATCGTTGAGCTTCATGTAGAACGCCTTGATCTCCTTGGGGTAGTCTGTGACAAACAGCGGCTTTTTAAATACCTGTTCGGTCAGATACCGCTCGTGCTCCGTCTGCAGGTCACAGCCCCAGAATACCTTGTAGTCGAAATTGTCGTTGTTCTTCTCCAGAATCTCAATGGCCTCCGTGTAGGTCACATGGCCGAACTCGGAATTGAGCACGCCGTTTAACCGATCCAGAAGTCCCTTGTCCACAAATTGGGTGAAGAAATTCATCTCCTCCGGAGCATGCTCCAGCACATAGCGGATGATGTATTTGAGCATCCCCTCGGCCACTGCCATGTTGTCGTCCAGGTCGGCGAAGGCCATCTCAGGCTCGATCATCCAGAACTCGGCGGCGTGGCGGGTGGTGTTGGAATTCTCCGCCCGAAAGGTGGGACCGAAGGTGTAGATGTTGCGGAAGGCCATGGCGTAGGTCTCGCCGTTTAGCTGGCCGCTGACCGTAAGGCTGGTATGTTTTCCGAAAAAGTCCTGGGCGAAATCCACCTCTCCGGCCTGATTTTTCGGGACATTATCCAGATCCATGGTGGTCACCTGGAACATCTCGCCGGCCCCCTCACAGTCGCTGGCAGTGATCAGAGGGGTGTGGACATAGACGAAATCCCGCTCCTGAAAATACTGATGGATGGCGTAAGCGATCAGGGAGCGGACCCGGAATACTGCCTGGAAGGTGTTGGTTCTGGGGCGCAGATGGGAGATGGTCCTTAAATACTCAAAGGAATGGCGCTTCTTCTGCAGCGGGTAATCCGGCGCCGACACTCCCTCCACGGCCACGGCCGCGGCCTGAATCTCAAAAGGCTGCTTGGCCGAAGGCGTGGCCACCAGGGTGCCTTTGACGATGACGGCAGCCCCCACATTCAGTCTGCTGATCTCCTCAAAGTTATCCATGGTGTCATGGTAAACGATCTGAAGAGGTTCAAAATAAGAGCCGTCGCTGAGCACGATAAAACCGAAGGTCTTGGAGTCGCGGATGCTCCGCACCCATCCTCCCACAGAGATCTCCTGATCTAAAAACCGTTCTCTATCCTTATAAATCTCCCTCACTGTCACTAAATTCATGATAATCTCCTTTTTCTCCATAGAATACATACTTCGCTAATTATACTTTATTTTTTTCAGTGATTCAAGGCTTTCCTGAAACCTTTTTATTGCAGAAAAATGTCAGAAAATGCACGAGAAATACGAAAAATATAAGAGAAATTTGTTCACTATTCTTCGGATATGTGGTATACTAGAGTCGTAAGCAATGAGCAGTGTCGATTTTTTGACAGGGTGAAGCTTTTTTTCGATGTGAAGCGGCAGTTTACCCGTGAAAAGGACCTGAGAGGAGTTCATAGTCCATCCCTGACGGTTCTGATCCGTCTTTCGAGGCCTCACAAGCCTTGACCCTGCGGAACGGTTCTCAGCCGCCGGTATGGATCCGGCTGTCAGTCATTCTGCCTTCACAGCTTCTCACTCACAGCCCGAAGCGCCAGCGCCAAAGAAGCGGAAGCGGCCAAAAGCCGGATTTCCGCCTGACAGGGTCCTGCCGCCAGGCCACTGCCCCCATAGAAAAATACACAGCAAGAGGTGATAATGTGATCAAGAAAGAAATGATCGCCATGCTTTTGGCGGGGGGACAAGGCAGCCGTCTTGGAGTCTTAACCCAGAAAGTTGCGAAACCGGCAGTATCCTTCGGAGGGAAATATCGGATCATTGACTTCCCTTTAAGCAACTGCATAAACTCCGGAGTCGATACGGTAGGTGTATTGACCCAGTATCAGCCACTGCGTTTAAATACTCACATCGGAATCGGTATTCCGTGGGATCTTGACCGGAACGTAGGAGGAGTCACTGTGCTTCCGCCCTATGAGAAGAGCAAGGGAAGTGACTGGTATACCGGCACGGCCAATGCGATCTACCAGAACTTGGAGTACATGGAGCAGTATAATCCGGAGTATGTTCTGATTCTGTCCGGAGACCACATTTACAAGATGGACTATGAGGTTATGTTGGAATACCATAAGGCCAACAACGCGGACGTCACCATTGCTGCCATGCCGGTGCCCATCGAGGAGGCAAGCCGTTTCGGCATCGTCATCACCGACGACACCAACCGGATCACCGACTTTGAGGAGAAACCGGCCAATCCCAGAAGCAATCTGGCATCTATGGGCATCTATATCTTTACATGGAAGGTCTTAAGGGAGGCCTTGGTTCAGCTGGCGGAAGTGCCAAGCTGCGATTTCGGCAAGCATGTGATTCCCTACTGCCACGGCCAGGGACAGAGAATTTTTGCATATGAGTACAACGGCTACTGGAAGGATGTAGGAACCTTAAGCTCCTACTGGGAAGCTAACATGGAACTGATCGACATCATTCCGGAATTCAATCTCTATGAAGAATACTGGAAGATTTATACCAAGAGTGATATCATACCGCCTCAGTACATCGCCGCGGATGCGGTGATCGAGAAGAGCATCATCGGTGAGGGCACGGAGATTTACGGCAAGGTGACCAATTCCGTCATCGGCGCAGGCGTCACCATCGCCAAGGGAGCCGTGGTCAGCGATTCCATCATCATGCGGGGCAGCGTCATCGGAGAGAACAGCATTCTTGACAAAGCCATCGTGGCTGAGGATGTAGTCATCGGCAGCAACGTGGAGTTGGGAGTCGGTGAGATCGCCCCCAACAGATACGACCCGAAAGTATACCAGTCAGACTTAGTTACCATCGGGGAGCACAGTTTCATTCCTGACGGAGTAAAGGTCGGCAAGAACACGGCTATTTCCGGGGAGACCACGTCGGAAGATTACCCGGACGGCTTACTGGCCAGCGGAGACTACATTATGAAGGCAGGTGGCGCAAGATGAGAGCAATCGGTATCGTTTTAGCAGGCGGCAACAGCAAGAGAATGAGGGAACTGTCCAACAAGCGCGCCATCTCGGCCATGCCTATCGCCGGAAGCTACCGCAGTATAGACTTTGCCCTCAGCAATATGTCCAACTCCCACGTCCAGAGCGTGGCAGTGTTTACCCAGTATAATTCCCGCTCCTTAAACGAGCACTTAAATTCCTCCAAGTGGTGGGATTTTGGAAGGAAGCAGGGAGGGCTGTTTGTGTTCACGCCCACCATCACGGCGGAGCACAACGACTGGTATCGGGGTACGGCGGATGCATTGTATCAGAACCTGACGTTTTTAAAGAACAGCCATGAGCCCTATGTGGTGATCACATCCGGCGACTGTATCTACAAACTGGATTACAACAGAGTGCTGGAGTACCATATCGAGAAGAAAGCCGACATCACGGTGGTCTGCAAGACCATGCCTGCAGAGGCTGATGTGACAAGGTTCGGCGTGGTGAAGACAGACGATGACGGGCGGATCGTGGACTTCCAGGAGAAGCCTATGATGGCCGAGTCCAACACCATCTCCTGCGGCGTCTATATCATCCGCAGGCGTCAGCTCATCGAGCTTCTGGAGCGCAGCGCCCAGGAAGACAGGTATGATTTCGTCAACGATATTCTGGTACGCTATAAGAATGTAAAGAGAATATACGCATATGAATTGAGTACCTACTGGAGCAACATCGCCTCCGTCGAGTCCTACTATGAGACCAATATGGACTTTCTGAAGCCGGAGGTGAGAGATTATTTCTTCCGCCAGTATCCGGAAATATACTCCAAGGTAGGCGATCTGCCCCCGGCCAAATATAATCCGGGTGCGGATGTGAAAAACAGTCTGGTGTCCAGCGGAACCATCATCAACGGAGTGGTGGACAGTTCTGTTTTATTTAAACAGGTCTATGTGGGCAACAACTGTGTCATCAAAAATTCGATTATCCTGAATGATGTTTATATAGGGGATAATACGGTGATCGAGAACTGTATCGTAGAAAGCCGCGATACCATTCGAGCGAACACCACCTACATCGGAACTCCCGAGAATATCAAGATTGTCGTGGAGAAGAACGAGCGCTACACACTATAAGTGAGACAGAAGGAGAGACAGAACAGGGACAGAATATAAATGGAGATCAGAGAGGAAAAAACAAAGGGGAGAAACAAAAAAGATGCAAATTACAGACGTAAGAGTAAGAAGAATTGAGAAAGAGGGCAAGATGAAAGCGATTGTTTCGATTACTCTGGATAATGAATTTGTGATTCATGACATCAAGGTAATCGAAGGAGAAAAAGGATTGTTTATCGCGATGCCCAGCCGTAAGGCTGCAGACGGTGAGTACAGAGATATCGCTCACCCGATCAATTCCGAGACTCGCGACATGATCCAGAGAGTGATTCTGGATAAGTACGAGACGACGACACTGGAGAGCGAGGCAGAAGCGTAAGTATCAGGAGACAGAAAAAACGGCGGCTTTTGGTAGCTGCCGTTTTTTCGTGAACAATGAGAGTATCAGCAGTTTGGAGGAAAATCTGATGAAAATAACATTTTTAGAGCCTCTGGGGATCCCTCAGGAGCAGTTGAAAAACATGGCAGAGGAGATACTGGGAGCCAGAGCCCGGTTGGTATACTATGACACCAGAGCGGAGGATGTACCCACGCTGATCGAGAGAAGTAAGGACGCGGACTGTGTGGTGCTGTCCAACTTCAAGTACGGGAGAGATGTGATCTCCCAGTGTCCGGCTCTGAAGATGATCTGTGTGGCATTTACCGGGGTGGACCATGTGGATGTGGCTTACTGCCGGGAAAGAGGGATCACTGTGTGCAACTGTGCCGGATATTCCACGGTGGCAGTGGCGGATCTGGTATTTGGATTTGTCATCGACTTGGCCAGAAACGTGATTCCCTGCGACAGGAAGGTGAGGGAAGGCGGCACCAAGGACGGCCTGGTAGGCTATGAACTGGAGGGCAAAAAGTTCGGTGTCGTGGGGGCCGGGGCCATCGGAAGCCGGGTTATGGCCATCGCCGGAGCCTTTGGCTGTGAAGTCTACGCCAGCAGCAGGACGGCAAAGGAGATTGAAGGGGTGAAGTTTGTCTCCCTGGATGAACTTTTAGAGACTTGCGACATCGTGTCCCTCCATGTTCCGCTAAACGATTCCACCAGGGGGCTGATCGGCAGAGAGCAGCTGGCCAAGATGAAGAAAAACGCGGTGCTCATCAACACGGCAAGGGGCCCGGTGGTGGACAGCCAGGCCTTGGCCGACGCACTAAAGACCGGCCGGATCGCCGGAGCGGCAGTGGATGTGTTTGAGGTGGAGCCGCCGGTTCCCTCCGACCACCCGCTGTTTGGAGCGCCCAATCTCATCGCAACTCCCCACGTGGCCTTTGCCTCCCGCCAGGCATTTGAGAAGCGGGCAGTGATTGTGTGTGATAATATCAAAAACTGGCTGGACGGGACGCCGAAGAATGAGATTTTAGGGTAATCAGAAAGAGACAAGGTGTTCAGGATGGACTGCCTGATTCTCTCGTTAAGGAGGGAATCAGGCAGTCCTTTCTATAGAAAACAAACCGGAAATACGGAAAGTTCCGGGAATTTTCGGCGGAAAATCTTAAAGAATTCGAAAAATTGAAAAAATTTTTCGATTCGATTGCAGACGGCAGTTAGGATATGCTATACTAAAATTGTATCAAATTGTGTGTGGCCAGAAAGGAGAACACAGCTTGTGAAAAAGATGATTTCCTGGAACGTCAACGGGCTCAGAGCCTGTGTGGGCAAGGGATTTTTAGAATATTTTAAAGAAGCGGATGCGGACATATTCTGCATCCAGGAGAGCAAACTGCAGGAGGGACAGATCGACCTGCCGCTCCCCGGATACCATCAGTACTGGAACTATGCAGAGAAGAAGGGATATTCGGGTACAGGACTGTTTACCAAGGAGGAGCCCATGTCCGTATCCTACGGAATCGGGATCCCGAAACACGATCAAGAGGGGCGTGTGATCACCGCAGAGTATCCGGATTACTATGTGGTGACCTGTTACACCCCCAACTCTCAGAGTGAGTTGGCCAGGCTTTCCTACCGCATGGAGTGGGAGGACGACTTTCTGGCATATCTGAAGAAATTGGAAGAGAACAAGCCGGTGATTTTCTGCGGCGATCTCAATGTGGCCCATCGGGAGATTGATCTGAAAAATCCCAAGACCAACCGAAACAACGCCGGGTTTACCGATCAGGAGCGAGGCAAGTTTACCGCCCTTTTGGAGTCCGGTTTTATCGACACCTACCGCCGTTTTCACCCGACTGAGGAAGGGGTCTATTCCTGGTGGTCCTACCGGTTTAAGGCCAGAGAGAAGAACGCAGGGTGGCGGATTGACTATTTCTGTGTGTCTGAAAGCTTAGAGGACCGTCTGGTCAGTGCGGATATCCGAACTGAGATCATGGGATCGGACCACTGTCCGGTGGAGTTGGTGATATCATGAATCTGATGACAGCAGAACATTTGACCAAATCCTATACAGAGAGACTGCTTTTTGACGACACGGATTTTTCCGTCAACGAGGGGGAGAAGATCGGCATCATCGGGATCAACGGAACCGGCAAGTCCACTCTGCTGAAGATGATAGCAGGACTTGAGGAGCCGGACGGAGGAACCGTCGTGCGGGGGCGTAACCTGGATATCCGCTACCTGCCTCAGAACCCGGTATTCACCCCGGGAGACACCATTCTGACCAGCATCCTTCGGGACAATGAAGGCCGGGAACATCTCTGGGATCTGGAGAGTCAGGCCAAAACCATGCTGACCAAGGTGGGGATCTTCAACTTTGATGCGAAGGTGGATACCTTGTCCGGGGGACAGAGAAAGAGGGTGGCTCTGGTCAGCGCCCTGATGTCCGGCACCGATCTTTTAGTACTGGACGAGCCGACAAACCACTTAGACAGCCAGATGGCAGAGTGGCTGGAGGAGTTTCTGAAGAAATTTCGGGGAGCCATCGTCATGATCACCCATGACCGATATTTTCTGGACAGTGTGACCAACCGGATCGTAGAGCTGGACAAGGGAAAGCTGTACAGCTATGAGACAAATTATGAGGGATACTTAAAGGCCAAGGCGGAGCGTCTGGATATGGAGGCAGCTGCGGAGAGAAAGAGACAGTCCATCTTAAAGGTGGAGCTGGCGTGGATGCAGAGGGGCGCCAGGGCCAGATCCACCAAGCAGAAGGCCCACATCCAGCGGTATGAGGCCTTGAGGGATCAGAAGGGGCCTCAGATTGACCGGGAGGTGGAGATGGAATCCGTGTCCAGCCGTCTCGGAAAGAGTACGGTGGAGATCAAGGGGTTATCCAAGGCTTACGGGGATAAGGTGCTGATTCGGGATTTTGACTACATCTTCCTCAAGGACGACCGCATCGGCATCATCGGCCCCAACGGAAGCGGCAAGTCCACTTTGATGAAGATGATCGCAGGATGGGAACAGCCGGACTCCGGCGGGATCTCCATTGGGCAGACGGTGAAGATAGGCTATTTTTCCCAGGAAAATGAGGCCATGGACCAAAGTCTGAGAGTGATTGACTATATCAGAAATGTGGGAGAATATGTGCGTACCAGGGACGGGAGCATCAGCGCCTCCCAGATGCTGGAGCGCTTCCTGTTTCCCTCAAGCGTCCAGTATACTGCTATCAGCCGTCTGTCCGGCGGGGAGAAGCGGAGGCTGTATCTGCTGAGGATCCTGATGGAGGCGCCCAATGTGCTTTTGCTGGACGAGCCCACCAATGATCTGGACATCAGTACTCTGACCATCCTGGAGGATTATCTGGACGGGTTTGAGGGAATCGTCATCGCGGTTTCCCATGACCGGTATTTCCTGGACCGGATGGTGAGACGGATCTTCGCTTTTGAGGGTCACGGGAAGGTGAGCCAATATGAAGGCGGCTACACGGACTATCAGAGAGAGTATGAGAGGAGACATCAGGGAGAGGACAGGGAGAGAAAGGAGACCGCAAGAAAGCCGGATAAGGGCAGCCAGGGGAAAGAGAACCGCGGAGGCGGGAGGAAACTGCGGTTCACCTACCAGGAACAGAAGGACTGGGAGGTCATCGAGGGCCAGATTCAGACATTGGAGGAGGAGTTGGCCGGGCTGGAGGTTCGGATCGGGGCGGCAGCCAGCGATTTTGCAGCATTGAACAGTCTGATGGAAGAGAAGCAGCAGAAGGAAGAAGCTTTGGAGAACAAGATGGAGCGGTGGATGTACTTGAACGATTTGGCAGAACAGATTGCTGCAGGCAGGGAGAGGCAGGATATCTGACAAACTGATAAAGGGGGATTCCGAGTGGAAACATATACAGTTTTGGCGGAACAAAATCATAGATATCCCATTGGAATTACAATCATAGATAAAAAAATCCATGTGTCCGTGGTGTCGGCTGGGAAATGTGTAAGTCTGGTACTGTTTGAACATGGACAGGAAGAGCCTTTTTTAAAGGTTCCCATGGATCCGAAGAACCGAAAAGGTGATGTATGGAATCTGACACTGGAAGGCAGATGGCCCAAAGGGACTATGTACTGCTTTGAGATAGACGGAACACAGAAACCGGATCCCTGCGGAAGGCAGTTTACGGGCTGGGAGTGCTGGGGGGATCCGGAGAATATCAGACATGCGGTGAGATCTCCCCTTTACGACGAACCCTTTGACTGGGAGGGAGACGAGCCGCCGGGCACTGCCTTTTGCGACACCGTGATCTATCGGTGCCATGTCAGAGGTATGACCTGCCATGGTTCCTCCCGGGTGAGGAACAAGGGGACTTTTCGGGCGCTGACAGAGAAGCTTCCCTATATAAAGGAGCTGGGAGCTACCGCTGTGGAGCTGATGCCGGTCAATGAATTTCAGGAGGTTCTGGTGTGTGAGAGCGAGTGGAATCCGCGGGGAGCCAGAGGCCCGGAGCCTACGGGAAAGCTGAACTACTGGGGCTATACCGGAGGATTCTACTATGCGCCCAAGGCCTCCTACAGCAGCGGTTTAAAAAAGAGACCGGTTTCGGAGTTTAAGACACTGGTGAGGGAGAGTCACAGGGCTGGGCTGGAGCTGTACATCGAACTGTATTTTGACGGCACGCAGACTCCTGCCCAGGTGCTGGATATCGTTCGGTTCTGGGTTTTAGAGTATCACGTAGACGGGATCCATCTGGTGGGAAAAGCGCCGGTGGATCTCATCGGGAGAGACTCCTACTTAAGCTGCACCAAGCTCTTTGCCACCAGCTGGGACGGTGTAGATCCGGGAAAAGGGAGACATCTGGCAGATTATAATGACGGTTTTCTGGTGGACATGCGCCGGGCGCTGAAAGGAGATGAGGACCAGATCCGCCCGCTGATCTTCCGCGCCGGCCACAATCCCGAGACACGGGGAGTAGTCAACTACATGGCTCACACCAACGGATTTACCATGATGGACATGGTGTCCTACGACAGAAAGCACAATGAGGCTAACGGGGAGGACAACCGGGACGGCAGTGATTACAACTATAGCTGGAACTGCGGGGAAGAAGGGGTGTCCAAGAAGAGACGGTTGACTCAGATTCGCCGCAGACAGATCCGCAATGCCATGGTTCTGCTGTTTTTGAGCCAGGGTACGCCTCTTCTGCTGGCGGGAGATGAATTCGGCAACTCCAAATCCGGCAACAACAATGCCTACTGCCAGGACAATGATATCTCCTGGCTTAACTGGAATCAGAGGAAAGGCAACCATTTGATCTGGGACTTTGCCAGATTTATCATCGGATTTCGGAGGGATCACCCGGTGTTCCACATGGAGAAAGAGGCACTGAATATGGATTATCTGGCCTGTGGTCACCCGGATGTGTCCTTCCACGGGGTCAACGCCTGGCGGCCGGAGTACGAGAACTTTCGCAGGCAGTTGGGGATCCTCTACTGCGGGGAGTATGGGAAACATACAGACGGAGCCCCGGACGATTACTTTTTCGTCATGTACAACATGCACTGGGAGCCTCACCGATTCGGACCTCCCAGGCTTCCCAAGGACCGCCGGTGGCATGTGGCCATTGATACCGGTTTAGAGGAGATCAACGGGTATTATAAACCGGGGCAGGAACCTGTTCTGGAAAACCAGAGACAATATGTGCTGGAGGGCAGGACTGCGGTGGTGCTGATCGGGAAAAAATATGATGATTCCGAGGGCACAGCCGATGAGAGAAGACGGGGGGATTCGGGGCGTGCAGCCGCCGGTGGAAGGCGCGGCGATCCGGAATATGTAACCAAAACAGGAAAGTGCGATGACTCGGATGGTGTAGATATCGGTATGTCCGGAAAGGAGCAGGAAGAGAGACGATGAGAAAATATGATTATGTGCTGGTGGGAAGCGGACTCTTTGCGGGAGTCTGGGCCTGCCTGGCGAGAAAAAAGGGAAAGACATGTCTCGTGGTGGAGAAGCGGGACCACATCGGCGGCAACATCTACTGTGAGGACATGGAGGGAATCCATGTGCACAAATACGGAGCTCATATTTTCCACACCAGCAACCGGAACGTGTGGGAGTTTGTCAACAGCCTGGCTGAGTTTAACCGATACACCAACAGCCCGGTGGCCAACTATAAAGGCGAGATGTACAATATGCCGTTTAATATGAACACATTCAGCAAAATGTGGGGCATCTCCACTCCGGAGGAGGCCAGGGCAATCATCGCCAGGCAGAAGGCCAGCATGACGGGAGAGCCGAGGAATCTGGAGGAGCAGGCCATCAGCCTGGTGGGAGTGGATCTCTATGAGAAGCTGGTAAAAGGTTATACGGAGAAACAGTGGGGCAGGGACTGCCGGGAACTGCCGGCATTTATCATCAAACGGCTTCCTGTGAGATACACCTATGACAACAATTATTTTAATGATCTGTATCAGGGAATCCCTATCGGCGGATACAATGTGATCATCAGCCGACTGTTTGAGGGATGCGACATCGAGACGGGAGCGGACTATCTGGAACACAGGGAGCACTATGACAGTCTGGGAGAGACGGTGGTGTACACGGGAACCCTGGATTCCTACTATGGATATCGGTTTGGAAGACTGGAGTACCGAAGCCTGCGGTTCGAGACAGAGGTGGCGGACACGGACAACTACCAGGGCGTGGCTGTAGTCAATTATACGGACAGGGAGACTCCGTTTACCAGAATTATCGAGCACAAACATTTTGAGTTCGGGACCCAGCCGAAGACCGTGATCACCAGGGAGTATCCGGCTGACTGGCAGCAGGGGATGGAACCTTATTATCCGGTCAATGACGAGAAAAATCAGCAGCTGTATGAACAATATGCCCGCTTGGCGGCCAAAGAGCCTCATGTGATCTTCGGAGGCCGTCTGGCAGAGTATAAATACTATGATATGGATAAGGTGATCGAATCAGCGTTTAGCCGGGCGGCGGAATACGGGCTTTGCTGAGAGAGAAAGGTGCTGTGAAAAAAGGATGTCACAAGACATGGCGCTCTGCCGTCTTGGGGCATCCTTTTTGGAATCTCAGGTGTCTTTGCATGGCTTGGTTTCCGGAGGAAACGGTCAGGTATGCCGGATGAAGGCTAGGGGGCCGGCTGGATAGAAAAATCCACTGAGACCTGAGCCTCGATGCTGACCTGCCCCGGTTCCATGACTACGTCCGCCATGCCGGTGCTTAAGCTTCTGGCGACATAGGAGTTCTCGTACTTGGCAGCCTGGGAGGAGGAGTGTTCCTGGACACGCACCACCGGCCCTAAGGTACAGCCGCTGGCCTGAGCCATGGTCTGAGCCTTCTGCCGGGCGGTCTCGATGGCTTTCCCCAAGGCTTCCTGATAACATGCTTCATACTGACTGGACAGATAGGAGATACTGTCGATATTGTTGATGCCGCGGTCCACACAGGCGCCGATGAGAGTTCCCGTCTCTTCTATGGTGATGTCGGACACAATGATGGAGGTCTGCATCTCATAGCCCACGGCGGTGCGGCCGGAGGTGTAGTCATAGATGGGATTCATGCCGTAGTTGGAGGTCTGGAGAGACTCCTCCGGGATCCCGGATTCTTTTAAAAAGTCAATGACCCGTTTTAAATCTTCACTGTTTTTCTGCTGGCACGTTTTGGCGTCTTCTGCCTGAGTGGAGACACCGAACCGGATCTGAGCCATATCAGGCACGGTCTTGACGGTCTCTGACCCCTGGACCGAGATTACATTCTGCTCCGTGTTCTGGACCGTGATCACATCAGGAAATGCGGGTGTCTGTGCCCCGCCGCATCCTGTGAGAAACAGGAGTCCCAAAGCGGTGACTGCGGCAGAGTATTTCCCCCTTTTTATCATCATAAAATTACCCCCTTTTACAATTCTTTTTATAGATGGAAATATGGATATTAAGTTCCAATATAGCATATCTGGGAAAAGGATTCAAGGAGTTTTTGACGGTGAGTGAGAGGGACAGAAGGAAAATCTGATTGATTATTACCGGGATTTTGGGTATGATGGAAATAGCGGCCGTGATAAGGAATGGGAATATGATGAGAGGGGAGAATAAAGATGATTGATTTGTCGGGGATCATGGGAATTCCTCTTTTAAAAAAGAGCCGTTTTACAGGCAGCTGCGGCGCTGTCCGGTATCTGCTGGAGAGACGGAGCAGTGAGGAGGACGGCGACAGTCTGACTGCGGTATTCTGGCGGGGAGAGCTGTGCTCGGATGCCACACCAGATGAAGAGAAGACCACGAGGCATTTTCCGTTTACGGAGGAGGGCTTGAGGGAGGCTCAGGCCTGGCTGTCTGAGCAGCTGTAAAGAGGGCCTCCCAAGCAGTAAAAACCATAGAAAAAGAAAGGGCATTACAGTATGAATTTAGAGTTTCAGCCTATTGAGGCAAAAGATATCGACCGCCTGGAGCCATATTACGGTCTCCGGCCCAATAAAACCTGTGACAGTGTTGTTCTTGACAGCTTTCTCTGGCGCAATTATTACCAGGTAAGATACTGCGTCGCAGATGAGAAGGCGGTACTGTGGCTGATGGAGGTGGACGGGGAAGCCAGCACCGCCATGCCGGTATGCAGGGAGGAGGATCTGCCCCGGTATTTTCATGAGATGGTCCGCTATTTTAACGAGGAGCTGGGAAAACCCTTAAGGATCTTTCTGGCGGACGAGGAGGCAGTGCGGGCCCTGAACCTGGACCCGGACCAATATGAGGTGACAGAGCAGGAGGATTTGAAGGATTATCTCTATGAAGGCGAGGCTCTGAGGAACCTGTCAGGAAAGAAGCTGCACAAGAAGAAAAATCATCTGAACGCGTTTGTGAAGGAATATGAAGGGAGGTACGAGTATCGGAAGCTTTGCTGTTCGGACCGCCAGGATGTGTGGCAGTTTCTGGATCTGTGGAGAGAGCAGAAAGGGGACGGCGCTGAGGAGCATCTGGATTATGAGGTGGAGGGGATCCATGAGATCCTGAAAAACTGTTTCAGCCTCAATATCCGTATGGGCGGCATCTATATCGACGGGCACTTAGAGGCCTTCAGCATCGGCAGCTACAATGCCCTGGAGCAGATGGCTGTCATCCATATCGAGAAGGCTAACCCGGAGATACGGGGACTGTATCAGTTTATCAATCAGCAATTTCTTATCCATGAGTTTCCCGAGGCGGTTTTGGTGAACCGTGAGGATGACCTGGGGCTGGAGGGGCTGCGGAGAGCTAAGATGAGTTATAATCCGGTGGGATTTGCCAGGAAATACTCGGTGGTTCAGAAGCGGGCGTGAACGCCAATGGTCACGGGGCTGGTGTCGGCGGAAAGGGATAGGATAACAGGTGGAAAGATGACAGAGATTCGTTATCTGGAGGAATGGGAGAAAAGGGGGACGATTCCTCTCTGGCGGGAGGCGTTTCCGGAGGACTCCGACGGGTTTGTGGAGTATTATTATAAGGAAAAAACCAGGGATAACCGGATCCTGGCGGCTGTGGAGGAGCAGGGTGACGGGAAGGGCAGGATCGTGTCTATGGTCCACAGGAATCCTTACAGGCTGTGGGTGCAGGGGCATGTGGTGGACAGTGATTATGTTGTCGCTGTGGCTACGGCGGAGGACAGGAGGCACCGGGGGCTTATGAGGGGCCTGCTGACCCGGATGCTGGAGGATATGTACAGGGAGCAGATGCCCTTTTGCTATCTGATGCCGGCAGATCCGCGGATCTATGAACCTTTTGACTTTGCGTTTGTGTATGACCAGGAATATTGGGGACTGACCCGGGAGGCAAAAGGGCGGCTCTCAGAGAGGAGAGTGTCTGTGGGAGACCACGGGGCTGTGAAGACGGCGTCGCGGTGGATGGAAGGGTGGCTGAGAGGCCGCTTTCAGGTTTCGGCTGTGAGGGACCGGGCGTATGTGGAGAGACTTTTGCTGGAACTGGAGAGCGAGGAGGGGTGGCTGGAGCTGCTGTATGACAGGCAGCAGGGGAGAGAAGCGTCGGAAGGAACCGGGGAGGGACGTCTTGAGGAAGGAGAGGAGCCGGTGGGAGTCCGGTGCTGGTGGGGCACCGGGAAGACGGAAGAGAGGTTTCTTCTGTGTGAGGACAGATACCGGGAACGCCGAAAGGAGTCCTCTCCCGCCATTATGGCGAGAATTACCCATCTGGAACGGTGTCTGGGACTGCTGCATTTGCGGGAGGACAGTCCGGTTCAGGAGTGGAAGATGATTCTCCGTGTGGATGACCCGCTGTGTCTGTGGAATCGGGGAACATTTTTGTGGAAACTGGACCGGTGGGGATCTGTACTGGCGAGATGGGACGAAGGGGAGACGGACGGGCTGGTAGCCGAGGAGATCCGCGTGGATCAACTGGCTCAGTGGATATTTGGTTATGGGGAACTGACAGAGCTGCTGCCCAAGCTAAGTTCCGGGGAATGTAATTGGTGGGACTGGATTCAGGTGTGGCAGGGAGTCTTTTTGGATGAAGTGGTGTAGGAACGGTTGTGGGACGAAGGTTCGCAATTATCTAATAGATATAAATTAGGTAATTGCGAAAGTCAAAGCCCGGAGAATATTCTGACAATATTTTCCTGGAATATATTGTCAGAATATTCAGCTAAGTTTTGAGTTTCGCAAACGCCTAAATAGAGAAGTTATAATGGGAGAGAGGAGGAACACAGATGACACCGAGCGAGACATTGAGGCAGTGGATTGAACAGAGTGACAATATCGTATTCTTCGGCGGGGCCGGCGTGTCTACGGAGAGTGGGATTCCGGATTTCAGGAGCCAGGATGGGCTGTATAACCAGCAGTATGACTATCCGCCGGAGACGATCATCAGCCACAGCTTTTACCAGAGAAATCCGGAGGAATTTTTCCGGTTCTACAGGAACAAGATGGTCGTGACAGAGGCAAAACCCAATCATGCCCATCTGGCGCTGGCTAAGCTGGAGAGGCAGGGAAAGCTGAGAGCAGTCATCACCCAGAATATCGACGGACTGCATCAGATGGCAGGGAGCCGCGAGGTGCTGGAGCTTCACGGTTCCATCCATCGGAATTACTGCACCCGCTGCGGGAAGTTCTATGGACTTGAGACGGTCCTGGAGTCTCAGGAGATACCCAGGTGCAGCTGTGGAGGGATCATTAAGCCTGATGTAGTCCTGTATGAGGAGGGACTGGACCAGACAATTCTGCAGAAGGCGGTATCTTACATTCGCCGCGCGGATATGCTGATCATAGGAGGAACCTCCCTGGCTGTCTATCCGGCGGCCGGTCTCATCGATTATTATGAGGGAGCGAAACTGATTCTCATCAACAAATCGGCTACGGCGAGGGACACCCATGGAGACCTGGTGATTCATGAACCCATAGGGGAAGTATTTGCGGCACTGATGAAATAGAAGAAGGAGGAGGAGTTTATTTATGTACAAACCGACAGATGACAGATACGGCCGTATGACATACCGGCGCTGCGGAAGGAGCGGGCTGAAGCTTCCGGCTGTGTCTCTGGGACTCTGGCAGAATTTCGGGCTGGAGAAGACGCTTGAGGAGCAGAAAGAGATTATTTTCTGTGCTTTTGACCATGGGGTTACCCATTTTGACTTGGCCAATAATTACGGATATCCGGCTGTAGGGCTGGCGGAGGAAAACTTCGGAAAGATCTTACATACAGAGATGAAGGCCTGGAGGGACGAGATGATCATCTCCACCAAGGCAGGCTTCAGCATGTGGCCCGGTCCCTACGGCGACTGGGGCTCCAGAAAATACCTGACGGCCAGTCTGGACCAGAGCCTGACCCGCATGGGCCTGGATTATGTGGATATCTTTTATCACCACAGACCTGACCCGGAGACCCCTCTGGAGGAGACCATGGGAGCCTTAAGTGATCTGGTCCGACAGGGGAAGGCGCTGTATGTGGGGCTCTCCAATTATCAGGAACCGGAGGCCAGAAAGGCTATGGAGATTCTGAGACGTAATCAGACGCCCTGCCTGATTCATCAGCCCAGGTACAACATGCTTGAGCGGTGGGTGGAGGATGGGCTGCTGGAGGCCCTCGAGGAGGCCGGAAGCGGGTGCATCGCCTACAGCCCTCTGGCTCAGGGGACACTGACGGACCGGTATTTAAAAGGAATTCCGGATGGCTCCAGGGCCTCTAGGGCAGGGACGACCATCCAGGGACGGTATCTGTCGGAGGAGAACCTGAAGAAGGTCGGACAGCTCAACCAGATTGCAGCGGACAGAGGCCAGTCTCTGGCACAGATGGCGCTTCTTTGGATTCTGCGCAAGCCCCAGGTCACATCGGTCCTTGTGGGGGCCAGCAGCCCGGCCCAGCTGTCCGACAGTATGGACAGCCTGAAGGGGCCGGAATTTACATATCAGGAGCTGGAAGCCATAGAGGCGATTTTAGGACAGGAGCAGAGAGATGGTTTTTGAAGTGGGAGATATCGTCAAGTTAAAAAAACCCCATCCCTGCGGAAGCAGGGAATGGGAGGTTTTACGGGTGGGGGCCGACTTCAGGCTCCGCTGTCTCGGCTGTGACCATCAGATCATGGTGGAGAGGAGACTGGTGGAGAAGAACTGCAGAGGAGTGAGGAAGCCGGAAGGCTGACCTCACCTTCTTATATACTGAATCGCCACACATTTCGGTCCGCCCTGAGCCACAAACACGGCGCTCAGCTCCAGGACCTGGATTTCCAGCTGCTCAAATGCCTGCTCAAACAGGGCCCTGATTTTCTCGGCATCCTGGAGGGCATTGGCATGGGAGATATAGAGAATATGATTCTTTCCCAGCTGTTTTTTCTTCAGATACTGGATGATACTGTCTGCGGCTGATGCCATGGTCCGCTTCAGGCCAAACTTATCCAATCGGCGTCCGTCAGCAGTCAGCTTCATAATGGGTTTCAGCTTCAGTACAGAACCGGTGGCGGCTGCAAGGGGAGTCAGGCGGCCACCCCTCTTTAAGAAGGAAAAATCCTGAGGGATTAGAAATGACTCGGAATTCGCGGCAGCCTGTTCCAGCCAGGCCAGAATCTGGTCGGCAGAAAGCCCCTGCTCTTTCATCTCCTGAGCCTTCTGGACCATATAGCGGTGAGGGCCGCAGAGGGTGCGGCTGTTGAACACAAAGATCCGGTCTCTGTGCTTCATCATGTTTCTGGCACTACAGGCGGTCTGGTAGGTTCCCGAAAGGCCGTCAGCCATGGAGATGTTGATGATGTCCGAATCCTCATAAGCCTCGAAGGCTTCCATCACATCTCCCAGAGGCGGCTGGGAAGAAGTGGGCACCAGGCCCTGGTGTATCTTTTCATAATAACTTTTCATATCGATCAGCAAATCTCTCTCATGGCAATCTCCGATACTGATGCACAGAGGCACGGACGCAAATCCTGCCGATTCTGCTTCTGAGGGTGTGTAGAGTGATGAAGTATCTGTGATGATCTGTACCATAACCCATCTCCTTGTACAATCTAGTTTTCGAAACTACTTCTCAAGGTTTAATTTACTCCACATTGAGAGCTGAGTCAAGAAAAAAATGCAGAGATTCGACAAAAATCCACAGGGAAAATCTATCAAAACTACTTGCTTTTCCCTGAGATATCTGTTAGACTATTAATCTGTGACACATTAATCCTTGTTCCCGAAGCTGAAAGCGGGGGCCAGAGACCATAAGGAGGTTAGAAACTATGAACAAATATGAATTAGCTGTTGTTCTTAGCGCAAAACTCGAAGATGAAGAGAGAGCCGCAGCCATTGAGAAGGTAAAAGGATACATTACCCGTTTCGGTGGCACAGTGACCAATGTCGATGAGTGGGGTAAGAAGAGACTTGCCTACGAGATCCAGAAGATGAAAGAAGGCTTCTACTACTTCATCCAGTTCGAGTCTGATGCCGTTTGTCCCAACGAAGTGGAATCCCACATTCGTATCATGGAGCCGGTTATCAGATATTTATGCGTAAAACAGGAAGCATAGTCGATAAAGAAAGAGTGATCGTATGAATAGAGTAATCTTAATGGGCAGACTGACCAGAGATCCGGAAGTGAGATATTCCCAAGGTGAGCGTTCCATGGCCATCGCAAGGTACACCCTTGCTGTGGACAGGCGAGGCCGCAGGAACCAGAGCCAGGATGGCAGCGAACAGACTGCGGACTTTATCAACTGCGTGGCATTTGACCGGGCAGGAGAGTTTGCGGAGAAGTATTTCCGTCAGGGGATGAGAGTCCTGATATCGGGCCGGATTCAGACAGGCAGTTACACCAATCGAGATGGCCAGAAAGTATATACGACTGACATTATTGTAGACGATCAGGAATTTGCCGACAGCAAGAATTCTCAGGGAGGCGGCACAGGGAGCTACGGAGGCGGTTATCAGCAGCCCGCACCCAGACCGGAACCCTCCGCTGCTATCGGCGACGGATTCATGAATATTCCGGACGGGGTCGAGGACGAAGGACTTCCGTTTAACTAGTGTACTGTCTGCATTATATCTGTTGAAACTCCGCAGAATAAATTTTCATCAGCAAGGCGGAGAAGGGAGCCGATGCGGTGGCATCGTTGACCGTCGACAACGTGGTCTGATGGAAATTTAGGCAAGCCATTTGGCGAAATGCAAACGTGTCAGTATACTGGGTATTAGATTAGAAGAAAAGCGCCCTTTGGGGACAGGACAGACGCCGGCAGATAGGCGGCATGTCAGAATAATAAAGGAGGTACAAGCTCATGGCATTCAATAAAAATGACAAAGCAGACGGCGCAAAGATGAGAAGAGGCGGCGGTATGCGCAGAAGAAAAAAAGTATGCGTGTTCTGCGGAGAGAAGAACGGTGACATCGATTACAAGGATACTAACAAGTTAAAGAGATACGTATCCGAGAGAGGTAAGATTCTTCCCAGAAGAATCACCGGCAACTGTGCGAAGCATCAGAGAGCTCTCACAGTAGCGATCAAGAGAGCCCGCCATATTGCGCTCATGCCCTACACTATGGAGTGATGACAGAACCGCAGTTACGTTCACAGGGTACCTGTGAACGGTGACGAACTGCGTATTGCGCCCCCAGGCTGATGTCTGGGGGCGTTGACGTCTTTTGAGAACTAATGATATGATAGTTTTGGCCGGTAAATGGAGGACATTAAATTTAAAAAAGTATCAGGCACTGCAGAAGGCTATATGGGTCTGCAGTGCCTTTCTTTTTTATTTTTATGTATCCCGGTGAAACAAAAGTCCTCCTTCCGGCCGCTTGCCAGAGAACACGATATTAGATCTATTCAAAAGACAGAAAGGAAGAACACATGAAAGACAAGGAGAAAAATGAGCAGATCGATCACATGATCAACCGTTTAAGCATGATGCGCAGAGTACTGTTTTTGTGGCAGATGGGGCTGGAATACATAAGAAGCGATGGTACAGAGGATGTCACCGCTGCCTTTGAGATGCTGACGGAGCAGATGCTGATCATGCAGGAGGAACTGGAGAAGCTGAGAGCTTAACCGCCTATTTTGTTTTGGAGCGAAGAGCGTGAAGAAGAATCTGGATTGCCTGGGCTTCCTCCGTGGAAAGACCATCCAGACTGCAGGGAATCTGATTTTTTACTCCTAAAAGATAGTCGGTGGAAACTCGGAAGGTGGCAGCAAGGCTGACCAATATCTCAAGGCTGGGCTTTCTATCCCCCAGTTCATAGGCGGAGATGAGAGCAGGAGAGACACTCAGCAGTTTGGCCAGCTGGGTCTGTGTCAGATCCGACTGCTGCCGCAGCTGTTTGATACGATTGCCTAATTCTTTGTCCATGAAAATACCTCCTGTCTCTGTTATTGTAATGAAAAACACAACACCAATGGTTGAATTATTTCAACTTAAAGTGTATAATATGGGATAATGACTGTGCCACAGCTAACAGGACTGAGTATGAACCGAAGGGAAGCGGCTGGAGAGAAAGCAAATAAAGGAGTATGTACATGCAGGGGGTAGAAAATTCGGAAAAAAGGGTTCTGGAAGTGCGGATGCTGGGGGATCTTCAGATTATGTTGGAAGATAAGGAGATAAAACTCCCCGGGGGCATTTACAGTAAAACCATGCGTCTGTTTTTGCTGATTGCATATTATGGGGACCGGGGAATATCCAGAGAGGATGTGCTGGAGCTGCTTTATGGAGATGGGGAGTATGCGGATGATTCGGGAAGCCTGAGAGTGGCATCTTATCGTTTAAGAAAGCAGCTGACGGAAGCGGGCATTTTGTTTGAAAAGGGAAGTATCAGCAAAAAAGGCAAGTTTAGACTGAGTCAGGAGGGACTGGAGGTTGTGGTAGATGCGAGAATTTTTGAGGAAGCGGCCCATAAGGCCTTGAGAACACGTTCGGAACAGGAACAAGAGGAATTGCTGGAGAAGGCCTGTAAGATGTATGTGGGGGAATTTCTCCCGGCTCTTGCCGCGGAGATGTGGGTTGCGGGGAAACAGGCTTCTTATCAGAATCTGTATTTTCAATGTCTCAGACGATATCTGGGGATCCTGGCCAGAACAGGCAAGTATGGAAAGATGCTTTTTGTGGCGAGAAATGCCTTGCGTCTGTATCCTTATGAAGAGTGGTGTGTGGCAGAACTGGATGCTCTTATGGGGATGGGGCGTTGGAAAGAGGCCGAGGAAGCGGCGCAGCGTTCCACCAAAAGCCTGATGGACCGCATGGGTGTCCACCCATCCAAGGAGTTGGAGGAGAGAATTCGGAAGATTGATCTCCAGTTGAAGGGTTCCACGAAAAATCTGATGGAGATTTGCCGGGAGTTGGAGGAGGTCTGCGATGACAGTGGGGCTTACTGCTGCAATTACCAGTCCTTTGTAGGCACTTATCACTATGAGATGCGTCGAATTGAGCGGACCGGGGAATCCTTGTATCTGGTTCTCTGTTCCATGACCGAGAAGGAGGAGACAAAGTATCCCGGGGTGGAAGACAGGGATTTTGAGATTGCCATAGAACAGCTTGGCAGCGCTATCCGCCAGGCTCTGCGCCGGGCAGACGTCTACACCAGGTATGGGAGCAACCAGTACCTGATGCTTTTGGTGGGATTGAAGCAGGAAGACTGCGCCATCATTTCCTCCAGGATTCAGAACCTTTTTGGCAGGAATCCGGGGGCAGGAAAATTTGCGCTTCACCATTTCATCGCTCCGGCGGCACCGGCCGTACGGGGAGAGGGGAATCCGGAGGTCAAGTTTAAGCAGAACAACTGGGGAGTCATGTGAATTTTATGGAGCTATAATCCTTGACAGATCGGGCCTTCGGGAGATATACTGCCAGATGAAAGGGAAATTGTGCCCTCTGCGGACGAGAGGCGTGAGCGTTCTTGTCCACAGAGGGCAGCGGCATGGCAGTATGGCGGGAAGGCGCAGGAGGATAGGATATGAATGGGACAGTGGTCAGGGCAGAGCTGTGCGGGACAAGATTCAGAGAGCTGACAGAGTTTCTGGACAGTTTTCTTGACATGGGAATCCCCGGATTTGATTGTATTGTTTACCACAGGGGAGAATGTATCTACAGACACAAGATGGGATATCGGGACTATGACAGGACACAGCCGGTGCTTGGAGATGAACTGTACAATATCTATTCGGCATCCAAACTGATCACCTGTACCGCGGCACTGATGCTTTTTGAGAAGGGGGCTTTTGAGCTGGATGATCCCCTTTGTGCCTATCTGCCCGAATTTACAGAGATGTATGTGAAAGACGGCGGGAAAGTGAGACCGGCGAAAAGTCCCATCCGAATCCGGGATCTGTTCTGTATGACTGCCGGCTTTTCCTACGATATGGAGTCAGAGAGTCTGAGAAAGGGGAGAACCGCGACCGGAGGCGCATGCCCCACCCGGGAGATGATGAGGTATCTTGCCAAAGAGCCTCTGGAGTTTGAGCCTGGGACAAGATGGAATTACAGTCTCTGTCATGATGTGCTGGCGGCTCTGGTCCAGGAGGTCAGCAAAGTCCGGTTCAGCGAATTTGTCCGCAGCCATATCTTTAATCCTCTCGGGATGACAGAGTCCTCCTTCGCTTTCTGCGACAGGAAGCCGGATAGAATCATGGCCCAATATCGATATCACGAGGATTCGAAGACATGGGAAAACTGTGGGAAAGACATCTGGAGTTACCGGTTGGGTCCCGAGTATGAAAGCGGCGGGGCCGGCTGTATGTCTTCCGTGGAGGACTACATCAAATTTTTGGAGGCTTTGAGAAAAGGAGATGTGCTGCTGAAGAAAGAGACCATCCGCCTGATGTGCCAAAACCAGTTGGATGAAAAGAGTTTGAAGAGCTATCACTGGGAGCACATTAAAGACTACGGTTACGGGCTGGGGGTGAGATGTCCTATGGAGGGCTCCGAGAGGACGGATTTTGGCTGGGGCGGAGCCGCCGGAGCCTTTCTTGCCGTCAACCCGGTACATGAGTACACCTTGTTCTATGCACAGCATGTCTTAAGCTCCCCGGTTCAGCTGATCCGCAATGATCTGGTGAAATACGTGGAGCGGATAGTGAACCAGTAGAATCAGACAGAAAGAAACAGAGGGTTCGGAACTTGAAGTAGAAGTTCCGAACCCTCTGTCTATTCCCGGCCGCTGATGATTGTCCCGGATTCCGGGATTGTCAGCCCGGATCATCGGTTACTTTTTGCTCAAATTCCTCTACGGATTGACTCCTCGCTGCAAATATAAACCACTGGTGGAGCCGGACCGTATCTTTTTCTGACAGAATGGCTGTCCTCAGACGATCGGGTACGTCTCCGCGGTTTTCCAGCAGATATAAGATGTCCTCTGCTTTGCCCTCTGCTTTTCCTTCCGCCTTGCCCTCTGCCCTGCCGGCGGCCATTCCCGCGGCTCTGCCGGCAGCCATCCCAGCTTCGGTCGCCTCCTTCCACACATGGATCTTCCACGCCCTCTCATCCCTCACTCCCTTTAGATAGGCCTCATATCTCAGCCTCAGTGGATTGCTCATACTCAGACGCTCCAGCACACCGATGGCCTTCAGAATCCCCATATTCACTCCGTCTGCCTTCATCTTCTCCAACTCCTCCTCTGTCTCTGCGTTGAAGAACCGGATCCAATTCTCCACCGCTCCCTCTCCCTCCGGCCTCTTCGTCAGCTCCAGCACATGCACCTCCAGCATATCCGACAACTTATTCCCCTCTTCATCCATAAGCCAGTATACGGTGTGATACTTTTCCCGGTCACTCAGATTGAAGTTCAGGATACTGATCCCCACGCATTTTCTCAGCTGGGAGTAATCCTGCCCTGTCTGAAGATCCCCGGTAAACAGCTTGGACAGGTAGAACAGCTGTCGTTTGTCCCAGCTGTCACACACCTTTGCCTGCAGCTCGATGTCGATGACCGTGTCGTCATTTAATTCGACCACCACATCCAG
>JAAWBS010000028.1 GCA_022792815.1 Hungatella sp.
ACCACCACCAGACGCTTTGTGATCCGCCTGGCAATGGAGAAACAGTTGAAGACATTGCTGACAATATAGAGATGGTCCGTTAAGTCCCGTATCTTCTTGTCCACGTCGAAGGACTGAGAAAAGAGATAGACCACATGACGGTACTGCCTCTGGTACTTAAAATAGACTTTCACATGTTCAGGGAATGACTTAAAATTACGGTTATCCCAGATCAGACCAACCTCATCCAGCAAGATCAGGGAGTTAGGCGGGAATTCAATCCTACCGAAATCCTTGATATCAAACAGATAGCCTCCGGGGATCTCCCGGTCAGAGTAAACCTGCCACCCTTTCCGCTGGTACTGAATTGCAAGCTTAAACATAAGAGTGGTCTTACCGGATCCTTTTTTCCCAAAAACCATATAGAGCTTATAAGGATTGCGGTACTTAAAGAAATGCCACAGAAAAAAGAAAAAAACGGCCAGAGCCAGAAGCTCTATGCTAATTAAAAAATACATGAAAACACCTCATAAGGATACCGGCAATGGACATGCCGATTAAGATGGTGAGGCAGGAGAGTACCAAAGGATTCTCTTCCAACACCAGGTTCACAGGATCCAGCGGGTAAAACATCACATCAAACAAGCAATCCAAAAACTCCATCCTAGCACCTCCAATTTCTCATTTCAGCAAAATGACAAAAAACAGTCCTAACCCTAACGCGGATCAGAGGCTATGAAAAGAGAAGCATTGTACAAAATAACCAAAACCCCCGCCTGGGCGGGGGCAGGAAAAAGGATTGTCAGGCCGTTTTAAAGATACGGAGAAAAAAGTTGACAATCAGGCCGACAAAAGGAATGGCAAACGCCAGCATGAGTAAAGGCTGCCCAAATACAAAGGTACAGAACAAGCCGACCTCAGACCAGAGCCAGGCCGCGATCTTAGTAAACAGATCAAGCATAGTGTCAATACCAGCGGCAGTACCACTGCCGGAAGCATAGGCCGGGAAAGCAGCGGAAACACACATCAGACCAGAAGCAACCGGCACACAACCATAACGGCGCAAAGCAGTCCTAAACTTTAACATAAAAACACCTCCTAAAAAATTTTTTTAAATATATGGACCACCCGGGAAACCAGGGGGAGACATATTAAACCAACCCCAAGCCAGCCGCCGTCTGTCCAGACAAACCGGGCAACCTTGAGGGTTTCATCAAAAATCTAATGGACCACAGGCAGGAGAGGAGCAAACACTAACGACCACCCCCTGCAAGATAGCGGAACAGGTAGAAAAACCCATCCAGGATCCAAAGGAAGGCCACAAAGGCCATGACATACAAAACCGGGCTGAACTGGGCCGGGACATCACCAATCAGCGCAATGACCTTTTCCACAAACATATGAGAACACCTCCAATCAAAAAGATCATGACATACTTCAGGGTATCCGATACCCGGAACGGATACGGAGTCTTGCCATCCAGATAAATCTGAATATAAGTGGTATCATAAGTCAAACTATTCCCTGACCAATAGTAACGGCGCATATAGTTGGGACTGCCATAATTACGGTTACTGCTGAAATTATTCCCCAGGCAGGGACCCAGCGTTACCAGATAACCAGTGGTAGCCGTAGCCGTAAAAGGTCCGGAAAAGAGACGTCCGGAGATTGCACTGGTACCGACGTTCCAGATCCGGCTGTCACCATCAATATAGATCTGATCTACATAGTCCGGAGACAGATATAAGTCATAAGCAGTGCCGTTAATCCGGACAGGATAACGCAGCACATTAACCACAGACTCATCACCAGAGAGCGCAAGCGGGACGGGATCACAAGGATACACATCTCCCTCAACAGCTTCCAGTAATGCCGGATCCTCATAAGCCGCATTGGACGGAGTAGAACAGACCGGGCCAAAAAACGATACATCACCTGAAGAAAGCATAACCAGGCGCAACAAAAGATCATCCACAAAGTCAATGTAACGATCATCATCCATCACCTCCTCAAACTTATCAACCAAAGAGTCCCGATCGGCGTCACTGGACGTGGCACCAGCGGCATAACTATTCCCCGGAGCCATCGTCATGAGAAGAAATACGAGGAGGACGGTCGGAGCCGGACGGAACCTTGGGATTGAAATGAATCGCCAGGGCACCGACCAAAGCAGAAACAAGCAGACACACAACCAAAAAACTGCCATAACTATAATCTCCTAAAGATAAATCAAACAGCACAAACACCAGCTCCGAGAGCACCTGCAAACAGAATTCCATAAAGTCACGCATAATCAGCCCCCCTTATTAAGTACCTGGAAGACCACAGCCAAAGCCACAGGAACCAGGAGAAAAGCAGTGAGCCAGCCAGGAAGATAGGCAATACAGAGAAACAGCCAGGAAACCGCCCGGATGACGGAAGATATTGTAGTATAAAGAAGTAGAAACATATTGACTACGAAATTAACTACAATATCAATCATGGACGCAATCGCGTTAAAAAAAGCAAACATCATTAACCTCCCCGGAAACGATACCAACCAATACAAATCAAACCAATGGAAAGAGTGAGAGAGAAGGCAATAGGGATATTCAGGGCGCCCAGGCCCGTGTAAATCCCGGTAAGGAAATAGCTGAAATCAGCGAGAGGGACCGTAAATTGGTCAAAAGGATTCTTATACTCAAACCCATCGATATGCCCCTGAACACTGTCTAAAAGCTCTTGTTCCTTCTCCTCATAACCAGTCATAGAATCAGACAACTTATCATTGGTACTGTTCATACTGGAATCATCATACCCATTCATGATCTGATCGGCATTCTTATTGTCATTGTCCAGCTGCTCCTGGTGGAGTTTATTATCATTAGCGATAATCTGCTCCGAAAAATCAGTAAAATCAAGATTGATATCCTCAATGGCGTTCACAATCTGATCCGTAGAGTCCTGGATCTGAGCCATAAGAGGGACATGCATGTAATTGTAGAGCTGGTTCCAGAGAGCATTAAGCTGATTCGATATAGTAGTAATGATATCTCTGAGCGTATTCCCAATGTTTTCCAATTGGCCGGACATCTCCGTAAGAGCGCCTGGGAGCTGGGAGACAGAATTGGCTATGCTCTGTTGCACGTCAGCAGAGGACATGGGGCCGACATTAGGATTATTGGATTCTATAAGATCATCGTCAGAAATGGTACCTCCAGGCCAAAAATCAATGGTAGCCCTGTCAATATCCAAAATCTTCTGAGGATAATTCTTATAATCCAGAACATAAATAAAATCAATCCTGGAAGGGTTATTGGAAATAGAGATAGGAGCATTGGCAATACCAAAACCGTTGGAAAAACGGTTATAATACTTAGTAGGTATCAAAGTATTAGGAGACGATACCGAATTAACATTAAGACGCTGGAACGTCTGATAATAATAAGACGATAAAATATTCAAGTGAGTATCACCAAAAAAAAGAGTAACATAAGAAAAATATTTACCGTCGGAAGGAAAAACAGCAGGATATAAAATCAAATTAACCCGTTCAATGGGATAAGGTGCACTATAACGATAAGTACCGGTGGCAGCATGATAAGCAAACCCACCATATTTGACATTCCCGTCAGAATCATGCCAGAGAGCCTGCAAAAGCCAAGAACCTTTGTAAGTTCCGGGAGGTAAAGTGGCATAAGGGGCAATCCCAGAGCCATCGTCAACCGGACCGGCATAATTTTCCGGAGTCAGTTCTATGGCCCCGGAATGAACAGAGGGAATCTGGTTCAAGAAATTATAACCGGAGTCATAAAAATCAAACAAAGGATTATCCCCATGATCCAGATCATCCGCATGTTCCGCGTCCGATCCAGTGGCCACGCCGGCGTAAACCGATCCAGGCAGAGCCAGCAAAAAAACCAAGAGCAAAGCCAGAAGACGCGCCGGAGCAACGGGAACAGACCAAACCCATCCACGCATACAAACCCCCTTATAGACAAACTGACAGACAAGCGATATAATCAAGTGTAGTAGCCGAAAATTCAACTATTCGCGAAACTCTTCTTTAACGAATAGTTAGAGCCGTAATAAAAGGGGAACCATGAAACTACAGCGCTTATTAAGCCTGACCCGGCAGGCCGTAGATGCTTATGAGATGATTGATACCGGGGATCGCATCGCCGTGGGGGTGTCGGGGGGCAAGGACAGCCTGACTTTACTGTATGCCTTAAAAAATCTTATGAGATTTTATCCCAATCCATTTGAAATTTGTGCTATAACTGTAGATTTAGGCTATGAGGGATTTGATCTGTCACAGATCAGACTGCTCTGTGAGCAAATGGACATTCCGTATCAGGTGGTCTCCACAGAGATTGGAAAAATCCTGTTTCAGATCCGTCAGGAATCCAATCCCTGTGCCCTGTGTGCGAAACTGAGAAAAGGGGCTCTTAATCAGGCTGCATTAGGGCTTGGCTGCAACAAAGTGGCTTATGGACATCACAAAAATGACATTGTGGAGACGATGCTGCTCTCTCTCATCTATGAAGGCCGATTTTATTCTTTTCCACCTAAGACTTATTTGGACAGGACAAAACTGACCTTGGTCCGTCCGTTGATCTACGTGGACGAAGCCGACGTGAAGGGGTTTTGCAGAAAATATCAGCTTCCCATATGTAAGAATCCCTGTCCTGCAGATGGTTATACAAAGAGAGAATATGTTAAAAACTTAACAAAAAGATTAGAACAGGAAAATCCGGGTGTCAGAGACCGTATGTTTCATGCCATTGTAAACGGCGGTATCCCGGAATGGCTCTTTGGGAAGTCGGCTGGAGATTTGGAGACGGAGGAATAACCGATATGAAACAATTGCCTTATCACGAACAAAAAGACAGGGAAAATGTAAAAAAACTGCGCATGATGATTCAGGAGCTGCCGCCCTTCTGTCCGGAATTTTTCAGGGGGATCGAGCCTCAGACTTCCTCCAGGACAAGAATCGCCTATGCCTATGATCTGAAGGTATTTTTTGACTTTCTTCGAAAAGAGAATCCGACCATAGCCAAGCTTACCATAAAAGAAATTACACTCTCCCACTTGGATCAGATTTCTGTCACTGATCTGGAGGAATATATGGAATATTTGAAATACCGATTTAACGAACACAATCAGGAGGTGGTAAATAAAGAACGAGGAATTATGAGGAAGCTTTCCTCTTTGAAGAGCTTTTACAATTATTACTTTCGCAGGGAGATGATAAAAAATAATCCTGCAGCACTGGTATCTCTTCCTAAACTTCATGAAAAAGAGATTATTCGCCTGGAGGAGGACGAGGTGGCAAAACTTCTGGATGCAGTGGAAAACGGGGAAGAGCTTACCGAGAAACAAAAGCAATTCCACAACAGAACAAAAATTAGGGATCTCGCACTGCTGACGCTTCTTCTGGGAACCGGAATCCGCGTATCGGAATGTGTAGGCCTGGATCTGGATGACATAGATTTTAATAACGGTGGAATTCGAATCCATCGAAAAGGAGGTAAGGAGGTAACGGTCTACTTCGGCATGGAGGTGGAGGCTGCACTGAAGGACTACTTGGAGGAACGCGAGGGGCTGACTCCTGAGACCGGTCATGAAAACGCCGTCTTTCTCTCCCTCCAGATGAAGCGAATCTCTGTGCGGAGCGTGGAGAACCTTGTAAAAAAGTATGCTAAAATCGTGACTCCTCTGAAAAAAATTACCCCTCATAAACTGCGGAGTACCTATGGAACCGCCCTTTATCGGGAAACAGGGGACATCTATCTCGTGGCTGATGTTCTCGGCCACTCGGATGTCAATACTACGAAAAAACATTATGCCGCACTTGATGATATGAGACGCCGAAGTGCCAGGGATAAAGTACAGCTTCGTGAACATCCGTAAAAGTCAGACCGTTCTGTCCAGGAGGGCCCAGCTACTGCTCTTCTGCCGCTTCGGAAGGCTTCTGATACATGACAGTGAGATAATGTCCTTCATGAATGGTTTCGCCTCTCATGTGGTTCATCTGCTTTAAGCGGCGGATATACTCCTCGATGGTGATATCCGTCCCTTCTGTATAGGTTTCCGCGATGCTCCAGAGAGTGTCTCCGGGCTGAATCTCAATGTAGGTGTAATAGGAAACCATCTCTGGACTGGCAGGCTCTTTGGCCAGTACATTGCCAAGGAAAAAACTGAAAAAAATGCAGCCGGTCACAGCGGCAACCCAAAAGAACAACAAAGACTTCCTCATAACACCCTCCTTACAATCAAACAGTTATTAAGTAATTGCGAAGTTCAAAACTGAGAGAATATTCTGACAATATATTCCATACAAAGCCTTCGTACGCCGGGCATTCCGCTGAGAAATGTCACCAACCGTCAGGTTGATGACCTGCGTGCGCATCAGCGCACTTCCGTTGAACCCAGTAGGACAAAAAACACTCGGGCAGGGGACCCTCCTGCTTTTTATGGTCTCAGCTCCATGGCGTAATGGCTTTTCCTGGAACATATTGTCAGAGCATCCAGCCAAGTTTTGAGTTTCGCAGATTTCCAAAAGAGAAGAACAAATGTTCTGTAAAGCTATTATAGTTTCCGAACACACGTTTGTCAATAGATTTATGCATTTTTTTCGAACAAAAGTTTGCATTTTCTCGAAAGGTATGATATGATAGATTCTAGGAAAGAATACATGTTCTACTTGGGAGGTTTAAGATATGGCACAAGGCAAGATTACATCCAAACAGCAGGAAATATTAGAATACATTAAAGAGACGATTCTGAATAAAGGTTATCCGCCCTCTGTCAGGGAGATCTGTGAGGCAGTCAGTTTAAAATCCACATCCTCCGTACACTCCCATCTGGAGACATTGGAGAAGAACGGATATATTCGGAGAGATCCGACAAAGCCAAGAACCATAGAGATCATCGACGACTGTTTTAATCTCACCAGGCGTGAACTGGTGAATGTTCCCATGATCGGCACGGTTGCCGCAGGACAGCCGATTTTGGCTGAGGAGAACATCGAAAATTATTTTCCCATTCCGGTGGAACTGCTCCCCAACAGGCAGACATTCATGCTTCGGGTAAAAGGGGAAAGCATGGTGAATGTAGGAATTTTTGACGGAGATCAGATTATTGTAAAACAGCAGGAATATGCGGAGAACGGTGAGATCGTGGTAGCCCTGCTGGATGATGCCGCCACAGTCAAACGTTTTTTTAAGGAACAGGGTCATTATCGCCTGCAGCCTGAGAACGATGCTCTCGACCCCATTATCGTTGATGAGGTGCAGATTCTGGGAGTAGTCATAGGTCTGGTCCGCATGATGCCGTAGGATAAGTTTACATAAAAATGTTATGTAAATCACACTGACTTAACCCATCTGTGCCGTGCTCTATCTCTGGTACAGAGTGTTCCGCGAGAGTGATGTGTGATAATAAAGAAAAAGTGGAACCGCCTTTTTATCGGACGATTCCACTTTCTGATCCTATAGAACAAGGGCGATTCTGTCAGGATTCGTTATCTTCCAGTTCCCCTTCTTCCAGCAGCTTTCCGTCTCTCCAGATACGCTCCAGATCATAAAAAAGGCGGTCTTCCCTGGAAAAAGCATGCACGATGATGTCGCCATAGTCCATAAGGACCCAGCCGCCGGCACCGTAGCCCTCGATCTGTCTGCACTCATACCCTGCTTTTCCGAGGACTTCTTCCACATGGTCCACCATAGCCTGAACCTGATTTGGATTGGAACCGTCAGCGATAATAAAATAATCGGCGATTACAGAGACTTCTCGGATATCAATAATCTTGATATCCTGAGCTTTTTTGTTCGCTAATGCTTTTTTTGCTAGTTTTACCATTTCTAACGACTGTGACATCATATCCCCTCCTCTTCTTTGAATTGCTTTTCCTTATAATATGCAAATGCTTCCGCAGTGGCAGGATCCAAACGGCTGCCTTTTTTGGACAGATAGTCGAGCGTTCCCTTCATGATCTTAAAAAGTGCCAAGTCCAGATCCTCAAAGGCCAGCTTTCTCATGGCTGCCAGATTTCCGGCCTTCTCTCGTCTGGCCTCAATATAATCGGCAATATACAAAATCTTGTCCAATGTCTGCATGTCCGCCTTGCCTGTGGTATGGCAGGCGATGGCAGACAGAATCTCCGGATCCTCGATGCCGTATCTCTTTTTGGCCAGCCATGCGCCATACTTGGCATGAAGAACCGCCGGAGCCATGCGCTCCTCCTCAGAGACAGATATTTTGTGTTTCTCACAATATTTGATGATCTCACTATCACTGTAACATTTGGCACAATCGTGAAGAAGCCCTGCGAGTTCTGCTTTGTCTAAGGGATACTCATACCGCATCGCAAGGCAGATGCAGGTAAAAGAGACACTGAGAGAGTGCTCATAGCGAGAAACACTCAGTTTCGTTTTCAGTTTTTTCCTCAGTTTTAGAATCTGAGAGTCCATAGATACCTCCTTAGTCGGCATATAGATGGTGAAGGTCAATATACTCTCTCACTGACTGCGGCACATGTTCGCTGATAGGCAGTCCTGATCTCACTGCTTGGCGGATCTCGTCTGACGAGAGATCCATCTCCTGGCAGTGGAGCAGATGGATCTTGGCATGGTAACGTTTTGTCAGATAGTCGATCTGATCGGCAAGACTTCGATGTTCTTTCCGGTACTCGCGGTCTGCAGTCAGAAATATCACACTGGAGAGCACCTCAGCAGGATGATACCACTGCTCGATTTCGTAGAGAGAGTCTGCCCCGATAATATAGTAGAACTGATGGTTTGGATAGACTTCCTTCAGACGCTTCATGGTCTGAGCGGTGTAGGTGCTTCCATCTCTGGAAACCTCAAAGTCAGAGAATCGGAAAGCGCTTTCTGTTTGGATGGCCAGCTTTACCATGGCACAGCGGTGGGCACTGCAGCTCACTGACCTGTCTTTTTTGTGAGGCGGCTGTCCTGATGGCATAAACCAGATGACATCCAGATCATATTCTGTATACGCTTGTCGTCCAAGCATCAGATGGCCATTGTGGATAGGGTCAAATGTGCCGCCCATGATCCCGATTTTCGCCATGACTCGAAAGCCTCCTTATGGAAGTATGATTTTTCTCTTTTTCTCATTTTTGGCCGGCCGATAGAGAATAATCTTTTTTCCAATGATCTGGACGATATCCGAGTGAGTCCGTTCAGCCAGAGTTTGAGCCAGCTGACGGCTGTCATCGAAACAATTCTTCAGAACACTGATCTTAACCAGTTCTCTCGCCTCCAGAGCCTCATCGACAGCTGAGGTAAGCTCAGGAGTCAGACTGGATTTGCCGATCTGAAAGATTGGCTCCATAGTCATGGCGAGGCCTTTTAAATAGGCACGTTGTTTGGTAGTCATAGAAATCCCTTCCGGACAAGAATTGTCCTTATTTGTAGTAATCAAAAACTAAGCCATACATCCTGACGGTGTCGCCTTCCTGAATCCCTGCCTTCTCCAGCTCATCCAGAATCCCGGACTCTTTGAGAAAGTTTTGGAAAAAGACAAATCCTTTCTCCGATTCCAGGTTGGTGTACCCCAGCATTTTTTCGATTCGGGGTCCTTCCACCACATACTCCCCTTCCTCATTGCGGTTCACGGAGTATGGAAGATCAGAGCCGGCATGAAGTGCCTCAAGATCAAACTCCCGCTGGAAAATAACCGGCTTCTGATCCAGTGTTTTCAACATATCATAAACCTTGTAGAGAAGTTCTCTTACGCCCTGCCCGCTCACGGCGGAGATGGGGTACACTTCGATGCCTTCCGGCTCAAAGGCCTGTCGGAGCCTGGAGATCGGGTCCTCGCCGCTTTCATAGAGCGCATCGATTTTGTTGGCAGCGATGACCTGGGGCCGCTCATCGAGCTCTGCCTGATATTTCTTTAATTCTGACTTGATGGTTCGAATGTCTTCTACCGGGTCTCGTCCCTCCGTGGAGGCGGCATCTACTACATGAATCAGAACCTTGGTCCGCTCAATATGGCGGAGAAAATCATGTCCAAGTCCTACGCCTTCTGAGGCGCCTTCTATGATGCCGGGAATATCTGCCATAACAAAACCAGCCCCGTCGCTCAGGTCAACGACTCCAAGATGGGGATTCAGGGTGGTGAAATGATAATTGGCAATCTTCGGTTTTGCGTTGCTGACTCGGGAAAGAAGGGTGGATTTCCCTACATTGGGGAATCCCACAAGCCCTACGTCCGCGATGACTTTCAGCTCCAGAATAACCCATAATTCCTGGCTTTCCTGCCCCGGCTGTGCGTACTTGGGAGCCTGCATGGTGGAAGTGGCATAATGCATATTGCCCAGACCGCCTTTCCCGCCTTTTAAGATGATTTCCCGACGATTTTCGCCGGACATATCTGCAATCACTTTTCCGCTTTCTAATTCTTTGATCACAGTCCCTTCGGGAACCTTGATGATAAGATCTTTGCCGTCGGCGCCGTGGCACCGCTTCTTTCCGCCTGGGGAACCGTTGGTGGCTGTATATTTTCGGACATGGCGGAAATCGACCAGAGTATTGAGTCCGTCATCAACCTGAAAGATGATATCTCCGCCTCTTCCGCCGTCTCCGCCGTCCGGCCCTCCGGCGGGCACATATAATTCCCGACGAAAACTGACATGGCCGTCTCCGCCTTTTCCGGACTTAATAAATATTTTTGCGCGATCTGTAAACATCGCTTACCTTAACCTTTCTGAAACCGTTTGATGTTGTATCTGGGCTGATCTCCATGATTCGATGCAGGCTCTTCTGGATCTCATCATGGCAGTTGTCCAGGACTTTCATAGTATAGTAATGGCTTCATACATCACCAGTATGAAGCCATCGAAATTACTCATTGATTGTTCTGGGATAAACAGAGACCTGCTTTTTGTCTCTGCCTTTTCTCTCGAATCTTACAACGCCGTCAACCCGGGCATATAAGGTATCATCGCCGCCGCGGCCTACATTGACACCCGGATGGATCTTGGTACCGCGCTGTCTGTAGAGAATATTGCCGGCCAGTACGAACTGCCCGTCAGCTCTCTTAGCCCCAAGTCTTTTGGCCTCGGAATCTCTGCCGTTTTTGGTGGAACCAACTCCCTTTTTATGAGCGAATAACTGAAGGTTCATCTTAAACATCACTTACACCTCCTTCAAACGTATATTTATATAGGGTTCTCCGTACTCTTCTTCGATATTCATAAGACCGAATACCAGAGAATTCATAAGGAGTCTTGATTCTGAACTGATCTCTGATGTAAAGCGAAAAGAAAATCTGCCTTCGCTCTCCTCTTCATCGGCCTCGAAACTGTCCTCGGTAAAATGTTCTACCGAATTAGCCATGTTGAGAGTCAACGCTGAAACTGCGGCACAGACAAGTTCCTGTCCCTCCAGGGGCTGCTCTGCCAGACCTGCATGTCCCAACATCTCGATGCCAATGTACTGATGTCCGGAATCCGTCAATACAGTTACTTCAATCATAATTATGCGTTAATCTTGTCGATCTTAACCTGAGTAAAGAGCTGTCTGTGACCGTTTTTCTTGTGATAGCCGGTCTTTCTCTTATACTTGTATACGATCACTTTTTTGCCCTTGCCTTCTTTCACAACGGTAGCTGTCACGGTAGCTCCCTCTACGGTGGGGCATCCGATTGATAACTCTCCGTTGTTCACTGCAAGTACCTGGTCAAAAGTAACTGTCTCTCCAGCTTCCACACCAAGTTTCTCAACTCTAATGATATCGCCTTCTGCGACCTTGTACTGCTTACCGCCTGTTGCAATAATCGCGTACATAATGGCACCTCCTGTTATCATTACTCGCCAACTGCGGTGTTCCCGAATCAGGAGAACTTTTTAACCTCGTTGTGCGGCATACTGAAATATAATACCATTTCTTTTATAGGTTGTCAAGCCGAAATTTTCCAATTAATCGCCTAAAACATTGACAATTTTCACCGGAGTCCGGTAGTACATGTCAGAGGTAATGATTCCGGTTCTCGCATTGGAGGCGTGAACGATCCTTCCGTCTCCCATATAGATGGCCACATGATCCACATGGCCGCCGCTGCTGTAAAATACCAGATCGCCCGGACGAGCTTCGTCTGCAGACACGGATTGCCCCTGCGCGGATTGGGAGGCCGCCGTGCGGCTTAGATAGACTCCGGCGATATGGCTTAGGATGTATCGGGTGAAACCGGAACAGTCTACACCGGTGTTGGGATCGTTTCCGCCGTAGACATAGGCATTCCCCACATATTGGAGAGCACTGTTTACAATGGATTTTCTCAGATTTTCCCGCCGTTCTTTTTCCGCTGCTTCTGCCGCTCTTGCCGCTGCCTCGGCTTCCTTTTTCTCTTCTATGGCAGCCAGATAATGTTCATACTGGCCGGACATCTCATCTAAGCTGTTCTGAAGGCTGGATAGTTCTGTCTGAATCGCCTGAAAGCTTAAATTGCGCTCGGTGCGGCTGATACTGGGAACCGAAGTCAGGGGAACGCCGGCTCCTGTGGCCTGGAGACCGGAGGTATCGTCAGTGTCGGCTGTCTCCGGGACATCCTGCAGTCCAAGCTCTTCACGAATCTGATTCTCCCGCTCCACCAGATTTTCCAATTCCTTGATGGTATCCTTGGTTCGTGCCTCCAGCGCTTTGAGCTCCTGTTCCTGGGCTTCCCGAGCCTGTTTTAAGTTTTCATTCTCCTGATCGGCCAGCTCCTTCTGAGCAGCCAACTGCTGCCACTCCAGTTCCAGCTGATCCCTCTCCTGCTGTACTTCCTTTAACTGGACCCTAGAACCCGCGAAAAACAGGCAGGCACCTGACAGTATAAAAAGACCTAGAAAAATCAGACCAAAAGTCCACACAGGAGTCTTAAAATGGATGGGCTTCTTCTGCGAATGAGGAAGCAGCATGATGGTATAATTTAACGAGATGCGCTCCTTCTTAAATCGTTTCCAATTCATCTATAAGACCATACTCCTTTTCGATGAGACCATAAGCTTTACTGCTCTTTTAAGTGGCGGCGGGCTCGTCCTTTTTGTTCTTATTGGGTTTGTCGCCGTTTTTTTGCTCCTGGGAAGTATGTACATTGGCGGAAGGCTCGGTCGGCTTTTTCTCCCCGACAAAATCCATCGTACAGTTTCCTTTAAAGGAAGCACCCTCGTCGATCACCAGTGTCTTGGTGATCAGATCTCCAAGGACACGCCCGGTGCTGGTCATCTCGATGCGATCTTTTGCGATCAAATTGCCGTATACGGTTCCGGCTACCAGAATCTCAATAGCAGTAATATCGCCGCTTACTATACCGCTCTCTCCTACAATGACAGAGCTTTCTGATACAATCTTTCCTTCCAGAAGACCATCAATCCGGGTAGATTCGGACGCGGAGAGTACTCCCTCGATCTTGGAATTATTTCCAATAATCGTGTTTATGATACTTGTGTTGATGGTATCACCCTTTTTCTTTGAACCAAACATGTTCCTCACTCCCTCATTTCTTTTTATTCGTCCTGCTTTCCCCTATATATTAATACTTTCAGAACAAAAAAGCAACACATTTAACACATTTGTAATAAAAAACCTCCATATCATCACCATCCCCTTCGCCAGGTTGAGGGAGAAAACAGGATCAGCATGGGAAAAATCTCCAGCCTTCCGGCCAGCATATCGAACATCAGTACATATTTGGAGAGAACGGACAGCTGGGAAAAATTACACATGGGACCTACGGCCCCAAAGCCGGGACCGATGTTGTTGAAGGTGGCTGCCACGGCTGTGAAGGTGGTGGTGAAATCAAAATTGTCCAGACTCACGATCAGCACGGATGCGGCAAAAATGAAAAAATACGCGATGAAATAGTTGTTCACCGAACGCATGACACCAGAGTCCAAAGCCTTGTTCTCCAACTTTAAAACCTTTACGCTTCTGGGATGGATCAGGGCGGATAATTCACTTTTTACGGATTTCAGCCAGATCAGAATGCGGGATACTTTCATACCGCCTCCGGTGCTGCCGGCACAGGCTCCCACAAACATGAGACCGATGAGAATGGTCTGGGAGAACTGAGGCCAGGCATCAAAATCTACGGTGGAGAATCCCGTAGTGGTGATGATGGAGGCCACCTGGAAGGCAGCGTGATGGAAGGATTCAAAAAGGCTTCCGAAAGCCCCGCGGATATTGTAGGTGATCAGAGCTACGGCCGCAAAGATGACAATCAGGTAGGTTCTGGCCTCCTCGCAGGAAAAGGCATCTTTAAAACGGCGTATCAGAAGCAGATAGTATACATTGAAATTGACTCCAAACAAGATCATGAACACGGTGACCACGCCCTGCAGATAATAGCTGTCATAGTAGGCAATGCTGCTGTTTTTGATCCCGAATCCGCCGGTGCCTGCGGTTCCGAAGCTGGTGGCCAGTGAGTCAAACAGAGGCATACCTCCCAGAAGAAGAAGGAGGATCTGGATGACAGTCATGGTCAGATAGATGACATAGAGGATCTTGGCCGTGTCCTTGACCTTGGGGGCCAGTTTGCCCACGGAAGGACCGGGGCTTTCCGCCCGCATGATATGCATGGCATATCCTCCTCCGGCCAAAGGAAGAATGGCAAGAATAAACACCAGAACTCCCATGCCTCCGACCCAGTGGGTAAAGCTTCTCCACATGAGCATGGAGGGGGATAAGCCTTCTACATTATTTAAGATACTGGCTCCGGTGGTGGTAAAACCGGATATGGTTTCAAACAGAGCATCCGTCATGGACGGAATCTGGCCGCTGATCCGAAAGGGAAGGGCGCCGAAAAAACTGAGCACCACCCAGATGAGAGCCACAGCCACGAAGCCTTCCTTTGCATAGAATACGGTGTTGGCAGGTCTTCTGTGGGTGGTGAGCCATCCAATGAGGGCACAGAGAGCCATGACGATGAGGAATGCGTAGAGCTGTCCGTCCCCATAGATCAGGGACACCGCACAGGGAAGTAGCATCAGCAGCCCTTCGATATTGAGCACCCAACCTAAAAAATAGAATATGATCTTGATGTTCATAGTGTTCTCTTTTCTACTTTAAAATATCTTTTAAATCTTTAAGCCCAGTGGTGGTGGTGACGATGATCACCATGTCTCCGGCCTCGATGGTATCTTTTCCGCGGGGAGTAATGATCTTCCCGTTCCGGTTGATGCAGGCCACCAGAAGGTTGGGTTTTAAGGACAGCTTTTCAAGGGGGATCCCGGTCATAGGGGAATCAGCCCCCACTTTAAATTCCAGGGCTTCCGCCTTGTCGGCCACGATCTTATACAGTGTCTCCACGTTGCTTCCCATGGAGTTCTGCATGGCACGGACATACTGGAGAATCGTGTCTGCGGTGATCAGCTTGGGGTAGATGACGCTTCCAAGGTTCATGTCATTGATCACGCTCTCAAAAGCCGTGCGGTTGACCTTGGTGATCAGTTTGGCTTTCGACTGGCTCCTGGCATAGAGGGATAGCATGATATTTTCTTCGTCGAAACCGGTGAGGGCGGCGAAGGCCTCTGTCTCGTGGAGCCCTTCCTCTAAAAGAAGCTGCTGGTCGGAGCCGTCCCCCTGAATCACGATGACGCCGGGAAGCTCTTCGCTCAGCTTCCTGCACTGTTCCGGATCACGCTCCACGATCTTTAGCTTGATGGGGGTGTCCTTGAGCATCTGAGCCAGATAATATGTAATCCTTCCTCCGCCGACTAAGATTGCGCTTTTTACACTGTTGTTTACGATTCCCACCGCCTTAAAGAATCGCCTGGATTCCGCCGAGGGAGCCACAAAGGAGACCTTGTCCCCGGATTTCAGCTGGAAATTACCGTTGGGGATCATCACATCGCTTCCTCTCTCGACGGCGCAGATGAGGACGCTGCACCGCAGTTTGGAGGGAACCTCCCATACCTTTAAGTCGTCTAAGACAGAACCCTCAGGAATCTGGAATTTCATGATCTCCACCCTCCCTTTGGAGAAGGTGTCGATCTTGATGGCCGAGGGAAATTTGAGAAGTCTGGAAATCTCTCTGGCTGCCGCCAGTTCCGGGTTGATGGCCAGGGAGAGATTCATTTCCTCGCGGATAAAGTTAATTTCCGTGGAGTATTCCGGATTGCGGATTCTGGCGATGGTATGGCAATTTTTTCCGGCTTTTTTGGCGATGAGGCAGCAAAGCATATTGAGTTCATCGGAGTTTGTGGTGGCGATGAGGAGGTCCGCTTCTTCGATGCCCGCATCCAGCTGAACATCATAGACGGCTCCGTTTCCGGCTACTCCCAGAACGTCGATGCTGTTGATAACCTGTTCTAAGGCCGAGGAATTCTGATCGATCAGAGTGATGTCATGTCCTTCATGATTCAGCTGTTCGGCCAGGGTTACTCCTACTTTCCCGCAGCCTACAATGATAATTTTCATGATTTATGTTCTCCTTTTTCCGTCTGTTCCCGGAAAGGCTTTCGTATTTTTTTCCTTGTGACTTCCACAAGTCCCAGACGAGTCATATCTACCACCGTGGTTTTGATGGGATCCTGTATACAATATGCGGTAAAGGTATCCATCAGCTGACTGCGGTCTTCCTCCGCGGTCATATCGATAAAATCGATGAGAATGATGCCGGATAGATTGCGCAGACGCATCTGGTAAGCGATCTCCCTGGCCGCCTCCAGATTAGTCTTTAAGATGGTGTCCCTCTGGTCTTTCCTGCCTGTGTATTTTCCGCTGTTTACATCGATCACCGTCATGGCTTCCGTGGGTTCAATGACCAGATAGCCGCCTGACTTCAGCCATACTTTTTTCTGAAGCGCTTCCTCCACAGCCTTCTCGATGGAGTAAAGCTTGCCGAGGGAGATTAAAGGATCCCTGTAAAGACGGATCCGGTCGGTGTCCTCGGGCTGGTGCTTCTCCAGATATTCCTGAATCTGACGGTAGATGCCGGGATCATCCGTGACGATCTCTTCCATGAAATCCTGATAAGTGTCCCGGAGGCTGGCCAGAAAAGAAGGAACAGCCTCATAAAGCAGAGTGTAGCAGGTGCGGAAAGGCGCCTCTCTCAGAAGCCTGCGATACTGCTCTTTCAGCTCTCTCAGCTCTGCCAGAATTTCAGAGTCTGAGGCTTTCCTGGCGTTGGTGCGGATGATGATGCCGAAATCGGAATCTTTTTCCTCCGAGAGAATGGTCCTCAGCCTGTTTTTCCATTCCGCATCGGAAATCTTGGAGGAAAAGCCGATGTGGAATTTGCCGGCGGTCACCACACAGAACCGGCCGGTAAAGCTTAAATGGCTGGTGACTACCGGATCCTTGGTCTTCACCGCATCGCGGCTGACCTGTACGAGGATCTCGTCGCCGGGGCGAAGGGTCTGCCCCTGACTGTCTGACGGGTCCCGTGCCAACAGATGAGGGACATTTTCTGTCAGGCTGTAATAGGCAGTCTGTCCGCCCCCCAAGTCCAGAAAGGCGGCGCCGATATTCTTTGCCACATTATTTACTTTCGCGATATAAATATTGCCGAGAAGAGAGCCGGATTCCTCTTCTTCCAAGTTCAGCTGAATCACTCTCCCGCCGCCTGTCAGTGCAGTGAGGATTCGGCCTCCTCTTTTGATTATAATAATTTTATTATTCAATGTCTTCACCAAACTCCTCCAGAGGAATCAGCGCTCCTGTGCCGTCTTTTTGTCCGTAGACCTCTTCTCTGTGTATCTGAAAGGCAAACTTGGGGTAGATCTCATGTCGGCTCTCATAAAAGGTCTCCATCACCAATTCCGGTTTGATATTGTCCGTACTTCCCGTGGACACCTGCAGGAAGACGGCGTCCCCATGCCTGTCTAACCGGTAGATCAGAGGCTTTAAGTCCATATCCTTGTGTCCCCTCTTGGTCTTCTTGACGATCCGGATCTCCGGCTGATGGTAAAAGGTGTCGAGATCCCGGAAAAATTCGTTAAGATCCTTTGGCTCATAGCCCTGTCGGAATGTCAGAGTGTAGTCGGCAGCAGCCACCAGGGACATGGCGTTCTTGTCGGAGTCGTCAAGTCTCCGATAGTTCAGGACCCGAATCTCCTCCGGCATGACCTGGTTGATCCTGTCCACCATGACGACGGAGCTGTCTGTGGAGAGAACCTCGATGTCGAAATATTCCCCGCTGCTGGTGATTCCCACTCCCAGAGGAGCGGCGAAGGACATGATCTGATGGGGGCTGAATCCCTCGCTGTATCGGATATCCACACCTGCACGGCGCATGACTTTTTGAAAATACCGCATCATATCCAGATGCCCGATGAACTTCATAGAGCCCTGCTTTAAAAATTTAATTCTTATCTTCATAGCAGACCCCTCCTTTATATCTCGCGGCACCGCATCCGGAACAATGGCTGCGGCAGTTTGGTGTCACCTGTTCGCTGAGGGCAGCCAGCCATTCCCGTTTTAAAAATTCTTTAGAGACTCCGGCATCGATGAAATCCCATGGGAACAGCTCGTCGAGGCTCCTCTCTCGTACGGTATAAAAATCAGGGTCGATACCGCACTCCTCAAACGCCTTTTCCCATCGGCTATTGTCAAAATATTCGGACCAGGAATCAAAAAGTGCTCCGTTCTTATAGGCGGCTTCCACGACGGCGCCGACTCTCCTGTCACCTCTGGCCAGCACTCCCTCCAGCACGGTCACGTCGGCCTCGTGCCAGTTATATTTGAGACTTTTGTAATTTTTCATCTCTTTAAATTTGTTTTTTACGATATATGCTCTCTCTAGGAATTCCTCTTTTGTACACATCCTGGCCCACTGAAACGGGGTAAAGGGCTTCGGGACAAAGAAGGAGGAGCTGGCAACGATCTGAACTTTTCCGCGGCGCTGATCCTTGGGGACCGTGTCATAGTAAAGCTCGGCGATCTTTTCCGAGAGAAGTGCGATTCCCTCCATATCCTCCTGCTGTTCTGTGGGAAGTCCCAGCATGAAATACAGCTTGACCCGGTTCCAGCCGCCTCGAAAAGCCTGGGCGGCGCCGCCTAAGATCACTTCCTCTGTCAGCCCTTTATTGATCACATCCCGAAGGCGCTGGGAACCGGCCTCCGGGGCAAAGGTCAGGCTGCTTTTTTTCACATCCTGAATTTTGCTCATCACATCCAGAGAGAAGGCATCGATCCGCAGGGATGGCAGGGAGATATTCACCTTGCGGGCTGTGCACATCTGGATGAGAAAGTCCACAAGCTCCGGCAGCTGTGTGTAGTCGCTGGAGCTGAGGGAGCTGAGGGAGATCTCCTCGTGTCCGGTGCTTTCTAAGAGCGTCTTTGCAGAGCGCTTCAAATATTCCACCCCATGTTCTCTTAAGGGACGGTAGACATTGCCGGCCTGACAGAACCGGCAGCCCCGGATACAGCCTCTCTGGATCTCAAGAACTACCCGGTCCTGGGTAACCTTTTGGAACGGAACCAGAGGTTTCTCGATGTAAGGCGCCTTGTCCATATAGGTTACGACTTCTTTTGCAACCTTTTCGGGGGCGTGAGAATTGTTGGGTTTAAAACCTTCCAGCAAACCGTCCTGGTCATAGGTTGCGTCATAAAACATGGGAACGTAGATTCCGGGGACCTGGGCGGCTTTCTCCAGAAAATCCAGACGGCTTCCCCCCTGCGAGCGGTTGTTCCTATAGGCTTCCAGCAATTGTCCATAGACCGTCTCCCCCTCTCCGATGTAGAACAGATCGAAGAATTCCGCTAAAGGCTCCGGGTTGTAAGCGCAGGGGCCGCCGCCGATGACGATGGGATCCTGCTCTCCCCGTTCCCTGCTGTGGAGCGGAATCTGGCTCAAATCCAGGATCTGTAAAACATTGGTGTAGCACATCTCGTACTGGAGGGTGATGCCGAGGAAATCAAACTCTTTAATGGGATCCTGGGATTCCAGGGCAAACAGAGGGATGTGCTTCTCCCTCATGATCTTGTCTAAATCCGTCCACGGAGAATAGACGCGCTCGCAGTAAGTATCCTCCCGGCGGTTGAACATGTCGTAAAGAATCTGGATCCCAAGGTGGGACATGCCGATCTCGTAGACGTCCGGAAAACACATGGCAAACCGGATGGCCACGCTTTTCGGGTCCTTGACGCACATGTTCACCTCGCCGCCGATGTAGCGGGCAGGCTGCTGGATGCTCAGTAAAATTTCATCAGGTAAGGCTAGTTTTCTCATGATTTTTCCTTGTGATTTTGTTGGTATTGTATAAATTTTTGTGGGTTCTTGGGTTGCGGCTGGTATGGTGATTTTCAACATTGCAGGCAACCTATTTCATGTACATACTACCACATACTGATTCATTCTACCACAGTTTCTTACAAAACAGCAACAACTACTTACATGCATGGGAAAATTGTAAGAATCGAGAGATCTTGCATGGATCTTTTGCATACCGTTCAGCGGACATAGAGCCCGAGACAGATGTCTATCATATCCTTTCGAAACACCTCATAACTTTTGGACTTTAAAAAATCATCAATCATTTTAGGCGAGGAAGTCCACTCCGACACGATCCGGCACAAATCGGCAAGATTTCTGTCCCCGTCTCTCTTGGTCTTTACAAGCACCAACATCTTCACAATATCCTGCTCCCACAAAATAGGAGTTTTCAAAACACATACATAATACCCTCCCCGTTTCAGCACCCGTCCCAGATCCTGAATATTGGCAATCCCGTTTCCGATCTCATTGATCCGGAACACATCCCTCCAGTCCAGCCTGGTGGCAATCAGTTCTTCTTTGAGAAGATAGCTGTAAAGATTCTTCATCACCTCATTCCGATTGCGCCCTTCCAAGCCGAAGATGCCGAACTCCGGCCGAAGGTAGTCCTCGATCTGCAGTTCGCTTAACCGGTACTGGGCAATGGCGGTACAGACGGATTCCACAGAATCTCCGTCCTGGATCTCATAACAGGGCAGGCGGGAGTCAAACCGAAAATCCCCGGCGTAGATCAGATATTTGACCTGATTGATATATCCCGCATTGTGATTGCTGTCGATCCAGAAGAGCTCATACCTGTCGCCCGGCAGACACTCCGCCAGCTCATTATAGTAGAGAAATGACTCCTGCAGCCCCATATCCCCGCAGAATCCCACTTTAAATTTCTTACGGTTCTCGTGGCTGATAATCACCGTATTCATGACAGGAACCATGTAGGCAAACTCGTTATGATCCATCTGGACGTTAAAAAATTTTTCTATGATTCCGCTGGCTGAGTGAGCGACTTTTGTGGCAAACAGATAGCGCCGCAGATTTTCAAACAAAAGAGGATTGCGGACAATCAGATGGGTTCTGAGCCGGAACACCATAGGCTCAATGGAGGTATATAAAAATTCCTTCAAAAGACGGTCATTGGTGAAATCCAGTTCAAAATTGTCTTTGATCTCCAAGAGAATTTCCGTTACACACTGTTTCATGGCCGTATATTCTTCCGAGCCCAGCGAGGCTTTCTCAGGCATCTTCTTGCTTAAAATATGGAGAGCAAGATAATCCCTCTCAATGTCCGGAATGCGGATTCCATAGATTTCCTCCAGCCTTCCTGCGATCTCATCTGCCCGCAGCCTTGCTCTCATGTGTTCCTCCAAAAAGCAGTCTCCGGGGAGTTCCTCTATAAAATACCCTGCCTTCATTCTCAGAATACTCACATAAATATGATTGGCCAGATCCACCGCTGCCACAGAAGAGAGCCGGATTTTTCCTTCCTGACAGGCCTTCTCCACCACAGGGATAATGGTATCCCTCTGCATGAGCCAGTCCGCCGCCCCCTCGTCGGCCTCCTGCCGCACCATAATCTCCATCTTGTCATCATACCGGAAAGAATATTCTGCGATGCAAAGCCGTTTGTCCATCTCGTTTCCCCGGATTCCCACGCCTCTTCTCCGGTTCATATCAATCTCCAGGCGGAATTTTGCCAAAAGGGTCCGGGCCAGGCCCAGCTCCTGGGTCAGGGTGGAGCGGCTGATATAAAAGATGTCTGTCAGCTCTTCCACCTTATAATAAGGTTTGCCCATTAAAAGCTTATTGATGATGTAAATCACCCGGCGAAAATTATAGCGGAACACCTCGCCCTTATCGTGATTTAAATTTGTCCGGAGAACCTTGGAAAGCCCCTCCATATCCGAGTTCTCCCTCAGAAGAAGGCGGTAGCCGTAAAATCTTCTGGCTTCGATCTCCATGCCATAATGTTTCAGAAACTCTCTCATTTCCTCCAGATCATATTTTGCCGTGCGCACAGAAACCCCGGCTGCTTCTGCTAAGGCAGCCGAGGTGACGTAAGTTTTTTTCTTAAGCATGAGTTTTATCATAATCACATATCTGGTCTTTGCTTCAACCATATCTCTTTGCTCTTCTTTTTTGATCCTTCCTTTAAAGAATGTGGATAAGGGAACCGATGAGTCCCACTGCAATGGTAATCAGTAAAATTGTCGTTGATTTGTAACCTTTTTTCAGGAGGCCGAACATCCCCAGGGTGTACAAAAGAGGAAGCAGCATGGGGAAAATCTGGTCCAGGTAAGACTGGAGTTCAAAGGCCGTCTCTCCTATGGTAAAGGAAAAAGGAGTTTTCATTGCAACCATGGAGGCGCTCATCGCTCCGATGACCATGAGTCCCACAATGGAGGCGCCTTTGGAAACCATTTTCAAGATTCCCGAATTCTGGGTTCCGCTCATCAGATCAGCACCGAACTGGTATCCCATGACGCCGCAGTAATAGCGGACAATCAGGTGAGGGACATTAAAAATAAGTAAAAATAAGATTGCGCCCAAAGCGCTTCCCTGCTGGGCCAGGGAGAGACCGATTCCCACGGAAATAATTCTCAAGGTTCCCCAGAAGAAGGAATCTCCGATTCCGGCCATGGGCCCCATAAGCCCTACCTTTACATGGTTGATAATGTCTTTGTCAAACTCCTTATTCTGGCTGGCCTCTTTCTCCATGGCGGCAGCCACCCCCGTGATCAGAGTCACCATATGGGGAGTTGTATTAAAGATGGCCATATGACGTTTGAGAGCCTCTGCCTGGTCCTCTTTCTTACTGTAAAAACGCTTGATGGCCGGCCACATGCCTACGGAAAATCCCAAAGCCTGCTGCCTTTCATAATTATAGCAGGCTTCCAGCAAAAAGGAATGCCAAAACAGGCTGTTCACCATTTTCTTGTCTTCTGCGGACATTTTCTGTTTACTCATCGAACAAATCCTCCTCTTCTGCGCCTGCCGTCTGAGCGGTTACTTGGTCTCCCCCAACTCCTTTTTCATAGCAAATGATAAACGCCAGCACAATGCCCAAAATCGTGATTGCCATAACCGGAAGTTTCAGGTAGGAAACCAGGATAAAACCAAGAATAAAATATATGACATTGCGCTTGTCCATCATGGGGAGAAGCAAAAGTGCAAAACCTACTGCCGGAAGCAAGCCGCCTGCTACAGACAGACCGTTTAAAATTGCCTGGGGAATGCTGTTTACAAAGGCCTCCACTGCCGGGGAGCCGAAAAGCACTGCCACGAATCCCACACTGAAATACATAAAACACTGAAGGAGTAGTCCGCCTATGTTCAGCATATGCATTTTTCTGATATCCCCTGCCTCTGCCAGGCTCATAGCCAGATCCATAAACCAGCTTCGAACAATAAACACCACCACTTTCAGGGACTGGGCCAAAATCGCGATGGGAAGAGCCAGGGCCAGGGCGATATCGGCGCCTTGACCGGACTGAATGGCAAAGGCGGTTCCCAAACCTGCTCCCACCAGGACATCCGGCGGAACTGCCGCGCCGATTTGAATCGCTCCCATAAACACCAGCTCAAGAGTCGCTCCTACCAGCACTCCTGTCTGAAGATCCCCAAGCAATGCGCCGATCACAGGAGAAACCACGATAGGCCGAATCACCATAGGAGTTCCACCCATCTTTTCTGCGAACCAAAGCACGGCCATTGCCAATCCGACTAATAATGCTGCCTGCATCCTTCCATTCCTCCTTTACATTTTCTTACGGAGATCCGTATACTTTGACATCGTTGTGGCAGGGACCTCCTGAACTTCTATGACGTATCCTCTGCCTGCAATCTCATCCAGGTTTTTAAGGTCTTCCTCATCCAGATACACGGCCCTGGAAAAAAGCTTTTTGCCCTCTGCCATCTGGATTCCGCCCAGATTTACCACCGGCTTCTCCTCCATATGTTGTAAAAGCCAGTTGGCATCCGCCGGACTCTGGCACACGGCAAATACCTTCATATCCTTAAGCTTTGGATGGTTTAACAGGGCTGCCGCTTCTTCCAGGCTCCTGGTAGCCAGCTTTACTCCCTCCGGACAGCACATCTTAATCACATTCTTTCGAAAATTATCTGCCGCCGCCCCGTCATTGGCAATGACGATGGCGTTGTAGCCAAGGGCTGATTTCCAACTATAAGCAATCTGCCCGTGAAGCAGCCGGTCGTCAATCCTCAATTTTAAAATCATGTTGAAACCTCCTGTTTAGAAATCAAAATCATCCTGTGCCTGCGGCACCTCTTCATTGTCCACAACCATAAGCTGTTCTCTGGCCTGATCCGCCACAGCTTTCAGTCTCTCCATCGTGATAGGCTCCTCGCCATCCAAAAGAACTGTAAGTTCCAAAAGGAGAGGCAGGTTGGCTCCTGTGACAACCATGGAGTTTTCGCGCCGTTTCATCAACAGTTTCTGATTCACGCTGCCGAAAAATGCATCCGTCACCACCAACACCTGATCCTCTTTTCCGACAGAGGCAAAATAATCGTCAATCTGTTTCTCCAGCGGCATATCGCTTAGAAAGGCGTTGATATAGGCAATCTGTTCTTTTTTTCCCATAATCAGGGATAAAGCGCTGCAAAGCCCTTCGGCCAGCCTTCCATGGGCCGCTATGAGCATTCTCTTCATCGGTTTCTCCTTTACAAAGTTTTCTTAATATAATCTGAGATGACGGAGTTGACCCCCCTGTGGAGATCCCGCCCTCTGTCTGTAGCTATGAGATAGCCCAGAACCTGAAACACTGTCACATACTCCAGGGCAAAGAAGTAATGGCTGACCGAGGAGATGGGAAGGTCCCGGCCGTCCCCTGCCTCCTGTCCGATGACACAGCAAAATCCGATCTTTTCTTTTAAGAACCGGGCAATGGACCTTACCTTTTCGTCATCTTCTCCCCTGTGATGAAGAAGGAAGAAAATCATACTTCCGTCAAAAGCGTTCTGGGGGCCATGGATAAATTCCTCCAGTTCAAAACTTCTGGTAACCATGGGAGCCATCTCCATCAGTTTGATGTCCCCTTCATTGGCTGTCGGATACAGGTCCCCTGTACCTGCCAGCATAACCGTATTTTTCCGGAGAAGAGAAAATTTATGACGCTCATACCACTGTTTTGTCTGCTCTTCCACTTCTTTCAGATTCTCCGTCATGATCTCGTAATCGTCAAGGATCTTTCTCTGCTCCTCTTCATCCAAAGTCCCGTTAAAGGCGGCTATGGACATGCCAAGCATGCAGCAGACCCCGGTGGAAGTGGAAAAACCGATGGTTCTGTATAAGAATTCCTCCTGTCCGCACCCCATGTCCACAGGAAGCCCTGCCAGTCTGGAGATGGAAGTATTGGGATCCGATGTGATGGCAATACAGGGCTTGTTTGCAGCTTTGATTTTTTCCAAAGCTTCGTAAACCAGCCTTGTCTCTCCTCCCTGGGAGATTACCACATAAACCTCTCTGCCCTCTGTCTGGGAATCTAATTCAAGTTCTGCCTCATACTTCACAAAAATGTTAGGATATTTCAACTCTGCCTGAAGATGGCAATATTTTTTGATAAATAGTTTTGCCATATGGGCGCTGTTGTAGGAAGAACCGCTTGCAATGAAGATCACCTTGTCCACGTATGTGACCTTCTCACTTGTCAGATAGGCAGAAACCGCCTTCCTCCTTTCCGGGTAGCTTTCTTTGATACGTCTAAGCAGTATGGGAACTCTCTCGATGCAATCTAAAACCGTAGTCATATCGTACCTCCTTTATGAGTCCAGTATAGCCTGCCGTCTGTCCGGGTTCAAATTGTATTTTTGCACCATATATAGTGCAGATTGGGATTGGCAGGATTCTTTTTTGCGTCTGAAAAAAAGAAAACGGACTCCGAAGAGTCCGCACAGACGGTAGTCTGACGCTTTAGCAGGTAAATATTCGACGTTGGAGGGGAGGGAGCGAGATGAAGAGATGAGGTACGCTTCCGGACAGAGATAAGAAGTGCCGCCTGAGGAGTGTATTTTCCAGTGATACAGCTCTGTAACGGATCTGTTTTTGAATCCGTCTTTGTTCCATGGAAAAAGTGCTACGGCTAAAGGTTCTTGAAAAATAATCCAGCATACATCTGGATCCTCACCGTTTCCCGCTTCTGATAAACGAAATCAGCTCCTCCAGCTCCTCAAAATCATCATAATCTCCCAAGATTCCTTCCCGGTGATAGACGACTCCGTTTTTTTCATGTTCTTCCAGGAGGTCCAGCAGCGCCTCAAGCCCATACCGCTTTGCAAATACCGTAAACCCGTAAGGCTTGATTTTGCCTAACAGCCCTTTCCTGCAATCTTCTTCACACAAAAAACAGTGGGAGATTCCTTTTTCCATAGAACATTTCCGGTTTTCGCACCAATCTTTATCAGGACATTCCTCTGATTTACAGCCGTTGCAGCTGGTGTTTTCCGCACACAGGCAACAGGCCAAACCACATCTCGCGATCCCAAGTTCCCGTTTCATCTGCTGACCTCCTCAAGATTGTATATATTTTTTCTTCCTTCCGCCCCAGACCGCTGCCTCACGAAAAGCAGGCGCCAGCCTGGGTGCGGTGGTCTTTCTCTCCGGCTGATCTTTATCTGGCGGGCATTTGAAATCCCTCAAGAGCCCGGTTGAGATAGTCGTTAAAAGGCTTCATGGCCTCAAAGATCTTCGCGGCCTGCGGGACAAACGTCTCCCCGTCCATGATCTGCTCATCGGAAACCGGGTATTCCAGATACCAGCTCTTGAATTTCAGATAGGCGGCCTGGGGGTGTTCCCGGTCAAAGCCGGCCGGAACATGTTTCAGAGCCGTCCCCTGCACAGTAAAGGCCTTTTGAAAGTCCGGCGCCTGCACAATCTCCTCCCACGCACTGCCGTTTGCGGCAATGTAATTCCTCACCATGGCAGTGGCATCCTTGAACATATCCGCAAAGAGCCCTCCTCCCAGAAAAGAACCGCCTCCCGGCGTGATCATCAGGTAATACCCCACGGGCACGGGCAGCTTTCCCCTGGCGGAGATGTGGGCCCGGAATGAAGGGTTGTAGGGGGATTTGTCGTGGCTGAACCTGGTGTCCCTCACCAGCTTGAAGGTCAGATTCTTCGGTTCATTGTGGAGCACGCTTTTGTCAAATGTCCCGATCCTCACAATCAGTTCCTGTATGAGGGCCTCAAACGCTCTGTTGGCCTCCTGAAATTCCTGCTTGTGGGCATGATACCATTCCCGGTTATTGTTTTCCTTCAAATGTTCCAGATAAGTTAACATCTTTTTGCCGTCCATGTCTGTCCTCCCTATCCATTTTTTACAACCGAAAAAGACGTCCCGTTTAGAAAGTCTTCGATAAAGTGTTTCAGATTCTCCGGCGGCTCATAGGTGCGGCAGAAAGAAAACTCCTGGGAGATGTCGTCGATCTCCTCCATGGCGGCCGTCACGTCGAGGACAATCTCCTTTGCCACGGCGTTGTGAAAGTCCAGCCTGGCTGGATGAATCCGGTGGTTTTGGATTGCGTAGTTGACCCTTTTCTCACAGCGGCAGGCGCCTCTTCCGTATTCTCCGCAGTACTCCCCCAAGAAATCCGCCATCTTCCTGCGTGTTCTGGACAGTCTCTGCCGGTAGGCCTCTGGGGTGATTCCCAGGACGTCCCCGGCGATCCGGCTGTCCAGGTGAAACATGGTTCCCAGAATAAAGATACATCGGCTTTCCACGTCCAGGCACTGCAGCATAACGTTGGTGCATGACAGTTTCAGTTCTTCCGCCAGGATGTGCTTCTCCACGTTCTGGGTCAGATCCGGCACTTCGTCAATCTTCCCGTGGAGAATGTCTTCTCCGTAGTAGTCGAAACTCAGCGGGTGCCTGGCAAACATATGTTTCTTGTAGTTTTTCAGATGGTTCACCGCAATGGCGAATACCCAGGTGGAAAAGGCGCTCTCCTTCTTAAAGGACGAAAGGTGGGTCATAACCTTCAGCAAAATATCCTGGGAAGCATCCTCGGCATCCGAAAAGGTTCCAAGCATTCTCAGGGAAAGGTTAAACACCAGATCCTGTACGCCTGCCAGCAAGGTTTCCAGAGACTGCCTGTCTCCGGCCGCAGCCTGGTCGACCAGCGCCGACCATTGGTTGTCTGTTGATTGGTTCATCAGTTCCTCTCTTTCCGCTGTCTCTAAGACAGACTTTTTTTCAGGAATGGATCTCCCGCATCGTATTAGACAACCGAAAAGCCGGCCTGTGACAGGAAATCATATAGAATCTCTCTCTGATGTCTCTGGTTCCGGGTGCGGGCTCTCAGGGCTCCGGTCCGCCCATATCCGATAACAACACACCTTCTCTCCCACATCGCTGCCGTGCAGACTGCTCCTGCATGTCTCCTCCAGCCGGAATCCGCATTTCTCAAACAGCCTTCTGGAGGCAATGTTGCGCTCCAGAATATGAGACTCCACACAGTTCAGACCAAGTCCGCCAAACCCGTAGGAGATCAGAAGCCTCACCGCATCCTCTCCAAAGCCCTTCCGGCGGGCAGATTTCACGACCTTGATGTAGATCTCCCCCGTCTCACGGTCTGGCCCGATGTCAGACAGCGCAATAACCCCCAGGGCCTTCTGCGGACATTCCCTGTCCGCAATAACCCTGCGCAGGCCGCCGGCAGAGTCTGCAAGAGGGCCGAACCAGTCCATCTGACGGTCATAAGAGAGGGGGCAGCCGTAGCCGCCGGTTATCTTACCGGTATCCGGGTCCTTTATGAGATCTGAAAACATGTCCCGGTCCTCCTTCTCCATGGTCCGAAGGATCACCTTTTCCCCTGTGAGATTCATGTCCGCCTCCTGTCAAAATGGATATAAAAACCAATACAGACGGCGGCCGAGATCAGGGAGCCCAGGGGCGCCGCCCAGCCCATGGGATAGAGGCTCTCGGGAAAGAGCCGGCTGGCCAGGTAGGCTCCGGGGATCCGCATGGTCAGGATGGCGATGATGTTGTGCAAAAAGGAGACTCCGGACTTCTGGTCCCCGCAGAAATATCCGCTGAAGCAGAAATGGATCCCGGCGAAAATACAGTCAAAGGAGTAGGACCGCATGTAGGCGCAGCCTGCTGCCAGCACCGCTGTCTCCTTGGTGAAGAGGCCGATGAGGGTGTGAGGCAGGAACTGGTTGTACACGCAGCAGAAAACTCCCCAGGCCGTGGTGATCGCAAGACCGTAGTACAGGGACTTTCTGGCCCGCTCCGGCTGCCCCGCCCCCATGTTCTGAGCCGTGACGGCGGAGATGGCAGAGAGAAAGGAGGAAGGCACCAGGAACATAAATCCGATGAGTTTCTCCACGATCCCCACGCTGGCCGCCGCCGTGAGCCCCCGGCTGTTGGCGATGACGGTGATGGCCATGAAAGCCACCTGAATCAGGCCGTCCTGCAGGGCGATGGGGGCGCCTACCATGAGGATGTCCCACAGAATCCGGCGGCTTGGCCTCATGGTCCGGCGGTTCATGGCAAAGCCGAAGTCTTTGCGCGTCAGCATCAAAAGAGCCACAGCCACGCTGACGGCCTGCCCCAGCACCGTGCCCAGGGCGGCGCCTGCGGCCCCCATGCCAAAAACTCCGATAAAAAGAAAGTCCAGAACAATGTTGACCACACAGGCCACGGCCACAAAATACATGGGGCTCCGGGAATCTCCGGTGCCCCGAAACAGGCTGCTGATCACATTGTAGGCCGTGATAAAGGGAATTCCCAAAAAGCAGATCCGCAGGTAGGCCACGGTCTCGGCCATGGCATCCGCCGGCGTCAGTATGAGTCTGGCGATTTCCCCGGTCAATGCGAAGAGGGATATGGTCAGGACGCAGGCAAACCCCATAAAGAAGGCTGCGGTGGTCCCCATGGTCCGGGCCGCCGCCGTCTGGTCTCCGGCGCCTACGGCCCGGCCGATGCGCACGGTGGTTCCCATGGCAAAGCCCAGGAGGATTACCGTCAGCATGTGCATGACCTGGCTGCCCACGGACACGGCGGTGATGGTGGCTGAGCCGTTGTACAGTCCGGTGATAAACAGATCCGCCATGCCGTAAAAGGTCTGCATAAAGCTGGACAGCAGGTAAGGGAGGGCGAAGAATACCAGAGTTCTCCCTATTTTTCCGGTAGTTAATTGATTCTTTTCATTCATGATTCTCATCCTCCATCCGTATCCCTTATCTGTAGTGGTCCGTGAACAGGCTCAGCTGTTCATAATCCGTTCTCCGCTCCAGAAGACATGGAGTCTTTTGAAGAAGCGTTCGGGCCGTCCCTTGGTCCAGAAGCCATGGGACCACGTCGTCCGGGTCCAGGATCAGGGGCATACGGTCATGGACCGGCTTCATGGAGGCGTTGGCTTCGGTGGTGAGGATCACGAAATGAGCTCCGTCCTCATACTGCCGGCACAGACCTGCCATGAACAGAACCGGCGAGCCGGTCCTGAAAAATGTATGTTTTTCCTTCCCGGGATTCCACTCGTAGAAGCGGGAGGCAGGAACCACGATGCGCCCTCCGTACATGCTGTCCTGAAAGAGCGGTTTCTCTGTGGCGGACTCACATCTGGCGTTGAAAATGACCTTGGAGCCGGAGGAACCGGGAAATCCGGGGAATCCCCATCTCTGCCAGATGCAGTACGGCGAGCCGTCCCCCTCTGCCAGCACAGGGGCTGTGTCTGTGGGACGGACGTCTCCTGACCGGATCCGTTCCGGCCGGAATCCGGCTCCCTGCCGGGACCGCCCGGCGAGCCGGCCAAACAGGATTTCCAGCTCCTGCGCCATACTTTGATCCATGTAATATCTGCTGCACATGACCGTTGCTCCTCTCCTTTGGTATGGATTGTCCCTGCATGGCCCGCTGAGCACAAGCCCCCTTCCGGCCAGAAACCGGAAGGGGGTGTGAAATTCGGTGCCGCGATCCTATGTAGAGAAGCGATGATGTCAGAAATTCTGTTTCAGGCTAAAGGCGCCGACCAGCCGCTTAAACAGACTGGCCTGGGAGGACAGCTCCTCGCTGGCGGCTGCGCTTTCTTCGCTGGTGGCGGAGTTGGTCTGAACCACGGAGGAAATCTGGTCGATCCCCTCCGTGACCTGGGAGATGGCGGCGGTCTGGCTCTCAACAGCCTCCACCACGATGGACATCTTCTCGGTCACGCCGCCGGCGCTCTCACTGGTGCGGGCCAGGGCCTCCGTGACTTTGGCTACGACGTCGCTGCCGTCATTGACGGCGGTGATGGAGCTCTCGATCAGCTCCTTGGTGGCTTTGGCGGCCTCGTCGGATTTGTTGGCCAGGTTGCGCACCTCGTCGGCCACTACGGCAAAGCCCTTGCCGCTGACTCCGGCCCGGGCAGCCTCCACGGCGGCGTTGAGGGCCAGGATGTTGGTCTGGAAGGCAATGTTCTCGATGGTGGCGATGATCTTGGAGATCTTCTCGGAGGAGCCGGAGATTTTCTCCATAGCCGTGTTGAGCTGGTTCACGTACTCCATGCTGATGCCCAGATGGGCGCCGGCCTGCTCCACAAACTGACCGGCCTCCCGGGTGGCCTGGGCGGTCTTCTGGGCGTTTTCTGAGATGTTGTTGACTGTGATTGACAGCTGGGCCACGGAACTGGCCTGCTCCGTGGCTCCCTGTGCCAGGGACTGGGCGCTGTTGGACACCTGGTCGGAGCCGGAGGCCACCTGCTCGGCGCTCATCCTGATCTGGCCCAGAGTGTCGTTTAACTTGTCCACGATGCCGTTGAGAGACCGCTTGATGGAGGCGAAGTCGCCCACGTACTCGTTTTGGATGCTGCCTGTGAGATCACCGCCGGCGACGGAGTCCAGGATGCTGGAGATTTCGCCGATGTAGGATCTCAGGCGATGAATCGTCTCCCGGAAGATCTGAGCCAGATCGCCCACCTCGTCGTTGGAGTGGACCGAGATGCGGATCTCCTGGCCGTCTGCCAGGCCCAGCTCTCCTTTTCCCAGACGACTGGCCACCTGGGTGATCTCAGCCAGGGGGGCGGAGACGGTTTTCTTCAGATAAGGAGTGATAATCAGGATCCCGACCAGAATGACGGCGATGCTCACCAGGGAGGACATGACGACGGTCATAAAAATCTGCCGGCTGGCCTCGGCGCTGGAAATGCCGGCGAAAATCAGGCCGTTGACCTTGCCGTCCGCATCCCGGGTGGGAACGTAGGAGCACAGGTATTCCTCGTCGAGAATCCTGGCTTTGCCCACATAGGAATTCCCCTTCTGAAGGACGGTGGAGGACAGGCCGGAGGACAGCTTGGTGCCGACGGCCCGCTGGCCGTTCTGGATCACCGTGGTGTAGGCCCGTGTGTCCCCCTCAAAAATAGTAAACTCGCAGCCCATAAGGTTTTTCAGATTGTCCAGCAGCTGAGTTCGATCTTCTTCTTCCCCGGCCTGACTGAGGAGATAGGCCAGCATGTTCGTGCCGTTGGTACACCGCTGTTTGAGCATGGTGGTGGTCAGACTGCGGAACATGACAACACATACGGCCACCGCGAAAAAAACGGACACCATCTGCATAATCACCACCATATTGCCTACTTTTTTGCCGATACGACGGTACTTTTTGCCGTTGGCTTGCTGAATCTTTTCCATAATTTATTACTCCATCCATTATAATTTCGTGGGTTCGGGCAACCCCGTCTTGACCCTGGTATCATTATAATGGAGAACCGGTATTTTTTCAAGACTCATTCTCTGCGGAAGCTTTGGCCGCAGCCGTCTTCTTTTTCCCGGTTTTTTTTGGCTTTGGCGCCGGAAGTTCTCCGCAGGTAGCCGTTACCAGCCTGGTCAGCAGCTCCCGGTCCTCAAGGTCATCCACCAGAAGATAATTTTTGGCTCCCTTGTAGGGAGGTGCTTCTGCAAGGGACGGACAGAGCTTTTTGCCGGCCTCGGTGATCTTGATGTAAAGCTGATCCTCACAGATCACGGCAAAGATCTTTCCGTCACAGTAAAGGCCGTATTCGCCGAACATCTTTTTGTAGGTGACGGTTCCGGCTTCCTTCAGCTGGTCCACGATAAATTCCACAAATTCAAGTTTTGATGCCATGTGCGTCCTCCTTTTTTACGGGGGTGTTTTGGGTGGGGTCCGTGCCCGGGAAGGCAGACTCTCCGGTCTCAGGGTAATCCTTGTCCTTCCAGTACCACCATTTTAATTTTTCTGTCTCGTGGCGCTCATGGTCCGCATAATACACGGCGCATCGGAGTACGTACAGGACGCAGCGGTCATCCTGAAATCCCTTTTTCAGGCTGTCCAGCCGGTACAGTTCCTCCGGGTCTCTGCCTTTGAGATCATCCACACATCGGATGCCGATGTTGTGAAGATGGCGCTCCATGTTGGGACCTATGCCGGGTATGTTTTTTAAATCGCTGTGTTTCATCGTATCTCCCTCTCCTCCCCCACGATCTCCGCCTCCGTATTCTGCTCCACGAATCTGACGATCTCGTCCATGATGCCGTCCGCCTGGGCGCTGTGGGCGGCGATGGAGGCCACGGCGATGACGATGGACTGGTGGACATCCTGATCCGCCGCCTCCGCCGCAGATGCCTGAAACTTGTTTCTGACTTTCGCCAGAATGCTCTTCACCACCCTGCGCTTCTCCTTCAGGGAATGGACCCAGGGAGCATGAAGGCGCAGGGTGACGACCGCGATCCTGACCATTGACCTCACCTCCTGTGTTTCTCTCTATCTGTGATTTCGGCAAAAAATCCGCCGGCATTAGGGCCGGCCCTGGGTCTGTCTGCCGCCCTAATAAAAATAGCGCTTCCGAACCCTCAAAACACATGCCAGAGATGCCACAAACATGACGGATTCTGCCGCCGGCACGGCCAGCCACACTCCCGTCACCCCAAAGAACCTGGGGAGAATCAGGATGCCGCCTGCCAGAAGGCCGAAGGTCCGCAGAAACGAGAGCATGGCCGAGGTTCTCCCGTCGGACAGGGCCGTGAACATGGAGGAGATGAACAGATTCAGCCCGCAGAAAAGAAAACTGTAGGAGAAGACGGAAAATCCCTCTGCGGCGATGGAGTACGCCGGCGACGTCTCCGGGACAAACAGGGCCGCGATTCCCTCTCCCCCCGCCATGGCGGCTCCGAATACTCCCAGAGAGACGGCCGTGATAAACCCCATGCAGGTGCGGACCACGTTCCTCTGCCGTTCCCTGTCGCCGCTTCCGTAGTTGAATCCGATGACGGGACTCACCCCCATGGAAAAACCGATGTACAGGGTGTTCAGCAGAAACTGAGAGTAGATGAGGATGGTGATGGCCGCCACTCCATCCTCCCCCAGCAGCTCCATCATAGTGCGGTTGAAGAGAAAGGTGGTGACGGCGGCGGACAATTGTCCTACCATCTCCGAGGAGCCGTTGAGACAGCTCTCCCTCAGCACCGCCCACTTCCACCGGGGCCTGGCAAAAGAGAGAACCTTTCCCGGCCGGCTGAAGTAGACGCACCCGGCCAGGGCCGGGATCAGATATCCACATCCGGTACCCAGGGCCGCTCCGCGGATGCCGAGACCGCAGGTTACAATCAATACATAATCCAGCACAATGTTCGCAGCCCCGGCCAGAACCGACAACCCGAAACCGATCCCTGGTCTCCCGGAGGTTACAAACAGGTTGGCAAACAGGGTCTGAACCACATTGGCAGGGCTCAGCCACAGAAGGATTCCAAGGTAGTCCCTGCAATAGGGAAACAAAAGATCGCCGGCCCCCAGCATATCCACAATCCGGTCCAGCCACAAAGTTCCGGACACGGCGATTCCCACTCCCACCGCAGCCCCCGCCAGGATCAGAAGCGTAAAATCCTCCCTGGCCTCTCTCTCCTTCCCCTCCCCCATTTTCCGGGAGATCAGAGCGTTTCCGCCGGTGGCCATCATGGTCCCCAGGCCCACGGTGATGTTGATGACAGGGCAGGCCACATTGACGGCGGCGAGAGCCAGACTGTCCACAAACCGGGCCACAAACACCGTGTCCACCATGGTGTAGAGCCCCATAAACACCATCATGGCCATGGAGGGAAAGGCGAATCCCAAAAGAGACCTTGCGGACCACTGCCGGTCCAACCCATGATCCGTCACGTCGCCTCCCCCTCTCTCCGGTCCCTCCTGCCGGCCGGCAGAACCAGCCGCTGAGTGGGATAACCATACTCCGTCAAAAGCTCTGCCGGAGAAAACCCAAGTTCCAGAAGATCCCGGCGCTGCCCTGTATCCGCCCGGTCGTCTGCCCGGAAGGTGGTGATGTGGATCTCTCTGTCCCGCGGCAGGCAGTCGAGAAACGCTTTCTCCACGCCGCGGCGCCGATACCGGGGGAGAACCCCCAGAAAGTCCACGTCCCCCGTCTCACGGGAGAAGGCGGCGGCTCCCACCACCAGCCCCCGGTCCCGCATGAGAAACGCCTGCCTCTTTCGGATCTGGTCGTTCAGACGTTCCAGATGCTCCTCTTCCTGGTAGCCCGGGAAATCCCGGACCACCTGGGAGGCGAAGGCGAGCCAGGCAGGGACATCCTCCCCGGAGGCCCGGGAGATGTCCGGGACCACGGCGCCGTGGGCCGGTGGACCGAACTCCAGGTCCAACTCCAGCTGAAGGGGATAAAATCGTTTCCCGGCCCGGTATTTCCCGGGAGTCTGCTTGTACATGGCCTTGAACATGTCTGTAAAGGCCTGCCGGCTCTCATACCCTGCCGCCAGGGCGATGTCCATGACGGACATTTCCGAGAATACCAGAAGCTTTGCCGCCGCAGTCAGCCTTCTGCGCCGGATATAGTCGTGGAGTGTTATGCCTGCGGCTTCGGTAAACATGCGGTGCAGATGATATTTCGAATAATGCGCCGCCTCTGCCACGGTTTCCAGATCCAGTCTCTCGCTCAGATGAGTTTCTATGTAGAGAATCGCCCTGGCGGCGGTCTCTGTCCCGATCCTTTTCATGGAAGGCCCTCCTTTCTGTCTTGTGACGTTTTCTTCCGCAGAAGAATGGATTCGGACGTCGCAGACCGGTATCATGTTACCATGGACCGGCCGGGAGGGTTTCATGATTCTTGCTGTTTTGGAAGGTCCGGTCCCGGGAGCAGATTTTACAGCGTCATGATCCGGACGGACAGGGATCTTATCGGTGAAAGTAAGGCCGGGGTGAAAGCCCCGGCCCGACGGAATCAATACTTCCAGATCCTGGAGTCCCGCCTGAAATACAGACAGACTCCGATCCCCGCAAAGGCGAGGACGAAAAAGAGAAACGCCGCCCCGGAGCCCTTTCCGGATCCAAACAGCCGTACCAGGACGCTGTCTGCAGACCGGGCCGCCATAATCGGCTCGAAGACCTGGTCCACCAGAAACCCTCCCAGAAAATATCCCACGGGTATAGTGAAAAACTGGAGGGAATTGCGCACCGAGTACACCCGCCCTTGCATGTCCTCCGGCACATGGAGGCGGAGTATGGCATCCAGATTGGTGCTCATGAGGGGGATGGCGATCCAGCCAAGGAAGCCTCCCAGACACCAGACAAAGGGAGACCTGCCAAGGGCCAGGAGAACATTCTCCGTGCTCATGGAAAACAGCAGGCAGTTGCAGATGACCCGCGCCCGGCTTTTTGGCGCCCTCATGAAGGAGGCCAGAATGCTGCCGGCAAAGGTAGTGAGGCCGATGACCGTGTTGACCAGCCCCAGAACCTGTTCGCTTCCCCCCTCACGGGAGAGAATCATAGCCGGAAAGGCGGCGCTGTACACGGAGGCCACCAGGTTGATGGCTGATAAAAACAGGATCAGATGAAAGATCCCCTGCTCCTTTTTCAGGTATGCGATCCCTCTGCGGGCGGAGGTGAGAAGCTTCTCTCCTGCCCTGCCCTCCTCCTGATTCTCCGGAATCCGGATCACGAAGGCCAGAGTCACAAAAGCCATGGCAAAGGTAAAGAGGTCAAACACCACCACAGCCTCCATGCCGCCAAGCCCCAGGACGGCGGTGGCCAGGATCGGAGTCATGACCGAGTTCAGGGAGCCGGAAACATACTTCAGCCCTCCCACCTTCTGATAATACTTTTTCGGCAGCACTCTGGTGGTGGCGACCTCCGACGCAGGCTGCTGGACCGTGTTCATGAGCCCGTTTACGGCGTTGATCACATAGAGGTGCCAGATTTCGAGGCATCCGCCTCCAAGGAGTGCCAGCATCACCACCGTGGTCAGGGCAGCCACAGAGTCACAGATCAGCATGGTGGCTTTTTTGTTCCACCGGTCGCTTAAGGCTCCGGCGAAAATGCTGAATACCACGTAGGGGGCATAAGAGCTGACCATCAAAAGGGCGGTCATCAGCGCCGAACCCTTCTGAGAGTAGGACCAGATCACCAGCGCGTAGCTGGTCATGGCGCTGCCCAGGCCGGAGAAGGACTGAGTGATCCACAAAAGCAGAAAGATTTTCATTTCCTGGATGGATGTTATCAGATTTTTCATAGACTTTGCTCCTTTTCTTTCTCATGTTCTGAACAGAATTCGCAAAGCCTTCGAGCAGTCTGTCCGCTCCATGCAATCCTGATCTAAAGGACTTTGCATGGAGCAGCTGCAATGCACAACATGGCGGTTTCCCTCCTCTCTCGCAATTTCGGTCTCTATTCTATCATAAAAACGGCCGGAAGCCAACCGGTTGTTTGGAAAGGCGCCGCCGTGCTCGTTTTCCCAATATTTTATAGGACGGATCCTTCTCCCAGGTTGCGTTCCCCGAAAACTCCGTCTATAATAAGAACGACGCTCTACAGCGGTTAAAAACACGAAAATAGAAAGGAGAGATCCACTATGCTTGGTCTGTTTGAAAAGAAAAGAACTCCGGAGGAACAGCTGGAAAAATGTCTGGAGAAAAAGGACTGGGACGGTCTGGCCAGGGCTTACTATGACCTGGGAACCGCCGCCATGGAGAAGGGGGACTTAAACAAAGCGGTTCTGTGGCTCAACCGGGCGGACTCCGTCTACAGCGCCAGCGACGACGCCTACGAGAAGTCGAGCAAAAACCGGCTTTTCCACAAAGAGATCGTCACCGACTGCTCCGACCGGATCGGCGCGCTGGAGGATGAGGACCTGCTCTACAACAAGATTCCCGCAGAGATGGAGGAGAAGACGGAGGGACTGGCAGACGCTCAGGCTCGGATTCTGGGGCTTCTGTCCATGGCCCGGCTGGTCAGGCTGGGGAAAGCCTTGAGTCAGCTTCCCGGCTGTGAAGTGCTGGGTGAGCTGGGCTGGGCGGCGGACGTCATACTCAAGTCCTTCCAGGAACCGATCACTCAGGAGGAATACGGCCGGCTCATGGATGTCTGCAATGATCTCTATGAATTCGGGGATACTCAGGCTTTCTATGCCGGCGGTCAGATCCCCGTGCCCGGCGGCGCCCCCTTCCAGGTCTTTGACTTAAACGGGATGATGGGGGTTCAACTGGAACTGAATATGTACATAGACAATCATCTGCGCTTCTTAAGCGCCTTAAGTCAGGGCCAGGAGCCGCCGGAGCCGGAGGTCGGTATGGTGGGCTGCACCCTGCTGCCCGACTACTATGTCCGCACCGGGGCCGAAGATCTGGAGCAGGTTCCCCAGATCAAGGCAGAGCTGAGACGGATCTGGGGGGATTTTGATTTTGTCTGCTCCCGCATTACCTGGGAGCAGGTAGCCCGGCGGGTGAAGGAATATCAAGCCCTGGATCTTCTGGGAGAGACGGAATGAGAGAAAAGACCAGGCCTCTTCCCAGGATTTTGTTTGCCGCTCCCTGCAGCGGCAGCGGGAAGACCGTCGTCACCTGCGGGGTGCTGGAGCTTTTAAGGCGGCGAAATTTAACCTGCATCTCCTTCAAATGCGGGCCGGATTACATTGATCCCATGTTTCACCGGTACGTCCTGGGAGTTCCGGGTTATAACCTGGACGGCTTTTTTCTGCCTCCCTCTGAGGTGGTCAGACTGTTTGAGGAGACGACCAGGCAGGCGGACATAGCCGTCCTGGAGGGGGCCATGGGGTATTACGACGGAGTCGCCGGAATCACCACCCAGGCCAGCGCCTGGGAGACGGCGGATCTCACGGACTCCCCGGTGATTCTGGTGGTGGACGGAAAGAAAAGCAGCCTGTCCCTGCTGGCCCTGGTAAAAGGATTTCTGGAATATGAGAAAGACAGCCACATCAAAGGGGTGATCCTGAACCGGACCTCCCCCATGATGGCTCAGAGGCTGGGACCGCTGCTGGAAGATTTGGGAGTCCGGTTTCTCGGCGCCGTCCCCCAGTGTGAGGAGGCGGACTGGGAAAGCCGCCATCTGGGTCTGACCCTGCCCGGTGAGCAGAGACGGCTTCGGGAGAAGGTAAAGGCTCTGGCAGACCGCCTGGAGCCCTGTCTGGATCTGGAGGGAATTCTGGAGCTGGCAGGAACCGCTCCGCCGGTTGTCCGGCGTAAATTTCCGGATCCCTGCCGGGCATCCTCTGCCGGCAAGGCGAACACGGGGCAGACCCGGGAATCCGGAGCAAAAACAATCCGCCGCATTGCCGTGGCAAGGGACGAGGCCTTTTGCTTCTACTATGAGGAGAATCTGAACCTGCTGAGAAGTCTGGGCTGGGAACTGTCTTTTTTCAGTCCCCTCCACGACCAACATCTGCCGTGTCCCGGGCTTGCGGCCATCGTCCTGGGAGGCGGATATCCGGAAATGTACGCCAGGGAACTGTCAGAAAATCACGCCATGCTGGAGGCGGTCCGCACCGCCTACGGCCAGGGAGTCAAGATCCTGGCAGAGTGCGGGGGATTCCTCTATCTCCATGAGACTCTGGAGGGAGCCGACGGCCGCTCCTACCCCATGGCCGGCATCCTGGGGGCGGCAGGATACCGGACGGAGAAACTGTCCCGGTTCGGCTACGTCTCCCTGTACGACGGCCAGGGAAATCAGGTGGCGAGAGGACACGAATTCCACTATTGGGACAGCACTCTGCCGGGGACGGATTTGAAAGCCGTAAAACCCCTGACCACCCGCCAGTGGAATTGTATGTATGTGACCCCCCGGCTCATCGCCGGGTTCCCACACCTGTATTATGGCTTCAATCCCGGCTGGATCGGGGAGTTTCTGGAAAATACCGTTACAGAGGACTGCACAGAGTAAGGGCCTGACTTTGGCGCCGGCGATCCACAGGGGATACACCCTCCTTACCTCAACCTTTGGTACTCCTCTTCCGTGTTGATATTAACCCCAACCGGGCTGTCCTTCTCCAGGGAGAGGACCCTGGCCTCTGACCGGGCGATGAAGTCCCTCATGCGGTAATTCCCCTCCCGGATCATCTCTTCCATAAGGGGGACTGCGGTCCTGGGATAGATCCCAAAGAGAGGGTGCACCCGGTCTCCGGACCGGACCACCGTGACCCGGTCCCCGTCCCCTTCCTCCAGATAGGCATCCGTGACCCGGTCCACCGTCTCCCGCCGGATCAGCGGCATGTCACAGGCAGCCACGAACAGCCACGGCTCCCGGCAGGACAAAAGCCCGGAATAGATTCCTCCCATAGGCCCAAGTCCCGGCAGGACATCCGCCACCACAGGCAGCCCCAGGGACGCATACCGCTTTTGGCCGTCCGGAGCCGCAGACAGATAGACCACGGGAAAAGAGCCCAGGGCCCGCCTGATGTGATCACAGAAAGCCTCGCCCTGATAATCCAGAAAAAGCTTGTCCTGCCCATGCATTCTCCTGCTCTTTCCGCCTGTGAGAATATATCCCGCCATGTCCGTTCGCCGGAGCCCTGCCGCTGTCTCTGCCATCTCCTACTTCCTTTCTATCTTCAGAGCCATAATCAGGAAATTCAACAACACAAAACCTATGATCATCGTAGTCAGATAGATCTGAATCCCACTGAGCTGACCGGTCAGCGCCGCCAGACTCTCCTGCCCCGCCCCCTTGAGATAACCGGTGATCTTGTTGGTGGCCACGATTCCGATGGCCATGGGGAAGGTCATCCCCGCAAAACCAGGGCTGAAGGGAAAAGAGAAAAACCGGGGCAGCTTGATGATGATAAACAAAAGGGAAGCCAGCACACAGCCGTAGAGCCCGTAGACAATCGCCGGGTTTGGGTTCGGTATCACATTCAGATAACTGACCACGCAGAGACTGCAGGGGGCCAGCACCACGGCCATGGTGTGGTACACGGCCGGTTTCACCTCCACCTTCCAAAGCCGCCATACCATGATGGGAATCAAGATCACATAGATTATAATCCCATAATAGACGATCCCTGTCAACAGCCCTTTCATCCCCATGGCGCCGCCCACCACGCAGCTGACCATGATCCCGTTGTAGGTCACGAACCAGCTGGGGACAAAGGTATTCACATCCCGCTTTTTCATCACATTTCGGTAGGTAAACAGGCAGATATGCATGGCGTGAAGGGCAATGGCTCCAAGCCAGATCCCTTTCCCAAGTATGGGGATATAGTCAAAATAATAGCTTCCCAGAATCATCAGCACCATGTTAAATCCCGCATACAGACTGCAGGGCACCACATTCCCGTACTCCCCACGGCAGGCATCCGTAAATTTCAGAAGTTTCCCTATGTACAGGATGATAATGACTGTGGCCGCCCACATCGTCATATGCCGAACCCAGGAATACCCCATTCCCGAATACACATTGGACAGGGTCAGCGCTCCCACGAAGGTGGGCAGCACAGGGACTGGCATTCTCTCTATACGCTCCATAAATTCCTCCTTTCAGTCCTTATCATAATAGGCATTTGCGAAACTCAAAACTTGTCAGGATATTCTCTCAACTTAGACTTTCGCAATTACCTACTTATCATAAATCACCTGCTACTCATAATAGTATTCAAAATTCTCGTCCATATGGAAGAAATCGGAATAATCAATATCAAACACCGGCTTTTTCACTTTGGTAACGTCGATCTTCCTGGCGATCAGCTGCTGTAAAATTCCGCCGTAAGCCAGGTCTTTCTGGAGCACCGCCCCTATGATTTTTCCGTTCTTGTGGACGATCTTCTTGTAGCCTTTCTCACCTTCTCCCTTTCCGGTCCTGGGGCCGGAGTCAAAGGTGCAGATCTCCTCTGAGGCCTCCCCCTCCTTCGGGTTCACATTTCCCAGGGACATCGTGGGAACGCCGAGGAAATTCATGGTGGACTTGCTGGCAAAAAAGTCGGTCATCTGCCGCTTTTCCCCTGCCATATTGGAGGCGGCGATAATCCCCTCCTTTACGGCAGCAGGCCAGATGGGGCTGGTTCCCGACACGTCCCCGGCTCCGTAGATGCAGTCGTCATTGGTCTTTCCCGTCTCATCATAGAGAAGTCCGAAGGGGCCTGTCTCGATTCCCGAACCTTCCAGAAAGTCGATATTGGGCCTCACTCCGGCGGTTACCACCAGATAATCACAGTCCAGCTCCCTTCCGTCGGTGAGAATCACACGGGTGATCTCCTTCCTGTCATTTAGAACCACTTCCCGGATCCCCACCCCGTAATACTGTTTCACTCCCGCTTCCCCAAAAGCCTTCTCATAGGTCCTGGCGGAAGTCTCATCCAGCTGACGGCTTAACAGCCACTGCGCTGTCTCAATCAGGGTTACCTTGACGCCCAGGGCCAGAAATCCTGCGGCACAGTCCAGCCCCACCAGGCCGGCGCCCATAACCAGAATCGCCTTTCTGCTTTTTGCCGCCTCCTTCAAATGCTCCATATCCTCAATATTTCTGAAACCACAGACATTTCCGGCCTCCTTCAGGTGAGGAATGGGCGGCAGGTAGGTGTGGGAACCGCTGGCAATCAGCAGCTTGTCATAGGCCACGTTCTCCCCATGGTCCAGAATCACGGTCTTTTCCCTCCGGTCAAGGCCCACACAGGTTCTCCCCTTCATCCACTGAATCCCAAATCTCCCGGCAAAATCAGGCTCCGCAAAGGAGAGCTGTTCCAAGGTCCTCTCACCTCCCAGATAATGGTGGAGAATACAGCGGGAGTAAATCTCTTTGTCCCTGGAGATCAGCACGATCTCACACTCCTTATCCAGCCGTCTAAGCTCCCTGGCTCCGTTGACTCCTGCTGCCGAGGAACCGATGATCACATATCTCATTCCTGCACCTCCTCTAAGGAAATGGCTCCCATGGGACATTTTTCCACACACATGGGATCAGGGCCTCCATCCCTGCTTCTGTGGACGCACATGTTGCACTTCATAATCTCTTTATGCTCAATACTGTCATACTTTAAGATCCCGTAGGGACACGACATGATACACATGTAACAGCTGGCACACTGTTCCTTGTCGTATTCCACAAAGCCTGTGTCCGGGTTCTTCTTCATGGCCCCGGTCATACAGGTATACACACATTCCGGCCTGGTACAATGGCGGCAGAAAATAGGAGCCGGTTTCGTCTCACTGTCAATGGTCACCCTGTTTCGCGCATCGCCGCTCTCCGTCTCATGGCTGACCACACAGGCGGTCACACAGGTCAGACATCCGATACAGCGGCTTCTGTCTATTTTAATCCGATACATCTTCCTTACCCTCTCTTTCTCTTATCCGGCAATGTGGGCGGTTGCAAAACTCGAAACTTGGCTGAATATTCTGACAATATGTTCCAGGAAAAGCCATTACGCTATGGAGCTGAGACCATAAAAAACAGGAGGGCCCTCTGCCCGAGTGTTTTTTGCTTGATTGGGCTCAGCGGAATGCCTAGCGTACGAAGGCTTTGTATGGAATATATTGTCAGAATATTCTCTCAACTTCAAATTTCGCAATTGCCTTCCCTGGCCCTGTCAGGCTTCCCCGATTCTCTCAACCCTCACCGGCGTCGCCTTGTAGGATGGTTCCTTAGAATACGCATCATATAGAGACGGCGTCAGCTTATTGCATTCCAGATAGTGAATCGGCGCATACAACTCCCCATACTGCACATTGTCCGTGATCTTTACGGCAAAGCGGGCGTTCTGTCCGTTGACGGAAAAGACCTGTATCTCCTCCATCTCCCGGATTCCCATTTCTCTTGCCAGCTCTGTATTCATGTAGAGATAGGCCTTTTTTAAGGACACATCCTCCACGAACCTTACCTCTTTTGTCCGGCTCTGCGTGTGCCACTGCCCCACGCTGCCCCGCCCTGTGTTCAGCACATAGGGAAATTCTTCGCTTACAGGCAGAGGATTTTCCCGCACCTCCTCAAAGACAAACTGTGCCTTTTTCGATGGAGTGAAGAATCGTCCGTCCCCGTAAAGCCGTCTCTCTTCCTCCCGGTTCTCCTCCTCCTTTCCCTCCGGATAGGGCCACTGGATGCCGTGGGAATCGGTAAGCCCATCCCAGGTGACTCCGGTGATGTCGCAGGGCATGTTTCTGGAGCACTCCCGCATCAGGTTAAAACAGTCTCTGGGAGTCTCCCAGCCCTTTAAAGCGTCCCCCATTCCCAGGGCTTTTCCCACTCCCAGGATCGCCTCATAGTCCGAGATCTCGTTCTCCTCGCGGGCCAGAACCGGACGCATGGCAGACAGACGGCGCTCTAGATTGATGTAGGTCCCCTCTTTCTTGAGGCCGGGAACCACGGGGAAGAACACGGTGCACTCCTGGGCGCTCTCGATGGTGTCATAGATGTCCTGAACCACAAACAGTTCCAGCTTCTTGACTGCCGAGGCAAAGGTCTCGTTGTTGGTCCAGCTGTGTCTGGGGTTGGTGCACAAGATCCACAGTCCCTTGATCTCCCCAGCATGGATCCCCTCAATAATCTGGTTGTAGGTCTTGGTGGGTTTCTCTGCCAGCATGGCGTCATCCACTCCCAGCACCCCGGCAATCCTCTCCCGCCTGGCAGGATTTGTAAAGTCTCCTCCTCCGAAGAACACGGCCGTGTTGCTGTAGGCCCTGGAGCCCATGGCGTTGCACTGTCCGGTGATGGAGTTGGCCCCTGTCCCCGGCCTGCCGATGTTGCCGGTCATAAGGGCCAGATTGATGATGGCCTGGGCCGTGCGGACGGCCTCATACCCCTGGTTCACTCCCATGGTCCACCAGAAGGAGACCCGTTTCCCCCTGTGGATCAGTTCGACCAGCTCCAGAATCTGTTCCTCAGAGAGCCCGGTGCCCGCCGCTCCCCGCTCCAGAGGGTAGGCTTTCACAAACTCCTTAAATTCTTCAAATTTCTCCGTGTGGTTCTCAATAAACCCATGATCTATGTAGTCTTTTTCGATAAGCTGGTTGGCCACCGTGTACAGGAGGAGCAGATCGCTGCGCCATGTCAACCCGTACCAGTAGTCCGCGTTCATGGCGGTCTCCGATCTCCTGGGATCAATGACAATGACCTTGTGGCCTGGCACCTGATTCTGTCTCACTCTCCCCCACAGGATCGGGTGAGCCACCACCGGGTTGGCGCCGATGAAAATGATGGTGTCCGACAGCTCCAGATCTTTTAAGGTAAACCCCGGAGCGTCAAAGCCATAGCTCTGCTTGTGAGCCACCACGGCAGTGGCCATGCACAGACGGGTGTTGCCGTCCACATTGGCTTTCAGATAATTCCTCATCACATGGCCGAAGATGGCAAACTCCTCCAGAGTCAGCTGGCCCGTGCTGATTCCGGCCACGCTCTCCTCCCCGTACTTTTCCTGAATCTCCCTCAGTTTCCCGGCCACATGGGCAAACCCCTCATCCCAGGAGACGGTTTGAAAAGAGCCGTCCTCCCGGCGGATCTTCGGCAGGCTGCCCGGCTTTACGGTGGTCTGCTGTTTGTCCAGGGACAGGCCTTTGATGCAGCAGAATCCGTCATTGACCGGATAACCTTTGGTCGGCACAGCCCGGACCACCCGGTTCTCCTCCACATAGAAATCCAGGTTACAGTCAAGGGAACAGTAATTGCAAGTGGATTGTATCTTCTTCATATTGGTCGTCCTCTCCTTTACCGGTCAAAATGAATCCCGTCCCAGTAAACACATTCCTTCATGATGGTCTCCGGCATAAGCTCCACGTCCCGCAGAGCCCATTTTTTGTACTCCTCAAACCCCACCCGGTCGATGATGTAGCCGATGTGTTCCTTCCTGCCCGGAGCGTCCGGGGAAATGTGTTCCTCCACAAAGGCATAGGTGTTCAAAATGATCTTGATAATATTCTCCGCGTCGGCCCATGCCAGAAAGTCCTGGCCAAGGCGGGGATTTCTCTTTCCCGTCCGCCCCATGATCGTCAGCTTGTAGTACTTTTTCTTACTCCTGGTCCACGCCCTGGTGGGACATTTGGTGACGCAGACGCCGCAGCCGATACATTTGTCCTTATCACGAATCACCTTGTAGTTCTCCATGTGAAGGGCGTTGACCGACAAAGCCCGACACCCCTTGACGCAGGCCTCACAGCTGACGCAGCGGTCCGGGTCATACTGGGGCATGGTCATGCCGATGATTCCAAAATCGTGGAGCCTGGCCTTGGCGCAGTCGTTGGAACAACCGGTACAGGCAATCTTAAAATGAAGGTCATTGGGAAAAACCGCCTTCTCGATGTCTTTTGCCAGCCTGGCCGTGTTGTAATTGGCAAAGGGACACACATTGCTGCCGATACAGGCGCTGATATTCCTGGTGCCGGAAGCCGGATATCCGGCGCCGGGCTTCTCCTGGTTGATCTCTAAAAGTTCAATGATGGGCTGAAGCTTTTCATTGATCTTGTCCATGTCCTCAAACCGGATGCCCTCGATCTCAAAGCCCTGGCGGCTGGTGAGATGGACAAAGCCGTTGCCGTACTCCTGGGCGATCTCCTGTACCATGCCAAGGACCCTGGCATCCAGATACCCGCCCGGCACCCGGATTCTGGAAGCTCCGATTCCGCGGACCTTGGACACGCGGAAGGCGTTCTTTTTCAGTTTTTTTGTGTTGATATCCAATCCCATGTCTCCACCCCCTTAATCAATCAGCTCTTTGCCGTCTGTATAGTTGAACACCGGACCGTCCAGGCACACATAGGAGGAACCGATCTTACAGTGTCCGCATTTGCCCAGACCGCAGCACATCTTCCGCTCGTGGGACACCCAGATGCTCTCCTCCGGCACGCCCAGCTTTAAGATCTCCATGACCGTAAATCGGATCATCACCGGCGGCCCCACGCAGATAAAGGAGGCGTGTTCCAAGTGTTTCAACTTTAGAGTCGGTATGTATTTGGTCACCATGCCCACAGGGCCCTCGTACCCCTCAGGGGCCGCGTCCACCGTCTGAATCACGGAAATCTTCTCCCTCCAGAAATCAAAATCCTCTTTAAACAGCACGTCTTTCGGAGATTTGAAGCCGGCGATGAGCGTGGTGCCCATTGCCTCCTCCGGGTGACGGGCAAAATGCTCCACCACTCCCCGGACCGGAGAGAGACCGGTTCCTCCGGTGACGATGACCAGTTCCTTTCCCCGGTAATGGTCCAGCAAAAACCCGTTGCCGTAAGGCCCCCGGATAAACAGCCGGTCCCCCACATAATTTTCAAAGATCTCGTTGGTGACTTTTCCCACCCGGCGGATGGTAAAATCTACGGTGCCATCCCCGATTCCGCTGACCGAGATCGGCGCCTCCCCGAACTTGGGAAGAGAAATCTCAAAAAACTGCCCCGGCTTTACCTCCCCCTCATACTCCATGCGGAAGGTGTACTCTAAGTCCGTGTGGCGGATTACTTCTTTGATGGTGGACAGCTGAGGAATGTAATCATTTTTCATGGGTCTGTTCCTCCTTTGCAAGGCGGTTGATACAGGCAGAATAGGAAATATACTCCGGACACACGTCATCGCATCGTCCGCAGCCGACGCACATGGGGTAACCGAATCGCTTCTCAAAGTCATAAATCTTGTGCATAACCTTGAACCGCATCCGTTCTCCCTGGCTTTTGCGGTAACTGTGTCCCCCGGCCATGTCCGTGTAGCCGTCCACCTGACAGGAGGCCCACACCCGCCTCCGCTCTCCCACATTTGTGTTGTCCCGGTAGAAAATGTCCTGCATGGTAAAGCAGGTACAGGTGGGACAGACGAAATTACAGCGCCCGCAGCCGATGCACCGGTCCCCGTACTCTTTCCAGAGCGCAAGGGAAACGCTTTCGTTGGAGAGGTTTTTGGGAAGCGTCACCTTCTCCTTATTCTCTTTTGGAAACTGCAGGGCAACGGTGGTCTCGCTGTTCCCATTAAGAATCTCCTCCCCCCACATGCTAAGCTCTTCATCCCGGATATCCAAGAACACGTCTTCTCCCTCCACAGACACATAGGCATCATAGTCCTCACATGCGTTTGTCCCCATGGCGGCACAGAAGCCGGAATCGCAGGTTTCTGCACAGGGCATGAGAATGAACTTGGCCCTCCTGCGAAGACGATTGTAATAAAAGTCTTCTCCTCCGTTGTGAAGATAGATCTGATCCAGGCGCTTCACGGCATGAAGGTCACAGGACCGCAGAAAGATCAGGATTTTCTGTTCCTTCCCTTTGGGAACCATGGTCTGATCCTCTGTAAAATAGAACAAGGTCTCATTTATGGGAAGGAGGATTTCCTTAAAGGAATAGTCTGATTTTTTTTCCCACTCCACCTGGTCTAAAGAGGTTACATTCCCGTATCGGACCACATCTGTGTCGGCAAAACACCCTTCCCCCTCCATCTTTACCGGGGCAAAGACAATGCCGTTTCTGGACCACTGAGCAAGCAGTTTGTCCCCGGCTGCTTTTGATAACTGGTATCCCATAGTGTCTCCTTTCGTTTTTGGCAGCAGTAGGTAATTGCGAAAGTCAAAGCCAGGAGAATATTCTGACAAGTTTTGAGTTTCGCAAATGCCTATTGGCAGCAATTTAGATGATTTCTATGGCATTATTCACAAGAAAAAATGAGGGTATTTCCTGTTTTAATAGAAACCATATAGATATTGACAATAGTTTATCAATAAAACGCAAAAAAATCTGTGACATTTATCACAAAATGCCACAGATTCTTCTTGGATTCCTGAATTTTTTGATGCTTTTGATTTTCCGAACCATTTAGGCCGGCTACATCTCCCCGGTTTTGTAGAAATGGGACAGCTTCTCCGGATTGATGATGACGATCCGCCGCCTGTCCATGCGAATCAGCCCTGCCTCGGACAGGTTCTTACAGAGGCGGGAAGTGGTCTCCCTGGGAGCTCCCAGCATGTCTGCCAGGAACGTGACGGTCAGGCTGATATCGATCTCGATTCCCTCAGGCCTCCCCTTCCCGAAATCCCGGGACAGTTTCCACAGCTTAGCTGCCAGCTTTCTCTCCATGTAGATACTGCCCATGGTGTTCTTCAGCTGATGGCCCATGCGCCACATCTTCCTCTCCTGGGCCTCCAAAACGGCACGGACCAGCCCAAAGTCTTTCTCCATAGAATTGAGAAACCATGCACAGGGAATCACAAAGATCCGGCTGGCCTCAATGGTCTCACAGAACAGGGAAGCATCATGAAAATTCAGCACATGCTCATTGAGCAGTGCCCCCGGACCGAAAACAAAGATGATCTTTCGCTTTCCTGTATGGGTGAGATTGTAAATCATGGACTTGCCGGACAGTTGTACAAATACGGTCTGCAGCGGCTCTCGGGCCCGCACAAGGACGGTTCCTCTGGGAAAATTCTCCACCTTCCCCTGTCTCCACAGCTGCTCTAAGGTATCGGGAGAGGAACCCCGAAATAGAGGCAGTTCTGCCAGTAGATTTCTCTTTTTCATGATGTTGTCCTGCTGCGCTTTCTTTTGGTGTGCGATATGTCAAAAATACCTGAAAAATTTCCTGTTAATTGTAGCATTTTGGACAGGTGCTGTCAATCATTTCTCTCAGGCCCCGCAAAAGTATGGAAAACCGGGCCGTGAGGGTTGACAAAGAGGAGGATTTCAAATAGAATATAAATGAACGTGTTCATAAATAAAAAAGGAGGAATTATCTCATGGCTCAAGCAATTGCCGAAACTATTTTTGACATCTGTTATCTGTCTTTTGCCGTCATTACTGGTCTGATCATGCTGACAAAAGGAACGACTCCACTGGTAAAAAAGGCAGGGATGATGACTGCTCTTCTTGGTGCGGGAGACTCGTTCCATCTGATCCCACGGTCCTACGCCCTCTGGACTACAGGCTTAGAGGCCAACAAAGCGGCTTTGGGATTCGGAAAGTTTGTCACTTCCATCACCATGACGGTCTTCTATCTGATCCTTTACTACATCTGGCGGGACCGCTATCAGATCAGGGGACAGAAAAATCTTACAGCCGCCATGTGGAGTCTCTCGGCCCTGCGGATCGGACTTTGTCTGCTCCCGCAAAACAGGTGGCTTCAGTACCGTCAGCCTCTTTTTTACGGAATTCTGCGCAACATCCCTTTTGCGGTCATGGGCGCTGTCGTCATACTGATCTTTGCCCGGGAGGCAAAAAGGGCCGATGACAGAATATTCCGTTATATCCCTCTTGCAGTCGGCCTCTCCTTCGGATTTTATCTGCCGGTGGTTCTTTTCAGCGGGCTGTTCCCTGTCATAGGCATGCTGATGATACCCAAGACCATGGCCTATGTGTGGATCGTGCTTATGAACTGGAAGTTATACAGGCAGCCCCTGAGCTTGGCAGAAACCCTGTAATATAAAATTATCCATTTTCAAATGACTGAAAGTGTGGTAGAATCATATCCATAATGATATCATCCATGACGGCCTTCGGGCCAAAGGAGAGAAAGGAGAGTCTATGGATTATCAGAATATGAATCAGTATTACGGGGAAGCCTACCAGACGACAAAGGAGTATGAGTCTCTGGAGCGCTACACGGCCAAGACCTTTGGCTGGATGTTTTTGGGATTGATGGTCACATTCCTCATCGCCGTCACCGGTTACGTCACCGGGTTGGTGTTGTTTGTGTTCGCGGTTCCCCAGTTGATCTTGGTGCTTGGCATCGCGGAGCTGGCGGTGGTGCTGTTTTTGTCGGCGAGGATCACCAAGATGTCTGTGGGGACGGCCAGAACCCTGTTCTTGGTCTACTCCGTGTTAAACGGAGTGGTGTTTTCCGCCTACTTCCTGATGTATGATATGATGACTCTGGTGCTGGCGTTCGGAGCCACTTCCCTGTTCTTTGGGATCATGGCGGCAGTGGGATATTTTGCCAGGGTGGATCTAAGCAGCCTGCGGAATTTCCTGGTAGGCGGCCTGGTCTTTTTGATGGTGTTCTGGATCGCCTCCATCTTTATCAACCTGCAGAGGTTTGAGATTATCGCCTGTACCGTGGGGATCTTCATCTTCCTGATCTTTACGGCATACGATACCCAGAAGATTCGGGCCTATCACCAGGCATACTGTCATGACGGGCAGATGGCAGGGAAAGCTTCCGTCTTTGCGGCACTGCAGCTGTATCTGGACTTTATCAACCTGTTCATCTACCTGCTTCGCGCCATGGGGAGAAGGAAATAATCACAGATCAGAGATTAAAGAGACAGGGCTGCCGGTCTATGGCAGCCCTGTTTTCGTGTGTTCAGTGAAACACCGTATGACGCCGCCGGTATGCGTCATTGTCTTTCATCTGAAGCTCTCTCTTTACGTTAGCCAGCTCCTTAGCCAGCTGTTTTTTCCTGGCCTCGTCTTTTTCAGCGCCGAGTTTCTTTTCAATCTCGGCTTCCTTCTGTTTCAGCCTTTTGATCTCCCGATCGACCTGATCGGTGTTCCCCGTGCAGGATTCGGATTTTTCAGCAGACGGGGATTTTTTTGAGCCCTCTGCCTTCTCTGACCGGTCCGCGTTTTCTTTCTGGGGATCAGCCTCCTCTGCCCTGTCCGGGTCATCAAAATAGATGTTTTTACGCCCGTCCTTCTCTTCCCTGACCCGATACTGCCCTGATGGGACTCTCTCCATCTCCGGTTCATAGGTATCCACATCCGGTCTCTTAGGGCCGTCCGGCTGCTGAGTTGCTTCCTGGGCCTGGGAGGATAACCGGGTTTTCCCGAGTTTTTCCATCAGGCTGTCCTCCTTAAGTCTTCCTTCAAATCTTATGATTGGTTCCATCTGATTCCTCCGCGCTGTTGCTGAAAATGATCGGTTACCTTTTCAGTTTAGCGCCTCCCAAAAGAGATGGCAATCCTTCTGCACTGAGCTGTCGCCAATCGGTCATGAAAGGTTTGTGCCGCCGGTGTTAAGTAGGATATTGAGCCGAAAATAACTGCCCTCTTTTTCTGTCAGCATGGCACCCTGATATTTTTCCGCTGCCGCTTTGATGTTGGAAAGACCGGTTCCCACAGGGGGCATCGGTCCCGGCATACAGGTATTTTCGAATTGGATCCGATAGAAATCCCCCTGGCTCTCGCCTGTGACGCAAAGAGACGGCTTCTCCTTCACGGCCAGGCAGGCATAGATGGCGTTGTCCATGGCATTGGCAATCATCACACACAGGTCAAAATCGTCGACGCCCCAGGATTTAGGCAGAATCAAGGAGACCTCTGCCGCAATGTTGTTTAGCCTGGCCAGTTCCAGCTTTTCACCCAGAAGGATGTCCACAACCGGGTTGTCTGTCTGGCAGGGAAAGGACAGTCTTGCCGCCTGGCTCCCCATTTTTTTCAGATACGCCCTGGCTGCTTCCGTCTGCCCGGCCTGTAAGAGGCCTTCCAGCACACAGACATGGTTTTTGATGTCATGGCGGAAAGCCATGGTATTTTCGTAGCGCATCCGGGCCTGCTCCACATAGGTCTTCTGGGCCTTTGCCGCCTGGGTCAGAGAAGAGAGAACCGCCTGGGCTTTGACATCGCTGCAGGTCCTCTCATAGGCATACAGGGTACAGAGAAGGGCTATGAGGCCTAACGCCTGCAAAGACAGCAGCACCAGCTGTTTTCCCGGCTCAATCTTAAGAGGGACATGACTGTATGCTGTCTCTATGATATAGAACTCTGCGGCAGAGAAGAACAGGACGGACAGAATGAGGATTCGGATGTAGGGCCTGTATGCCTCATCGTCCATGGACACGAAACGGAGAATCACCCGGGACATCCTTTCAGACACCAGGATGAAGACCAGAAGTGACAGAACGATGGCTCCGTACAGGCCGATCCCCCGCAGGTTGACAGGGATTAAGACGGCCTCCAGGGAATTGATCATGCCGAAGGATGTCTGGGTGACATAAACGGCCAAAAGGGCGGCGGTCCACGAGACCTCAGGGCGGTTCTTGAAAGCCAAACGGTTCATCCCTCCCAGCGCCAGGATCTCCCCGACTATAGAGAAAAGGGGATTCAGAGAAAGAAGGAAAGAAACCGCGAGGATTCCATAGAGCAGGACAAAATACAAGACAACATACCACAGCTTCCAGGGTTTGCCCGAAAGCCGGCAGGAAAAACGGATATGCAGGATGCTGAATGAGACAAGGGTGATGCCATCCATACCGATGCTGAACCAGTCCATACCCCAATACCCCCTCACCTGTCCGAAATGTGTGTGATTGCCCCTGATGGGGAATCGCAGCCTGAGACCCTCTCCTTCATATGGCGCAGAAGTGCCTGGGTCAGCTCCTTTTCCCGAAGTCTGGAGACCGGTATTTTTATATCTCCGGGCAAGATGACCCATCCTCCTTTACAGCCGCGGACATAGTCCAGGTTGACCAGATAGCTTCTGTGGCAGCGAAAAAAGCGCTGATCGACCTTTTGCTCCAATCGCTCCAGTTTGTCATAATAGTCGATAACCGACTGATCTGCCTGGTGGAGATAGAGCTTTCTTCCAAGAACCTCACCGTACACCAGCTCTGACAGCCGAATCATCCGGAAGGCATTTCCTTTTTGAATCAGAATGCTTTTCCCGGACCGGTACTCCAGGTTTTTCATCACCCGGTCCATGGTCCGCCACAGCCGGTGTGCCGTGACAGGCTTTAGCAGATAATCGCTGGCATCCACCTCAAAGGCATCAAACACACATTCCTTTAAGATCGTCACAAAGATCAGAAAACTGCCGTCTCCCCTCTCCCGCAGCATCCTGGCTGTCTCCAGGCCGTCTTTTTGCTCCATCCGGATGTCCAGAAAAATCAGGTCAAAGGCAAACCCACTGCCCAAAAGGGCCAGGCCGTCTGTAAAGCAGCTGATCTTGTAGGAAACCAGGCCCCGATTTTTCATGTATTCCGAGACAAGGGCGGACAGCTGATCTCTCATAATACGTTCATCGTCACAGATTCCTATGTGAATCATCTTCATCACCGCCTCAAGGATACCAAAATCTATGCCATATGGCAATCCCATTGTCACCAAGTGTAATGTTTTTGCAACAAATGGGCACGGCGTTGCCCTCAAAGACGATGATTTCGTCGCAGATGATCACATTCAGCATGTTTCTGTCATAACCTACCCCTCATCCAGCCGGTTCTTCACCGTAAAGACAGCCAACTGGGTCCTGTCCTTCAGTTTCAGCTTCTCCAGGAGTCTGGAGATGTTGTTCCGCACCGTCCCATCCGCCAAGAATAATTCCGCCGCGATCTCCCGGTTATCCATCCCTCTTGCCACACACCCCATGATCTGCCGCTCCCTGGGAGTCAGATTCTCGGTGAGCGGAGTCGGATTCAGGTTGTTCTTCGGCAGCATCTGGCGCCTCATTCCCTCGAAGACCGTATCCCCAAAGACCCGGATCCCTCCGCTGACCGCTTTCACCGACTGGATTACCTTGTCATCTTCCATCTCTTTTAAGATGTAGCCGTCGGCTCCGCTTTGGATGGCAGCTTCCACGGTTTCCTGATCGTCAAAGGTGGTCAGAACCAGGATCTTGACTCCGGGAAATTCCTTCTTGACAGCG
>JAAWBS010000029.1 GCA_022792815.1 Hungatella sp.
CTGGATGTGGTGGTCGAATTAAATGACGACACGGTCATCGACATCGAGCTGCAGGCAAAGGTGTGTGACAGCTGGGACAAACGACAGCTGTTCTACCTGTCCAAGCTGTTTACCGGGGATCTTCAGACAGGGCAGGATTACCCCCAGCTGAGAAAATGCGTGGGGATCAGTATCCTGAACTTCAATCTGAGTGACCGGGAAAAGTATCACACCGTATACTGGCTTATGGATGAAGAGGGGAATAAGCTGTCGGATATGCTGGAGGTGCATGTGCTGGAGCTGACGAAGAGGCCGGAGGGAGAGGGAGCGGTGGAGAATTGGATCCGGTTCTTCAACGCAGAGACGGAGGAGGAGTCGGAGAAGATGAAGGCAGACGGAGTGAATATGGGGATTCTGAAGGCCATCGGTGTGCTGGAGCGTCTGAGTATGAGCAATCCACTGAGGCTGAGATATGAAGCCTATCTAAAGAGGGTGAGGGATGAGAGGGCGTGGAAGATCCATGTGTGGAAGGAGGCGACCGAAGCTGGGATGGCTGCCGGCAGGGCCGCGGGAATGGCCGCAGGCAGGGCGGAAGGGATGACTGCCGGGATGACTATCGGCAGGGCGGAAGGAATGACCATCGGCAAATCCGAGGATATCCTGGAGTTATTAAAAACCCATGGAGAACTTCCGGAGAATTTAAAGACAAGGATCCTGTCAGAAAAAAATACGGATACACTGCACCGGTGGCTTATCCTCGCTGCCAGAAGCCAGTCCGTAAAAGAGTTTCAGAAAAAGATGTAGGTTGGGAGGGGAGATCAAGTCCCCTCCCGTTTTATGTCGTCTGACAAGTCATGACGGCACTCACCCGTCATGATCGGTTTCTCTTTTCCAATCAGATATCAGCCGGAGTTTTCCGGCTCTGGTCAGCCGCTTGATGGCATACTCCCGGCTCATGGCCTGCTCCTTTGTGGGAAACTCTTCATAATAGATCAGCTCCACCGGTCTGCGGCTTCGGGTATACTTAGCCCCTTTGCCTTCGTTGTGGGCTTTCAGCCGCTCTTCCAAACGATTGGTCCAGCCGCAGTACAGGCTGCCGTCCCGGCAGCGCAGCAGGTATGTGTAGTTCATGCTGTTCTCCTCTGTAACGGGAAGGACTCTTCCCCCCTGCCCGATATGTAGAACGACAACCACGTTTGCAATCCGTGCTTGCCGTCCCAGGTTGCCCTGATCTATCTTAAAGCACCAGCTGGATGCGGATATGGCACCGGTCATCCGAACCTTATACTGTATTATATCCGAAAAACCGGATTTTGTGCATCCAGCTTTTTCCTGGACCTTCGCGGGATTTCTGATGCCTCACCAGCCCCTTAAGTATCTCAGGCCCCGGCGATCTCTTTCACCAAAATCAGGCGATCCCCCGGCTTTAACTGTTCCCCTGACAGGTTGTTGGACTCGATCACCTGTTTTCTGGTGGTGTGAAACCGTTTTGCGATGTTCCACAGACAGTCTCCAGGCTGTACGATGTAGCCGGTGATTCCCGGGAGAGACTGAAGCTTTTCAAGGTCTAAGGGCTCCTCCTTCACCCCCAGAATCACCGGTTCCTTCACAGGCTGCAGTACCAGGATATCCAGGTTCACCACGGCCTTGATCTCCACGGTGTCTCCGCCTACCATGACTGCCGTCATCTGCTCTAAGCCCGGATTTAACTGGTACACACTGTCCTGGGTGATGCCCGGGGTCTCTGCCTCGTAGTGGAAAGGTACCATCTCAGTCTCCGCCTTGATAGGTTCCGAGTCATCGGAGGTCAGATAGAGAAGGGACACCTCCAGGACACCGTCGATCTGCAGGGAATCCTCCCCGATCTCCACATCATCGATCTTGATGAGCCCGTCATTGTGACAGATCTGAAGGACCCGGTCTCCGGAATTTAAGTCTACCTTCTCCGCAATCCGGCATTTCCCCGTATTTTTGCCTAGAAGGCGGTCAAAACAGACCTCCCCTGCTTCCAGCTCCAGCTCCCGGTCATTGGAATAGAAATCTCCCAGAAGCTCGATCTTCTGCTCTTCGTAAAGCTTCATATCCAGCTCCAGAACCGCGTCCAGCTCCAAATCTCTCATCTCCCCGTCATAATCCGGCTTTGCCTCCAGCTCCTTATGTACCAGCCTGACGGAGATGGACGGCACCATTCCCTCCACCGCCTCCGGCAGATCCACCTCACCGGCAAAGGGCACGCTCTCCTCCAGCCACTGGATGGGCGTGTTCTCCCCCTCCCCTGCATAGATGGCGAAAATCATTACCTCCCCTTCCACGTGGATCCGCCCGTCCAGAGGCTTTGTGGAAGTGCTTCTCAGGCGGATCTCACTCCACAGGATCTGCTCTACACTGGGTTTGCTCCCTGACAGAGAGATGTCCTCTTTTATCCGATAGGTGTCTTTTCTCCTGACCGCGATCACTGCCACGTCTGCCTGCCTGCGCAGAACCTCCATATCCGCCGTCTGTCTGTCCGGGGAGGCGTTCTCCCCTGCCACAGTGCTCTCCCAGCTTCTTCCGCCTCCATAGGACGGATCCCACCTGCCCCCATCCCATCCCACGTCCTGGCTGCCGTCGCCTCGTCCCCAGCCGCTCTCGTCCTTTGCGGCGGCCCAGGTGCCGGCCCCCCGGTCCCCGGCCGTACTTTCCACCACATCCACTGCTGCCTCCGCATCATAGAGGGTCTCCACCCGAACCACCAGGGTGACGATGGCTTTGACGCTGATCTTCCGGGAATTGATCATGCCGGCGGTCAAGTCCTCCAGCTCCCAGCTGACCCCCAGATAATCCCGCTCCTCCAGCCCCGTCACATTGATAGGCTCCTCAAAGGGGATATGGCCGGCCAGGGTCTGAAGTCCTCCCTCCGCCTTCCGATAGAGTACCTGAAAATTCAGCTTACCTTTTACGAGGACCTTTTCCCCCTGATTCTTCACAGACTCTATCTGAATGTCACCGGAGCTTAAGATGACCCTGGCCATGTCGTCCATGGTATCCGGAACGATAAAGTCATCATCCAGAGTCACCTGGGTCGTGGCATTGCTCTTAAAACGGTTCATATGTATATTTTGTTTCACCAACTCCAACATAAACACACCTACCTGTCTTTCTATCTGTTTTTATAACAAGTGTATGTGGGGAATAAGAGAAACATTCATTGTTTCTGATCAGATTTCGTTCTGGTAGGTCTCCAGAAAATGATGGCGCTCTCCCCCTTTCACATACCCGATGCAGGCATCCAGATTCACATTCTCCACACTGCGGAAAATGTTTTTGGCCACTCCCGGATTGACCTGTTCCAGGCTGCGGATCAGCTCCTTGATCTCCTGGCGTTTGGAGGAATGGACCTCCTCCTCCAGGGCCCTTTCTCTGGCGATCCTCTCCGTGAAGCGGCAGGCACACCGGAGAAACCGGATATGGTTCTCCTCCTTCCAGTCCACGATGGCAGACTCCCGCACCAGATACAGAGGACGGATCAGCTCCATCCCCGGAAAGTTCGTGCTGTGAAGCTTCGGCATCATGGTGTTGACCTGGGCTCCGTACAGCATACTCATGAGGATGGTCTCGATGGCATCGTCAAAGTGATGGCCCAGAGCGATCTTATTGCACCCCAGCTCTCTCGCCTTGGCGTACAGCCAGCCCCGGCGCATCCGGGCGCAGAGATAGCAGGGGGACTCTTCGATGTCCGCCACCACGTCAAAGATATCCGACTGAAAGATCCGGACAGGAATCCCCATGAGGCGGGCATTGTCCTCGATCAGACGCCGGTTGTCCGGGTGATAGCCGGGGTCCATGACGAGAAATTCCATGTCAAACTTCATCTTCCCGTGCCGCAGGATCTCCTGCATACATTTTGCCAGCAGAAAAGAGTCTTTGCCGCCGGAGATACAGACAGCGATGCGGTCTCCCGGACGGATCATGTCATATTCATTCAGGGCGCTGACAAAGGGGCGCCAGATGGTCTTGCGGTACTGTTTGATGATGGTGCGCTCGATGTCTTTTGTTCTTTGGGCTATATCATTCTTATGGTTCATTGTGTGATCCTATACTTTCTGTCATGTCTCAGTGAGGCTGCCTCCCCGCAGCCTCACTGAAAGATGACGGGATTTTCCAGATTTTCCGTCTTCACCACCACGTAAGGGTAAGAAGTCTCCGGTGCCGGGTTCTCCCCCTTCTCCGGTCCCAAAAGCTCCGTGTCAATGACGATGGAATTGCTTGTCAGATACAGTGCATGGACTGCTATGCTGTATCCTCCCGTGGCCTGAGGGCCGTACCCCACCGCGATAAACAGATTCTGCTCATCACTGAACGTCAGTTTAAAGGGCTGGACCGCCTTCTCGGTGATGATCTGTCTCAACTCGGCAGGCATATCCGTGTCACCCACCACCGTAAACTCCAGATCCCTCACCTTCTGTCCGTCGTCCTTGCTGACTTTGCAGCCGCCGGTGAAAAAGAGCGTTGCCATAAGGCCTGCCAGCATAAGCCATGAAATGAGGAGGGATGATCTGCCTCTGGTTTTGTTCATGGGAAACCTCTCTCTTGTTTGATTGTTTCTATATTTATGTGAGAGGCTGAGGGATTATGTTTGTCCCCATCGGCTTCCTTTCAAATCCTTAGATTTTCACAAGGTCAATCTCCTCCCCGGCTCAAACGTTTCGCCACCTCACTGATGAGCACCTCGATGAACACGAAAAAGATGGCCTGGTCATCTAAAAACCCCATCTTTTTGTTGTAGGAAATCTGGGGAAGGCACACATAGTAGTCGCACAGCTTTTTTAGGGGGCTGGCGCCGTTCATGGTAAACAGGACCACCGACGCGCCGTTCTTTTTCAGGCGCTGGACGATCTCCTTATAGTTTTTGGAAATGCTGATGGAAAAAATCAGGCACACATCCCCCGGCCCGAAGATCTCCATATAGTCCATCATCACCACCTGATCGGTCACCAGATGGTTGGCCACCCCGATTCTCGACAGGCGGTAGGACAGCTGGGAGGCGGAAAAACCGGTTCGGTTGTAGCCCATGATGGCCAGCCTCGAATTGCAGCAGATCAGTCCGGCGATCCGGCGGATCTGGTCTAAGTCTGCCTCCGCTGCCATCTGATTTAAATATTTCACGTACTGAGATACAATGGCTGTCAGGGAGTGTTCCGATCCCTCCGACTTCTCCCTGCCATTTTCATGAGTGTCCGACAGGGCTGCCCTTGACAGGGAGAATTTAAACTCGGAAAAGCCCTGGTAACCCAGCTTCTGGCACAGCCGGATCACGGCGGTGTTGGATGCCTTGGCCTCCTCTGCGATCTGAGTCAGGGGAAAACGGATCACGGACATGGGATTGTCCAGAATATACCGGGTGATAGCCTGCTCAGATTTGGTAAGGTTCGGAAATTCTTTTTCTAACTGTTCTAGCGGGTTCATGTATGGCCTCCCTGGTTCGTTTTGTCTGCTGATTTTTCCATTATATCAGAAATCCGGATAAGTATCCACCGGTCTCACAAAAGCTTTATCGCAGAATTCAGGAGTTATATTTATGCAATATGCACAATTAAATTATTGAAATATAGCAGTCCTGCTGATTTTGGATAATTATCCATTTTTATATTGTATTTTTATCCAAAATAGATTATGATGAGGTCACACGAACCAAGTCGACAAGGTTTCCGTAGCAAGTGATTTCAAACAGGTCTCATGAAACAAAGGAGTGTAATCATGGAAAAATTTACAGAACGTTTAGGCAATCTGCTGCTTCCCCTGGCCCAGAAACTGTCGGAGAACCGCTATCTCAAATCCATCAGCAGCGGATTTTCTGCCTGTCTTCCCGTCGTCATCGTCGGGGCCCTCTTTACTCTGCTGGCCAACTTAAATCTTGGCTTCTATCAGGCTTTCATCGGAGCCACCCCGTTAAAAGAGATCTTCGGGTTTGTCCCCAAGATCACCACGGACATGCTGGCCCTCTATGCGGTCTACAGCATCTCCCGGTCCACCGCCGAAAATACAGGCATCGAAAAACAGGCCAACAGCATCGGTCTGCTGACTCTGGCCGTATTTCTCGTGATGATCCCGCTGGGGGTAACGGGGCAGAAGGATGAGATCACAGTCACCGTGGCCGCCGCCCTGTCCACCTCCTACCTAGGGGCTGCGGGACTGTTTACGGCCATGATCTTCGGCCTTTTCGTGCCGGTGCTGTACAAGTTCTTCATCGACAAAAAGATAGTGATCCATATGCCTGACAGCGTCCCGCCTCAGATCGCCACCTCCTTTCAGGGAATTCTGCCTTCCTTCTGTATCCTGCTTTTGTCCTCCCTGGTGCGTTTCGCCTTCTCCTTAACCACCTACGGAGACATTAACACCTGCATCTACACTCTGCTGAAAGCTCCTCTGGCAGCCCTGGGGGCAAGCCCCTTCACCATGATCATCCTGATCACGATGTGCAGCGTCATGTGGTTCTTCGGACTCCACGGCGGAATGATCGTCATGCCTTTTCTCAACATGCTCTACATGCCCTTGGCCATGGAGAACCTGACCGCTTACGGAGCAGGAGCCCAACTTCCCAATATCATCGTAAAATCTGCCTGGAGCGGATACGCCTCTCTCGGCGGCGCCGGCGGAACCGCAGGTCTGTGTGTGATCATGTGTTTCCTGGCCAAGAGCCAACGGTACAAGGCCCTGGGCAAATTGGCCCTGCCCTCCGGACTCTGCGGCATCAATGAACCCATTACTTTCGGTCTCCCCATGGTGCTGAACACTATCATGCTGATTCCTCTGATATTTACGCCCATAATCACCTTTTCTCTGTCCTACCTTATGACCTCCATCGGGGTGATCCCCGTCATGAACGGCATGGAGATCCCTCTGGGCACGCCCATCGTCCTGTCCGGCATGCTGTGCGGCGGCTGGAAGCTGGCCCTGTGGCAGGCGGTATTGGTGCTGATTCAGATCGTCTGCTACCTCCCCTTCTTTAAGGTGCTGGACAATCAGGCCGTCACGGAAGAGAAAGGATGAGAAGACTATGAAAAAACGACCGAATATCCTGCTGTTTGTAGCCGACCAGATGCGCTGTGATTCCCTGTCCCACATGGGGAATCAGGCATCCAAGACTCCCAATCTGGATTCTGTCCTGGAGGACGGAGTCTCTTTTGAAAACGCTTACTGTCAAAATCCGGTGTGTGTCCCTTCCCGGTGCAGCTTTCTCACCGGAAGGTATCCCCACACTACCGGCCACCGGACCATGCATTTTCTCCAGGAACCCCAGGAACCCAATATCCTCCGAACCATGAAGGAGCAGGGCTATGAGGTGATCTGGGTTGGCCGCAATGACATCATTCCCGCCGACCGCCCCAAGACCGAGTACTGCGATGAATTTTACTCCGGCTTCGATTCTGTCAACCGCAGGGATGATGCGAACCTGAAATTCTCCCCCGGCAAGGTGCCGGCCGCAGAGAGCCCGGAATTTATGAAGAAAGACGGCTATTATTCGTTCTATACCGGGAAAATGGATGCAGAGGACGCCAAGTCTACCTTTGACTGGGTCTGCCTCCAGAGCGCCCTAGACTATCTGGACCGGAAAAAGGCCCGGGGCGATGACAGACCGTTCTTTTTATATATCACCCTGTCCTTCCCACACCCGCCTTACGGCTGTGAGGAACCGTGGTTTGGCAGCATCTCCAGGGACAGTCTGCCTCCCAGGCGCACGGATGTGGAACGCTTGTCCGGCAAGCCCTCCATGCTTCAGGGGATCCGCTCCAAACAGAACCTGACAAGTTGGTGTGAGGAGCAGTACAATGAGCTGCGGGCCGTCTACCTGGGCATGGTAGAGCGGTTTGATCACCAGTTCGGCATGGTGAAGGATCGTCTGAAGCAGCACGGATTCTATGACGACACCAGCATCTTCGTGTTCAGCGACCACGGGGATTATACCGGGGATTACGGAATTACGGAAAAAGTGCAGAATTGTTTTGAGGACCCCATCTCCAATGTGCCCCTCCTGGTTAAGCCCGCATCTTGGTTTCCTGTGAAGCCGGGAAAAAGCAAGGCTCTTGCAGAGCTTTTGGATCTGCCGGCTACCTTCGCGGACATGGCCGGCTTCGCCTTAGACTACACCCAGTTCGGCAAGTCCCTCCTCGCGGCAGTGGCCGGTGCGCCGGAGCACAAGGATGCGGTGTTCTGTGAAGGAGGACGGATCCATGGGGAGACTCAGGCGATGGAGGGGGGACACGGGCCCAAGTCTCCTTACTGGCCCCGGCTCTCCACCCAGTGTGAAGAAGGGCCGGAGCACACCAAGGCTGCCATGGTCCGCATGGGGCAGTACAAGTACGTGCTGCGTCTCTATGAGCAGGATGAATTCTATGACCTGGAAAAAGACCCTATGGAGACAAACAACGCCGTCGATGCGCCGGAGTATCAGCAGCAGATCCAGGTTATGCGCATGAGGCTGCTCAAGTTCTATATGGAGACCGGGGATACGGTCCCTGACAGGAGGGATCCCCGGTAGGAGGGGCTTCCAAGCCAGGCAGCTCCTCCCAGTTGATCCTCCTGTCCCTGTAATAGTACTCCTCATCCTGTCTCGACAGCTCCCGGAGGACTCTGCAGGGATTGCCCACTGCCAGAGTCCCCGCCGGAATATCTCTCGTGACCACACTTCCCGCGCCGATGACGGCGTTATCTCCGATGGCGACGCCCGGCACCACGATCACCCCTGCGCCCAGCCAGCAGTTTCTTCCTATGTAGATCGGGAGATTGTACTGGTATGCCTGTTCCCTCAGGCGGGGAAGCAGGGGGTGGTTGGCACTGGCCAGCACCACATTGGGGCCGAACATCGTGTGGTCTCCCACATAGATATGGGTGTCATCGACACAGGTGAGGCCGAAATTGGCATATACATAACTGCCAAAATGAACATGGCGGCCGGCCCAGTTGGCATAAAAGGGAGGCTCTATATAACAGCCCTCCCCGATTTTCCCAAACATCTGCTTCAATAATTGTTCCCGTCTCTCTCCCTCCGAAGGGCGGGTGTGGTTAAAATCATAGAGCAGTTCCATACATTTTTTCTGCTCCGCGATGATATCGTCTCCGTCGGGCAGATAGAGACTGCCGCTGTGCAGCTTGTCCTGCCAATTCATAGTTCACAAACCTCTCTTTCCTCAATACTCCTGCATTTCTTCCTTTACTCTTAATTCTTTTTGTTCATTTCCATCATCCGATGATTCTTTCTTAAAATCTTCTCCAGGTCATTCTTCAGTTCCAGCAGTTCTCCGGCTCTTTTAAACTCTTCCATATCCAATGCCCCCACAGAACTGGCATTGAGACATTCCTTCAAGCACTCATACTCGTCCTGAAAACGATCCAAAATTTCTTTCTTCAAACTTTTAAATGTTTCTCCCGTCCAATATTCCTTTGCAGGTTCTTCCGAGAGCTGAGGCCGTCTGTTCCCCTCTCCTCCCACCGGAATCACGAGAATCTCTGTCTTCTGTTCTGAGTCCTGTGATCTTTTGCTGAGCCTATATATTCCGCGGATCTCCTGTTCCAATTTCCCTGTCTCTTTCAGCACCCGCAAAGTGCCTGCCAGATGACCCTCTGTAAAATCTTTCTTATAAATCAGGTTCTTCTGACTTTCGAGTGATTCTTTAATATCTGCCACACTCCTGGCTTCCCCATCAGCCATGATTTCCAAAATCTTTCTTCGGAGAATGCTGCTTATGGACTCCATTTTTTCTCCTTTCTTATTTCTTTATTCTTAATTCTTATTCTATTCTTACTATATCATCTGATTTTCTCTATGTCAAGCGTTTCTTCTATATTTCTTCAATTTCTTAATTCTTTATCATATTCTTCACTATCTTTCCTTATTTGTTACCAGCTTGGTACCGATCAGTATCGATCATACTTTCTTGATGAATCTGCTCTTTTTAGGTCTCTCCATATCCCTTCTAAAATCGCGTAGGGAAGAGTTTTCCCCTACTCGCGTGCCGGGTCCTGGTCAGCTTTGCTGACAAAATTCATCTCTGGGCCCGTGCGCATAAAAAAAGAGCCACTCCCACGAATGGCTCCCCAAAACTTATTCCTCCTCCCTGCTGCAGATCGCCAGCCTGTGCTGATACTTCTCACGGGTGGCCAGGCCGCCCCGGATGTGGCGCTCCGACTTGTTCACATCCAGCACTACCCGGGCCTGGGCAGCCAGGGAGGGGTTGATGTCTTCCAGTCTTTCCGTGACGTCCTTGTGTACCGTGGACTTGCTGATGCCAAATTTCTTCGCAGTCTGCCGCACCGTGGCATTGTGGTCTATGATGTAATTGGCGATGGCCACTGCACGCTCCTCGATATATTCCTTCAAGGTTTTCCCCCTGAAATTGTTTTTTACATCTTATGCAGGAGGCAGACTTAATATGTTAAAGGAAATCATACACCCTGTAAAAATCCATATTCACCTTTTGGCATAAATCCCCCGTAGGATTTGCCCTTACTTCCCGGCATTCCATCATAAATCAAAGGAACCACCCCTCAGAATTCAACCTATTCCAAGAGATGGTCCTATCGATTTCCTTTTCGATTACCCATATGTATATCTGTTCATTTTATTCCTGCCCCGTGGGCTGTAGACTTATAATTTACAGCAGTTCATCCTTCTTCTCAAGGATCGCCGCCACTGCATTGCAGGCGGGACAGTCGCAGTACTTTCCGCCGGCCGCTATGATCTCCTTAGCATGGGCGGCTACTTCCTTCGCCTTCTCCCCGCCAAATACCTTGGCGCCGGCGGCAGACTCGGCAAATGCCAGAAGTCCCTCGGCTGACATGATGTCCATCTTAAGCTCCTCGATCAGGTTTCTCGTCTCTTCTGCCTCTTTCTCTGTCCCCAGGGCATTGAGCCAATTCTGCCCTGCGGCCTTTGCCTCTGCGCAGCAGGTAGGGGCCTCCACCATCTCTCTGACTTTCCTGATTACCTGATCCTTTCCGTTCTGATCCATCGTTGTTCCTCCTTCTCGTTTTTATTTGCAGGAAGCGGCAGAATCACCTGCCGTTTTCTGTAGAACTCCATTCTATTTTCACCCGAAGAATCCGCCTTATAGACTCGTCGATGCGCTCTCGGGACAGTTCTCCGCTCTCCACGGCTTCGAGGACTCCCCGGTAAGCAGCCTTGAAGTCATATGGCATGAGGAGAATATCTGCCCCTGCCTTTAAAGCCTTCACCGCTGCCTCCCCTGAGGAATACTGCTGTACCACGGCTCCCATATTCAGCGCATCGGTCACCACGATGCCGTCATAGCCCATGTCCTTTCGCAGCAGATCTCCGATGACGGCCGGGGACAGGGAGGCCGGGGTATCGTCCCCGGTGAGACCGGGAAGGGAGACATGTCCTGTCATGATAAACGGCACCTTCTCCCTGATCCCTCTCTGAAACGGGATCAGCTCGCAGCTCTTCAGCTGTTCTTCCGTCTTCTCCGTGTAGGCGTACCCCTTGTGAGTATCTCCCGCCGTAGCCCCATGGCCCGGAAAATGCTTGTACACACTTAGGACTCCCTTGCTGTGAAGCCCCTCCGATACTGCAGACGTCATCTCCGACACCAGTTTGGGGTCTGCCCCAAAAGAACGGCGCTTCACGACCTGATTCTCAGGATTGCTCCACACATCGGCGACCGGTGCGAAATCCACGTTAAATCCCATGCGGGAAAGGTAAGTTCCGATGTCCTCCCCCACCTTCCGCGCTGCCTCCACATCCCCCGCCGCTCCGATCCGGGCCATATCACCGATAACCGGCACGTCAAATTCTTCCCTTCCGCCGATTCGGGCCACGGAACCGCCCTCCTCGTCCACACAGAGAAAGGCCGGAAGCCCAAGGCGCTCCATGCTGTAATTCTGTGTATTCTCCAGCATGGATTTTACCTGGGATTCTGACTGCAGATTTCTGTCAAGGTAGATAAATCCCCCTATCGGAATCTCCTGGATGGCCTTTCTGGTCGTCTCTCCCGCCGCGGTCACACAGTCCACGCCCTCGATCAGGGCTTCCGGAAAGACGATAAAAAGCTGAGCCGCTTTCTCCTCCAAGGTCATGGACTGAATATATTCTTCGACCTGCTCCTTCACACTCTTAGGAGCCTGCCCCTGTTCTCTTTGGTCCTCCTCGACCTGTCCGTCGTTTTCCTGTCTGTCGGTTCTGATCTCCAAAGCCGCGGATTCGAAAACACTGTCCTCATGTCTTTGGCTTTCCGTCTCCTCACCGGAATCTTGTACAGCTGCCGCAGCCCTGTCTGAAGGAAAACACCCGCTTCCGCCGCACAGGAACAGCAGGCCCGCTCCCAGTATCCACCATCTGTTCCTAATCTTCATATTCTACGATGTACCCTATCTTTCCTGAATAATATGGAACTACTGCTATAATGTCATCCGGAACGTCATTCCACACCCATCGGGCTTCTTTTGCGTAATAATAAATGTCCAGACAGTCTTCCTGAATCGTTCCGTCCACAAAGCTCGGCTCGTTGTTCATCCACTGGGAGGCAGCCCAGTACTGATCCGTATTGATACAGTCTCCCTGACTCTCCCCATTCTCGTCGATCCAGTAGTACTCCCGGCCGTCCTCGGCTCTCCTGCCTCCGATTCGGAACTGGATACTCTCATAGCCCTGGTTTGTGATCTCCGCCAGAATATACTCGTACTCCTCCAGGGTATTGATATGAACCAGATATCCCCCTGACTCCCTGGCCTTCACAAAAGCCTCGGACCATGTGCAGTCGTCCACAAAGTATTCATACCTGTGGATACCTCCCTCGGCAGGGTCATAGGCCTGTTCCGTCTCCGGCTGAGTTTCCGTCTCTGTCTCCTTTGCTGTCTCACGTTCCGCCGTGGTCTCTGCCTCCGTCTCCTCAGGGGTGGTCTCTGCCTTCCTCTCTGTCTCTCCCTTCTCAGACTCCCCTTTCTCAGCCTCCTCTTTTTCCTTTTCTTTTGACCGCTTCTCTGACCGTGATTTTTTGTTCTCCTCTTCTTCTGTCTCGTCGATATCTTCGGAAGAATCGTCATCTCTTTCATCTATGGCAAACAACACCGGCCAAAAATCATTGCCTTCCCCGCCCATGACAAAGGACGCTGCAAAAAAGCCCGCCACTCCCATGACTGCCACGATCATCAAAGCCAACAGAACCATACCGGCTGCCTTCCAGGGACTTTTTTTAGGCGGGTGCGCCTGTGTACCCACAGCCGTCTCCCCGGAAGAACTCGTCCCCCTGGAAGGTTCCTGTTGAACAGCCCTTCCGCCTCCCTCTGATACACCTCCCTGAGAGGCTGGGCTGCCACCTGTCTGCACAGGCCTTGCCGGAGTCCCGCACCGGCTGCAAAATTTCGCGTGTTCGGCCAGTTCATAGCCGCATTTCGTACATTTCACCGTTATCTCTCCTCGTTCGTCCTTTTCTCTGAAGGCTCAAAGTTCTTCTTAACCTCATAGGAATCCGTGTCCGAAAAGTGCCACCACTCTCCTTTGTACGGCCGAAAGCCGTACTGCTCCATGGTTTCCTCCAAAAGCAGCGCATTGCCGGCGGTATCCGCGCTGCAGTCGCTGTAATCCCGATCCGCCAAAGGGGAAAAATCGTCAAAGCCTGTGGGCATCTCCACCTCAGTCCCGTCCCGGCGGATCAGGGTGAGATCCACCGTGTTTCCTCTGCTGTGGGAAGAATGCCCTTTCGTCGGATCGGCCACATACACCGGATCCGGACAGATTGCCCACAGAGCGAACTGGGCCTGAACCGGCCTGTAGGCATCCCATATCTTCAGACCAAACCCCTGCTCTTTCAGATGCTCCTGAGCTTTGACCAGCTTCTCCACCGTCCCGTAGCGCAGATAGGCCTCTGTAAAGTCATAGATCTTCTGACCTGTAAAATTGTCTGTGGTTCCGTATTTTAAGTCAATTTCTATATCCGGTATGTAGTCCCGGACACAGACCATGGTATCCCTGTCCGGCTCTGGCCCTGTCTCCATAGTTCCGGCCATCCACAGACATACTGCAGCAATCAGGATTCCGCAGCTGCCCATCACCTTTTCTCCTTCTCAATAAAATGTCAGCTCCGAAATCACCGTGTCCTCATACTTGCTTCCCGGATATACCTCTTCTATAGTAAAAGTGATCTCATCCGCCTCCACCGGGAATTCCAGAGGGATCTCCTGAGCCCCGAATTCGTCTCCCAGCAGATAGATTGTCTCCTCGTATCCGGGAATGAAGACTCTCAGCTTCGCGGGTCTGGAATTCTTCTGATACAGATCAGTGCTCTTCTGATATCCCCCGTAAATCAGGAACCCTGTCAGCCGGCAGGTCTGATCAAAGCAGAATGTCACAGACTCCCCGATCCCCTGTCCCTCGGCTCCTTCCACCCAGGCAGAAGACAGGTCCCCGTCATACAGCCGTTTGGGACTGTGGGTCATATTGTATTCTGACAGAGAAGAACTGGCCATGACCAGTTCCACATGATCCATGGTGACAGGTACCGCCTCCCGGCGGCTCTCTGACGACTCCGACGCAGCAGCCGTCCCTTCCTTAGGGTCCTTCCCGCCTGCCTCGTTACCTTCCGCTGCCAACTCCAGGGTTTCTGCGTCTTTCCCGGAGGTATCTTCTTTCGTCTCTCCGGCCTTCCCGTCCTCTTTGGAGGTGCCCGTGACCGGTTCCCCCGAGGCCGCAGAGGCCGGCTCTTCCTCCTTCCTGTCCTCCCCGGATCTGTCCGCGGCCGATTCCTCCGAGGCCGCAGAGGCCGGCTCTTCTGCTTTCCTGTCTTCCCCGGATCTGTCCGCGGCCGGCTCCTCGGATCCTTTGTCGTCCCTTCTCTTCTCCTTGGAGGAATCGCCTTGTTGCGTATCGCCTTCGTCCTCCGGCTCCTCTTTCTCTGACTTCCTGCTCTTGTTCTTTTTCACGGACTGAGAAGCCGTCTGGGTCTGAGACTCGTCTTTTCGGGCTCTCCAGATTTTCACTCCCAGGACCGCCCCGCCTGCACCTGCCGCAAACAGCACCAATATCAAAAACACCAGGAGCACAGGGTGCCCCTTTTTCTTCTTTCCCGGCTCCCTGAGGGCAGCCGTCAGGCCGTCGGAAGTCTCCGGAAGTCCCGGCTGACTGCCGGCCGCCACCGGAGTCCCGCATCGCTTGCAAAATTTCACATCTTCGGCCAGTTCCTGGCCGCACTTCGGACATCTCATCATTCCCCCTCCTTCTCCTATGATTCTACCTATCCCTATAAAATCTGTCAATATCAAAAACCGCAAGACCCAATTGCATCCTGGGTCAGATAGTGCTAGAATAAAAACGGTGTCTGTCACCGACTCATCTACAAACCTAAGGAAGGAGCAAAGAGTATGAAAGAACATGAAACTGCAAAATTTGAACGGTTTGGAAGCTTCTTTTTTCTGCTTCTGCTGGGCCTGGGCCTTATTCTGCCGTTCGCACTGTCCCTTGTGGCCTGTATCGCCCATGGGGGGGAATTCCAATTTGACATATTTTTGACCCTCGGACTGGTATTCCTGGTTATGATCTGGATCTGCCTGATTATGCTGATCGGATACGGCAATCTGACATCTATATTTGTAAAGCGCACCGCCAAGGGAGTCAGTGCACTTCCCTACCGCTTTACCAGTTCCTTCACCGGGAGAGGCGGGATCCTGTACATAGACGTGGAAAACGGATACATCGGGTTCATTTCCGCATACAATCCCTTAAAGATCCAGGTCTTCCGCGCATCCCGCATCGACTCCGCCAAGACCATCGCTTCCGCCATGACCGGCATTCGCTTCGTGTTCTATCTGGAAGGCAAGAAGATCTCCATGCCCACCCTGCTCACCAACAAGGTGGTCAATACCAAATCCGGCATCGGCGCTGAGGCCGTGTCCAAGGCCGACACCTTTGTGGAACTGCTTCTGGCGGCAAAGGCACGGTCAGAAGGGAAGATGTGACCATGGACTTCACTTATTATCTGCCTGAACTTTTGCTGGGAGGCGCGGTGGCGGCTTTCCTTATCTGGGGAGCTTTTTTCGCCCGGGAGCTGTTCCGCCATTCCCGCGGCGGTTCCACCTGTGTCCACTGCCAGGCCGCGGCTTCCAAGATTACCACACCTCCCTACCTGTTTCTTCTCCCCATCTCTTTCGGCGCCAAATATGAGGACGCTCAAAACTATCTGCTGACCCATATGAAGCCGATCCTGGGAAAAGAAGAAATCCCATCCGGGCGCCGAGCCTGCCATGTGGAGGTCTGCCAGTGCAGCAAATGCGGCAAAAAACAGGTTCAGGTGACAGATTTCCTCCAGGTCCGAGGCGAGGAAACTTTGGAGGGAACCTATCATTTTCCCCTTGAGCCCTTTCAGCCGCTCCTCTCCCGCTGGGATGCGCTGGGCGGATGCCCGAGGGATGACAGATAAATCAAGACAAGCCGGCTGACGATTTTGCAGGACCGAGATCGCGGCCATAAAGGTGCCCCCCAGAGGGGAAATCTTATAACAATAAGGGGTTATTCAGATATGAAGAAAAAGATTGTGAAAGTATTAGAATTTGTCATGGTGATCCTGGGGATCATCGCAGGTGTGTTTGTGGCCAAAAATATCAGCGTAGAGTCCATGCTCCGCAAAAAAGAGGAGCCGGTCACCCTGGCCATGACCGAGGACGGGCTTCAGGAGGACTTTATCGGTCTGCCGGCGGCAGACGACATCACCCGAGTGGAGAGTCAGGAGGATTGGGACGATACCTGGGCTGTTTCCTGCGTCACCGTAGAGCCTCTGGAGGTGATCCCCACCGGCATCGGTGTCCGCCATCCCTGGATCAGCGCCTACTCCCGAAGCAGACGGGGAGGGACCAGAAAGCGCCCTGAGGTCAGCCGCATGGTATTTGATATTCTGGACGAATACGCCGAATATTACCTGATTCAGCTTCCGGATCAGTCCTACATTCTGGCTCAGATGCCCACAGACGTTGCCAGAAAATTAAAAGCAGGCAAGCAGATCACTCTCCCTGTAGGCAAAAAGGGCGGTGTCCATCAACAGGCTCTGGCCAACATCAAGGATCTCTGTGAAGAGTATGATGTCAATACGGAAGGCATCTTTTACTGTATCAATGACACGTGGAATGAAGGTCACTATCTGATGGTTCAGATCATCAAGCTGGGGATTGCATTCCTGGTGATGCTGGTAGTCGGAACCATCCTGATCACCATTGTCAATAAGGTCTTGAAGGTGAAAGATTGACCCTGCATCAGAAGAGCAGCCCGTGTCCGGGGCTGCTCTCTTTCTTTCTATGTGATTGAGAAAAAGGAGGTGTCCTGATTGTTACTGCTTATCCCCTCTGTGGATGACGATTCCCTCTTTGTCCGAGGCGTAGTAGGTTCCGTCGCTGTCCTTGACGTTTTTCTTGCCCTTCTGGATCTTGCCGGATTGACTCACCAGATACTCTTTTCCATCGTATTCGACGACACCGTATCTCATGCCGTCCTCGATGGTCAGCAGGCGTCCCTTTTCATAGACAGAGCCGTCGTAGATGCCTTCGGCCCCGGCTCCTTTGTCACTTCCTGACGTCTTAAAGTAGTAGGTGTATTTTTCTCCGTCCAGGGTGATGCTGCATTTGCCGGTCTCCATCACACCCTCCTTGGGCTTATCCCCAAAATAGTAGACCGCCTCCTCTTCTCCTGCTTCCGGAAAATCGCTTTCACTCTCGATCTTCTCGTAGGAGAGTATCTTTTTGCCCTCCACCTTCATTTTATACAGGCCGTAAAGCATCATCCCGTGTTCATTAAATCCATAGGGCTGCCCGTTGATGGTCTTGATCTGGCTGGTCACCACGCCCCCGCTCTTAAGCCCGTAGAACCAATAGGGCTCGTCGTCCTCATAGGCCTGAGGGTCGATGTCCTCGCTGGGGACGGCTCGGAACCATCCTGCTGCCATCCAGCACTGGTCCGGGCTGCTGTAGAAGGTATTCTCCGGGGTTGCCAAGATCCCGTCCGACAAAGTCGCAGCATACCACTCATATTTGGCGTTGCCGTTCTCTAAAAATAAGTATTTTCTTCCGTTAATGGTCTTTTTCGTGTTTGCTGCCTTCTTGCCGTTGGTCTGAAAGTAAAACCAGTACTGGTCATTGAATGAGCTGTCTTCATTCTCCTCATCTGTGACATCCAGCTCCCTCCACTCCCCGCTGACCATGGCGCCGTCGTCTTCCCCGCCGCAGTAGTAGACTCCTTCCTTCCACGCCTCCTCTCCTGTCACCCGCTGAGACTCCTCGTTGACCCAGCCGAACAGCATGTGACCTTCATCGTCAAAGGTATATTTCTTCACCGCCCCGCTGGCGGTGACGATGGATTTGAACGAGGTTTTCCCCGACGCAGAGGCTTTGTATGCCTTGCCGTTGGCCTGGAAATAGTACCATACCTCATCGGGCTCGTCATCCTCCGGATCCTCATTGGGCAGTTTCCTCCACTGGCTGAGCACCCGGGCTCCGGTGGAATTCACATAGTAATAGTCGTCCCCGTCCTCCACCAGCCGGCTCTTTACCATAAGGCCGTCCTCCCCGAGATAGAACCACTGGCTTCCCGATTTTTTCCAGGTATCTGTAGCGATGTCTCCATTGTTCAGATAAAAGCGCCAGTCATCTCCCTCCTGCTGCCAGCCTGTGGCTGCCAATGCCGTAAAGGACATGGCAAATGCCATCATGATTCCTGCCCCTGCCGCGGAGCACACTGCTGTTTTCCTCTTCATTTCTTCATCCTCCAATCCTGTGTAGTATCATCTCTGACGCGGTCATGATACACCCTGGAGCCGCTCCAAGGTCAATGACTGAAACCTTTCAGGTTCTTTACAAAAGAGGAATATAGATTTCCTGGCTGTACACAGGGGATGTCCCCCTCATCCCGGAAACGTTGGATGTGACAAACACCTCAGAGGCAGGCAGGAATCCCTTTCCCGCCGCCCAGGTCCGCATCGAGGAGATCAGGGAAACCTCCGGTTCCGGATCCCGGGCCTCCACGGTGGTGTGGATGCAGGGGCTTCCCGAACAATCTCTCCATTCGGAGAAATCATACTCCGGCTCCATGGCCTCCATCACATCCTGATAGAGGACCAGGCTGGTGTGCCGGTACTTAAGCTCCGCCTCATAGACCTGTTCGGCCCCGGCAGCTTCCCCGCAGCCCGGCGGTCGGAGCGAGAACCCTGACTGATACTGATAGCAGTCATAGATATAGACCATATCCATCCCCGGATATTCCTGTGTCAGCCGGAACCATTGTTTCAGACCTTCTGTGGGAGAGTCAAAGGTATAGAGCATGCGGGAATCGGGAAATGTCTTTATTCGGAACTTATTCAAACTCCCCTCCATCTCCTCATATATCTTTTTCATAGAAAGAAGGCGGTTTAACGCCTGTCTGTGAAAACGAATGGCCCTCATCTCCTCATCGGCCTGCTGCCGCAGGGTTTCCTGATAATCAGGGCACAGAGGCGGCCTTGACAGCAGCTCCTCGATGCTGTCAAGGCCGAAATTCAGTTTTCTCGAAAATAGAATCCGCACCAGAAGATAAAGGTCATCCTCTGTAAAATATCGGTATCCGTTGGCCTTCTTCCTGGCATTCAGTATGCCCTTTTTCTCGTAAAAGCGCAGAGTGTCTCTGCTTAACCCGGTGATGGCAGCGATATCGCCGATCAGGTATTCCTGCTGTCCCATAGTTTTTGCTCCTGTCTCTCATAAAATCTATACCGAAAAGTCTAACTCCCCGGAGAGAAAGGGTCAACCTTTGTTCCAAAATTGGAAGAATACGGAAGAAAATGTTAAGGAATGTCAGATTTCCTTAAACAAACATGGTCAATAGATGAACGGCTATACACAATCCCAGCCCCAGCAGAGTGGGGAGCAGAAAAGAGACCGCGGTCCATTTCAGGCTCCCCGTCTCTTTTCTGATGGTCAGGCAGGTGGTGGAGCAGGGCCAATGGAAGAGACAGAAGATCATCATGGACAGGGCTGTCCTCCAGGTCCACCCGTTGGCGGTCAGCAGTTCAACCAAAGCCGCAGGGTCCGTCATCTCCACCAGACAGCCGGTCTGCAGGTAGGCCATGAGCATGATGGGAACCACGATCTCATTGGCCGGGAATCCCAGGATAAAGGCCATGAGAATCACTCCGTCCAGCCCCATGAGACGCCCTAATGGATCCAGAAATCCGGTGAGATGAAACAGCAGGCTCCCACCGCCCACGGTCACATTGGCCAACAGCCATATGACCAGCCCGGCGGGAGCGGCTACGGCCGCAGCCCGACCCAGGACAAACAGCGTGCGGTCAAACACCGACCGAACCAGCACCTTTCCCACCTCCGGCCGACGATAAGGGGGAAGCTCCAGGGTAAAGGCAGAGGGGACCCCCTTTAACAGCGTGTGGGACAGAACCCAGGAACAGCCCAATGTGGCTGCCACCCCGGCCAGTATCGCCGCGGTAAGAAGAAGGGCCGACAGAAAGGTGCCGGAAACACCCCTGGAGGTTCCGGTGAGAAACATCAGGGTGATCAGAGTGATCAAGGTGGGGAAACGGCCGTTGCAGGGCACTAAGGAATTGGTCAGGATTGCGATCAGGCGCTCTCTCGGGGAATCGATGATGCGGCAGCCGATGACCCCCGCCGCGTTGCATCCCAGTCCCATGGCCATGGTGAGACACTGTTTTCCGCAGGCACAGCACCGCTTAAAGGACCGGTCCATATGAAACGCCACTCTCGGCAGGTATCCCAGATCCTCCAGCAGGGTAAACAGAGGAAAGAAGATGGCCATCGGGGGCAGCATGACAGAAACCACCCAGGCCAATACCCGGTAGACCCCGTACACCAGAGCCTGAATCAGCGCCTGGGGTACCTGGAGGGCTGTCAGTCCCGCGGCAAGTCTCTCCTCCAGGGCAAAGAACATGTTCCACAGGACTGCTGACGGGTAGTTGGCTCCCGTCATGGTCAGCCAGAACACGCCCAAAAGCAGAAGAAACATGATCACACCTCCGCTGAATCGCCCGGTGACGACACGGTCGATGATCTCCTCCCGTCTGCGGTAATTGGTCTTCGTATACCGGACCGTCTCCCCGGCCAGCTCCTTGGGAGAAAAATCCAGACAGTCATAATTTTCCCGTCCTCCCTCACACTCCAGAATCGTCTCCTTCAGCCTGAGCAGATCCTCCCTGCATCTGGCGCAGCAGGGGATCACGGGAAACTGCAGCACATCCCGCAGCAGCTCAAAATCGATCTCTATGCCCTTCCTTCTGGCCTCGTCGCAGAGATTGACACAGAGAACCACCGGAATCCCCCGGTCTCTGATCGATTCCAGGGACAGAATCTGTTTCAGCAGATGAAGCCCCCTCTCCAGGCAGGTGGCATCGCTGACCACCACCACAGCGTCGGCTTCCCCGGAGGACAGATACTGTCTGGCCACCTCCTCCTCTTTGGAGTGGGTGTCAAGAGAATACGTGCCTGGCAGGTCCACAAGAAGGCAGGTCTTGTCATGGTGGGTAAATGTTCCGCAGGCAGTGGCCACAGTCACCCCAGCCCAGTTTCCTGTTTTCTGCCTTAACCCTGTCAGGCCGTTAAAAAGCGTGCTTTTTCCCACATTGGGATTGCCGGCCAGAGCCGCCACCAACTGATAATGATCCATGGAATTCCTCCATATGTTCTTTTCCCTGTCAGCCTTAGGATTATCTTATGAAAACCAAAAACTATAAGTGCTTGGGTATTTCTTTTTTTTCCCGTTTGTGGTATACTCATTACCAGTGCAGTTGAGGAAGGAGTATTGAAAGCTATGTGGAATATTTTGAAAAAGACATGGTTGATGGTTATGATGTGTCTGTGTATGTCAGCTGCAGCGGCGCCGGCTCTGGAGGCACACGCGGCAGCAGTCCAGACAGAGACCCAGGCAGTCTCCCAGGAACAGACTGCCGGGACCAGTGACGAGGAGGGCGCTTTCCTGCTGATCCTCATGGGGGGAGGGCTTTTGATCATCTTGTTTGCGGTGATCGCGGCCATGTCCACCGTGTCCGGAGCCATCAGTGTCGCTGTGAACATGGATGTGGACGGCGAATAGGGATACACCAAAAGGGCAGTCAGCGATATGACTGCCCTTTTGTGATAGATGGGATCCTGTCAGCAGAGGTCGGTCTGAACGAAGATTTCTCCGATATTCTCTTCCCGCAGTCCGATCACCGCGTTGCGGACCAGATAGGCCCTCATCCCTCCTTTTCGCCCTTTTAAGACGCAGGATATCTCTTCGTCGGGAACGAAGCCAAGGTCAGCCAGCCGTTTTGCCATATGGGCCTCACTGGCGATCCATACTACCTTGGCCTTCTCTCCCAGATCTATCTGACTTAACGGAAGCACCATAGTAAAATTCACCGGAAAAGAATGTACTTATAACCAGCATATGCAGAAAGGGAACAGGACGTGATGCCATGGAATATCAGCACATCAAAAAGGGAATCTTTCAGGCAAGGCCCAACCGCTTTGTGGCACAGGTGATGATCGACGGCAAGGAACACCGAGTCCATGTGAAAAACACCGGAAGATGCCGGGAGCTTCTGATCCCGGGAGCCACCGTAGTGCTGGAGGACCACCCGGACGCCAAGGACAAGGGCAGAAAGACCCGGTACTCTCTGGTGGCGGTCTACAAGGGGAACCTGCTGATCAATATGGACTCTCAGGCTCCCAACCAGGCGGCAGCAGAATGGCTCCTTGGCGGCGGGTTCTCCAAGGCCACCGGCAAAAAGCCGGAACAGATCAAAAGAGAAGTGACCTGGGGACAGTCCCGGTTTGACCTGGCCTTCACCGTCCAGGGGATCCCCGGCTTTTTAGAGGTAAAAGGAGTCACGTTGGAAGAAAACGGCATCGCCTTGTTTCCCGATGCCCCCACACAGCGTGGCGTGAAACACTTACAGGAGCTGTCCCAAGCTTCCAGGGAAGGAATTTTGGCCTATGTCCTTTTTGTGATTCAGATGAAGGGAGTCACCTGTTTTACTCCCAACGTGAAGATGCACAGGGAATTTGCCCTGGCTCTCGGGCAGGCGAAGGCAGCCGGAGTGCACATATTGGCCTACGACTGCCTGGTGCGGGAGAAGGGGTTCTCCATCCATCGGCCGGTCCCGGTTAAGCTTTTGTGATATCGCCCCAGGGTGAACGCTTATAAGGTCACCTTTACCACCTTATAAGCCGCCTGCCGAAGGATCTCCTCGTCCAAGCAGATTCCGAAGCCGCTCTCCGTGGTTCTGAGACCAATCGGATTCCTACGGCTGTCTGTGGGAAGCGCGATGACACTGCGGTAATAAAAATCCGATTCCCCTTCCTTTTCGACGGCCTCCACCCAGTCCGCTCCCAGCCCGACAGCCAGCTGCTGCCAGATCGAACAGGCGGGCCCTATCAGACTGTCATCCCCGATCATCAGACCACTGCCCAGGCTTTTGATCCTTTTGGCCAGAGAGACGGCATCCAGAATCGAAGCGGAACAGCCGGGGTGAATATTGTAGATATCTCCCATTCCTTTTACGATCCACTTCTCTGCTTTTCTGGCCGGCCGCATCGGATAATCCGGAATCAGGGACAGGGGAGACACGCTGTCCTGCAGGGCCGTCCACTGGTCACGCTCCAGCATCCCGGGGTCCTCGCAGGCATTGAGCCCTGCCTCATAAAGTCTTTTTAACGTATCCTCAAGCCCCCTGACAGATTCCCTGCTCTCCCGGGGACGGTATCCGCAGTTGACATCTCCTATGAGATATGTGTCTTGGGGAGAAAGATATTTTCGTACCGCTCTGATGACTCTTACATCCAGCTCCTCATCTCCAAAAAGTTTTACTTTGATATAGTTCGTCTTCCCGCAGGAAACGGCAAACCTGGTTCTCTCCTCCACATAATCAATATCATCACTGAGGATCACATAGACGCCGTTTACAGGGACCCTGTCGGAAAGCCCTAAAAGATCCAGGGCATTTCTGTGTACCAGTTTCCCCCACAGGTCCACCAGACACATCTCCGCCATCTCCGTCAGCCGGTCCGGCCAGTTTCCCAGATTGCTTCTCAGATAACGGATGGCATCGCCTACCGTCCTGCCTGTCAGTTCCTTGATCCGGGCGCTCCACTGCTCTAAGGAGACATCCGGCTGATTGACGGAAATGATATTTTCTCCATACCCGGTCATCCCGTCGGCCCTGATCGCTGCAAACACATGCTGTCGGCTTGTCCACGTTCCGAAGCTGAACTTTTTAGTCCCGTGAACCTGATACAGATAGAGCGTCGCCTCCGTGATAATCCCATTCACATTTTCATAAGATTCCACAGCTGTCTCCTTTCCCGGATTCCCTCGTTAGATGTACAAGAAAACCGTCCTTCTGTTCCCGAAGCCAATGGCAGAGCTTTTCCTCCAGCTCCCTCGCCGTCGGGTGGTCCCACAGCGCTTTCCCCATCACCGGATGCTGCTGAAACGGATCTTCTTTTAAATCATACAGATAGCGTCTCAAGTCAGGCACCACCTCATATCCGACTTCCGCCACATACACATACCGCGAAGTGCGTATCCCGCGCCAGCCGAAATCCCGCGGTTCTCTCCCCGCCTCTTCAAATGCCTTTAGAAATACGTCTCGCCCGGGGCATGCCCCAAGATAGCACACATGGTCCTTGTGAGCGGGAAATCCCTTGATATCCGGGGAGCAGTCCGTCCCCTCGACGGTCTCCGGGATGGGAATATCCAAAAGGCCAAGAATCGTAGGCATCACATCCGGGCTTCCCACAAGTGTCTGGCAGGAACCGGCAGGCAGACCGGCGCCGCCCACCACCAGAGGGATCCCGATGGATTCCTCATACCAGACATGTTTTCCTATGAGCCCGTGGGATCCCATCATATCACCGTGATCGGCCGAGAGGACGATCACCGTATCGTCATACAGTCCAAGCTCTTTCAGTTCTTTGATCAGACGGCCAAATTGATCGTCCAGCCCGGAAACCGCCGCGTAATACTCTTTTATCACCCGAATCATGTCCTCACTGTCATAGCCGGCGGGCTCATAGGTGTGATGGTGCACATCCTGCAGATCAACATTTTCTCTCAGCACGATGTCCTCGTCCCGATAGAAATCCAGATATTCTTCGGGAACCATATCATAAGGACTGTGAGGCGGATTCCAGGAGAGAAACAGGGCAAACGGCCTGTCCCCGTCCCGATTTCGGATAAAATCCAACGCCACATCGGTTTCGTGTATGGGTGACCATCGGTTTACGGTAATCGGCTCCGGCGTGTCCCTCCAGTAGTGCGGGGTCAGGTGCTCATCCCACGCTCCATAGGAGTACCAGAAGTCAAAGCCATGCCGCCTCGGCCCGGGAGGCGTGAAGGCATCCCATCTCTGTGCGCCGGATTCGGGGTGATCCGATCGATTGCAGTCCGGCTCATCCAAATGCCATTTGCCGATATAACCGGTCTCATAGCCGCTGGACTTCAGCACATCTCCGATACAGATCTCATCCTCCCCCAGCCCCATCTCCAGACCCGTTTTGCAGTTTGTAAAAATACCCGTGTGAAGCGGATGCTTTCCGGTGAGCAGACTGGCGCGGTGAGGGGAACACAGCGGAAACGTGCTGATCCCGTTGGTGCAATAGACCGAGTGTTCTGCGAAGCTGTCCATGTTGGGAGTTTTGACCGGATCTCTCCCGGCAAATCCCATAGCATCCCGCCTCCACTGATCCGCTAAGACAAACATCAGATTTTTCTTTTTGCCTTTGGCTGTGAAGAAGGGATCCCCCTGGCTTAAGGCCCAGTGTTCCAGCTGCCTGTAAAGGCTGTCCTTAATCTCCGCAAACGCTTCCTCACCGCTTAAGTTGACAGTCTCGCAGGGATCCTGAGCCAGGTCATACAGTTCCTCCTCCCTGTTGTCAAAAATATATTTATAATTGCCTTTTACTATCATCCGGCGCATATCCCCAAACTGATGGTTGCCGCAATAGACTCCGAAAACAGGCCTTTCCTCCGGTTCCTTTCCCCCCGTGATACTGTCCCCCAGGGAACGCCCCTCCAGCTCTGGCCTCGGAGCAAGGTCCAGAAGCTGGATCAGCGTTGGGACAAAGTCCAGATGGGAGACAGGAACAGACCAGCTGTGCGCATCTGCCCCCGGGACATGGAAGATCGCCGGAACACGCACTGCCGCTTCATACATCTCCATCTTCTGGTACATCCGATGCTGCCCCATATGTTCCCCGTGGTCCGTGGTAAACACGATAACCGTGTCGTCCTCCAAGCCTTTTCGTCTCAGGGCCTCCCTCACTCTCCCCACCTGGTCGTCGCAGAGGCGGGAAAGTGCCAGGTGGGCATGCCAGCCGGCCTTCCAGCCGCGTTGGGGGGGAATCTCTCCCAGCTGTCTCGCCGCACTCCTTCTCCTGCCTTCCGGTTCTCCCTGTGCACACTCTCCTGTGCCGGGAGGCAGCGTGATGGCAGCCTCGTCGATTGGATCCCAGTACTCTTTTGGGATGACCAGCGGCGGATGGGGAGCCCAGAGATACAAGAACAGGGCGAAGGGCTTTTCGTGGTCACGCTCCAGATAGGTGATAGCCTGACTGGTAAACCATACATCCTTAAAATCTTCCAGCTCATAGGGCCAAATGGATATGTCGGTATTGGAATAACCATGTTTTTCATATGCCCCGCAGGACAGTTCCTCCACATAAGCCACCTGTTCCGGCTTTCTCTTCACATCCAGCCCTTTGCCCCAGGCGTAAGCGGCATAGGTGTCATCATCTTCCCACGCCGAAAACATCCCGGAGGAGAAAAGTCCTGGTTTGACACTGATATGATTGACGCCGATGTGGGCCACTTCATAGCCGGCCTCAAAGAGCATCTGATGGATGGTACGGTGATCTCTTGCATAGTTTCCGGGCAGATCATTGAGCATCATGCCGTTTTTTATAGGGTTTATCCCCGTCGCCAGCGCGGTCCTGGCAGGCACGCACAGAGGGCAGGTATTATATGCCCGTGAGAATACCGTGCTTTCCCGGGAGAGCCGGTTTAAATGAGGAGTCACCTCGCCTCCTCCCCCGTTCATCCCCAGAGTGTCTGCACGCTGCTGATCTGTCATGATAAAAACCAGATTTTGTTTCATAGCTGTTCTCCGTCTATTCCAATGAGAGGTAACGGTCATAAGCGGTCTGATAGATACGGATATAGTCCTGTATCTGCATCTGCTCAAGTTTCTTTAAGTAATCATCCCATTGGTCGTCGATGCCTCCGTTTACGATCCAGTTTGCGTAGCACTGGTCTACATAAGCCTTGATGTCTGTCTCCAGGGCAGAGATCTCCTCCACCTCCTCCATCGTGAAGTAAACATCCGGAAATACTTCTTGGGCCGGTACATTGTAGGGTTCAAAGAACTGGTCAAGCTCTTTTCTTTCCTGTAAATTGGCATTGAGCTCCAGCTTGGACGCCACCTCCATGGTCACTGCGCCCACGCCGTTTACTCCAGGTGAATAGTCGTGAATCATCTCGGTAAATGTTTTTCCGTCCGGCACAGGAAGGTAATGGTAGGTTCCGTCGCTGCTCTTTTCCAGAGTCCGTCCGAAAAGTCCCTGGTCCAGCTGAAGGGAGGTCTCCGGGTCAAAGTGCAGATCGATCCAGCGCATCAGGATCTCCGGGTTCTTGGCCTTGTTGGTAATCGCGAAGGACCCCTTGGCGTTGATCGCCGATGTGTAGGTGTTCCAGATCTGTTTCCCGTCAGCGCCTTTGAGGGGAGCCAGGGGGATGAAATCATCTTTGTTGGCCCCGGCACTGGAAGAAAGACTCCAGGCCATAAAGGAACCGATATTTTTTTCAGGCGCTTTGATCTTAGAAGTAAACACGGTAAAGTCATGGGTGAACCCTTCTTTATCCACCAACTGGTCCTTGTATAAGCTGTTGAAAAACCTGATGGCTTCTCTGTAGGGCTCCGTGACGGCTGTATAGACTACCTTGTTGTCTTTTACAAGAAAGTGATCCAGCTTGTCCAACTGCCCAAAACTGCCGAACAGGGAGAACAGGCCGTTTTCCTTTCGATTATAGAGAAAGGTAAAGGGGATTTCGTCATCTTTGTTTCCGTCACCGTTCATATCATTATCCCGGAACGCGAGGAGCACCTCCTTGAATTCTTCCACGGTTTCCGGCGCCTCCAGCCCCAGCTTGTCCAGCCACACTTTGTTGATAAAAAGTTTATCATGAGTGCGGGGAGAAAGCTCTGTCAGAGAAGGAAGACTGTAGATCTTGCCGTCCGGAGCCGTCAGCTGTCTGCGGTACTCGTCATGATTCTCCAGCAGACGTTTTATATTGGGGGCATACTCATCGATGAGATCATTCAGCGGAATCAGCATCCCCTGTGATCCATACCTGATCACATCAATATCGGTGAGAATCCCCTGACCGTAGAAGGCGTCGGGAAGCTCGCCCGCAAACAGCAGTCCCTTTTTCTCCTTCCACCCGTCTTCCGAGCTCATATTCCATTCGATATGAACCCCTGTCTCCTCCTCCAGTTTCCGGAAAAACTCCAGTTCCGCAAAATTTTTATTGTGCCTGGATTTGGCCGCCATCTCGAAGGTAACCGTCTCGCTGACGATGGGAAGGCCTTCGCTGTGAAAGACACTCTTTTCTTCCTTTGCCTGCTCCCCGCCGGACCCGGCCGTTTCTTTCGATTCTCCGCCCGAGGCCGCAGTCTCTGTCCGGGAACTTTTCTGCGGCACGCATCCGGCCATCAGCCCTGCGGTCATCGCTGCAGCAAGCACTGCACATAACATTCTTTTTCTGTTTCTCATTTTACATCCTCCTCTATTCTCTCGTTTCTTCTGTTACCCCTTCACCGCGCCGACCATGACGCCTTTTGCAAAATACTTCTGTAAAAACGGGTAGATCACCAGTACCGGAAGAGCGGATACAATCATCAAACCATACTTGATCAGCTCGGCTGCCTTTTGCTGTTCCATCAGACTCTCTATATCCGCCATCATGTCAGCCGAGGCCTGATTTTGAACCAGAATCCCTCTCAGTACCAGCTGAAGCGGATAGAGGCCCTCGTCCCGCAGATAGACAAGACCGTTCATAAATTCATTCCAGTGGGAGACACCGTAGTAGAGTGCCAGGACAGCCAAAACGGATTTTGACAGCGGCATCACGATGCGGCAGAAGAATGTGATGTGGCTGCAGCCGTCCATGGAGGCGGCCTCATACAACTCCTCCGGAATATTATTCCCGATATTGGTTTTTGCAATGATGACGTTAAACACATTCATCGCAGGCAGCAGAACCATTACCCAGGGTGTGTCATACAATCCAATATTCTGCATCAAAATGTAAGTAGGCATCAGCCCTCCCTGAAAGTACATGGTAAACATCATAAAAAGTGTCAAAAATCTGCGTCCGGAAAAATCCTTTCTGGACAGAGGATAAGCAAACATCATGGTGAGGATGATGTTGATCGCCGTCCCTGTCAGTGTATAGAACACGGTATTGCTGTAGGCCCTCCAGATCTTGGTGTTTTCAAATATTTTCTGATATCCCAGGATGTTGAATCCCTTCGGCAGCACCACCACCTGCCCTGTATTAATGGCGTCCGGGTCGGAAAACGAGGCGATGATAATAAAATACAGGGGATACAGCACCAGGACGGCAACGCTTCCAAGCAGCACATAGTTAAAGATATCGAACAGGAGATCGCTTCTGCTTTTTGCTTTCAGTCTTGCAAACATAGTTTTCCTCCTACCACAAACTGTTCTCACCGGTTTTCTGCGCAATCTTATTTACAGTGACCAGAAGGATGATGTTGATCAGGTTATTAAATAAACTGATTGCAGCAGAATAGCTGTACTGGGCATCGATCAAACCGATTTTGTAAATATAGGTGGGAATAATCTCACTGGCCGAAATGTTTAAGCCGTTTTGCATGAGATAGGCTTTCTGAAAACCGATGTTCATGACTTTTCCCATCTCCATAATCAGCATCATGGTCACCGTAGGCATAAGCCCGGGAATGTCAATATGACGGACGATCTGCCATTTGCTCGCCCCGTCCATCTTGGCCGCCTCATAGAGATCCCAGCTGATCCCCCCCAGGGCCGCTATGTAGATGATGGCGCTCCATCCGGCGTTTTGCCATACTCCTGACAGCACAAAGATAGGGCGAAACCATCCGGGCTCTCCGAGAAAGAACTTTGGTTCCCCTCCCAAAAAAGCAATCAGGTTGTTTATAAGCCCGCTTCGCGGAGAAAGGAAGACAGAAAGCATACCGGTTAAAACGACAATGGAAATAAAATGGGGGCAGTAGGTAACCGTCTGCACAAATTGTTTAAATCTCTGATTCTTCATCTGGTTTAAAAGAATGGCCAGAATTATCGGAGCCGGAAAGCCGACCGCGATTTGAAGAAAGCTCAGAGACAGGGTATTGCGAATCAAAGGCCAGAACTGGTAGGAGTGAAAGAACCGTTTAAAGTATTTCATCCCCACCCATTGGCTGCCCCAGATCCCTTTGCTGGCGTAAAAATCTTTAAATGCGATCTGCACTCCATACATGGGAATATAGTGGAACACAATGTAATAAATTACCGGCAGCAGGCACATGATAAAGAGCTGCCAGTCTTTCCGAATCGCCTTCTGCATCCGGATTCCCATGGGTTTTTTTGTTGGTTTACTCAACACGTATCACACCTCCTCGCCCCTACTATACATGGGATTTCTGCACAATTTCAATGCCCATTTTTTTGAAAATTAACACTTTTTATGCAATGCAAAGGTGTCCAGGCAGAATATTATTCTCTATTTTTCCTGTAAATACCGGGTTTTATCGAAAATTCATGTGCATTTTTTATTAAGACCTCATAATTTTGTATCTTGCCAACAATCCACTGTATTGTTACAATAATTGCATCGGAGGATTCCTTATGAGAGAGTTAAAATTTGACAGATTATTCATGAAATTCCTGCTGTCCCATCTGCTGGTTCTTTTGATCCCGGTTCTCCTGATCCATGTTCTGTTCGGATACCGATTTATGCGGGCCTATGAGAGGGAAGTCCAGCTTCAGGTGGACACGGATTTGACCCATTTGGGCAATCTGATCGATGCAGAGATGAAAACGCTGACAACCACAGTCAGCCAGATGAAGCTCTTTGTCAATCCAGGTGAATTTCACTTTGACGACAATCCATTGACTGCCAGGACATTTACCAATTATCTTTCCATCTACACCAATACCAATCCCTTTGTCAGTGAAATTGCCCTTTATCTAAAAAATGAAGACTATCTGTTCACCTCTACCTCAACCAGCCGGGTAGATTTTTTCCTGACTCAGCTATGCCTGCTGGAAGACAGGACACCGGGAGAATTTAAGGAGATGCTTCTTTCCGGAGAGCACAGGCAGGTTCTTCCCTGTCAGACGGTGCACACACCGGGGAAATCGGCTCAATACCTGATCGTCCTGGAACCGGTTTACACAGATTATCAGACCGTAGAGGGAACCTGTATCTTCTTTATCGATTCGGCTGCCCTGCAAAAACAGTTTCAGGCGCAGCTTGGCAGCTATGATGCCGTGTTTGTCATCCGAAATTCTAATGGGGAGATTCTGTTTGAGTCAAAACAGGAAGCAGACTTCTTAAACGACAGGGAATCGTTCGTATCCGAACACCCCTCGGACATCACCGGTTGGACCTATGCGGCATATGTGCCCCACAACCAGCAGTTTATGGAAAAAATCAGCAACTTAAACCGGGAATTACAGTATCTGACCGTATCCGCACTTGTCTTAGCCGGTCTGGTCATATCCGTATTTATGAGAATCAACTATTCTCCCATACGCAGGCTGAGAGAAAAGGCCTCCTCCCTCTCCGACGAAAACAAGGCCCTGGCTCTCAAGCTTAAGGACAGCGCCGCCGTGATTCAGTGCAGCCGCCTCCACCGCCTTCTCACCGGCCACTATATCAGCCGGGAAGATTTTAACCTGGATGTCTCGGAGCTGGATCTGGAATATAAAAATGACTGCTTTTTTGTGGCTGTGGTTCAGGCTCACGGGAAAATAAAAGACTATAATACCTTCGCTTTCGCGATGCAGGATCGTCTGTCCGCGTACATAGAAAGTTTTTATACCTTTACGCCGGAACCGGACAAGGTGATTTTGATCAACGGGATTCAAAGCGGACAGGCAAAGCAGATCAAAGAAAAGCTGGAGGAGATGAGGAATCAGATCAGAGGCCAATATGACTTTGAAGTGACCATAGGGGTGGGAAATTCCTATACCGGCACTCTTTCGATTCCGAAATCTTATCTGGAAGCATGCAGTGCCCTGGATCACCGGTCTGTAAAAGGAACCGGAACGGTGATCCTGTACCAGGACCTTCTTCCAGCGGACAAAGACCAGATCCCCTACCCGAAAGAATCTCTCGAATACCTGGTGAAATCGCTGAAACCGTCTAACCGCGGGAGCGACGTGCTGCTGGAAGAAATTCAAAGCTACATTCAGGAAAATTGCCTGAGATGCGATTTCTCTATTCAGGAAACCGCCGATCATTTTCATATGCTTCTTCCAAATTTAAGCCAGTTCTTTAAGCAAAAAACTGCCGTTAATATCTTAGATTACAGTACTGATATCCGGATGCTGCGCGCAAAACAGCTGCTGGAGGAAGACCTGCTGACTCTCAAGGATATCAGCCAGCAGGTGGGATATTACAATGCCTCCAGTTTTATCCGCCGCTTCAAGCAGCTCTACGGCATAACGCCCGGAGATTACAGAAAACAGGCGCTGAAAAAGGGGGGCGCACCTCATCTGACCGCTGAGTCTCTGCCCAAAGGGCGGTGATTCCCGGCTCTTGTGATATAAAAATAGTACGGCACCTCCACTGCCAGCATCAGGGCCCATCCGACGGCACAGGCGAAGGCGACTCCGGAAAGTCCTATGACCGGGGTCAGTACATACACAAACACCACCCGAAGGCTGGTCTGGATGAAGGTGCCAAAAAGGGTCATCTTCATGTGCTTTCTCCCTCGAAAGTACCCCTGCATCCCGTTGGTAAAGCCGGGAAACAGGTAGAAAAATGCCATGATGCCCAGATATTCGCTCCCCAATGCCACGATATCCTCTGCCTCTCCTCCCACAAAAAGCCTCATCAGGGGCCCCCGCAGGAGAAGAATGGTCCCGCAGATCAGAATCCAGTATCCGAATTCCATCATCATGCCGGTCCCGAATCCTTTTCGGATCCGCTCTTCCTCTCCGGCGCCCGAGTTCTGGGCCACAAAGGTGGTGATGGCGTTGGAGATACTCTGCTCCGGGGTAAATGCGTAGGCATCGATCTTGTTGACCGCGTTGAAGGCCGCCATCACATCCACTCCCATGGGATTTACCGCCCCCTGGATCAGCAGCTTCCCCACAGGCTGACAGGACTGCTGGAGAGCCGTGACGCTTCCGTACTGAAGGGTCTGTCTCAAAAGTCCTCTGTCCACCTTAAACTCCCCCGGCGCCAGCTGAAGCAACGGGATCTTCCGGTACACATAAAGGATGCACAGAATCGCGGACAGCGCCTCCGCCACCACAGTGGTCACCGCGGAACAGATGATTCCAAAGTGGAGATAACCGATAAAAATCACGTCCAGAACCCCGTTGAGCACGGAACAGAAAGCCAGGAACTTTAAGGGGGTCTTGGAATCCCCCACACTTTTCAGCGCCGATGCCACCGCATTATAAAAAAAGGTAAAGGGCGCTCCCAGAAAGATGATCCTCAGATAAGCACAGGCAGTATCCAGGATCTCCTCCGGAACATACAGCGCTCTCAGAAGGGGTCTGGTCACCGCCATGCCCACCGCCACCACGATCAGGGAAAAATAAACCCCAAACACCGCCGTGGTGGCCATCTCTTTCTTCACCATATCCTCCTGTTTCCCTCCGAAAAAACTGCTCATCAGCACGGAGGAGCCGATACAGATCCCCGAAATCCCCAAAATAATGATGTTCATCACCGGGCTGGAGGTTCCCACTGCCGCCAGGGCCTCCTTACCGATAAACCGCCCCACGATGATGGAGTCCACCGCATTGTAGGTCAGCTGAAATAAATTGCCTAAAATCAGGGGGACCGTATATCCCGCCAGATGGCGGAAGATGTTCCCCTCTGTCATATCTTTTACCATAAAGTCTGATCTCCTGTCTGTGCCGCCTTCCGCCGGGCCGGTGGGCGGTATCGTCTTCCCCCTGTCGGCGGCAATCTTAGTCTATCACAGGACAGGCAGAAGTACAATTCTTTCTTTTCACCGACAGTAATGTATGGTATGATTAAGTTATCGTTCGCTCCATGACAAATCACCCTGCTGATTGGTCATGAACCGGCACAGTATTGTTCAGACAGGAGAAAGACATGTTATGAAAAAACGGATATTGCCGGACTTGCTGTTTACCTTTATGAAAATCGGGCTGTTCACATTCGGCGGCGGCTATGCCATGATCTCCATCATCGAAAACTGCTGCGTGGAAGAAAAAATGTGGATCTCCCACGACGATATGATGAATATCACCGTGGTCGCCGAGTCCACTCCCGGCCCCATCGCCATCAACTGCGCCACCTTTGTGGGCTATCAGAAAGCCGGTCTGCCCGGGGCTGTGACGGCGACCCTGGGCATCATACTCCCGTCCTTTGCCGTCATCTATCTGATCTCCATGTTCCTTGACCGATTCCTGGAGATCACGGTCATCGCCCACGCCTTCAAGGGGATCAAGATCGCCATCGGCATCCTGATCCTGGATGGGGCTGTCACCATGCTGAAAAAGATGAAGAAAAAAAGGCTGTCCCTTCTGATCATGGCCTCCTCCTTCACTGCCATGAGCCTTATCAACATCTTCTCCTGGAATTTCTCGTCCATCACCCTGATGGTGACAGCAGGGATCCTCAGCCTGCTTGTCTTCCTGACCCGGGAAGCAGGGGGACAGAAAGGCGGCAGAACCAGATGATCTATGTGGATTTATTTTTAGGATTTCTCCGGGTGGGCTGTTTTGCCTTCGGCGGCGCCTACGGGGCGATTCCCCTTATCCGCGACGTGGTGCTCTCCTACGGTTGGCTGACAGAGGAGGCCCTCACCTACATGATCGCCGTCAGTGAAAGCACCCCAGGGCCGATCATGGTCAATCTGGCCACCTATGTGGGGAGCACACAGGCCGGTCTCACCGGAGCCGCCGTCGCGACCCTTGCAGTGGTTCTGCCGTCTTTCCTCATCATCCTCCTTGTGACGACCCTTTTAAAAAACTTTCTTGACAACCCATATGTCCAGGCAGTGCTGGGGGGATTAAAGCCCTGTATCATCGGGATCATTCTGGCCACCGGCGTCTATATGACAGAAAGACACGGTATCTCTGCCGCCTCCCCCGATTCCCTGGATGGGAGAGCTGCGGTCATCACCGTGATTCTGGCTGCTCTCACATTTGGGATGAAGCCTCTGGGGCGCAGGAAGCTTTCCCCCATTACCCTGATCGTCCTGTCGGCGTGTCTGGGAATCGTTGTCTTCGGCCTGTAGGCCGGATTTGTCCCGTGTAACTATAAATGATTTACAGAACGGAGAATTTTCCATGAATCGATACATCGACTTAAGTGAAGTGTCCGACGGCAGATTATATGGAGCCAATGACCTGGTAAAAGCCGGATGCGGGGACTGCGCCGGGTGCTCTGCCTGCTGTGAGAGCATGGCGGACACCATCGTCTTAGACCCCATGGACATCTGTCTCCTCACCTCCTGTCTGGGGATCCCCGCCGCGGAGCTGCTGGGTCGTCAGCTGGAGCTTGGAGTGGTGGACGGCGTGGTTCTTCCCCACATCAAGATGACGGATTCCACAGGCAGATGTCCCTTTCTGACACAGGCCGGGCGCTGCGGTATCCACGCCTTCCGCCCCGGCTTCTGCCGCCTGTTTCCCCTGGGAAGATTTTACGAGAATCGGGGATTTCGGTATTTTCTCCAGGTACATGAGTGCAGCCGCCCAAACCGCACTAAGGTCAGAGTCCGCCGCTGGATCGACATGCCTGACTTTGACCGGTATGAGAAATTTATCGCGGACTGGCACTATTTCCTGAGAGATCTTCAGGAATCCATGACAGAAAAGGACCCGGAGTGGGCCAAGGAGGCCTGCGTCCGGATCCTGAACGAGTTTATCTTCAATCCTTACGGCTGTGAGGCGGATTTCTATCCTCAGTTTTATGAGCGGCTTAAGGCGGCGGAAGACCTCTTATAGCTCCGCCCGGCAGGACGGCGCTTTAGGCCGGAAAACCCTCTCCTTCTCTCAGACCTGAAAGTCCTCCGCCACCACGCTCCAGGCAGCCTCTATGCTGTAGCGGGCTTTCACATAATCCTGTGTCTTCCCACTTAATCTCCGACACTCCTCCGGCCGGCCGTAAAGCCGGCTTAAGGCTCCCGCAAAGGCCTCCGCCTCGTCCTCCACCACCATCACATCTTCTGCATCCGGGAGGCCCTCGGCTCCGATGGAGGTGGTGACGATGGCAGCCCCGTTATAGAGAGCCTCCACCACCTTTCCCTTGACTCCGGCGCCGTAGCGCAGAGGCACCGCCACGATCCGGCAGGTGTCATAGAGCCTTGCCAGCTCCTCCTCCGTGACAAATCCCTTGATGACGACGCCGCTGCCCGGCTGCTCCAGGGCCTCAATCTCCTCCGTCACCCGGGAGCCCACCACGTAAAAGTCCGGCGCTGTCTGTCCCGTCTCCTCGATCTGCTTTCGGACCAGAGGATAGACTTCCCTCACAAACCACAACACCGCATCTCTGTTGGGCGGGTGGGCAAATCCTCCCACAAACAGGATCCCTTCCCTCTCAGCAAAATCCTGTGGAATATCCCTTCGAAACTCCTCGTACACATAAGCCACGATGTCCTTCACCGGGATCTCCTCGTCCACCGCCTTGATGGCATCCCGCTCCACATAGGAGGGGTAGTAGGACACTGCCGCCTTGTACATCAGAGACAGCTCCACGGATCTCCAGTACATGGCGGCCCGCTGCCGCTCCGGGTCCAACGTCAGCTTATATTCCCGGCCTTCCCTGAGAAAATGCAGGTCATGGCCGTAGTAGATCACCTTCATACCGGTGTTTTCTTTGATGTAGTCGATATATTTGGAGGCGATATGGGGCCGGTTCAGATAGGCAAAGGAAATATCCTTCCCGTGATCTTTCAGCCAGTTCCAGATCCCCACCTGGCAGTCAGGCCCGTATAGAACCTCAATTCCCATCTGCTGCAGCCTTGTAGAGTAGGGTTCCTCGTGAAGGAAATTGTCTCCCAGGAATTTTACCACATACCCCATCCTTAAAAACATCTTCAGATACTGGAAGGTAGTCTTGGAGCCTGCATCCCGGTCGTAGGTGGGCACATAGTGATCCACCACCAGGATCATCGGCTTTCCCATGCTCCTCTCTCGGGCCCGGAAGGGATCCGGATTTCCGTTGTTGACACACTGCTCTGCCAGCTCCTTCTCCCACTTTTCTCTCAGCTTCTCGTTGTTGACCACCTGATACCGTTTTAAGCCTGTGCCCTCCACATCCGTTCCGTTGGAGATCCCCTCAAAGTGGATGACCTTTGACAGCGGCTGATACACCACCCGGTACCCCTCCTTTCGCACCGCGAAGGCCAGATCCGAATCCTCGCAGTAGGCAGGGGCAAACCTCTCGTCAAACCCTCCGATCTTCTGCCACAGCGCTCGGGACAGCAGGATGGCGGCGCCGGAGATGTAGTCCACATCCTTCACATAGTTGTACTCCGGCTTATCCGGATCGTCCAGACGTCCGTAATTCCAGCCGGAACCGTCGCTCCAGATGATCCCTCCGGCCTCCTGAAGCCGTCCGTCGGGATACACCAGCTTGGAACCTGTCATGCCGATGGTCTCGTCGGACTCGATTAAGTCCACCAGGGAACTGAGCCACCCCTCCGTCACCTGGGTGTCATTGTTCAGGAACATGAGGTACTTTCCCCTGGCCGCCTTGGCGGCGTGGTTGCAGTTTCTAAGGAATCCCTGATTGGTCTCGTTTCGGCAGATCACCAATCCCTTTGCATATTGATCCAGATCCTTCGTGGCATCCGTGGACACATCGTCCGCGATGATCACCTCGTAGGATACGTCCTTCGTGTGCTCCAAAATGGACACCAGACAGGCATAGGTGTAATGGATCTGGTTGTATACAGGGATGATGACCGACACAACCGGCTGTTTTTCCTCAGGGAACTCAAGCCTTCCGTGCTCCCGGTAGACGCTTCCGATGGCAAAATCTCCATCTCTTAAATTCTTTCCCTCCTCTGTCCCGTAAATCCTGACGGATCTTGCCGGATGGAGGATGTATTCCTTCAGATAGGACAGTTTCTTTCTCTGGATACTCCCTCGGGGAAACTTCTCATTGAACTTCTGTCCCAGCTTCCGGCGCACTTTAAAGATCAAAGCCTCGTGGCGGTTCAGATAGGTCAGAGTCCTCCCCATCTCGTCCACTTCCCGGCGCAGGTTTTCTATGATAATCTCCAGATTGTTCACATGGTTCTGGGTCAGGCGCTGCACCTCCGTCATCTTGCGGATGCCCATATCCCTCTCGCCCAGCTGCAGCCGGAGCTGCTCCAACCGCTCCCTGGTCCGCTGCAGTTCTCCGTCTTCCCTGGCCAGTTCTTTTATGGTCTTAACCTGCACATAGTAATTTTCCAGGTAGATCTTCTGGTTCTCCCCGTGGACATAGTCCTGGAAATGCTCCTCCATCTTCTGGTAAATCTCCACAGCCTCCCGGGAAAAACCAAACTCCTCAAGCCATGCCTCCACGGTCTTGTACCCGGTCAGAAGGCTTTTATACTGGCGGAAACAGTAAAACAGTACCCGATACCTGATATATTCCATGGGCACCGGAAACAAAAATACCCACTCATAATCCAGGCAGAACCAGCCGTCCCTGGTCAGAAGAATATTCTCAAACAGCACATCGATGTTGGAGGCCTGAAGGCTTAAGGGACTCTCGGGCAGCGCTTTTTCCAGAGAACCAAAGACTCTGGTGAATTCTTCCGTCACCTCGAAAGGCCGCACCCGGGCATCTTTCACCGCAAACACATCGTCCATAATCCGGTTAACCGCCTTCACCGGAGCCTTTCCCTCCCGTATCTCCTGTCCCAAAAGTTCCGAGAGAGCCTTCCCCTCCAGATAAGGAAAGCAGACGCTTATTTCCTCCATAAGCGCCATCTGCGGTTTGGCAAACTGTAAATTCTCGTATTGACAGCTTAATAACCGGTATTTTTCCTCAAAGGCCCGGATATGTTCCCGCCCCTCTTCTACAAGGGCAGTCTTCTCCACCTGTCTGGGTTCTCCGAAGATCTCCGTCTTAATCTGGAATTCTTTCCTCCTGGTGCGGTTATATTTCACATAGCTGACGGCATCCTTTGCCGGCTTCCCCTCCCGCCGAAAGACAGCCAGATAGGAGTTGGCATATCGGTCAAACTGTTCATCCTCGCAGACCTGATCCAAACGGGCTCCCATGTCCAGTGCCTGATAAGGCGAACAGTCGTAAGCCGTAACCGTATCGGTCAGATCTCCCTTTACCGGAAGATATTGATCGGAAAAGACGGTCACCGGCAGACGGTAATCGGGCATGGGGTAATAAAACTCCACGTCGCCGCCGTCCTCCCTCTCGGAAAGAAGCGCGAGAAGCGCCTTCTTAGAAAAACTGTATCGGTCCGGGGCCGCCCCGGCCCAATACTTGACTCCAAAGGGGTTGCAGACAGCAACCAGAATCTCCCCTCCCGGTCTCAGCAGCCCCTTGGCCGCCTGGATCTCTTTGGCTGCCTGCTCTCCCATACTTCCCACAAACACCACATAGTCATACCTGTCTTCGCAGGTCCTGGCGTACCCGCAGAGCCGCCCTGTGTGATAACCGATATTTTCCCGCCCTCCCAGGGTCACATGGCGCAGCCGGTTCACCTCCAGGTTCTCCCAGGACTCATCCAGCACATCCACCCGAGATACCTTCCCGGCATAGACCCCGGTCAGAGCCCCGTAGCCGGAGCCCACCTGCAGCAGGGCGCCCTCTGCGGCAAAGGGATACCAGTCCATCAGATTCTCTCTCTGATCCGACAGGGCATAGAGAAAGTCAAGTCTCACATGATCCTTCAAAATCTGATGCCGATCGCCTTTATATTGCTCTAAAATATCCCACAGTTCCCTGCCAAGCTCTCTGTCGCTGTCTCTCATTCCGACCTCCAGACTGTCAATCAATGGTTTTTACCCCTCAATCTTATGGGCCTCCACCGCAGACTCCATATCGTACACTCCCACCGTGTTCTTGTTGGAGATCACCGTGATGTTAGCCACATCATAGAGACGGTGGTACACCACATGTTCCCCCATCTCAAATCCGGTACAGCTCATGGACAGCAGATACTCTCCGCCCTGGAGGGTCATCCTCTGGGTAAATGAGACCTCATACTCATCCCCCGGCCCCACCGGGCGGATATCCGTCCCCTCAAACATGGTGTTGGTGCCGCTTAAATCCGTCCCCTTCTTGTCCCTGATTGTGTAAGTAAAAATAGGGCTCTGGATCTGTGCGTGGAACCGGATCTTCTCCCTAATGGTAAAATTTTCCCCCTTAAGGAGCAGATTGGTCAGATTCCCTCTCTCATCCAACAGCCCCAGATCGTAGATCTCCGCCCGCCCGTCGCCGTACTCCGTGCGGTTTTGGTTGATGGTCAGCTTCTCCTTCATCAGTCCCTCATGTCGTCCCCCCCGTGCTCCTTCGCCCGAAAAATCATGGACCTGGTCCGGTTCTTCGTGAAGGGAATCCATCTGGTTGGCCAGGATCTTTTTATACAGATCCACCATATGTCCCGGTGCGCCCTCGGCCACGAAGCTGCCCCGGTTCAGCAGAACCACCTTGTCGCAGTACTTGATGATGCTGCCCATGTCATGGGTCACCATGAGGATGGTGGTTCCCTTCTTCCGGATCTCTTCCATCCGCCTGTAACACTTGGACTGGAAAAACACATCCCCCACAGACAGGGCCTCATCCACAATCAGAATCTCCGGCTCCACGTTGATGGCCAGGGCAAAGGCCAGGCGGACAAACATACCGCTGGAATAGGTCTTCACCGGCTGATACACAAAATCCCCGATATCCGCAAAATCCAGAATATCCTGAAGCTTTGCCTCCATCTCTTTTCTGGAAAATCCCATCATGGTTCCGTTCATATAGATGTTTTCGATGCCCGTGTAATCCGAGTTGAACCCGGCTCCCAGCTCCAGAAGAGCCGAGATACTGCCCTCCACCTCCACGGTCCCCGCCGTGGGCGACAGCACTCCGGTAATGATCTTCAGTATGGTGGATTTCCCTGACCCGTTGGTCCCGATGATCCCCACCGTCTCCCCCTTTTTCACCTCAAAGGAGATGTGGTTCAGGGCATAAAATTTCTTGTGATACTCTCTGTGGTGGGGATGGAGAGACTCCTTGAGACGGTCGATGGGTTTGTCGTAAATCTTGTATATTTTTGTCACGTCTTTCACAGTGATAGCGTTTTCCATGAATTTTTACCTCGGGGTTTTTTAAGTGTCGGCAGGGGGCCGTCCGGAGAACTGCTGTATTCCCATTCAGGGACGCTTTCGCTCTTGTTGCCCCTGCAGCGGTACTAAGGGCGCTGAAAGACACGCCCTAAGGACCGGCGGGGCAAATGCCCTTCATCGGGAATACAGCAGTTCTCCGGACTACATCCTGGCAAGCTCTGAAAAAAGGGGCCTCCTCTTAGCTGTTCTGGCAGCCAGGAACTCTGGCAGAAAAGGCCTCTAAAAGCTACAGCACATCGGAGAAGTGGGGGCGGAGGCGTTTGAATACTTTTAGGGCTATGAGGAACAGGCAGGCTGTGGTGGCCCAGAAGTAGAGGGTCAGGGTGGGGCGCTGCCAGAACCAGTTGCCGAGGACGAAACTGTCCCGGTAGCCGACTATGATGTAGTAGACGGGGTTCAGCTTTATGATGCGGCAGAGAAGGGGGTAGATGCTTCTGTCGGCAAACTGCTCCTCCTGCCACATGATTGGCACCAGCCACATGCCAAACTGAAGGCAGATGCCTACGATCTGGGCCATATCTTTGAAGAATACCTGGACGGCACTGGTGAAATATACGATGGCCAGGGCGTGTACGGTCAGGGCAAAGGTGTAGTAGACGGTCTGAATCCAGCTTAGTCTTGGCGGCCAGCCAAAGCACAGATAGAGAGCTGTCATGATAAAGAGAAAAATCACATGGACCATGAGGCAGGACAGCATCTTGATCACCGGCAGGATCTCTACCCGGAATACTACCTTCTTTACCAGGTAACTGTACTCAGAGAGGCAGTTGGTCCCCGCGTTTAAGGTCTCGCTGAAATAGAACCAGGGGACGATGCCGGGAACCAGCCACAGCACATAGGGCACCCCTTCTATGGGGTTGGTGTTGCGGAACCCGATTCCGAACACAAAATAATAGATCGCCACCGTGACCACCGGCTGCACGAACATCCACAGGATGCCAAAATAGGATCCTACAAACCGCTTTCGAAAATCGGCTTTTGCAAGATCCGCGATCAGTCTCCGCTTCTTTATCACATCCCTTGCCAGGGACATCACGTAATCCATAGGGGCACTTCCTTACACATTGTGAAATTGGAAAGTCTCTCTGAGTCCTCCCCATTTCTGGTCTTTTTCGGAGATAATCAGGTCCATGTCCTCCGCGATCGGCCACCGGATTCCGATCTCCGGATCGTCGTATGCCAGGCCGCCCTCATCGCCCGGGTGATAGAAGTCCGTGCACTTGTAGGCAAACTCCGCCTCGTCGGACAGCACCAAAAATCCGTGGGCAAATCCTTCCGGGATATAGAACTGCTTCTTGTTCTCCGCCGACAGCTCCACCCCGAACCACTGTCCGTAGGTCTTCGACTCTGCCCGAAGATCCACGGCCACATCAAACACGGTTCCTCTTACCACACGCACCAGCTTTCCCTGGGGATAGTGTTTCTGAAAGTGCAGGCCTCGGAGAACTCCCCGGACGGACATGGACTGGTTGTCCTGGACAAAATTCAGGGTCAGCCCCGCCTCCTCGAAGTCCTTCTGATTATAAGTCTCCACAAAATATCCTCTCTCATCCCGAAACACAGTGGGCTCGATGACATAAAGCCCTTCTATCTTACATGGTGTCACAGTGATCTTTCCCATGATCGCTTCTCCCTCTCTCTTTCTCTGTAGTTCCTGTCCCCTGCCCGTCTCCTCGGAGACAACGTTTTTGCTGTCCCGGCCCTCCTACAGCCTGATACACACGGTGGCGTAAAGCCGCACAAGCACATAACCGTTGGCGCAGCACATCAGATACAATATACTACGGTTTCCATTCTTTGTCAAAACTATCGTGTCATTTTTGAGGGCCATGAGAAGGACCGGCAGAAAGGGCAGAAAATACCTTCCCTGGACTCCGCTGATGACCGCCGAACTCAGCGCGGTCCAGGCGATCAGCATGGAGAACATGGCTCCAAAGGCGCAACCACCGCACAGCACCCCGATCCAGATCCGGTTTCCCGCAGACATCCTCTGTGATTCCCCGGGCTTTTTCATGGCCAGACACAGAAGGCAGACGGTAAACAGCACCACTGCCCCGTAAGGCACATCCAGAATCTCATCCAGATTGCCCAGATAACCGCCGATCATGGTTCGGTGATAGACCTCCAGCTGCCACAGCAGGGTCTGATAGAAAATCTTCGCCGTCTCATAAGGGTGATGGAGAACGTAGCTGAAACTGTAAGCCGCCTCCTCCCCCCACGGCACACTGCTCTCGGTCTCTGCGGCATAGGCGGCGATGGTCCCCGCGTTTACCGCGGCCATGGACACCGCCCAGGCCCCGGCCACCGCAAGAGCGGCCAGCCCCCAGCCCTTCACTCCCCCGAATTTCCTGACGGGAATCAGGAGACACAGCCCCATAAAGACCCCGTAGATCATCTTACAGGGACCTGCCGCCGCCATGATCACCGCCAGCACCGCCACATCCTGCAGCGTCACCCGCTCCTTCTCAAAGGCCAGGTCCAGACACACCGCTGTCAGATAGAACATGGAGCCCATGATCAGCACATCATAGGACATGGATGCCGACAGATGGAGGGTCATGGGAAGCAGGGCCACGCCGAACAGCACCTCTTTCCCAAAAGGCAGCCGCCTCATGGCCAGCCATGTCATCCCTACAAAAAACAGCAGATTGCACACCCGCCCCAGAAATACCAGGCCTACGGCATTGAGGTGAAGAAGTCTCGCAGCCGCGATCCCGATGGCCTGGGGCACATAGGCTATGGGAGTGGTGACCACCGGAGGCTGAACCGACACCACCGGCTCATCCGCTTCCATGGGTCTCCCCCCATCGGGAAGTATTCTCCCGGTAATCCCCTGTTCCCGCAGGGTCCGGTAGGTCTCCTCGGCGAGAACCCCTCCCAGGATCCGCGCCGTCTCTGTATCATCCGAGGAGGCCCGGGCATAACCGTCCTCCCCCGTCTCATACCTATAGATCCCGTCCACGTCCTCCAGCCACATATCCTGAGCCCGCACCAGCACATGGCCGGTGGCCGAGTTGGACGGCTGCCCCAGGATCCGGCTTGACAGCTGATAGGCGCTGATATAGTGGCTGACCTCATCGGGGGCTGAGAGAGGCGGCAGCACCGCCATGTACAGTATCCCCAGACACAGCCCCGCCGCCGCGTAGAGAGATTCCAGAGGGATCTGCCGCCCCTTCCCCTCCCCTTTCCTCAAAGCATATCCAAAGATCCCCAGACCGCCGAGAACCGACGCCCCAAGCCACAGATACCGGCCCCTAAGCCATCCGTCCCCGGTGGCCGAAGCCCCGGCCCTCACATCCAGAAAATGCCACCCAAAGAGAACAGCCACGGTTACCATCCCCCACAGCCATATCTTAGAGTTCCTCTTCATGTTTTTTCTCCTCAAGAGCCATCTGCTGCACCAGCTCCTTAATCTTCGTCTCCAGCTGAGAGATCTGAATGGTCATATGGAACACCTTGACGATCAGCAGAAAAATAGCCACCAAAAACAAAAAATTGGCCGTAGAATAAATCCCCAGCAGCCGGGCGCAGAAGTCCGCGGCCGCCGGGACGATGCTGTACACCACCAAAACCATGGCCAGGACGATCCAGAAGATGGCGCTCTCGATCTGTACCTTAGACTGCCGAATCTTCCTCATCATCTGAAGAAACGTCCCCACCGACACCAGAATCAGCGCTGCCCGAAGGGTCATCGTCATCATATCTGCTCCCTCCACCTTCTCTCCCAGTATTCCCTGTTCATGGTACACTTTAAAATCACGGGTTTTGGAAGTCTCCTATATAGCTTTCCCAAACGATACCCCAAATATTTACCTCCGCTGCCGGCGATGAGCCTGGGTATCTGCCCGGCCTGTCCGCTCTGAACCAGCCACCGGCCCACCTTTCCCACCATGCGGATCCCCTCCCCCTCCGAGGGCACACCCCCAAAGACCTCCGGGTGATCCGCCTGAGACACTGCCAGGTCAAAATTCCGCCGAAACTGCTGCACAAGAGTCATATTGTGAGAGTGCGTCACCTTGGCCTTCGGCTCATAGGCGACGGCATACCCGCCCTTAATCACCCCCGCCGCATAGATCATATCCTCATTAAAAATGGCCTGGGAAATAAATCCCCCCATCTCATCAAACACCTTCCTCCGATATCCGCAGCAGGAATTGGAGGCAAAAAAAGTCCTGATCCCCAGCTCCGGCAGATCTCTCAGGGTCTTCACTCTCCCCTCCCCCGGATAATTAAACCTCCTGATCAGCCGTTCCACAGGCCTGCAGTCCCTGTCCGGAAGCTGTCTGGCATAAGCCATGGCCACCGTCTCCCCGCCAGGCCCCTTCCCTCCCAAGGCTCTCACCAGGTTCTCCACCAGATACCGATCCCGGGGCAGGGCGTCATCCGTCATAAAAATCATCACCTGGGCGTCCGAGTACCCCGCCGCCAGGTTCCTGGTCCCACCATGATCAAACTCCTCCTTCGTCACATGGTGCACCTCAACTCTTCCCCCTCCGCCAAACCTCTCCTCATCCCAAAACTCCTCCCCCGTATTCACCACAATCACCTGGTTTATCCCATAGCTCTGTCTCCAAAGCCTCTCAAGAAGCCTCTCAAACCGCTCTCCCGGCCGATACACCGGAATCAGCACATCCACCTCAGGCTCCCACAATCCGCCCATACAATTCCCTCCTTCCGTCCGTCATCATAAACCCTCTCATCTTCTGCCGCCCCTCGCTGACCGAATCCCTCCCCAGGTTCCCACGGCAAAAGCCGCAGCCATCACTGCCATCAGAATCAGATAAGCCCCCGCAGCCCCCATGATCCCCTCTCTCCTCACCAGAGCCGGTGCCAGAACTGCCGCCAGCAGGGCAAGGGCGGCATAGATCCCAAAGATGGCCTTCTGCCGTCTCATGATCACAAGGGCATAGTAGTGAAGGTTCAGAAACCCGTAGCAGACTCCGCCTATGATGATCAGGACAAAGGGGATATGATAGCGGGTAAGGCTTCCCTCGTAGCCGCTGCCCAGCACCTGTTCCAGCACCCACAGAACCGGCTGTCCCAGACCCGCCGCCAGCACCACCGCCAGGAGGCCCAATGCCCCGATGATACGGGAAATCCCCAGAAGCCTTCCTGCAAACTCCCGGACCTGCCCCCTGTTCCATCTCCCGGTCAGATCGGTGAGAACCGGGCGGATGACGAAACCGGCCGCCAGATTGATCACAGAGGTAGGCATGAAAATGATATTGAAATATCCGGAGGCTTTGTCATCCATACAGGTATCGATGGCATATTTTGCCGCGGAAAAAATATAGAAGTCCAAAAAGACGGACACGAATAACAGCAGCGTCTGTGCTGTCAGAGGCCTTATACGGCCCTTGTCCCAGCTAAAGTCCACCCCCGGAAGGCGCTCTGCCACCAGGATATCAAACAGGAGAATCCCCCCTGCCTGAGCCGCCACCCCTGCAACGCAGGCCCAGATCAGGCTTTTGCTCCGCAAAAGAGCGGCCAGAAAGGTCCCCACCGACAGGATGGTCCGAAAGGTGTTGGACTTTCCCGTCAGGTGCAGATGTCCCCTTCTCTGAAATTCCGACTCGTACACATCCGCGAACCCGTCTGCCGTCTTCCAGCACACCAAAAGAAAGATCACCGCCGCCTTGTAGGGCGTATAGCCGGACACCATAAGGTATCCTGCCCCCGCCGCCGCTGCCAGAAGGCAGGTGGCGTACCGGTGATGCAGGTAATCCCCAAACCGGTATTCCTCCGCCCCGTCGGTGATCTGAAAGGGGCGGATCCCGAAATATGCCAGGATAAACATCTGCTGGCCAAAGGTGCTGTAGCCGAAGGCAAAGATGCCGCCCTCGTCCTCCCCCGCCAGTCCCATGACCAGAAAGGACAGCACCATGCTGGCAAAGGCATAGCAGAAACTTCCCGCCATGTTCCAGAGGATATTCTGTTTTTCCCTGTCGGGTCCGGTCCTCATGAGAAGGCCGGTCCACCGCTTCGTCATCGCCCTCATCCCGTCTGCGCCTCCTCTCCTCGTCCGCCTTCCTTCTGCGTCCTGTCAAGACTTGTCCGTCACCGTTTTCTGAAGTTCTGGATCAGAAGGATGGAGAGCAGCATCCGCGCCATGTACCTGGCCGCCACCCCGGGCTTCAGATAGCTCTCCCCCCCGGTTCGCTCCATGATCTCCACCGGCACCTCCGCTACCTTTGCCCCCTGCTTTAAGAGATAGGAGACCGTGTCCGGCTCCGGGCCGTAGTTTAAGTTCAGCGCAAACTCCCGGATCATGTCCCGGCCGAACATCCGCATCCCCGAGGTGGGGTCCTTTAACCGGACCCCGGTGGTCAGAAAAATGGCCCCGGCGATGAGACGGCTTCCGATCATCCTGGGAGAAAAATCCTTTTTCCCTGAGACAAACCGGCTTCCTATGACGATCTCGTACCCTTCCTCCATCTTTCGCCGCATACTGTCGATATACTCCGGCCGGTGCTGCCCGTCGCCGTCAAACTGGACCGCATAGGCGTAGCCCTTCTGCCAGGCATACTTCATCCCGGCCTGAAAACACCCTGCCAGCCCCAGATTGACGGAGAGGTCCAAAAGGTTGTATCCCTTTTCCCTGCAGATGGCGCCGGTCCTGTCCCTCGATCCGTCGTTGACCACCAGATAGTCCAATTCCGGATAATCCCGGACCAGCTCCTCCACCACGGCCTCGATATTCGCTTCCTCGTTGTAAGCCGGTATCACCACCAGCACCTTTTCCCTCATAATATCCGCTCCTGCTTTCCCGGTTTCACCCCTCATCCCCTGCCTGCCTCCCGGATCACCTGGCAGACCTCATCCACCACCTCTGTCGGAAGCTCCGGATAGAGGGGAAGAGTCAGGACCTGCCCGGAGATCCTGGCAGCCACCGGCGTCTCCTCCTTCCGATATCGATCCCGATAGCAGGCATAGTCATTGATACAGGGATAAAAATATTTCCTCACATGGATATTATGTTCCTTTAAGACCTGAAAAATCTCGTCTCTTGTGGCCCCGTACCCGTCAAAAACCACTGGCATGTAGGCATAATTATAGCGCACTCTGGGATTCTCCCGGCACAGCCGGATGCCCTCGATGCCGTCCAACCGGCTGCGGTAGCGCATCACCAGAGATCTCCGCCTCCCGATGGCCTCCTCTACATACCGCAGATTGCACAGCCCCATGGCGGCCTGAAACTCGTTCATCTTGCCGTTGGCCCCCACATGCTCCACGCTCTCATAGCCTGTGATGCCGAAATTTTTCAGCTGGTACAGCCGCTCCTCTAGCTTCGGGTCCCGAAAAGTCACCGCGCCTCCCTCGATGCTGTTGAACACCTTGGTGGCGTGGAAGCTGAACATGGAGGCATCCCCCCACCGGCCCACTCCTTTCCCGTCCAGCTCCTCCCCGAATGTGTGGGCGGCATCATAGATCACCTTCAGGCCGTGGCTTTCGGCGATCGTTTCGATTCTCTCCACATCGCACAGGTTGCCGTAGACATGGACCGGCACGATGGCGCAGGTCCTGTCCGTGATCAGATCCTCCAGCATGTCCACGTCTAAGGTGTAGTCCTCCGGGTTGATGTCGCAGAATACCGGCGTCAGCCCGTTTCTCACGATGGCGTGGGCGGTGGAGGAAAAGCTGAACGGGGTGGTGATCACCTCCCCCTCCAGCTCCATAGCCTGGATCGCCAGCTCCAGGGCCATATGGCCGTTGACAAACAGCTCCAGATTGGGAGCCATAAGGTAACTCTTCAGCTGTCTCTTAAACTCCTCGTGGTAAGTGCCCATGTTGGTCAGCCATGCGCTGTCCCAGATAGGCTTTAGCATCTCCACATACTCTTCCAGAGGCGGCAGAAGGGACCTGGTCACCAGGATAGGGTCTTCTCGTTTCTCGCTCATCTGTCCGCCTCCTCTACATCACATGCTCTTCATATCTTCTGGCAATGTACTGCTCCAGGATCTCCCCTGCAGGCTCCAACTCCCTCCCGCGAAAGCAGCCCAGATGATTCCTCACCATGTCATAGCCTGCCATACAGGAAAATGCCACTCCGCCGGAAAATCTCGCGTTGCACTCCAGAAAGTACCACGCAAGCCCTCCGTCTTCTTCCTCATGCTCGATAAATTCAAAATTGACACACCCGCAGATCCCCACTGCCCGGGCCATGGCCTCGCACTGCGCCTCCAGCTGGTGGCTTCGGAACACATAGACCGAGACCCCCGCTCCGTTGTGGGTCCTGATAAGCTCCCGCCTGGGGACACACACCACCTGGTCCGTGTGGGGATTCCTCACCGTGTCCACCGTGACAATGCGCCCGGATATGTGAGGCTGAACCAGATATCGGTCCGCTGTCTTGCAGGACAGCTCCACCGCCAGCTCCATCTCCTTGGGGCTGCCCACTATGCGCAGCCCCTGGCTGCTCCTGCCGTCCACCGGCTTTAACACCAGCGGATAGGCAAGATCCCCATAGCCGGAGGCCGCCTCACACTCCGCCACCTCCGAAAGCTTCCTTCCCGGAATGGGGTGACAGATCCCCTTTGGAGTCAGAAATTTCTCCATCTTCTCCTTATCCCTGCACAGGGCCACAGCCTGGCGGCCGGAGATACACAGCACTGCCCCCAGTTCTCTCTCGGCATCCTCCCAGCCCTGAAACACATCGATCTCCGCGTCTGTCAGCGGCAGAAGGTAGTCCACCGACTCCCTCCGGCACAGCTGGGTCAGAAACCTCTTATAGTTGTCCCGGTCCGTGGCGTAGGGGGCCTGATAAAACACGTCCGTCTCCTTTGAATTTACCACCCATTTCTCCGGGTAGATATCACACCCGATGACCCGAAGCCCTTCCCGCCGGCAGCCGTCGATGACTGCTCTGGCGGAAAAAGAACCGATGGCCGTCACCAAAATCGTCTCTCCCATCTTATTCTCCTTGCGCTCTCTTCCTTCGCTCTCTCGCCATACTCCACAGATACCGAAAACTTTCCATCCGAAATCCCCATGCCAGCACCACATACAAGCCGGCTCCCGCGCCGATCTGGATCACCAGCCGGATCCCCGGCGCCATCCATGCCAGCACCTGTCCCGCCGCCATGACGATGAGGCACATAAACGCCGCCAGAAAGGCGGAGGGCAGGATATCTCTCCACTGCTGCCAAATGCTGTACCCCAGCAGCCTTCTGTTGGGCGCACCGTTGACAAAGGTGCACAGAAAATCCTGTACCGCCTTCAATCCCACCATCACATACACGGAGTACCTCACGCCTATGAGCAGCGCCAGCAGGCTTAAGACCTTCTTTGCGATCTCCAGTTTCAGGAAAACGTCGCTGCGCCCCATGGCGTTGACCGCCTGGAGGTTGATGATGTGGATAGGCCAAAAACAGTAGGCCACACACATGATCCGCAGAAACGGCACGCAGATCAGCCACTTTGGCCCCAAAAGAACCAGGATCAGGGTGTCTGCCACCCCAAACAGCCCAAACAGCATGGGAAGCACCGCGAAGGCGCTGAGCTTCATCACCCTCCGGGCCATCTGGCACATCTGAACCGGGTCATCCTGTCTGGCGGAAAATGCCGGCAGAAGCACTGCCTGAATCGCCGCTCCCAGATTGCCGGCGATCAGTTTGGGGAACTGTTCCCCCCGATTATAGCTTCCCAATAATTCTTCATTATAAATCTTTCCGATAAAAAGTCCATACAAATTGTTAAAAACCGTGTCCAGGAGAGAGGCGCACAGCACCTTCCACCCAAAGGAGAACATCTCCTTAATCCGCCCCAGGCAAAAACATCTCCGGGGCTTCCAGGACACGGTGACAAAAAGCGCCGTCATCAGCGCCAGATAGTAGGTCATCTGCTGCCCTGCCATGGCCCACACTCCCAGGCCGGCGAAAGCCATCGCGATGCTGACCGCGCCGGAGACGAGGGAAGCTGCCAGAGTGGAGACAAACAAACCCTTAAATTCCATATTTCTGGACACATAGGCAGTCTGCACCGAGATCACCGCCCCCGGAAACAGTACCAGGCCCAGCACCCGCACGATGGGCTTTAACACCTGGATCTTATAAAAGGCGGCGATGCCTCCCGACAGGCCGTACAGGATCCCGTACATCACCAGGGCCGCTGCCAGCTCAAACCAGCAGACCGACGAGAAATCCTCCGGGTCCGCCCTCCTCTTCTGCACCAGCGCCGTACTGAATCCGTTCTGCACAAACACGTTGGCGATGGTGATAAATACCATGATAATCCCCACCACGCCATACTCCGCCGGAGTCAAAAGCCGTGCCAGGATCATGGTGATCACAAACTGAACCCCCTGGGCACCTCCGTTCTCCAACAGTTTCCAGAACAGACCTTTTGCTAATTTCTGTCTCATCTCGGTCTCAGCCACAATGTCTCCTCTGCTTTCTGTTCTGCCTTTTATCCCGCAGTCGGCCTCTCATCGGCCCACACCGTGAAACCACCGCTGCAGACGCCCATAGGTCCCCGGAAGACGGCTCTCAAACCGGATAAAAAACCGGGTCCTCAGATTCAGCTCCCGGTACAGGGATCGGTTCTCCCTGGCCAGAATCACCGAAAACTGCCGTCTGTTCACCTGGGTCAGATACCAGAGCCGTCTCACGGCGTGTTCCACCGTGCCGTGGAACCTTCCGCCGCTCTCCCTGTCAAATGCCCGGTACATGTCCCTCATGGCACAGGCATATTCCCTCTGTTTTCTCTCGTAATCCCCCTGTTTCATCAGGGTGGTCCAGGATGCGGCTCCCCCCAGTCGGTACACGCACATAGGCCGGTCCATATAGTAAGCCCACCCTCTTTGTGCCGCCATCAGCTGCAGCGGGATGTCCGCGATGGGGGCATTGACATAGAACTCCGGCAGGCTCTTCACCATCTCTGTCCGAAACATCAGGGAGGCCGTAGGATACCCGGAGGTCTTATCGATGATCTCCTCCGGCATCACCTTCCTGCTCCTTCTGTAAGGCCGCATCCGGCGCTCCGTAAAAGCCTTTCCCAAAACCTCCACCCGGGCGCTGTGAAACACCAGAGAACACCCGGGATGCCGTTCCATAAAATCCACCTGCCTCTGCAGCTTGTCCCGGTCTGACCAGTAGTCGTCCCCCTCGCACATGGCGATGTATTTCCCCTGTGCCCTTGGAAAATTATAGGTCCCGCTCACATTGGTCAGCCCCTTGGAGTACTGGTTCTCCGTCTGCAGGACAGGCCGGATCATATGGGGAAACCGCTCGGCGTACTCCTGTATGATCTGCGCCGTGCCGTCCGTGGACGCGTCGTCGTGGATCAGCACCTCATAAGAAAAATCCGTCCTCTGCCCCAGAAACCCTTCCAGGGCATCCCGGATATACTCCTTTTGATTGTATGTGATACAGCAGATGCTGACCATCACTTTTCCGAAATTCCTCTCCATCGCCTTCCCCCGACATCAAACAATTTTATTACTTTTCCCTTGCCATTACCTTTCATTTTACAATATCCCCCATAAAATGTAAATCAGATATGGCATTTTCCGCCTGAATGTGGTAAATTAACAGATGCTACATTACTATTACAGGAGGAAAAACCAATGAATCGAATCAAACGATTGGGGCTGACTCTTTCTCTCACGGTTGTGATGCTGACTGGAAGCGCTCTCTGCGCACTTGCTGCCCCGGAAGAAAATTACGGTCCGGCATTTGATCCGCGTCTGAATCCCGATATACAGGAGTCTCAGGAATCCGGACAGGAACAGACGAATCCCCCGGAGAACGGACAGGATGGCACGGCGGGGCAGGAGGGCTCGGCCGGACAGGGAGAGACCCCCGTTCAGGAAGAAGTCCCTGTCAATAATATCCTTACCGTTCCCCAGAGAGCGCCGAGACTGCAGACTACCATTCTGCTCACAGATGTGCACCAGTGGTCCCAGCCCTTTGTCAACGACCAGTGGATCTCTGTAGACGGCCGTCAGTTTTACTCTATCTCCACTTTCCTGGAAAATATCCACGGAGATTTTCTGTACCGCGCCTACACGTCCGCAAACGGCTGGACCAGGTGGGTCATGCACGGGGAAGAGACCCCGATTCCGGCAGATTTTGCCCCCATTGAGGCCATCCAGTGCCGCTTCGCCGGACCGGTAGCCAATGACTATGACATCTATTACACCACTACCTTAAGCGACGGGCAGCAGACCGGCTGGGCCAAGAACGGCCAGACCGCCGGAACCATGAACCAGGGGCTGTATATCACCGGCTACCAGATGGCTTTCTTCCGGAAGGGGACGGGGCCGGAGGGGAACGGCAACAGCCCTGTGGTGTCGGCCCACGCCGACGGAATTCAATACATAGACAACGCCATGCGCTACATTCACGGCGACGGATCCAACTTCACCGGATGGGGATGGCTGGAAAACGACCGCTACTACTTTGTGGATTCCTACCCCGTTACCGGGTGGCAGTACATCGACGGCTACAAGTATTACTTTGACGAAACCGGGCGGCTTGTCACTGATGTGGAACCCATCATCGGCAGCGGCGGACCCTTTGAAATCAAGATCAACAAGCAGATGAACTGTCTGACCGTATATGCCCAGGACGGCGGCAACGGTTTCATCATCCCGGTGAAATCCTTCCTCACCTCCACCGGCGACGACACGCCCATCGGCACCTTCCGCACGCCGGAGAAGTATCGCTGGCGCCTGATGATCAACGACGTGTACACCCAGTACGCGACACGCTTGGGCTCAGGGCTTTCCATCCTGATGCACTCCATCATCTACAGCGCCCAGAACCCCTACACCGTGTGGGCCAGCACCTACAACAACCTTGGCATCGCCCGCTCTGCCGGATGTATCCGTCTGACCACGGCCGACTCCAAGTGGATCTATGACCACTGCCCCCTGGGCACCTCCGTTACCGTGTACAACAGCCCCGTTCCGGGACCCTTCGAGCGTCCCACCATCGCGGCGGAGATTGCCTTCGAGCAGACCTGGGACCCCACGGATCCCAACCTGACACCGGAGGGCATCGCCGCGGAGACGGCAAGGCTTCTGGGAACCAACTGATTTATTTATAAGGATTTAACTGCCGCAAAAGCTGCCGCATGAAACACTGCCGCAGCTTTTGCCGGTATATGAAAGAGAGCGCTTTACATGTTATCCACAAAGTTTCATGCTGTAAAGATATTGATATTGTCTAAATTGGAATCTTTTTTTCAGCCCTATCGCAAACACAATTTTTATTATCGGATCCTTGCTCCCTTTGCGATTTTCAGTATTATTCTTGTCTGCCTCTCGGCGGGAGTCAGCTGGTATCTTCTGGGAAACCGCTATGATCAGAAGCTGAGGGAAGCAAACCGCCAGATTTTGAAGCAGATTCAGCAGTACGCTGACCAGAGCCTGTATTCCAATACCATGAACCTGTTCAAAGACTCTTTTTTGGGAGAATACACCTCCCTGGAGCTGACCAACTTTTTCTCCTACGGAAGCAGACTTTCTGACAGCGGCCTATTAAAAAGCTTTCAGCAGATTGTCAATCTGTCCATACAAAACGACTATATCGAACACATCACCCTGTATCAAAAGCAGGAGGATCTTCTGTTGGACAACACCTTCGGCCTTCGGTATCGGGTGTCGGATTCCATGGAGCTTGTCGATGAGATCCTTCCTCTGACTACCTATCTGGATGCAACCGCCGACTCTCCCCAGAAGCTGATTTATCTGACAGAGGGCAAACGGGACCGTGGCAGCAGGGACAGCCTTACGCTCCTGCACTCCATCCCTCTCTATTCCTCCCACTGGGAAAGCCAGGGCTTTATCGCCATCCATTTCAACGAGGACCTGTTCCTGGAGGACTTAAAGCGGCAGTTTGCATGGACCGGAGGGCTTTTTATCCTTTCTCCGGAGGGAGAGCCCCTTTTTAAAAACACCAACTCCGCCTTAGACTGGGATACCTTAAAAACCATAATCCCGAATGCTCCCGTCGAAAATCGCTATTACTATGACTTTACATATGAAGATACCAGATATTGTCTCACCTGGGTGGAATCGGAAGAGTCCGACTGGACCTATCTCTCCTATGTGCCGATCAATATCCTGAAAGAAGAGTCCACCGTGATCAGTCAGTTCATCCTGATGTTTATTCTTCTGACTATACTGTGCTCCCTGATCGCGGTACAGAAAATATCCAGCAGGGTCTATCGACCCATCCATGTGCTCCGCACAAAATTTGACATCGGCAGCTCCCTCCCCGACTCCCAGGATGACTTAAAGGCCATCGAGGAAGCCTTTTCCTTCCTGGAAAATCAGATCGATGATATCCGAAAGACCACCTGTGCCAATGTCGACGTGCTGCGCTACAAGATACTGATTCAGCTGCTCCACGATAACGACTGCTCCCCCGAACAGATCTTAAAGCCCCTGGAACTATGCGGCATCACCTTTGAGGAGCCCGGATTCTGTTTGATCCTTCTGGATTTTGAGCCCACTGTTTTTTATTCGCTGGATTTTGAACAGAGAGGGTATCTGACAGAAAAAGCCAAAGAGCTGATCGACGGATGGTTTAAGAGCACCATCGTCCATATGGCCGAAACCCACCCGGATAATCAGGTGGCAGTTCTGATGAATCTGGACAGAGAGCAATATGATGATTTTCTGGAAAACGCCGGCCGCCTGACGTCTTTTTTGCATGCCAAACTTCATGTGCCTGTCAACCAGGCGGTCTCCGGCTACACTGCAGAGCTGAAAGAAATCTGCCGGCTTTACAGGGAGTCCCAGCAGTATCTTCAGTATTTCTTTATCTGCAATTACGGAAATACCTTTACTCCGAGCTTCATACGCAAAAAGGAAGAACAGCCCTTTGCCCTGGATGAAAAGGAACGAACCCATCTGGAATCCCTGTTTCGGGCGGACCGGATTGCGGAACTGACCGAACGTCTGACTGACTCGATCACCCGGATCCACGAAGGACCCTGCTCCTATCAGGATGCCAACACCTTTGTGATGCAGATCTATGGGATCGTCTTCCGTCTGTGTAAGGAGATCGGCCTGTTTGAGGACCCTGTGAGGAAGAATCAGATCATCGCCGACTTCAATCAGTCTGCCACTCTGGATACCTCTATGGAGTGCATCTATTTCATGATCCATCTCTATCACGAGGCCCGCAACGCGGAAAGCCGAAGCGCGGATACCAAGCTGATCGAGAAGGTGACAGACTATATCGATCATCACTGCCATGATGAGGTGACTCTGCCTGTGGTAGCCGAACTGTTTCACATCAGCGCTTCCCACTTAAGCAGGCTGTTCAAAAGCGTGAAAGGAGAAAACTTCTCCGTATATGTGATGAATCAGAAACTCGCCGCAGCCGCCTCCCTTCTGCGCTCCTGCCCGGAACAGAGCATCAGCCAGATCGCAGAAGGGCTGGGATATTATACCCCAGCCTACTTCACCCGTATCTTCAAGGAAAAATTCGGTGTAACCCCATCCCAGTACCGAAAAGGGAACTCATAGTTTCAGGGTGATGAGATGAGTTCTTCCCCGGGAATTTTCCGTGGAAATCACCAGTGTGATCCCACCCTTTTCCTCTGCGGCGCGGACGGTATCCGACAGACCTCTGACCCGATACCGTCCGTCCAAGCGGAGCCTGATCTGCAAAGCCCGGTGAGTCGGGTCGGCGACCCCCAGTGACACTTCTCCCTCCCGTTTTCTCATGATAACGGAGCAGGGAGTGTCGGTGCTGATCCCGTCAAAAGCTCCGGGCTGCCAGAAATTGATTCCCATAAGGCCGGTAGAGATCTCCGCTGCCGCTGAGACCGCCGACGAATTGCTTAATATGGCCCACTCTCCGGTATCTTCTGAGGCGGCCATATGATCGCGGCCGGGCACAAGCACATAGCTGTACGCGGCCTCCTCCGGCCTGCTGTGATGGGGGACTGCAATGCTGAGAAACCGGTTGGACAACCGGTCAGTGCTGCCGTTATCATTGATGTCATGCCAACAGCCGTCCCTCTGTTCTTTTTTTATCGTAACCTCCGTCGGAACCGGAAAATAATAGGCGATGGGCAGATACCGGCTTTCCAGAACGATGTGTCCGGGATTTTTCACGCAGATTTCTCCCTCCCCCAGTTCCTTCTCTTCTCCGTCCACAAAAACATAGGCCTCCTCGATTCGCCGGTTTTCGACTATGGTCTCCGCAAAATCACCGGAGGTTCCGCTGATTCCCGTCCCCATACACACCAATCCATGTTCAAATGCAAACCACGATTTCTTCCCGGTAAGGTCTGAATCCGGAAGCTCCAGTTCCAGCTCCATACCGGTGCTGCCGTACCGGTCTGACAGACACGCACCACCCACCCAGGTCCTGGAATTCCGATTGTCTTTCCACGGCACCAGTTCCGTGCCGGTGTGGTCTGTGGTGATTCCGGGCAGACGCATGGCATCTACAGTGGGCCAATAACAGCCGTCATACTGGCCTGCATCATCGGTGTACAGATACACGGCACCTTCGCAGGCATGAAAGCCCTTTTTGTTTTCGCCGTTGCCGAACGAGAATCGCCCCGTACGGCTGGAAAACATGCTGATGCCGACGGCAAAGTCCCTGCGGTGGATCACCACCCGGTCCATATTTCCGTAGACTCTGTAAGATTCCTCCTGAGGGGCCGGGCTGACCTCGCTGTCCAGCAGTTCGCGTATCGCCTCTGCCTGGCAGGGCCTTAAACCATGAAAAAGCCGTTCCTTCTGGTAGGGATTCCTCTCGATCTCACCTCTGACGGTCTGTCGGATCTTATTTTTTACCGCTTCCGGCTGATACTCGGCCAGCAAAAGCGCCGTGGACATGACAAGCCTGCCGGTATCATGGGCATTTTCCTGGCTGCGGGAAGTCTTTCTCCCCCTTACCATGTCCATCATCTCCCCGTTCCTGAGAAACGGCAGAAAAGAATCCAGGATCCAGCGGGATGTGTGACCGAATTCCGGAAGGTCGGCGACGGAATAGGGGGTGTTCCACAGCAGATACACGATATTTTCGAAAGAATCCAGCAGACAAGGACCGTATCCGCCTGCATATGGGATGTGATGGTGCTGGATAAAGGAACCATCTTCATAGAACCCGTCATCCTCTGTCACAAAGGGAAGCAGGGCGGCCATGGCACGGCGCACCTGTCCCAGACCCTCTTTATCCTGTTTTAACAGAGCCCGCAGCACACAGACTAAGGAGGTGTCTGCCAGATTGGCTCCCGTCATCTCAAGAGGGTCCACATGGGGCCGCAGGGCTCGCTGCGGAACCGGTATAAAGGTGTGAACCGCCTCGAGATAATGTCTTGTGATCTCATGGTCCGCCCCAATCTCTCCCGAGATCAGCACCAGACTGTCCATCAGGGCCTGGGCGCCTCCGATATCAAAATCCCACCAGTTTCCAAATAACTCCATATCCCTTCGATAATAATGTCTCATCCGATCCAGACAGCCGCAGATGACGCGAAACAGCTCTTTCTGACCATAAGTCTCCTTTAAGAAAGGACTTTCATAGGCCAGGGCCATGGTCCTGATTCTGCGGAATGCGGCCGTAATATGGGAGGAATTTTCCAGAAGCTTGAGATCCGGCCACAGGTCAGTGCCGCCTCCTGCCTTTTTGTCTGTCAGGGCACATTCAGCCAGTTCTCGTGCCCGGAGAGAAAGAGCGGGGTCAGCAGTTTCCTTCCTTCCGATTAATCTTGTGATCCATCTGGCGGTCATATCCAGATTCCATTGTGGGTTTGCTGCCTGCATGTGTTTATCCTCAATCTTTTTCTAACGTATTTCCCCGGATTCGTCAAACAGGAAGGGGTCTCCCTGGAGGTCCAGGTAATGGCGCAGTTTTTTTCTGAATTCAAGAATCAAAGGTTCCCTGCATTCCCCGTCAATGATCCTGGGTGATAACTCATAGGGATCCTCGTCATGATCGTATAAGTACTGTGTCTGTGTTCCTCCCGGCTCACAGGTATTATCCACGATAAAGGTGTAGCGCGGAGTCTTGATTCCCCGCCAGCCGTATGCCTTGTGAGTAAATCCCCGCTTCTGGAATTTCGCCACACCGGCGGCTCCTCCCGGATAACCGCAGATAAACATGTCCTGAGGCTGACCGCCGGCGCCGTACAGAATCCCGTCTGCATGGCTGCGGCCCTGACAGGTCTCCGGAACCGGAAGCCCCAGAAGGTCTAAGAGAGTCGGCATGTGATCCGGACTGGCGAAGACCCCTTCCTGCCGGCTGGGGCAGATACGGCCCTTCTGGCGTATCACCAGGGGGATGTGAAGGGCTTCGTGATACCACACGTTTTTCCCCATCAGTCCCTGAGACCCCATCATATCTCCGTGGTCGGCAGACAGCACCACCACCGTGTTCTCTTCCAGTCCATGGTCTTTTAAGAAAGAAAGGATCCTCCCGAATTCGTGGTCGATTCCCTGAACCGCCGCGAAATACTGCCTTGTGGTGACTGCCATCTCCTCGGTGCGCATGGCCTCCGGCACGTTGTCACGCCATTTGATTTCTAAGTCCTTCACCTGGTCATAATAGCGGTCCGGAACCATCTCATAGGGCAGATGGGGGGGATTGTAGGAGACAAACAGCGCGAACGGCTGTCCCTGCTCCTCCCGCCCCTCCAGATACTCCAGGGCCTTGTCGGTCTCAAACTCTACCGACCATTTCCCCGGCCGCATCCACTCCGGAGAATCCGACCAATAATGAGGATCCAGGTGCACGTCATAAGTTCCGTATGACAGCCAGTAGTCAAAGCCGTGACGGCGCTCTCCCGGCGGCGTGTAGGCATCCCAGTCCCTTGCCCCTGACACGGGTTCCCTCACAAAGTTCTGTTCCGGAGCGTCCAGATGCCATTTCCCGATGTAGCCTGTGTGATAGCCATGTTCTTTTAGCACATCGCTGATACAGATCTCCTGGGGCCGGAGCATAACGATCTCCTCCAGGCCGATTTTGCAGTTGGTCCACACACCGCAGCAAAAGGGATACTTTCCGGTGAGCAGAGAGGCCCTGTGGGGAGAGCACAGAGGAAAGGTGCTGTATGCATTGACGAAGCAGGCCCCCTGTGACGCGAACCTGTCCATATTCGGCGTGCTGACCTGATCCGCGTTCATAAAACCGGCCGCCTCCGCCCGCCACTGATCTGCAAAAATATAGATTAAATTAGGTTCCATGCTCTATAACCTCCTGTTTTTATAATAGAAAGCCGGTCCCCCGGCTCAGTCTCCCATCTTATCCCGTCTTCCCGTATCCGGTAAAGGGTTCCCCGACAAATTTCTGTCTCATATCGGTGGGTATCTCCCAGGCCGGGATAACGAATCTCGCAGACGCCGCCGGCTCTGGAAAGAACCTGCAGCTCAGTTAACATGCCATTCTCCCATCGGACATCCGTCACAAAGTTTCCGCGGGCAACCAGTCCTTTAAAAGCACCAAAAGCCCACTGAGCCGGTATGGCGGGAAGCAGTTCCAGAAAACCTCCGTGGCTCTGTAAAAGCATCTCGGCGATTCCTGCCGTGCCGCCAAAGTTTCCGTCGATCTGAAAGGGCGGATGGATATCCCACAAATTGTAGGTTGTCCCTTTCTTCAGAAGATTCTGCAGAATCCGGTGCGCATGCTCGCCGTCGCCGATTCTGGCCCACCCATTCAGCCGGTGTGCCATGGCCCAGCCGGTGGACTCGTCTCCCCGCCGGGTCAGTGTGTATCTTGCCGCCTCAAGCCACTGAGGCGTATCCTTATGTATGGTCTGTCCGGGCATTAAAGCCACAAGCTGAGAGATATGGCGATGGTTCTCTTCTCCGATTTCCCCATAATCATTTTCCTCCCGATACTCTTTTATCTGCCCGGAAGTTCCGATTAAAACAGGGCTCAGACGGTCGATCTGCCGGTCTATCACCTCCAGCAGGTCCGATTCTTCCTCAAGAATTTCCGCCGCCTTCTTGGTATCGCGGTAACACTCATAAATCATCTGCTGATCAAACATACAGCCTTTTGTGGCATAATAATTGGGATAGACACCGTCGATGCACTGCTCCGGAGAGGCGGAAGGGAATGCCAGATATTCACCGTCCTCCTCTACGACGGACTTGCTTAAAAAGCGGCTCATTCCTTCCAGAACAGGATAGACAATCTCTCTTAAAATGTCCTTGTCCCTGGTAAAATCATAGTAATCCCAGAACAGCTTAGCGGTCAGCCCTCCAGTGCCAGGACCGGAGTGTCCTCCCGCTCTCGGCCCTCCTATGGTATAAGGCCAGGCTCCCGTGCCGATGGTCCAGCCATTCTGTCCCGGTTCCCCTTCCGGCTCACTGTAGGTTTCCGACGGATAATCTCTCCGGATTTTTGCCACATACTCGTCGGCCTTTTGCCTGGCCAGAGGGCGAAAGGCACGGTTGTAGTCAACATATGATTCAAACATCTCGGGAAGATCCGTGGTGAAGGCATGCCAATAGTTCATCTGGACGTTGATGTTATGCCAGTACCCGGCACTCCACGGGGAATGCTCATACTGATTCCACACACCCTGGAGATTGGCCGGCAGCGCTCCCTTTCTGGAAGAAGCGATCAAAAGATAACGCCCGTATTGAAAATACAGGGCCTCCAGCCCGGGGTCAGGAACCCCCTGCCGGTAGCGGTCAAGCCGTCTGTCGGTGGGAAGGTCCTCCTCGGTCCCTTCTCCCAGCCGAAGAGTTACCCGGTTAAAATATCCGGTGTAGTCCCTCAGATGATTCTCCTTTAATGTCTCCCAGGATTTGGCCTGGGCCGCTCTCAAGAACCTGACCGCGTTTTCATGAGGATGAGGGAATCCGTCCAGTTTTTTTCGGGGATCCGGCTCCATAAACACCGATTCCTCCATCTGATAATTGGTAGCTGCCACCCCCAGCAAAACAGCCCGGTCGGCACCGTCCACCTGAAGCCAGTCAGGCCCTGCCGTCACGGTTCCTCCCTGATTTTGGATGGAAAAACGGCCCTCAAACAGGATATTGTAATGCTCCATCCGCCCTTCCATCACCAAATCCCGGCCGTCCGTTTTCACTGTCCCCTCTTTTCCGAACCCGCCTTCTTCCCCGAAAGGCCTTGGATAAGGAATCTTCCCTGTTAACCGGAACGAAACGCTTCCAGGCTGTGAAGCAGTAAAGGCAACTGCCATGATGTGATCCGGATAACTGCACAAATACTCCCGCCGATACTCGATCCCTCTGTAGAGATATGTGACATGAGAAACCGCTTCTTTTAAATCCAGATCCCTCTGGTAGCAGGAACACTCCCCCTCAGAATGTCCTGTATCAATGCACATCTCGGCAAAGTTATTGAGCCCCGGCCGAAAGGGGTTGGCCAGACTGTTTTCCGTAATCTGGATTCTCTCGTGATCGGTTTTTCCGAACACGCAGGCGCCGAAATATCCGCAGCCGAGAGGGAGGGACCAGGTTTCCCAATCAGCATCCCTCCTGTATTTTTCTCCTTCAACGACTCCACGGTCGGGAGCCGGTTTGTCATACCACAGCCGATAAAGGTTCATCTCCTGTTCTCCTCCTATCAAAATCGTAAACATAATTGATCCGCTTCTTCGGCCCTTTCACAATTGGCGAAGCCTGTGCCGGCTCCGCCAATAGGTTAAATCTTCTATTTGTTTTTGGATACTTCCTCGTTGATCTCATTGATGATCTGTTCTCCGCCTAAGGCGTTAAACTGC
>JAAWBS010000030.1 GCA_022792815.1 Hungatella sp.
AAGGGTATCGCCCTTATCCAAACGCTTCCCCAAAACAGCGAACCGTAAAAAGCTTCGGCTATCTGGAAGACCAGGACGACCCCGAGGCATTCTGGAAAGAAGTAAACGCCTGCAATGACAGCCTGAAACACAAACGGGACCTGCGGATTGAAATCCCGGTTTCTGAAATGATGTATTCCGAAAACAACAGACTTCTTAATTACGGATACAAATTCCCTGAATCGGTTTACCATCTTCTTGGCATAGACACATTTTTTGAGCGGTATCAGCAATCATCAGGATTCCGTGGGAAATATTCCCTGAATGAAATCTTCCGATATCTCGTGATGGACAGAATCCTCTATCCGGCTTCTAAACGGGAAGCAGCATCCCGGCTTCTTAATTATTATGGGTTAAACAGCGAATTTGACCTTCCAGATATTTACCGGGCTTTAGACCGGTTTGATCTCGTTTTTTATGACCTTCAGCGTTTTATCAGTCAACGTGTGGAGGAGAAGTTCGGGCGGGATCTGCGCTACAGCTTCTATGATGTGACTAATTACTATACAGAAAAAGATTTTGCGGATCCTGACGAAAACTATCTTGACCGGTCAGGAAACCTGGTAAACGGCCCGGCTCTGGGACAAAAAGGTGTTTCCAAAGAACATCAGCTGACGCCCATCATACAGATGGGTCTGTTCATGGACGGGAACGGGATTCCTGTCTGCATGGACGTCTTTCGGGGAAATATGAGCGATTCCGATACCCTGAAAGAAAATCTGGATGGGTTTAAGAAAGAATATGGCATAGAACGGACCGTGGTTGTGGCGGATAAAGGAATGAACTGCTCCCATAACATCGACCTTCTATGCAGCCAGGGGGATGGATATGTGTTCTCCCAGATACTGAAGGGAACCAAAGGGAAACGCTACCAGAAAGACCTGTTTGCCCCGGATGGGTGGCAGGAGGCAGCGGACGGCTCTTACCGGTGGAAGCTGATTACAGAGGAATATCTGGGGCATGAGATTTCCTTTGAACTGCACAACGGCCGGAAAGCAGAGAAAAAGAAGGCCGTAAAGCGGATGCGGAAAGTCCTTCTTTACTGGTCAAAGGCAGATGCGGAAATGGCAGCAAAGAAAAGGGAAGAGAAACTGAAGAAAGCAGAAAAAAGCACGAAAAATAATGCCTATGGGATCATCCACGGAAAGGACCGGTATATTAAAGAAGAAACCGTTCTGAAAGAAACGGGTGAGATACTGGATAAAAAGCAGACCGTCAAAATATCTGCGGTGGAGCAGGAAAAAGCAGAAAAAGACGCACTTTATGACGGATATTTTGCCATTATAACCAGCGAACTGGATTATGATGCGAAAAAGATCCGTGAAGTATATCACGGACTATGGCGAATTGAAGAATCCTTCCGGATCATGAAAAGTGATTTTGAAGCACGGCCAATCTATCTGAACAAACGGGAACATATCCGGGCCCACTTCCTGATCTGTTTTGTGTCGCTTGTGCTCCTGCGTTTGATACAGAACGGGATGGGAGAGTGCAGGCTGTCTGTGGAAAGGATCGCAGAAGCGTTGAGGGGAGCAAACTGTCTACTGGAAAGAGGCGGTTATGTACGCCTGCTGGATGTGGGGGGAAAGATCCGGTATGAGGAGAGGCTGGAACGAAAAAGCGGGAAGATGGTGCCGGGGCTGAAGTTCAGCAGTGAAGATCAGGTCGCATTAGATTACCGGTGGATACAGGAAGTCTTTGGAACAAACTTTTATTATGCTTACGCAAAGCAGGAAGACTTCAAGAGATTTTTTAAAGAAATGGAATTAGGTAAAAGAGCATAACACAAAGCCCCCCTACAAATGCCTTGTTTTCAGGCCATGTAGGGGGGTTGATTATAAAACTGTAAAAGTCAGGTTATACATAGGAGTTTTTAGTACTTTAGGCAAAACCACAGCTTATTCTATTCTCCCTCTTCTTTTCCACTGAACAACCAGGCTCCGCAGGGTTATGTCCGGCACCCATCAAAAATTCTCTGTCATATCCGCACCAACTGTCAAAGATTCTACAAACGCAGCAAGAAATCATATCAGGAAAGCGCTCACAGATTCCCCAGCCACTCTCCCGCCAGCCGAATCCAGCTCTGGCATCTGGGCTCTGTGCGCCTCTCGTCGCCCGCGCTGGTATCCTCCGTAGCCAAAGACAGCCCGTGACCTCCCGTCGGGTAGATATGGAGCTCCAGCCCCACCTTATGCTTTGAAAGAGCCTGAGCTAAGAGGAGGGAATTCTCCACGGGAACCGTATCGTCCGTGGCCGTATGCCACAAAAAGGTGTTGGGGGTATGGGGACCCACCTGCTTCTCCAAGGATACCAGGCTCCGCTTTTCCTCATCGCCTGCCTCCTCCCCCAAAAGTTTTTCGAAAGAGCCGGCGTGACAGTAAGGACCGGATGTGATCACCGGATAACAAAGGATCATCCCGTCAGGCCTTATATCACCGGCACGGCAGCCCAGAGGCCCATAGACAAACTCCTGGTTCCAGAACACACCCAGACTGCAGGCCAGATGGCCTCCCGCCGAAAAACCGGACACCACGATCTTCTCCGGATCCACGGCCCACTCTCCGCTGTGCTCACGGAGCTGGGACATCAAAAGGGCCAGCTGCCAAAGGGCTGTGGGGAAGCGGGCCGGCGCCACAGTATACTGAAGCACGAACACATGGTATCCCATAGATAGATACTGCATGGCGATAGGCTCTCCCTCCCTGGGAGACACAAACCGATATCCGCCTCCCGGGCAGACCACCACCGCCGGCCGCACCTGCCTCCTCTCCTCCACGCTCCAGTCTAGCAGATACGCCGTGACCGCAGCCGTCTCCTTCTCCACGTTTTGGGCCCCGGGCCTTTCGGGCGCCGTGATCTCCCATGTCAAATATTTCATTTCCCATCCATACCTTTCTGCTGCTTCCTCTGTGAAATCCGGTCATAAGCAGTCCTCTCTATCTTACCATAAGGGGCGAAAAAAAACAGCAGAAAATTATAGATTTTTAAGCCGCTCCCCTGCCAGGCCGATCCGGCTCCGGCACCGGAGCTCCACCATAATTTCATGTCTCTGTCATCCCTTTCTGCCGTGTCTCTCTGCCTACTGATCCTCCAGGACCTGGGTCACGCCCTTCACCAGATCTGCCGCTGCCTGCTCCGGCGTGATATCTCTGGAGCTCAAACGTCCGAACAGCTTGTAATACAGGCCATCCGGATTGGCCTTCAGATCATTGTCATCAAACTTGGGATCCTGAGTGAACTGGCTGTAAGCCAGAACCTTGGCATTGGCCTCCTTAGTCATCTCATCACCGATATTCTTATCGTTCAGGTATGCCACTGCGGCGGCGGAGCAGGGGATACCTCTCTCTGTGGAATTGATCTCCACACCTTCGGGATCATTCATCAGGTAGTTTACCAGCATAGCTGCCTCCTTCGGATGCTCTGTGCCGGCTTTGATGGCCATATTCATGGAGATCTTCGTAAATCCGCCCTGATACCCGCCGAAATTAATAAACTCTCCGATGACAAACTCCTGCCCCGGTTTATTGACACTCTCCTCCATGGCAGTTCTGACCTTCACCACGGCAGAGTCCCACTCCATGACGCCTGCATACTTGCCGTCGATCCACTTAGAATTCTTGTCCAGAGAATCTGCCATATCTCCGCTGATGGTGGCAATGGTGGGAAGTACGTGCTCGTCTTCCAGTTTATTAATAAATGCAAAACCTTCTGCGATCTCTTCCTCCGTATAATTCATCCTTCCGTCCGTCACCCAGTCCTTGCCGTATTTGGACTCCAGATAATATACCATGAAGATAATGCGGTCATACTCTCCCAGCGCCAGCGGATAGTACTCCTCATTGTAAGCTTTAAAGGCAGCTCCTGCCGCAAGAAGAGAAGCCTCATCCGTGGGAATGGGGCAGCCCACTTCATCAAATGTAGTCTTGTTCCAGTAGAAGAGCCGGCCGGTGAGGGAATTAGGGATCGCCATCAGCTTTCCGTCCACCTCATTCAGCTTCATCTTCTCCTCCGGGAACTGGGAAAGATCGATGACGTCGGACAGCTGATACAGATCATAGTAAGAGGTGCCGCCCCGGCTGTAATCCGTCACCCAATTGGTCCCGATCTGCATCACATCCGCGCACTCGCCGCTTAAGATATTCAGAGACTGCTTCTCCTCCCAGCCGGTCCATGCGCCGTACTCTGTCTCTACCGTAATATACGGATACTTCTCCATAAAGGCCGCCACCAGTTTCTCTGTGGCCTCATGTCTGGAGTCACCTCCCCACCACGAAAAGCGGATGGTCACCGGTTCCTGTGTCTGCGCTTCCGCCTGAGTCTCCTCCGTCTTGGTCTCCCCGCTTCCGGCTGCTGCCGTAGTCTGGGCAGCCCCTGTCGTCTGAACGGCCGTGGTCTCGGCGTTCCCGCCTCCCGAACCTGTGCAGCCCGCCAGCCCTGCTGCCATAGCTGCCGTCAACGTCAGTGCCGCTAGTTTCTTCCATTCTCTCCTCATCTTTTTCCTCCTGGCTGTCTCTCAAGCCTGATCACGATTCATCAGTTACGTACATCGTAAGCACTTACATGGTTTCATCTTATCATATGAGGAGGAAAAAGATAGGTAAATTATGCATAAAAATATCATTAATAATTTAGCACTATTCACAAAATTATTTCTTATTTAAACTTGCTTTATATTTTATTTAGGCATTATCGTGTATTTATTACTATCTTTTTTACAATATATTCTCTCTATATATATATTTTATACATATTAATGAAAATATAGTGAAAATGTTTTCATTTATTTTCATTTTCTGAAAAGACTAATTGCAAGCCCCTCCATTTCTATAGTATAATATCCGTAATACCGGGGAAGAACCATCCGCGGTATCACAGATCTATCTATACTGTCAGCAGGAGGAATACCAGATGGCCGTCACAATCAAAGACATCGCCGCAAAAGCCGGCGTCTCCAACGCTATGGTCTCCAGGGCGCTCACAGGAAGCGGCCCCGTGGCTCCGGAGAAAAAGAGAAAGATTCTCGACATCGCCGACGCCCTTGGATACATTCCCAATCAGGCGGCAGTCTCCCTGCGCAAGACCAGAAGCCGCACCATCGGACTCTGCTTTTCTTCCATCAACCGCAGCACCTCCCCCTATGTGGTCCATCAGGTTCTCATCGGAGTCTACGATGTGGTAGGGGGGCGTTACAATATTTTCGTAAAAGGCATCGACCTTCACCAGCCCGGCACACTCACCCCCGGATTCTGTGACGGCCTCCTTGTCATGTCTCAGTGGGACAGTGACATCGAATTTCTGGAGGAAGCCTGGTCCAAAAAGATCCCCATGGTAGCTATCAGCCGTCAGCTTCCCCTGGATATCCCCTTTGTGGTCACCGACGAGCAAGGCGGCATGGCAAAGGCCATGGATTATCTCCTCTCTCAGGGGCACCGGCGCATCGGCATCATCGAGGGGCCCCAAAATCTTGAGACCGTGCTCTGCCGTCACGCCGGTTGGTGGATCTCCGCAAGGCGGTGGGGCTTAGATCCCAGAACCCTGCCTGTAGAAATCGGCAATTTCCGATACCGTACCGGTAAAACGGCTGCCGCCAGGCTCCTCACCTCTCATCCTGATCTGACCGCACTTCTCTGCTTTAACGATGAGATGGCTCTGGGAGCCATCGATGCCGCCGCCGACTTAGGTCTCAGGGTTCCGGAGGCTCTCTCTGTGACAGGTTTCGACAACTGGGATTTTGCCGGACATTCCGATGCCCATCTGACTACGGTCGAGCGAAACACCATTCACATTGCCTCCGAGGGGACCCGGATGCTCCTGGGCTATATGGAACAAAACATCCGCCCTGCCAACATCTACCTGGAGAACAAACTGATCATCCGGGAAAGCGTCCGGCCGGCAGGGCCGATTGCCTGAGCCGACGGGGGGGGCCGACGATACCGCTCCTGTGCGGCCTCATAAACCGCTCTTTCCTGGGATGCAAAACAGGTATGGAAAAGGCCTCATGACCGGTCTTTCCATACCTGTTCTGCAATATTGGTGACTAGGAATTAGTCCCATACACCTCCACCTGGGTCAGCGCCGGGAAGGGAGACGGATCATCGGTCTTCTTTAAGTCACTGAGCCTCAACCAGGTGATCTGCCTCTTCTCCACGGCAAACACATGGGGCTTCACACTCTTTTCCATATGTATCACCTGGCTGCTCCCGTCCGAGAAGGTGACGGTCGCCTGGACCCACCAGTTGTCGTGGGGGAAATCGGCCCTGGTGTAGAGAACAAGCTTATCCATATCCACGGGACGCCCAAATTCCAGTGTGATCTCCGCGTCATCCTGGCGGTTGATCCCCCAGGATTCATAGGGCCACTGTCCGTGGGATTCATTGGCCACCACGCCGTCGATGGCGTTTCTGGCTGCGAACACCGACTCTCCTCGGGTCTCCACGTTGGCGTAGGCATGAGGGTAGCACCCCGGATCCCCGTGCTGATCCATCACGTTCTTCGCCAGGTTGCGGTAACAGGAATTCTCATAGTCCTCGGCCCTGCGCATGGTGATATAGTGGCGGTCTCCGGTGAAGGAGGCCGGGTTATAGGATACCTTTTTCTCGTCAAAAGGAATCACATACTCCACCGTCTCCTTGGTCAGATACACATAGGCCTCATCCATGGCCCCATCCACCCGGATCACGTAATAGGTATCCGTCGCGTCGGTCCCAAATAAAATCCTGTCACCAGGTTCATACTCCCCCTCAAATACCATGAGAATCTGATCCTCTCCCTGAACCAGCCCCTTCTCTCTTCCCTCCCCGTCCTGCAGGGTAATACTCAGCTTTGCCATAGCGGCCTCCTCCTGTAAATGTCTCTGTGTTTCGCTTTCCTCCTCTATCATGCCCCATAACTCTGCAAATGTCCATATGCTTTTTTTAGAGAAACATACTCTTTTTTAGGGCCTTCCGTCTGATCGGATCTTTGTGGCTTTCAAGTAAAGTAAAAACAAAAATCCCTTAAAGCACCGGCCAGGGATTCCATCCGGTATCTATAAGAGATTACAATAAAACAGACACCTTCACAGTACCGACTCTGCCGGTAGGCGCCTGTCTAATCATGAGAAATCCTTCCGCTCCATGGATCTCTCTGCTATAAAAATGGAGCATATGGGATTCGAACCCACGGCCTTTTGAATGCCATTCAAACGCGCTCCCAGCTGCGCCAATGCCCCAGTTTCACCAGTCAGCACAAAGGCTGATCTTGGCTACTCACATAGTCTATCACAAAAAGACGATTTTGTACAGCCCTATTTTTCTTTTTTTCGATTTTTCTTCTACGGCACATAACAGGTTACCGGGCACCAAAGACCAGTGCCAAAAATCCGACGCTCACCATGCCCTCCGTCTCCCGGATGATCTGCTGCTCCTCAAAGCGCCCCAGAAGCGTATAGAGAGTCCCGGGTCCGATCTGAATCCGGCCTCCCGACATCTTCGTCACCTTCCCGGAAATATCCGCGCCGCACTGAGTATCCCACAGGGCAAGCAAAATATAATACATCTGCTCGCATTGTCAAGTACAATCAGACCACCTGGATCCCAAGTTCTTCACGAGAATAATTCTCTGTTTTGATGCCCATACTATGAGACAGCAAAACCATGGATTTTGATGGGTAAGGAAAGGAGGTTCCTTTATGGACAAATATCTGTGTGAACCCTGCGGCTACGTCTACGATCCGAAGGTCGGAGACCCGGACAACGGCATCGCCCCCGGCACCGCATTTGAGGATATCCCGGAAGACTGGGTGTGTCCCGTCTGCGGTCTGGGAAAGGATGTGTTTGTAAAGCTGGCGTAACCGCGGCAAAAAGCCGCTGTCCCACGTCTTTTGGGGACAACGGCTTCTTGCAAATCGCCTGCTGATATCATTTTATTAGGGGCGGCAGATCTATCTGCCGCCCTGCCCTTCTTGCTCCTCCGCCTCCAGTACATACACCGGCAGATCCCAATGCCTTAAGCTGGCCATGGTGCGAATCACAAACACGGTCACGACCCCCGCGGACACTGCCCAAAACTCGGGAAGCCACCGAATCAGGAGCACATAGATGCTGCTCCCCGCCAACGCGGCGCTGGCGTAAACCCGCTTCCGAAAGATCACCGGAGTCATGTTCGCCATCACATCTCTCATCAGGCCTCCGCCTACTCCCGTCAGCACTCCCACGAAAATCACCAGAAACAGGTTGTCCCCATACCCGCAGTCCATGGCTGTCTGAGACCCAACCACCGCAAACACCCCAAGCCCCACCGAGTCGGAAATCTCCATCACCCGGGTCAGCTGATGGAAATGACGTCTGGGAAGAGCCCCCTTTCTGACCGCCATCCACAGCCAGAACACCACCGTAGCCGTGGCTGTCGCCACATAGATGCCGTTGCGGAACATGTTGGGTGGAAACTGTCCCAGCAGCACATCCCGAATTGCGCCTCCGCCCACTGCCGTCACTGTCCCCAAAACCCACACGCCAAAAACATCCATTCTCTTCAAATTGGCCACCATACACCCGGAAAACGCAAAGGCGATGGTACCCATCAGTTCAAGTATAAAAATCATGGGATTCACTCCTGTCTTGCCAGACTCCCAGCCCGTATCATTCTTTTCATTTTGTCTGCTTTCCTAATTGTAGCATCGATAACGGATTTTATCAATCTGAAACCGGCAGTTGTTTTCTCTTTTGGCTTCGCCGGTCACTGTTTCATATCCCCTTCTTATGTCCGGAAGAATATACCTCCTCTATCCGCATGATTATTTCTTTATCGATCTTCTCATCAAACTTTCTGGCAAAAAGCATATCGGAATCTCTCAGCTGTTCCCAGTCAGAACTATGAAAGGTATAGGGTCTTCCCCGATTCCAGTCGATCAATCGCTTTACTGCCTCCGGGTCGTTATCAAACTTTTTATGATAAAGCCTGGCCTCAAAATCAGAATGAAGGACAAGGGTCTGGACAAAAACCTCGTCACAGCAAAAACTGTCTCTGAAGGTTCTGTAAATCCAGTCTTTTTTTGCCACGATAAATCTGGCCAGATCATCCGTTATACTAAACCACGCAGTGCCTTTTTGAAAGTCAATCCCACGATTTCTTTTTATTCCGACCGCCTTCTGTGCCAGGATAAACGCTCTGTTCAGCCCTCTGACCCATATATTACGGCTCCTCCCCACCTTTTCCTGAAAAAGATGATAGTATCTGACTCTGAAATCATATACAAATGTTTCCCTCTCAAAGCGAATCAATTCTTTGTCCCCATGTTCCTCAAAAAACGATATGATATCATCCTGACTTTTAATGGGCAAGTCACTGCCGGAAAGTAAATGATAATGCTGATACCTCCCCGTCCTGACTGCCTGCTCCAGCAATAACAATTCGCAGTTTATCATACTGTAGGCTCCCCATGTCACACTGGTTCGCTCACAGTGGTAAACTCTGCCGAATCTAATCGCCTGCTCCGTCTCTTCTTGATGATAACTCTTATTTTTAATGTCCATATGAATAAAAATATCATTTCTCACATCATCCAGCATCCTCAGCAATGTTCGAAACACGAAGTCGTCTTTATGTGCGACAATTAGATATGCCTGTCTCATCTCTCCCATCTCTGTCTCCTGTCGTTCCTCTCATATAGATCACGCCGGGCCCAAAGTCATGTCCGGCCTTTTGCCCCCGCCATCAATTGATAAATAATCGGAATCCCCCATTTTATCGTATCTCTGTACAAGAATATCAGTGCCGTAATACTGATCCCATATCCGATCACAGAACCAAAATTAAAAGGAATCCATGTATTGTAACATGCATAAACCACCGCAATCACGGTTAGCAGATAAAATTTTTTCAGTCCAAAGTCTACATAGAAATATCGGTTCGACAACATGGTTCTCATGGCAAAGAAAATGATATAAGCGATTCCCGTCGAGATCGCCGCCCCCTGACAGCCCAGTCTGGGAACTAAAACCGCATTTCCTATTACATTGGAGACACAGGCTGCCACGGCCACAGCGACCTGCATGTTGCTCTTTTTCATAAATACCAGACCGCTGACCGTGGTCTCTGAGATCGTATACATAATGGGATTAAATATCAGAAAGGGCAAAATATATGCAGCCTGCCTGTATTGATCGCCCAGCAAAATGACAAAGACGTCTTTACATAGAATCAGAGAAAACCCAATAAAAAACATGACAACCGTGATTGCCTGATTGCCTTTTTGATAAAACGTCTTGTCCTCTTTCTCTTTTGTATAATGCTCTACTGCCATGGGCGCCCACAGAGTATGAAAGCTGGTTTGAATAATCGAAAAAACATGGACCAGAGTCATGGTGGACGAATAGATTCCCACATCCGCATACGTGCCAAAAAGATTTAAAGCGATCTTATCGGCTGCCTGGAACAGCGTCGTAACCCCCATAGACAGCACATAGGGGTAGGCATAGCGCAGCAGAGACCCATAGGTTTTGGTACAATCCCCGGTCTGAATCAGGTCAAACCTCCACAGCCTCTTTTCTGATATGACACTGATGGCCATCGCTGCCCCCGCTGACAAGACCGTGGCAAAGATCAGAGCAGTCACATGTTCCAAAAGGCCGCTGAGCATCAGCGGCAGCGCGATTCCGACATATATGATTTTCTGAATAATCCCTAACATAGAATACAGTTTGGTTTTATACTGAAGCCGCACCATTAACAGGGAATATCGATAGATAATCTGTATCAAAAGATACACGCCCAGCAGAATCAACGCCGTTTTCCCCAGCTCAAACTGCCATATTCCCAGACGAAAGAGAATCAGTCCGACCCCACACGCTGCCATCGTCCACAGAACCGGAATGCTCACACATCGATAAAGCAGCCCTCTGCGATATCCGTCGCTGTCCTGCTCATAAAAGTATCGGATCAATGACTGGTCCAACCCTAAATAGAAAACCATCACTCCCACATTGGCATATAACGTAAAGATTGAAAATTGTCCATATTCTGTCGGTGAGACGATTCTTGTGATAATCGGAGTCGTGAGAAAGCCGATTGCCATGCTGGCCAATGTTCCGATTCCGATGATAGAAAAATGTTTCAAAAAATCATGCCTCATAATCGTTTCCTCCGCCGATTCTCCCCATATTCAAGATCATACAGCCAAACAGACAGAACAGATACATGGGATCAATGTAGGTCCCGATCCCGTTGTACATATTGACATGCAGCGATACTGCCGCAAATAGAATAAAACGCAGCAAGCGGTTCGAACCGTCTTTCAAAATCTTATATCCTGGCCAAAAGAATATGGTAAACATCATAATCGCCGAAAACAGAATTCCAAATTCCAGCGCAAACAAGCGATATGGGTACTCAAATGCAGCCCTGGCCCACTCTTCCAGATAACTGTATTTATATTTTTTATCTGATCCCTGTCCCCAGAAAAACTGAAAAAACCGAATCCCCGAACCGCTGATCCTTTCCCACACTTCATTTCTTCCTGTACTGAGAGATCCCTTAAATCGTTCTATCACCGAATCAAACAGATGATTCACATATCCCGCCGTCAAAACGCCCCCGCAAAAGAGGAAATACCTTATATCCCTGCAATACAGTACAGCCAGAAGTCCCAAATAAATCGCAATAGCCGATTTGGACGCGGTCATTGCAACTCCTGTCAGCGTGACCAGTATGATCCACTTATCGTTTTTATGTTTTTTTAAGAACATCTCATTATATGCATAGTTCAGCCCAAACGTTATCAAAAAGATCTCCGCATTATACAAAGGATGCCCTACATAAGAATACAGCCGATTGGAATCAGCGGCCATCTCATAATAGTTGTCATCATGAGCCAGAAGATAATAGGCTGTGATCAATTTTTTCCCGATCAGAAAATCAATCAGTCCCATCATCGTTATAAACACAGAAACCCCAATAAAAATCTTTACCACAAGCCCAATGGTTCTCTTAGGATGAGCCAGTCTGTAAAAAAGCAGGGGCAATGGCATCATAAGGCCGGAAAACACCCGTACAAATCCCTTTGCCGTCCTCCCTGCATGCATCTCGGAACACATGAGGAGAACAGTCATGACAGCCATCAGCAGATAGGGCAGAAAATCCTCTCTTTTCATCCTCCCTCTCGCCAGCATTCCATATAAAACAGAGAGGCATCCCAAAAAGCCGAACAGATTAACCTGATAAAAAGACGGCAGAACCATTCTCCTCACAAAAGCCGGAACTAAAAAAAGCCCAATCAACACAAGTACGATATTTAAGTCCGCCTTTTCCTTCCTACCCCTCTCTGTCATCTTCACACCTCATCAAACGGTCAAATAGGGTTTTCCACTGTCCCAGTATTGATTTACATGAAAAGTCCTCGGCTCTCCTGGCCGCGTTTTCTCCCATCTTTTTCCTCAGTTCTGTTTTTTCCCACAGCGTTATGATTTTTTCTGCAAAAGACGACACATCATAGTTGTCGACCAAAAAGCCGTTTACGCCATCCTGGATGATCTCCGACGGCCCTTCTGTCTTAAAGGAGATTACCGGAAGACCGCACTCCATAGCTTCTGTCACAACCAGTCCAAAGCCTTCCTGCCTCGACGAAAGCACTGCAGCCGATGCGCTGGTGTAGTACTGCATAACGTCCCTGGTGTTTCCCACCATCTTGACATTTCCCTTCAGTCCCGCCTGTTCGATCTCCCTCTCAAACCTCTCTCTCCCGTCTCCGTCTCCGACTACAGTCAACAGAATATCCGGAATTTTCGCTCTCACAGCAGCCAGTATCTGCACTAACAAATCAAGGCCCTTCAGATCATACTTCAACCTGCCCACAAAGATTAGTTTGTTTCCGTCCAGCCCGCTTTTGTCCGCACAGAAACAAGTCAGAGGATTATAGATTCTGACGGCAGGAGCCTTCATTTCCTCTTGGTATCGTGTCCTCTCCCCGTCAGTCAGCACGACCATGGTATCCAGCCTGGAAAGTAATTTTTTGTACAGCTCCTCCTGATTCCACTGGAAATAATTTTTTCTTCTAAAATACGTGTCATAAGAATTGTGAAGCCAAGCGATCTTCCTGCTTTTGTCCTCCACCAAAGCCAGCATTCCCCCGGGTCTTGTCCCAACGCCAATGAGGATATCAAACTTATTTTCATGAAAAAACCGGTTATATGCCGCAACTTCGGCCGGAGGGAAATAGGCAAACTGCAGTGTCTTCAGATTGTTAATCCTCCAGATCTTTTTATTTATATACCGTATTCCCTTGTATGGCAGATCCCGGTTCCCCCTGCAGATCTCTCTGCTCCACAACACCCTGACTTTAGAACTTAACTCATAGGCAGGTTTCTGCGCGCTCTCCCAGGAGTCTGTAAACAGAACAGCCACCTCCATGTCTGCCGACTCTGCCATCTCATTGGCCAAAACCGTATTGACTCTCTGTCTCCCGCCGATCTCGGCGATGTTATTCGTGACAAAACAAACCTTTCTCTTTTTTCTCAGCTCTACCTCATAACCTGGCTCCATACACAGATATCTCACCAGCTCATATAGCCTGGCCCCCATGGTCTCTCCATCCGTACCGTTTCGTGAAAAGGCCCTTCCGTCAAAGGTCTGTTCCAGCTGAAAAGAGAGCAGCTCCTCCTCCAACTCCTGATCGACCGAACCGGAGAATACTCTGCTTACAAACGGATACTCAAATGCCGGTGAATTGTAGGAGAACGCAAATTTGTTAAAGGATTTCCCCCCACAGGAATTTCTCAATTCCATCAAAGCATCTGTGTTAAGACCGTACTCCACAGCCCTTCTGAAGTTTTCTGACCGGAAAATCCCATGCCACCCGTATTGCTGTTTCAGCAGTGCGAAACCATACAGATCAAATATATGGTAGCCTTTCTCCAAGCCTTCTGTAAAAGAAAATCGTTCTGCCTTGTCATGCAGCTTTTTCCTTATGACACCGGATAGATCCTGTCGGATACTCCGCCGTTTTCTCTTTTCGTTTAAATCCCGGATATACTTTTTTTCCTCTGCCGTCATCTGACAGTCCACGACATGGACGATCAGCCCATCCTCATGGACCCTAAAATATCGGGACAGGGCAGCATCTAAAAAAAGCCGAATCTGTCTGTCAATATCCGCCGAAGGCTCCAGATTATGTTCTCTCTCATATTCCAGTATCATCGCTCCGGCTGCCGCAAACCACAGTTGATGATTAAAGGTAAGATCAAAATCCTTTGTTCCGTCCCAGTCTCTTATCTCCCACAGATGCCTGACCGGATGAAAGGCCTGGGCCCTGAATATGTCAGCTGCCCTTTCATAATAAATTTCGCCATTAAAAAAACAGGCTGCTGAAATTAATCCTTCCATCACCCATGCCTGCCCGATCAAACCATTGGTATGGTCAAATCTTACATCTGTCCTGCATCGCACGCTCCCGCCTGTTCCATAATGTTCCTCATCCAGCAAATAGCCTGCCAGTCTATGAACAGCTTCATAATATGTCTGATCTCTTGTGATCTCATATAAGTATTTATAAGTGATAAGCCAATGGGCAGAGTTGCGCACAGGCGTGTCCCTGTTATGGTAAGGTCCATTGCAGCCCGGTCTGGCATGACCGTTGGCTAAAATATAATCCAGGTTATCGTCCGCCACTGTCTTTATGAATTCCAAACATTCCATCTCGTCCTCCAGATCATTTCCTATACTTTTGATGGCCTGATCCATCTTCTGCCAACCATTCTGCACAGGTCTTTCAAGTTTCTCCTTATCTCCCATGGCGAGTTGCGGACACCCAGCACATAGTAATGCCATGCCTTTTTCCTGTCTCCGGCCAAACTGTAAAAATAAGTTCCCATCAGGTAGAACGAGGAACCGCTCTTCCTATCCTCTTGTATCTCTTTTTGAAACTCTCTATGGATCTTTTCAAAGGCTTTCACTCTGTTTTCCGGGTGTGCGGAGATCCGTTCCCCATCATAAAAATAATAGACAGCCACCGGTTCCCTGACATAGGCAGCCTCATATCGTTTCAATAAACGCAGATATAACTCCCAATCCTGTAATGCAGGCATGTCCTCATGAAACCCGCCGACTTCTCTCAGCATCTCTGTTCGAAATAGGGGAAATGAGCAGGAGCCGATGCAATTCTTTGCGAGGATCTCTCCGAAGATGTCTCCTGTCGGCTGCGGTTCTTTAAACAGCAGTTCCCTCACATTCCGCTCCACATATTGGATCCATGCATTGCCATACACAATAGCCGCCTTCGGATGACGCTCCGCCTGCTCCACCTGCAGCCAAACCTTATGGGGAAGCCATTCATCGTCATCATCCAGACACAAAAAATATTTCCCCTCTGCCTTGGAAAGCGCCAGGTTTCTGGCCTTGCAGGCCCCTCCGTTTTTCTCGACAACCAGATAATAAATCTTTCGTTTCGCGTCGTATTCTTTTGTCAGCCGTTCCAGCTCCATAACCAGCGTCTTATCATCCGGGAAATCATTGACCACAAAAATCTCCATGTTTTCATAGCTCTGGGAGACGACACTCTCCAAAGACCTGCGGACCGTCTCTGCGGGACGTCGATAGGTCGTAATTACGGCACTGACTAATGGTCTCTCGTTCATCTCTTATATTCTCCTGACTTCAACTGGTCTTTCTCTTGTTACAGACGGTTAATCACCTTCGTCATATCGATGTATTTACTTTTCCCAAAGGGTTCATAAGAAGCCATGACAACATCATGTTTTGGAAATTGGCGAATGCGGATATAACCTTCATCAGAACATAGATTCCAATCTTTGCAGGTAAAAAACAGTTTATTTCTGAAAGGCAGATGAAAGAAATCTCTCACTTCTCGTTCTGTACATCCGTTTTGATCATTAAATTTAACTAACAGTTTATCCCAATTGATACGTTTTGCTCTTCGTTCCCACTTTTCTTTTGCCTCATTCTCGCTGTGATAATGCAGGAAGAAGACCTCCACATGTTCTTGTCCTGCGGTAAGTCTCCCTACCGGATAGGACCCAAACCGGATATCGCCCCCAATGGTTTTCTCATCTCTCCATCTGGATTCCCCAGGCTTAATAAACTGCAGTTCTGACGACACATATTCATGTAATCCAGACAAAAATCTGATATAATCCTCTGCCATAAAAAACAAGCCGACTGTCGGGGTTTGTTTCTGCAAATGATAACTCTCATAGATCATTCCCGCCCAACAGTTGTTGGACAGAATCGTAAAATCTGTGTGTACCAGTTCTTTTCTTCTTCGATCTGCAAGCATCTCTCTCTTCATCTGATTTATCTTTAACCGCAAGCCCTCGTAGGTTGGCATGACATCACTCCGTTTCTTTCTCTATCCGTCTGTCTTTCCGGCCAATAGCTTCTCACACAGTTTCCCGATAATCTCCCGGTCCACACTCTCAGAAAATTTTCTTGCAAACAGAGCCTCGCTTTTTTCAAGCAGCTCTTCGTCTTCCCTGCGAAATGTATAGGGATTTCCTTTTTTTCCCCGCTCCCAGTCTATCAAGCGCATATTGCTTGTCCTGCCGTCGGGCAGAGTATAGACCGAATCGCGAAACCCGCAGTTATATGCCACGGTCTGAATAAACAGTTCATCCCCGCAGTTGGTATAAGAGAATATCTTCTTGATTTTACTCCGGTGCTTAAGCAGGGATTCCACCAGTTCGTCGGTTATGCTGACCCAGTTGGAACCGTATTTTATGGTCCAGTCCAGATCTTTTACCCGATCCATACGAATCACGATTTGGATTCCCAGAAGGATTCGTTCGAGAAATGTAAAGACGCCATTGAGCCACCTCTGCCTAAAAGCTCTCCTGTAATTTTGAAGAAAATGATACAGCCTGGTTCTGCGCCGAATTTCCGGATCCTCTTTCAGCTTACTTTCGTCAAACTCAATCAACTGCCTGCCCCTGTTCCTCTCAAAAAAGTCATGGATTTCCCGGTTGCTTTTTAGCGGAAGGTCTCCTCCGGAAATCAGGTGATAATAGTCGTATCCCGTTCTATGGGCTTTTTCAAATAAAAACAGTTCCGTTTCCACCTGAGAATATCCACCCCAGTAAACCTTGTACTCCTGATACAAATAGACTCTGGACTTTTCCCCAATTCCTTCAAAATCAGACAGCGCAGCATCCCTGCTCTTTTTATCGATATGAATATACATGTCATGATCTTCATCGTCCAACAGCTTGATGAGCTGTTTTAACTGTTCCCAATTATTATGGGCTATGATCAAAAACCCATGTCTCATCTGTCTCTCTCCGCCAGAAAAGACCGATAGAGCTGTTTGAGCCTGTCCGCGCCGGACCCGATCTCGTAACCTGCCCTCTCAATCGTTTCTTTGATTTCTGTTTTCGTACGGTTTCGGTCGGGCAATGACAGGTGTCGGACTGTCTCAGCCCACATCCGGGGAGACTCCTCAATGGATCGTGTGGTAACCAGCTCCGTGAGCCTGCATTCCTCTGTTATGGTATCAGAAATGATACATGGCAGACCGGAGGCCTGCCATTCGATTACAACCACAGGCAATCCCTCATAACGGCTGGGAAGCAGCATAAGATCCATAGCAGACAGGATCTCCCCCACATGATCTGTGGTTCCCATAAAATGGACCTGCCCACGAATCCCCGATTTCTCTGCTTTTTCTTTTATGTTTTTAAAATTCTCTCCTGTTCCGATCAGCACCAGATGAGCATCCGAAACAGTTCTGGTCAGTTCCTGAAAGATCTGTATCAGGTACTCATGATTTTTTTGATAATTAAAGCAGCCCACATGGCCGATCACCAGACTGTCTGACGGCACTTCCAGCCTCTTCCTCCAGACCGTCCTGTACTCTTCCCTGTATTCGTACTTTGTCAGGTCTCTCCCATTGGGGAGAACGATAAATTTCCTATGTTTAAACAGCCATTTCCCCGCATCCTGACCACAGGCAAAGGCATAATCAAAGGAGTGATAAAAGATCGGCCGCAGCAATCGATCCAATCGCTTATTTTCACATGAAGTATTATGGCTATGAGCGATTCTGACCCTGCAGCCGGAAAGCCATGCAGTCAAAAGTTCTATGGACATCATGGCGCTGCTGCCGTGGACGTGCACAATATCAAAACGGCCGGCTTTCAGATACCGGTACAGTTCCAGGATATACCGCTTTGTATTCTGCTTCCGATAAGGAATCACAGCTGCCAGACAGCCTGCTCTTCGAATCTGTTCCAGGATTTTTTCTTCCGGGTCGTTTGGAGCCAATATCGTGATCTCCAGATCTGTCCGGTCCATAGCCTGGGCATATGCCAGGATACAGCTGAAAATCCCGTCGGCAAATACGCCGCCTGTGGGGATATGCAGCAGTTTCATCGCCTCTCCCCTCCTAACAGCTGCCTGACCATCTCGCCAAGTTCTCTGTTAAACTCCCGGTTATTGCTGTTCATCTCTCCGCTCATCCTGCGGGTGATATCTTCATAATGTTCGATCACCTGCCCCAGGTCATCGATGTCAATCACAGGTATGACAGTCCCCATTCTCTCGGCAACCTTTTGTACAAATTCTACCTGATGATCGTTGACATGTTCATGAAATCCTGCCTGTCTCGGAACTACGATGGGAATCTTTCCCATCTGCAGCGGCATAAGAAAGCTGGCGGGGCCGCCGTGGGTGATCACGATGCGGGCATCCGCAGTGTAGCTGTGCATCTTCTCATAGGAGATGAGCCGTTCCCAGGTGCAGTACTTTGGCTCATAGGTGCCAAAACCGATCTGCATCACCACATCTTCCCCGATTTTTCCTCTTTCTTTCCTATGGTCCATATATCTCACAAGCCGGTCAAAGGGCTGTTCATGGGTTCCTACTGTCACGAATATCATGTTGATCTTCTCCGGTATCTAAAAAATATTGCCTAAATTGACGGCGTTTCTATAGACCTGTTTCTGCTCTTCCCACTGCACAACAAATCGGTCCGCTATGGGATAAACCAATTTCCCCGTCACAGTCCCCTTGTCAATCCGGTCAAATACTTCGATATAGATCACCTTGGCTCCGAAACATTTCCCCAGATAAAAAAAGGGTACCGCCACTGCCGCACCGGAGGAAATGATCAGATCCGGGCGTTCCTTTCTCAGCACCCTCCAGGCCACCTTGGTGTTGATGAACAGAGCCTTGAGGCTGCGGTTGGTGGGAAAAAAGCAGGGGTATATAGTCTCCCCTTTCAGCAGACTTCTGGCATCCTCTTTGTCAAATGTGACCCAAAACCGTTCCTTGTCCTGCCAAAATGGTTTCAGCATATACAGATGCATCAGATGACCTCCGGAGGAGCCCACCAGACAGATCTTTAATGTTTGGTTTTTCTTTTTTCTTCCCATCCTTGTCCCGCCTTTCCCTTCTTCATCCGCACTGTTCCATCATCAGTTCTCTGGCATACCGCTCCATGCTGTTTTTCAAATCTTTCGGCGTGACAAGGCTCTCGATTCCCGCCATCTTCCGGTATTTCTCCACCACATTGATCACCATCTTCATGGACAGCGGCTTTCCCAACTTGGACAGAAACAGGCGGTTGTGGTATTCATTCTCCTTCTCAAAGTAATCCCTCACGTCCAGCCACTGCTCCATATGGTTCCTCACAGTTCTTGAAAACAGAGAGACCGGGACTTTTCTCCCCCTCTTTCCCCACAGGACAAGAACCCCTGCCTTTCTGTCATAGTCTGATACCTCAAGGCGCAGGAGCACACTGACCTCGATCCCATGGTAAAAAAGCAGCTCCAGCATCACCAGGTCCCGAAGACAGACTCTCTTTCGAAAATCGCTGTCAAGCTCCTCGTATTCCCGTATCAGAGTCTGAAAAAGGGCATCCACCTCATCCTTTGACATGGAGCCCCGGCCTCGGTCTTCCTTTTGTTTTCCGGCTGCCGCAGCCGTCAGCCTCAGAGAACGACACGGGGGAATCTCTCCCGTTTTCGCAAGATAGGACAGATAATAACCAAACACCTTATATTTTCTTGTAATCGTAGAAAAACGCAGTCCTCGGTCTTTCGAGAGATACGTCAGATACCGTTCCATGCTGGCTTCCCAGCCTCTGCCCTCTCCCGTCGACGGCTCCGTCTCTTCGTTCTCCTCCAGCCACAGATAGAAATGCTCCAGGTCCTGCCTGTAGGCCCTCTCCGTCCTCTCATCCAGCCCTCTTCCTGTGACCTGGGCACAGATGAAGTCCTCAATCTGATCTCTGCCTCTTATTCGGAAGCTTCTGACTGACCTTGCCTCCTTATCCACTTCTGCGTCCCACCCTTCCTTCCCTTGTCTCCAAGTCCTGCCTGTCACTGTCCCGATACGGTGGTCTTCGGCTGCGTGTACAGATGCTTTGTGGCCTCCTGGGCCGCCATCATCCCCTTTGCGATCAACAGCATGACGTCTTTGTTGGATTGGGAAAGTTCCGAAAAAAGAGCCTGCATATCGCGTTTTCTGTCTGACATGGCTGTTACCTCCTAATATTTTTTGTTATTATCCTTTATTGATTTTATTATTTTAATATAAATCAATTATTGATTTCTGTCAATCAGTTTCATCTATTTTCCTTGACTTTCCTATCATTGGTTGATATCATGACTTTGGAGGTAATATGGATGAATGCTCGTATTCGTGAATTGAGAAAGACACTGGACCTCAGCCAGAAAGAATTTGCAGATAAGATCGGACTAAAGCAGAACGCCATCAGTTATATGGAAAAAAAAGACGCCACCGTGACAGAGCAGAACATCAAGGCCATCTGCTCCCAGTTCTGCGTCAGTGAGGACTGGCTGCGCACGGGTAAGGGGAATATGTTTATAGAAAGTGACAGAAAACAGAAAGAATTTTTCGCTATTTTTGATGAATTATCTCCGATTCTTCAGGACTATCTGATCCACACAGCCAGAGATCTCCTGGATGCGCAGGCTAAGATGAAGCCTCATGGATCTTAAAATGCCGTCGCGGCCATCGGGCCAAATTGATACAGAGGGGTTTTTACCTGTGTTATGATAAAGAGGCTGCCACAAAATTTACCATTTTGCGGCAGCCTCTTTATTGCCTGTCATTCTCCCTCAATCACAAATTCTACTTCCTGGTCCTTCTCCCCGCTGATCTCGTACTCTTCATGAACCGGGGCGCCCCAGCTGTCGTCTCCCCCCACACCTCTCTGAGCTCCTAAGATGCTGACGATGGTGTAACGGGGCAAAGCCAGCTCCTCCCGGTGGAGAGCGCTCTCCAGCTCCTGGGCGGTGTAGGGGAGCACATTCATGTCAAAGGGCTTATGGGCCGCCGTAAAGGTAAGGCTTCCGCCCTCCCTGCGCTCCAGCCTCACCCACCGGACTCCGGTACGTCCGCCGCACTCCTGAGGCATCAGATACCGGGACAGATTGTCCATGGGAGTGCCCGTGTAGATCCCTAATCGGGAGCCGTTAGCACGGTCGATGTAGTTCTCTTCCGGACCGTACCCGTAGTAGGTAAACCGGTCGGCATCGGACAGGAGGCGGAATCTCATGCCGAACAGAGGCAGGCCCGGAAGTCCTTCCTTTCCGAAATAATGGGCGTTCACACGGATCTTTCCGTCTCCGGTCACCACATAGGTCACCCTGGTCTCGGTGGCGGGGACCACACAGACTCCGTAGGTGAAGGTTACTGTCACCTGATCCGGCTTTTCTTCCACTCGAATCTGAGTGTTGTTATACCGACAAAACTGATCTGCCGAGAACCACATAGAGCTTTTGACACTGAACCCGTTGCCTCTGTCGTTGTCTGTAGTGGCCCGCCAGTAGGTGGGCATGGGCGGCTTGGTGATCCACTCTCTACCGCCGTAGCGCAGGGACACGATGCCCCCGTCTGCCCTGGAGAACAGGACAGAGAAACGTTCCCCCTTCACGCCCAGATTCACATCCCCGTGAATCACCTTCATGGCGGGCAGAGCCGTCTCCTTTTTCTCTCCTTCCACCTGACTTACCCACTCGCCAAATGCAGTCTCATGTCCCTTTGGCGCCCACATGCAGTCTTCCCTCAGAACTGCGGACACCTGGCAGACATACTCGCCCGGCAGCCTGTCCAGGGAAGCCATGACCGACCTTTCTCCCTTCTCCCCGGCAGCAATGACCATGGAGAACCTGGATTCATCCAGGAGCGCCCCGTCCCGGAAGATCCTGCACACAAACTCCACATCCGACGTATCCGCAAACAGGTTCTTGTTCTCAATGTCCACATCCACCCGGAGACCACCGTCCTCCTGCCACCGGATCCTCGGTCTGATTGCCAGATTCTGGTAGAGGAATTTGGCTTCCCCTGCCTTGGGAGACGGTTCCCTGGTCCCGTAGACGATGCCGTTGCCGCAGAAGTTGTAGTCTGTGGGGCGGTCTGTGAAATCTCCTCCGTACCCCAGAACCTGTGTGCCGTCTATATCCTCCCGAACCAGGGCCTGGTCCATATAGTCCCAGATAAAACCTCCCTGATACATGGGATACCTGTCCGCCAAATCCGTATATTTTTTCATCCCTCCCAGGGAATTGCCCATGGCGTGGGCGTACTCACAGAGGATAAACGGCTTTTGGGGATCCTGCTCCAGATAGGCGACCACATCCTGAGGCTTCGTGTACATCTGACTCTCCACATCGCTGATCTGCTCAAACCTCCGGTTCCAGAATACCCCTTCATAGTGGACGATCCTGGATGGATCACGTTCCTTGAAAAACCGGGACATGGCGGCGATGTCCTCCCCTGCGTAGGACTCATTGCCGCAGGACCACATCAGGATCGCCGGGTGATTCTTGTCCCGCTCCACCATGGATCTGGCCCGGTCCACCACACACTCCTTCCATTGGGGAAGGCTGCCGGGAATGTTCCAGGAAGGCTCACAACTCCCCATCTTCTGCCAGGAGCCGTGGCTCTCTAAATTTGCCTCATCGATCATGTAGAGCCCGTATCGGTCGCACAACTCATACCACAGAGTCTGGTTGGGATAATGGCAGGTCCGCACCGCATTGATGTTGTGCTGCTTGAGAAACCGGATATCCCAGAGCATGTCCTCCTCCGTCACGGCCCGGCCTCTGCGGATATTGAACTCATGGCGGTTGATGCCCTTGAACACGATCCGCTTTCCGTTCAGGTACATCACCTTGTCCCTGATCTCAAAATGCCGAAAGCCCACTGTCTGGGGAATCACCTCCACCACCCGGCCCTCCCCGTCGGATACCGTCACACACAGCCGGTAAAGTGTGGGATCCTCCGCAGACCAGGGGATGACATCCACACAGCCCATGGACAGCACCAGGGACTCTCCTGCCGTCCCATCCTGCTGCGCCTGGGCGATCACCCGGCCCTGGGGATCTGTAAGGACTGCCTTCACCGTACACGCCGGCCCTGACTCCCCGCTCTCCGATTGACCCGTTCCCGGCCTCCCGCTCTCCGGCCAAACCGCTCCCGGCTTTTCGCCCTCCCATGGTTCCTCTCCGTCTTTCTTCTCGCCGGCCGGGCCCAAAAGCTCCACCTCCAGCTCCAGAATTCCGCGCTTTTTGAGGCTCCACGCCCTGCCTTTCTTTTCCTCACCGGCACCCGGCACGTCCCTCTCCACGGCATCCGCCGGCTGACCGTTGGCATCCGTCACCAGATCTGCCTTCACGAACAGGTCCCGCACATGGATCCCGGGAACCCCGTAGAGATACACCTCCCGGAAAATCCCGGAGAACCGGAAAAAGTCCTGATCTTCGATCCAACTGGCGCTGCTTCTCTTGTAGACCTCCACCGCCAGCCGGTTGCCCGTCTCCTTCATAAGGTCCGTCAGCTCAAAGTCCGCCGGCGTGAAGCTGTCCTCGCTGTACCCCACAAACACGCCGTTGAGCCACACATAGAAGGCCGTCTCCACTCCCTGGAAGGACACGAATACCCGCTTGCCTTTCAGCGCCTCCTTCAGGTCAAACTCCTTCACATAGCTTGCCACCGGGTTGTACTCCCAGTCGATCTTCGGAGGCCGCAGCTCACTGTGTCCGTCCCACGGATACATGGTGTTGATGTACTGGCGCTTGTCATAGCCCTGAGTCTGAATATGGCCCGGAACCTGAATCTCCTCCATGGTTCCCAGGTCATAGTCGGTCTGATAGAAATCTGCCTTTCTCTCATCCGGACAAGCCCCATAGGCAAATTTCCAGGTTCCGTCGAGAGACTGACGCAGCTCCATGGTCCCACCGGCTCTAAGCCCTGCCTCCATGGACTCCAGGCTCTCAAAGAACCGGTGGTCCGAGTGGGCTCTCTCTCGGTTTACGGCATAGATCTCCGGATCTTCCAGCCATGCCAGTTTTGGTGCTCTGATGTTCATTCTCACATCCTCCTGTTCTGATCATGTTCTAAAGCCTCCGGATAAACACCCGGATCCCAGAGGCTGAACTTACAGTTATTATAAAAAAAATCCGGCCAAAAGTATAGATACTTTTCAACGCATCTGTAAATGAAATGTCCTCTGCGGTCATTTGGACAGGGTAAACAGGCGGCAGCCTCGCTGCAGGTTAGAAATTATGGTATACTTACCTCAGCAAACAGAAAGGCAGGTGAAACATGAACAGAAAAGGCACCATGTCACTGATTGACGGAACGAAAAAGATCAGAGAAGACGACAACAGCGATCATCAATAATAACCCGTGCTCCACCGCCGCCCAAAACCGCCCTGCCGAAGGAGTGCACTCCTTCCGGACAGGGCGGTTTTTCGCCTATTTCACATATGTCTTAATCACGGTCTCAAGACGGGTCTTCTTCCCCTTCCGGATCCGGTAACCCACTGCCGGGATGGTCCCGTTAGGATACAGCACATTGGTGTTGGGGTCCGCCTCGATGATCACTCCCTCGGCCTCCGGGCCGTCTCCATGTACCTGACAGCCCATGGCCTCATACTTCACCTCGGCTGTGCTTCCTTCTGCTCTCTGGACATATCCCTCGGTAAATTTCTCCACGGAGAACCCGCAGTCATAGGCCCTGCAGTCATAGCTGCTCTCGATCTCATGGATCCTCCGGTGACCGTCCTCCTCGGGGATCACGGTTGAGGTCACCAGAATCCCGGGAAACGGCTGCCAGGTGCTTACCACCCTGTCCTCCTTCACCTCACAGGAAAGGCTGACCTTCCTGGTAAACACATAATCGTCCCCGTCGATGACAAACGCCAGGGCAGAGTCCGGCGCGTTCTCATGGAGAACGATCTGACTTCTGGCCACAGAGAATCCGAACCGGGTAGAGTAGGCAAATTTGGAGTATTTCTCCGGCACATGGCCGTGGCCGTACTTCTCACAGACCCCGGCCGGATAGGCGGTGACACCTTTTTTATGTCGGGCCACGATCATGTCCGCCTGCTTCAGGCACTTCACCGCCTCCAACCCGGGAAGGGACGCCGCGGGGACAGACCAGAACTCATGGTCATCCGGCAGAGCCAGACACAGCAGGCTCTTCATCCCCCAGTAGGGGGAGCCGGGGGCATTGTACCGCTCGGCCATGATCAGGTTGGGATAGGCGTAGCCGATGGTCAGCACCCCGTCCCGATCAAAGATCTTCTGATCCTCCCACCAGTTTAAGTGGCGGGCCAGAATCCCTTTGACCACGTCCGTCGGGATGTCGTCAAGCCCTGCGAACACATAGGCGGACCAGAAGGCCGCCTCACCGAACCGGTAGGCCAGACTCCTGCCGTAGGGAAGAGCCGATCCGTTGTCGTCAAACCAGTAGATAAAATCCCTGGCAAACACCTTTGCCCGCTCTGTAAACCGGCTGCAGCGCTCCGGCTCCTGATCCCCCATGGCCTTGGCATATAAGAGCCCGTAATAGTGCATGGCAAAGGAGATATAATAGTCCTTCTGGGCGGAGCCGCCGTCCCGATACCATCCGTCTCCCAGATAGTAGGACTCCACCTTGGAAAGACCGGCCTCCAGCTTCACCTGATCATATGGACAGCCCTGTTTTCGCAAAGCTGCATTTACCAGAATCATAAAAAACTGCCAGTTACAGTCCGGGATTATGTGCTCATTGATCCCGTACAGCCATCCGGCCAGATGTTCCTTCGCTTTCTGGCTCAAAGGCTCCCACACCTTCTCCGGCGCAAAGAGGATGCCGCCTGCGATGGCTGCCATCTCCACGAACCTCTGGTCATAGTCCGTAAAACCGCCCCAATACTCCCCGTGTTCCGGGTCCGTCCCGTTGGTCAGCCCCCGGACATACAAATCCTCAAATTCTTTGTCCTCGCCGCCTCCCGCCCAGAAGGGAACCAGCGCCCACAGAGGTCTGGAGAAGGCCTCCATCTCGATGCTGACCTGGGGATAGGTCACCCCGCTGTCCCCCAGGTGAAGCCTGGCGCCTCCCTCACTGTACAGAGGCTTTAAGGGGTCCAGGACCTTGTGCATCCAGTCCCGGAAATCCTGTTTCGTCTCTAATCTCATACCTGATCTCCTCCTAATAAGGTATCGGCACGCGACGCCCTGCGTCACCTGCCACTTCGTCGGAAGGCATCCTAAAAATGCTGCGCATTTGCCTTCCTCCTCTTAAGGTATCGGCACGCGACGCCCTGCGTCACCTGCCACTTCGTCGGAAGGCATCCTAAAAATGCTGCGCATTTGCCTTCCTCCTCTTACCAGTATGGATTCCATTGGATAGCCAGCCTGGTCAGGGCCTCCATATAGAAGTAATCCCCCCAGATGTTGCACTCATCCACACCCTCCGGGGTACAGGTGTTATAGGGCGACTTCTTGGAATAGGTGCTGTGAAGCACCAGGCCGTTGGACTCCCTCACAGACTTTACCGCGTAGCCGTCAACCAGGGATTTCATGATCTTCTTCGCGATGGCCCGGTATCTCTCCCCGTCCTCAGGCTCTAAATATCCTGCCATCTCCAGCATGCCGCAGGCGGCGATGGAGGCGGAGGAGGAGTCCCTGGGCTCATCCGATCCTTCCGAAAATTCCAGATCCCAGTAGGGCACCAGGTCCGAGGGCAGATGCTCCAGGAAATACCCGGTCACATGCTTAAAGTCTTCGATATACTCTTTTCTTCCCGTATACCGGTAGGCCAGCGCCGTCCCGTACACACCCCAGGCCTGACCTCTGGCCCAGGCGGAGCCGTCCCGGTATCCCTGACAGGTAGCCCCGTGGTCCGGCGCCCCTGTGTCCATGTTCATGAAAAAGGTGTGCCAGGTGGAGTAATCTTCCCTGATCACGTTGGCGATGGCCGTGTGGATGTGCCGTTCTGCGATGTCCCGGTACTTTCCATCCTTCGTCTCCTCGCCGGCCCAGTAGAGCAGCGGAAGATTCAGCAGACAGTCGATGATAAACCGATAATTCTCCGGCTGGTCCATGGGCCCCCAGGCCTGGATGAACTCTCCCACCGGGTGAAACCGGGTGATCAGCTGGTCGGCCGCCTTGATGGCCGCCTCCCGCCCCCTCTCACTTCCGATCAGCTTGTAGCCCGCCACACAGGAAGGGGAGTAGAGAAATCCCATGTCGTGATGGTCCACCTCCCTTTTGTGATCGATTCGTTCCAGGAAGCTCTCGATCTGGATCTCCCCGGCACGTCTCAGGGCATCCGCCAGTTCTTTTTGGCCCTGTCTCTCGGCCCACTCCCAGGCCAGCCAGATCTGGCCGGTCCAAAAGCCGGTGGTCCAGTTTACATTCTCCGTAGGCTGATAAAATCCGTTTTCGCTGAATGCCCGTTTAAAGGAGTGGGTAAACGTCCCCAGATTCTCCCCCACCTGCCTCAGAGAAAACTCCAAGGCCCGATGGATTTCCTCCATTTTGATCTCCGGCTTTTCCTCCAGAAGATTCCATATTTCTCTGCCCATATTCGTACCTCCTATTTTTGCCATCTTATCCCTTCACACCAGTCGCCGCGATTCCCTCCACAAAGTACTTCTGCAGAGACAAGAACACGATCAGCACCGGAATCAGGGAGAGCACAGAGGCGGCCATGATCAGACCATACTCGGAGGAGTACTGGCTGATGAACATCCTCAGTCCGATCTGCAGCGTCTTTTTCGCCTCGGTCTTTAAGTAGATCATGGGCCCCAAAAAGTCGTTCCAGGTAGCCACAAAGGTAAAGATGGTCAGAGTGGACAGCGCCGGCTTGGAGAGAGGCAGCATAATCTTGGAGTAAATCTTGTACTCGCTCATACCGTCGATGCGGGCCGCCTCACACAGCTCATCGGGGATCCCCTGATAGAACTGCCTCATCATAAACACGCCGAAGGCGGAAAATGCCTGAAGGCAGATGATAGCCATATGGGTATCATTCAGCCCCATGCCCCTCATCATGATAAACTGTGGAACCATGTACACCTGCCACGGCATGGCGATGGTGGAGATGTATGCCATAAACAGCAGATTCTTGTGCTTAAAGTCCAGCTTGGCAAAGGCATAGGCGGCAAAGCTGCTGGTGAGAAGCTGTAAGAAGGTGACGATGACCGTCAGCTTGGCTGTGTTGAACACGAACTTGGACAGAGGGATCTTGGTCCAGATATCAATGTAGTTCTGCCATCTGGGGTTCTCGGGGATCCACCGGATGGGGAAGATAAACACATCCTTATCCAGCTTTAAGGAGGCAGAGAGCATCCACGCAAAAGGAATCAGCATCAGGACGGCCAGAGCGATCAGCACCACATAGAGAATCACCCGCCAGAATTTATAACTTTTACTTTGTACTTTCATCTCTCCCCCTCCTAGTTGGCATATTTCTTCTCGCCTCTGAACTGAATCAGAGTCACGGCCAGTACCATCAGGAACAGAACCATAGCCACGGCGCTCGCATAGCCCAGATTCCAGTTGCGGAACGCCTCTTCGTAGATATGATATACCAGAACGATGGCCGACTTGTTCAGCACGCCGTTGGAACCGCCCGCCAGCATGTAGACGATATCATATACCTTGAAGCAGTTGATGGTCAGCATGATGGTGACGAAAAAGGTGGTGGGCTGCAGCTGGGGCCAGGTGATATAAAGGAACTTCTGCCAAGTGTTGGCTCCGTCCAGGCTGCAGGCCTCGTAGAGCTCCGCGTTGATGCCCTGCAGTCCCGCCAGATAGATGACCATATAGTAGCCCATGTTTTTCCAGACGCTGAAGAGAACCACAGTGAACATCACCCAGTCCTTGTCCGCGGACCACTTGGGAAGACTCTTTGCCGCCACGCCTAAGTTGTACAGAATCATGTTCACCGGGCCGCTTTTCTGGGGGCTGAACAGCATGTTCCACACAGCCGCCACAGCCACCAGGGAAGCCACATAGGGGAAGAAACTTACGGTTCTGAAAAAATTCCGTCCCTTTACCTTCTGATTCAGGATGATGGCCAGACCCAGGGAACAGGCCAGGGTCAGGGGCACCGTGGCGATACAGTAGATGATGGTATTTTTTAGGGATGCCAGGAAACGGTCGTTTTTGAAAGCCTCCGCAAAATTGTTCAGCGCCACAAACTTGATGGCATTGTTGCCGTCCCACTCCGCAAAGGCCAGAATAAACGCGAAAATAATAGGAACCAGGGTAAACACGCAGAACCCGATAAAGTTAGGAGCGATAAAAGAGTACGCCACCAAATCCCTCTTTGCCTGTCTGCTGAACCGCTCCCCGGTCTTGGCCTGCTTGATCTTTCCCTGGATATATTCGATTCTGCCTGCGATCTTATCCCGCTTTTTCTTGTCAGAAGTGTGTTTTAACTCCTCCTGCAAAGCCAAAAGCTGAGGCTCCAGCTTTGCCAGCTTCTGTTTCACCACTTCCGGATCAACACTCGTTTGATTTGCCATAGTTCTCCCTTCCCCCTCTCAGACAAGGGCTGTCTTGAAATGGGACGGGTCCAATGATTTGGCCCGTCCGCAGTGATTGGTCTATATCGGATTTGAGATTCTTTGTTACTGTCCCAGGACAGCCTGAACGCCCTCGGTCATCTCTGCGATTCCCTCGTCGATGGTGCAGCCCTCGGTCATGATGTTGTCATGGCCCTCATTGAGGACAGTCTCGATCTCGGAGCTCTTGGGATGAACCGGCATCTCCAGATAGGTGTTGGCTGTCTTTAACGCCTCTGCGCTAGCCTCGTCGGTGGGGAAGCCTTCCATGCCGGAGATGGCTGCCACGACTGCGTCTGTTGTGATCGCCGGGATAGTACCGGTCTGTGCCACGACCTCTGCACCATCAGGTCCGCACACAAACTTCACAAACTCCCATGCCAGATCCTTGTGAGGAGCGGAGGTGGGGATGGACAGACAGGTGATGGTAGCCAGTGTGGAACCCGGCTCCACGCCTTCTGCGTGAGGATATTTTACAAGACCCCAGTTGGCCACTTCTGCGCCGTACTCGCCGGTCTTGATCTTCTCGATGAGGGTAGGGATAAACCAGGAGCCCATGTTCATCATAGCCACATTGCCCTGTGCAAATGCACCGGAGTAGTGTAAGCTGGAGGTCTTAAGGGTGGCATAGTCCTGGCATACGCCGTCTTCCTGCTGAGACAGGATCATCTCATAGTAGGGCTTTAAGAAATCATAGCTGCCGTCCACGATGGAATTCTTGCCGTCCAGGATACCGAACAGCTGAACCGCGGATCTCCAGGTGTGATAGTGAGCACCGTATACTTCCTGACCTGGGGTGTCGTTGGTCACGCTCCTGGCCAGAGCGTCATACTGCTCAAAGGTCATGTCATTGGTGGGATACTCCACACCGGCGTTGTCAAATACGTCCTTGTTGTAGAACATAACCCAGAAATCGCTTCTGAAAGGCAGCTCATACAGCTTTCCGTCTACGGTCACCTGGTCTGTGATGCCGCCGTACTGAGATAAATCCACGCTGTCCTTGGCAATATAGTCATCTAAAGCCTCCAGAACACCTTTGTTCACCAGCGTGGTGTAGCCGGGCACATCCTTTATGGTAGCGATATCGAAATCAGAGCCGCTTCCTGTCAGCTCTGTAGCCAGAACGGTCTGATAATCTGCGGAGCCAAGGTCCACCATCTCGATCTTTACACCGGGGTTAGCCGCCTCAAAAGCGTCGATCAGGGGCTGATAGTATACGGTGGAAGAGATATCCCAAACCGCCCATTTTAACACGGTGTCCCCGTCTGCCGCCGGCGCCGTAGGTGCTGCCGTGGTGGAGTCCCCTGCTGCCGGGGCTGCCGTGCTCTCTGCTGCCTTTGTCGTCTCCCCACCTGCTGCCGCGGTAGTCCCGGTGTTGTCAGAGCTTCCGGAACATCCTGCCAGACTCATAGCTGTCACCGTGCAGGCCAGTGTCAAACCAAGTACTCTTTTTTTCATATTTCTTTCCTCCTCTTTCATCAACATTGTCTGTTGTGTCATCAGTATACCTGAAAATCCTCCTTCGCAGAATGGAAAAAATTGCACAAAAGATTCACTATTTCTTCCTGTAAATCCGTCTTTTTTGAACACCATGGAATTTTTTATTCACTTCCTGCAATTTTTTACGATTGTATACTTCTGCTTTTTTTATTGACTTTTCCCAATGAATGTATCATACTTTTTGTAGGGTTAAAATCACTTATTTCTTATAGAAAGAACACCTTATGAGACCAAAGACATTCTATCGAACGATAAAAGGAAAAATCATCGCTATCACCCTGGGCACCACCCTTCTGATCACCCTGATCACTGTGGGAGTCTGCTTTTACGTGTTTCAGTCCCTTCTGCGGAAAAATCAGATCCAGTCTGTAGAGTTCAGCCTCCAGGTGGTGGCCAACAATGTGTCCTCCGATATGCAGGACATCCTGTATTTTGTCCGCTGGTGCGGCTTCAGCCAGGATATCCTCCAGTATCTGGAGACATTTCAGGATAAGGAACCTTTGGCTGTGATCTCCAAAGACAACAAAAGTCTGCGCTCCGTGGCTCTGGAGGCCCATGAACGTCTGAAGGAGGAGTACCACAACACCAGGTCCTCCCGCTACATCACCAGGATCCTGCTCTCCAATACCAGTTCCTCCAACTATCTGCAGGTTACGCCCACTTCAGGAGACTCCTCCTATAACGTAGCTTCTCTGACACAGACCAGCCTGTTTCAATCCCTTTTAAAGAGCCCTGATCTGCAGTGGGGAGGCATCGTCAATGATCCCTTTGTCCAGGGTTTTAAGGAGGCTCCCATTCTTCCCATCGTCCGCCCCATCCACAGCAGCTTCGGTACCGATGTCATAGGCTGGGTGTACCTGTCCGTATCCGCCAGTGTCATCACAGACTATCTGAAATCTTTCCCTCTGCCGAAGGACAGCTGTCTCTATCTGTCCATCGGGGACCATTGCTACCAGCTTTTGGGGACCACATGCCAGCCGGTGTCATCGCCTTTTACCGTGGTGTCCGCGGAATCCGTGGAAGGCATCGATTTCAGAACCCAGGTACAGAAGGTGCGCACGGCAGAGGGGTCCAATGAGACTCTGATCACCCTGCCGTTGGGGCAGGAAGGCTGGTATATCCATCAGATTCTCTCCAGACAGCAGCTTATCCGGCAGCGCCAGGTCTATCTGATGCTGATCGGAGCCATCTGTGTGGTCATCCTGTCTCTCGGGCTGTCCATGGTTGTGTCCCTGAACCGAACCATCAACCAGCCTGTGGCGCAAATCCGAAGGAAAATCAATGAGATCGCCCAGGGAGACTTCTCCAGGGACGATTCCATCGAGTGGAACCACGAACTGGGGGAGATCGGGCGGGGGATCAATGATTTGTCCTACCATGTGGTCAATCTGATGGAGCGGCGGATCGACGACGAAAAACAGAAAAAAGATCTGGAGTATCAGATTCTCCAGAGCCAGATCAACCCTCATTTTCTCTATAATACCCTAAATTCCATCAAGTGGATGGCCACCATCCAGGGAGCCTCCGGCATCGCCGAGATGACCACTGCTCTGGCCCGGCTTTTAAAGCGGGTTGCCAAGGGCAATTCCTCCCTGATACCGTTAAAGGAGGAGCTTGATCTGGTAAAAGACTATTTTCTGATCCAGCAGTACCGCTATGGGGGCAGCATCTCCATCGATTACCGGATCCAGTCCGAGGACCTGTATCCGTGCATGATTCACCGTTTTTCCCTTCAGCCCATCGTGGAAAACGCCCTTTTTCACGGCATCGAGCCCAAAGGTTCCGTGGGGAAAATCGTCATAGAAGCGCATTTGAATGAGACAGAGAAAGGACAGGATCTGCAGATTTCCATCACGGACAACGGAGTGGGCATGACGGAGGAGACCATCCAAGGGATCTTTGACCAGAAGGAGCCAAAGACCAGCGCCGACTTTTTCCGCCATGTGGGCATCTCCAATGTCAATCAGCGGATTCAGCATGACTATGGACCCCGCTACGGCATATCCATCGCCAGCGAGCCCGGAGTCTATACCACCATGACCATTTTAATCCCCTGTATCCGGGAGGGGGGAAAGGACGAGGAACCATCATGATAAAACTACTGATTGTGGACGACGAACCGCTGGTTCAGATCGGCATCAAATCCATGCTCAACTGGGCGGAATACGGCATCGAGGTCTGCGGTACTGCCATGAATGGAGCCGCGGCCCTGGATCTGATCGAGGAGTATTCCCCTGAGATCGTCATCACGGATATCCGTATGCCCATTATGAACGGTCTGGAGCTGGCCAAAATCTGCCGGGATACTTACGGCAGGATCCCTCTCTTCATCATTCTCACCAGCTATGAGGAGTTTGAGCTGGCCAGACAGGCACTGTCCTATGAGGTGATTGATTATCTGGTGAAGCTGGAACTGGATGCCCCCTCCCTGGGCGCATCGATTCAAAATGCTTTGAAGAAATTAAACGATATCAGATCCACGGAGGCGGTCCGCTCATCCGGACGCCCTCTCCTGCAGACCTACTTAGACAAATTTTTCCTCCGTCTCCTCCACAACCTGTTTGACAACGAGGAGCAGTTCTGGCTGCAGGTAAAAGACTTAAACCTGAATTTCTCTCACCAGTACTATGCCGCGGCCCACTGTGAGATCCTGGAGGGAACCCTTGCACAGATGACCCACGAAAAGCTGATGAGCCTCTATGCCAGCACGCTCCAGATGGTTCGGGACATCTTAAACCGCCACATGCCCTGCCAGGTGATCTCCTTAGATATGAAACATTTCTCCGCAGTCTTCCATTTCCCCTCAGACAGTGACGAGTCACAGCAGAAGATCGCGGAGGCTCTCGAAAATGCCGGAACCATGGTTCACAACTACTTTAACGTGAAGCTGACCGCGGGCATCGGCTCGGTGGTGGACTCTCCCCTGAAGATCAGCGATTCCTACCAGGATGCCCGGATGGCCTTCTCCCTTGCCTCCGGGGAGAATCCCTATCCCAATTACAACCAGGTAAAACCGGATTCCATCAAAAACTCCTTCAATATCACCCTATTTAAAAATGACCTGACCAGGGCCTTCGAAGAGTTTGATTCGGCCATCCTCCACGAGACTCTGACTCAGATCATCGACTTGTTTCGTCAAAACCCGCTCCGCTATCTCCAGGCCATCGACGGCGCCTGCAACATCCTCTATCTGGCGCTCTCCCTGCTTCCGGGCGGGGAAGAGACCATCAGCGCCATCTTCCGGGAAGATGCCGACGGCTACCGCTCCATCTACCGCATGGGCAATGTGGAACAGGTAACCGACTGGATGACCAGGCTTCGGGACGGCCTGTGCGACACCTTAAAGACCAAGCGGATGTCCTACAAGGAAAACGTGGTGTCCAGTGTCCAGAAGTACATCCAGAACCATATCGAGGAACGGCTGACCCTCAACGAGGTGGCGGCTGTCTTCGGCCTCAGCCCCAACTATCTCAGCGTCCTGTTCAAAAAGACCTGCAATGTAGGGTTCTCCGAGTACATCACACAGATGAAAATCAGCCGGGCCAAGGCCATGCTGCTGGAGCAGGACATGAAGGTGTATGAAGTGGCGGACCGCCTCAGTTTCGAGAGCGCCTTCTATTTCAGCAAGGTGTTCAAGAAAGTGACCGGCTGCTCCCCGAGAGAGTTTGTACAGCACAACGTTGACGGGGAATAGCCCGTTATCGGTCTGTCCCTGAAATCACAAGCTCCAGCCGCTCTCCTCCAAAGGTCACCAGGGTGCGGAAAATATTGTGTTTCCACGTCTTTTGAAGTCTTGGATCCGTGACGGGGATCTCCTCCGTCTCCACGGCTGCTGCTCCGGTGATGAGGCAGCCGCCTATGGTTCCCACCTCCATGACCCACACGCCGTTCTTGGGCTCCCCAATCTTTGGTCTCTCATAGGTCATCAGAGACAGCACCGCCGGCCCGCGGCTTCCCCGGCAGGTATCCATGACAGAGATGTCCCCTCCCTTTTCCAGATGCACCTTACGCACATAGGAGGAGACGGCACCCTCCGGGTAAGCCCCTGCCAGCTCCATCTCGATCTCGGCCCTCTCCTCTCCCAGCTCCCATCTCACATGGGAAGCCCCAAATTCTTTTCCGTCCTTCTGATCCACGCCGCCGAATGCGGGCAGGTTATGATACCCGGACTGCATGGTCCAGATCTCGTATCTCTGGGGAGAAAATGTCTTTCTGGTGTAACTCTCCACTCCCACATCGATGAACATCGGGACCCCGTCCCGGTAGACCGTAAAGCTGCCCACATCGTTGTGGTTGTGGCTGTCGTCGTTGTCCCCCGCCTTCACTGCCAGGCAGAACCGGCGGTCCCTGGCGATAAAAAGTCCGGCGCTGGGATACCAGCAGTCCGGCACCTGCTCCTCCTCCCCGGTGTCAGCCCCTCTCATCTCCTCGTCAAAAAACGCGGCCCACACCCGATAGAGAAGGCTGTGCTCCTCCGTCATCAAACGCTCACTCCAGGGCTGGCCCTGATAGTCCTTTGCCGCAAAGGCCATCAGCCCCCGGTTGTCTGTGGCCTTGCCGAACCGGTACTCCCGCACACTGCAGGGACCGGCCATGGGGGAACAGTCGGCAAAGTTGACATAATACGGCCCCGACACATGGACCAGCCGGATATAGTCTGCCATATTGCGGATCTTCGGCTCCCCATACAGGGGGCAAAAAGCCTGTCCGCACACCTGATTTAAGATCTCCAAGGCTCCCCACAGGGTCAGTCCCGCATGGCGGTAGTACTGGGCTCCCTCATCGCAGCACCCGTCCTCCCCGTACTCCAAAAGGAAATAGTCCAGACTTTTGCAGGCCTTCTGCAGGATCCGCTCCCTCACCTCCCGGTCCAGCTCTCTGGTGAAGGCGGCCGTCAGCACATTCTGGGTACACCAGGGAGTCCAGTTGTTCACATGAGAGTTCCCGTCCCCCATCCACCAGAAATGTTCGTTCAGATAAGGGGTAAAGATCCTGGTATTAAGGTTCTGATCGATCATCTTCGAGATGACCGGGCTGACCTTATGAAGCTCTTTTCTCAGAAGATATTCTGCCACGGCCAGGACGGCGCCGGTCTCCGCCGCAAACAGATCCACCACAGGCCTGGTCACATCCGGCAGGATGTGCTGAGGCGTATCCCGTATGTAGGAGTTGTGGGCCGGAAGCTGCCAGGCCGTCTCCTCACAGATCAGAACCATCCCGTTGATGATGGTGTCCAGAAATCTCCCCTCGTGCTGAACGCACTCCGCAAGCACCAGAGCATTGAGCGCGGTCCTTCGCCCGAACATCTTGTCCTCAAAGTGAGTCCTGTTTCCTGTGCGGCAAAACTCCATATAATCGGTGGCATAGATAGGCGAAAAGGGACAGTCCATCCACTTCTCCCCCTCCTCCACCAGTTTCTCCCGGTAATCTCTGGGGATCTTCTCCCATGCAGCCCTGTCGGAAGCGGGCCGAAGGGAATCAAAGAATCCGGCGGGCACTGCCTGCCCGGCAATCTCCTGCAGCATAAATGAGTCCTCCTTTTAAATAATTCTCTGCCATCGACACGGTCCTCCCTGCAAATCCCGGGTACAGCTCCCTGACCGGATCCGAGTCTTCATGGCTTGTAAGCCAGGCCAGAAGCTGGATCCTCCTGGCCATGAGAAAGGTGGGAATCTCCCTCAAGTCTTCCTCCGAAAGAGTCAGGACCGTCCCGTACCCCTTCACCCACGCGTCAATCCACAATTTTATCCTGTCATCGTCCTCCAGGAAGCTGAACGAGGCCGCCAGGTCGTAGAGATGCCAGCCAAACCCGCAGTCGTCAAAGTCCATGACCCAGATCCTGCCTCCCGATTTCAGTAGGTTGGCTGCCCGCAAGTCGGCGTGGATCAGCCCGTAGTTGGTCCTTCTCTTCCCGTACCCAAGAAGCCTCTCCCGAACCTTGAGACAGGTCTGTTCCAGCAGCCTGGTTCCTCTCTCATCCAGCTCTTTACACTGTCTCCAGTCGCCGAACAGCCCTCCCGGCCCCAACATGGCGTCACAGTCCAGGTGAGGCCTGTCAAGCTTTCGGCTCCCGGCCCAGTCCATGGTGTCCCTGTGAAGCAGCGCCGCGATTCTCCCCACCTGAAAAAAGTCTTCCGACGCCTCAAGGTCCCTTCTCGGGTCCGGATTTCTTCCCCTCAGATACTCAAACACCACACAGACAAAAGTCTGCCCTTCTCTCCTTATCCGGGTAAGGAGTTCCCCTCTGCTGTTTGCAATCGGACTCACGGTCTTCACCCGGCCTCCTCCCTGAAGGCGCAGGAGCCACCGAAGCTCTGCCCTGATTTCCTCTGCCCTGTGATATCCGATTCTCGACACCCTCATGACCTGGGCCGGCTCTCCGTCTGCGGCCCTGTTCATCAAAAATGTGGCGTTCTCCGACAGGTGAAGAAGGCTTAAGATCCGCTCTTTTCCCCACGGATAAAGGCGGCATGCCGACTCTGCCGCCTCCCTGTAACCGTCCAGTCCCTCAAAATTCATGGTTCAGCTTTCTTCCTTCATCTGACTGTAACAATAGCGGATGATATCTTTTCTGGTGATGATGCCGATAAAATTCTGCTGGTCATCTACCACAGGCACAAAATTCTGGTTCAGCGCCTTGTCGATCATGTCCTCCATGGTGGCGTCGATGGACACCGGGCAGTTGTCCGACCTCCTGGGAATGATGGTCACCGGCATCTGTTCGGCTCCCCTCAGGCTCAGGTTGTATTCATTCTTGATTCCCCAGAGCATATCTCCCTCTGTGATGGTGCCTATGTACCGCCCCTGTCTGTTGATGATCGGGACCGCCGTATATCGATGATGCTCCATGATCTCAAGAGCCTGTCTTAAAGTCTGGTCATCATAGATAAATGCCACTTCGCTTTTGGGTGTCAAAAAAAACAGTATATTCATAGTCTCTCCTTGTTTCCGTCTCATAAAGTCAGGGACAGTATATCAGAGGCCTCTGAATCTTGTGTGAACAATTTATTAGTTTTTTCTAAATTTCCAGGAGCTGACATTTTTCCGGTTCCCCCAAAAAGGTCATTGTCCCTTTTCGGGCTCCGTGCTAAAATGTATGATACCAGGGACAAAAGATCACGGACATGACTTTTTGATCCGCAAATACCTGGGAAAAAGAAGCCAGAAAGGAAGTCATATGAATTCTATCAGCGACTATATCAGCCATATCATGGAGGCCCGGCCCACAAAGATCGTCATCAGCAAGCCGGCCCCTGGAGACGCCCCCTTCCGGAAGATCGTTATCGACAGGAAAGGAGACTATGTCCAGCTGTCCAAGTATACGGACAAGCAGGTCTTTCACGAAAATATCCCTGTCAGCCGGCTGCTTCCCGCATGCTGTGACTATCTGGGGAACTCCTATCTGCAGCTGCATGCCTGGACCGAGGATACGGAGTACTCTCTGGCTCTGTCCAAAAAACGGAAGATCCTGTTTCACACCGCTCCAAACCGGAGTCCGGCCCGCATCGTCTGGAATCCGGCCCACAACCGAAAGAAACAGTATCTGCTTGAGGAGGGAGAAGTGATCGAACCTCTCGTGGATATGGGAATCTTCACGCGAGACGGGAAAGTCGTGACATCCATGTATGACAAGTACCGGCAGATCAACCGGTTTATCGAAATGATTGACGATGTGATCAAAAAACAGGACTGCCGCCATCTAAACATCATCGACTTCGGCTGCGGCAAATCCTATCTGACCTTTATTGTATACCACTATCTGACCGTCCTCAAAAACATCACGGTCAACATGATCGGTCTGGACTTAAAAGAAGACGTGATCCGCAAATGCAACGAGGCTGCCAGGAAATACCGCTATGATCACTTAAGCTTTCAGCTGGGGGACATAAACGGATTTCACTGCCCCTTTGACGTGGACATGGTCATCACCCTCCATGCCTGCGACACGGCCACCGACTATGCCCTGTACAATGCCGTCTCCTGGAAAGCCAAGATGATCTTCTCCGTTCCCTGCTGCCAGCACGAACTGAATCGGCAGATCTCCACGGACACCTTCTCCCTGTTTACCAGGTATGGCATCGTCTCCGAGCGGTTCTGCGCCCTGATGACCGATGCCATACGGGGAAATCTGCTGGAGTACTCCGGTTACAGCACCCAGCTTTTGGAATTTGTGGACCTGTCCCACACACCTAAGAACATCCTGATCCGGGCTGTCCTAAGCCCCGGCAAACCGGACTCTGTCCGGCGAAAAGCCCTGGAGGAGGCACGGAGGGTCATGGAAGAATACCATGTGTCTCCCACGCTCTACCGGCTGCTCTGCGGGGAGCAGGCCGCTTCGGCCGAGTCACCAAAATCGCCCTCAGACGGCCCTGATCATACCTCCTGATCCACACAGATGGCTCCGTAAGGCCGGATGCTCATCCGGTAGGCATTGCCTTTGCCCAGAGCCCTCTCGATATACTCCACATACTCGTCCACCAGATCATTGGGCAGCATGGCCATGATGACCCCGGCGAATCCGCCGCCGTGGATCCGGCACGCTCCCCGGCCCTTCCCTGCGATAAACAGCTCCGTCAGCCCAAGGGCCACGCTGATGCCCTGCTCCTGGACGTCGGCGGTGGTATAGCAGTTCTGAAGCCATTTCCAGGAGGAGTTGCCGGAGGCCGTGATGCCGGAGAGGAAATCTTCAAAGCGGTCCTCCTTGAGAGCCGCCACCTCCGCCTCCACTCTCTTGTTCTCCTCAAAGAAGTGGAGGGCTCTCATGACAGAGCGATCCCCCGCATACTCCCGCACCTTGGCCAGGTCCGCGATCACATCCTCCTCCTTCACCTGGGCGCAGACTTCCTTTCCGAAATACTCTGCCACCTTCTTCATCTCCTGGGGCACGGAGGAGTAATCGGCGCTTAAATCTGCATGCCCCTTTCCCGTATTGACGATGATCAGGCTGTGATTCTTCGATCCGAAATCAAAGGGAATCTGCTCCACCACCGGGTTCTGAGGATCATAAAAGTCGATGGTAATCAGTCCGCCTACGGCACAGGCCATCTGATCCAGAAGCCCGGAGGACTTGTTCCAGTAGTGATTTTCCGCATATTTCCCCACATGAGCGTAGGCCACCACATCCATCTTGCCGTCATTGAAGAACACGTTGAGCATGGAGCAGAGGAGCATCTCAAAGGCAGCCGAGGAGCTGACCCCGGCGGCGCTGATGACGTTGCTGGTGATGTAGGCGTCAAACCCGCCGATCTCGTATCCCTTCTCCTTAAAGCCCTTCAAAAGTCCCTTCACCAGGTCCACGGTTCCCGCCATCTTGGCGCTGGGAGCCAGATCATCCAGATCCACCGTGAATCTCTGGTTAAAGGTCTCACTGACGATATTCACCTTGCTGCTGCCGTTTTTCGCCGCTATGCCCACACAGTCCAGATTGATGCTGCCTGCCAGCACCCTGCCGTGGTTGTGATCCGTGTGATTGCCGCTGATCTCCGTCCGCCCCGGGGAGCTGAACATCTTCATCTCCTTGTCGCCGAACTCCTGAACAAACTTCTCCACAAGATCTTTGTAACGTGTCACATTGTGCTCTGCCTCTGCCTCTCCGTACAGGGCTCCCATCAGTCTCCGGGTCTGGACAGAGTCCAGCAACTTCTGTGTATCTGCCTTCATAGTGAATCTCCTCCTACTTATCTTATCCCCAGCTCCGCATAATGACCGCAAACAGGAACACGCAGCTGAACCTGATCTCAGTATACCAAATCTTCGCCTGATAAGACATACATTTTTGTGCGAAATAGTTACAATTTTTTCGTTTCTCCGGTCTGCCTCTACGGGTCCAGTCTGGTATAACCTCCCGACGAGGTACAGGGGATCATGGATACGGAAGTTTCCTCCTCCCCCCACACTACTTTCAAGAGGGCCGTCTTGGGGATACTGCTTCCGAACACAAAATTGCCCAGGCTGTACACGATGGTCTTGCCCTTATACTCCTCCGCAGGCTGCAGGACATGGGGATGGCTTCCCACCACCAGGTCTGCCCCTGCGTCGATATAGGCCCTGCCCATGGCTTTCTGGTAATCCTTCGGCGTCTCCTCCCTCTCCACCCCCCAGTGGACATAGACCACCAGAAAGTCGCATTCATCCTTTGCCCTCGCTATGGCCTTCAAAGGCAGGGTGGTGTCATAGGTGGAAAATACTCCCGGATGGGACTTTCCCGCCGCCCAGTCGGCAGACATATAGACCCTGGACATGCCGAGAAAACCGACGGTCTTCTGGCCGATGATCACCGTCTTTAAGGCGCTGGCCCTCTCGAAGTCCTCCCCGGCTCCCACATAGGAAATCCCCGCCTTATCCAGAGCTTTACAGCTGTCCAGGAGCCCCTCTCTGCCAAAATCCAGGATGTGGTTGTTGGCCAGCGTCACCAGATCGATTCCCATCTCCTGAAAGATGTTCATCCGGCTCTCCGGCACCCGGAAGGTAAACTGCTTGTCCGCAGCCGCAGAGCCTCTGGCCGTAAATGGGAATTCCTGGTTTACCATAAACAGATCCGCAGCCTCAATCTCCTTCCGAATCCCCTCATCCAGCACCCCGCTGATCCCTCCGGCACTGTCATAGGCTGCGAGCACATGGTCTGACAGATACACATCTCCTGCAAACAGCATGACGATATCCGAGGAGCTGCGGGCCTCATCCCCCTCTCCTTCGCCCTCCGCCCTCTCTTCTCCCACCCCCTCGACAGGCCTCCCGGCTCCCACATCTGCCGCGGACTCTCCGGGCCCTGCAGCTGTCACAGGCGCTCCGGACTCTGCGGCTGTCCCGGATTCCCCGGGTCCTATGGCAGTCACAGGCTCCCTGGACCCCGCTGCTGTCCCGGACCCTGCTGCTGTCCCGGCCCCCACGGGTCCTATGGCCGTCACGGGCTCCGCGGTCCCCGACTCGCTGTCTTCCCTGTCAGATCTCTTCTCTTCCCCGATATACTCCCGCCCGGACCTGGCGCCTCCCCTCCAGGCGGCCCCTGCACAGGTTCCCACGAGAACCGTGATCCCTAAAATCGCCGACAACACCATCCACTTTTTTCTGCTTCCCATAACAGCCCCTTCCTGTCCTCCGAAAAACGTTCCGTGCACCCTTATGAAAGAAAAGTGTAAAGCCCTCAGCAGCAGCCGAAGACTTTACACCATCTGTAGTCTGTATCTCAAAACAGTCTTGAAACCTTGATTGCCGCAGCACTATCTGAAAAACGATTCTCAGACACGGTCTAACAGGCCAGCACCACGCCGCCGTCGCTGGCATATACAGTCGCCACGCCTGCCGTCTCCGTGATGACTACCTCCCGAAACGGAATCCGCTTAAGCAGCTCCTCTCTGACCAATTCCGCCCTTTCCCGGTTGTTGCAGTGGGCCACCACCGCAGTCTTCCTCTCCGGGTCCTTGATGTTCTTCTGAGCATAATCACACATCTTAGCCAGAGCCTTGTTGACTCCCCGGGCCTGGTCCTCCTTGATGATCACTCCCTCCACGGCTCCCATCACCGGTTTAATGTTCAGAGTGGTGGCAAAAAACGCCTGAAGCCCCGTAAGTCTCCCGTTTTTCCGCAGAGCGTCCAGGGACTCCAGCACAAAGTAGGTCTTCATCTCACGCTTAAACTGCTCCGCCTTTTGGCATACCTCCTCAAACTCCGCACCGCTCTCGCAGAGCCCGGCGATGTACAGGGCGATGTTCAGCTCTCCGGCCGAGGCGGACCAGGAGTCGATGATCTTGATGTTCTTGGGGCCATGGTCTTCCTCGTAGAGTTCTTTTCCCACCTGTGCACTGTTGAAGGTTCCGCTTAAATGGCTGGACAACGTGATCACATAGATATCGTCGGCCTCGCACTCATAGGCCTTCTTAAAGGTCTCCGGGGAAGGGCAGGCCGTCTTAGGGCAGTTGGGGCTGGCTTTCACCAGCTCCAAAAAGCGCTTCTGGTCAAATGTCTCGTCGTCGATCACCTGTGTGTCATCTACCTGCAGAGTCAAGGGAATCATCTGAAAACGAGGATCTTTCTTTAGGTCTTCTGTCAAATCCAGGCAGCTGTCGCCGATAATTTTATAACTCATATCGCTCCTCCTGAAATTCATCTCTATATTACATAGTTTTCAATACTACATATTATAACAGATATTTTTCAGATTTCAATCCCCTACCGAAAAGTCGATGCCGACACAAGATCTCTTATTTTTCGGTCATCATCATCATGATCTCATTGCTCCGGCCGACAAACCTGGTCATACGCTCCGGAGACAGGCTTCCGTGGGCCAGAGATGCCATATCATACAGCTGCTCGCAGATCTTGCCGGTCAGATCTCCTTCCGGGTTATTCAGCACGTACTGAACCAGCTTATGGTTGGCATTGAGCACCAGAGTTCCGCCGTCGCCGCCGAACATGGAGGGATCCATGCCGTACATGTTGTACATCTTCATCATATCCTGCATCCTTCTGCTCTCCTCGGACACGATGATCATGGAGGCCACCTGATCATTCTTCAGCTTCTCCACCCTGATGTCCAGCTTGTCGTTGTTCAGGGCCTTCTTGAATGTCTCGGTCAGCTTCTCCGTGTCTGCCTTAAATCCTTCTGCCTCCTCTTCCTTCACCGTCTCCTTGAAGGTATCCGTCACATCGGCGTCGATGCGAAGGAACTTTAATCCCTCCTTTTTCTGCTCCAGCTGGTTGATGAACGGACTGTCGATGTTGTGCCCCATCAGCACCGCGTTGAGGCCCTCCTCCTTAAACATATTGATGTACTGGCTCTGTTCCTTCTCGTCGGTGACATAGTAGATGATGTTCTCATGCTTCTCCTTGGCATCGTCTAAGCAATCCTGAAGGGTCAGATATTTCTTGTCCAAATCCTTAAAGAGAATATACTCCTTCATCTTCTCCTCGAACTTGTCATCCTTTAAGCAGCCGAACTTGATGAATGGGCTGATGTCATCCCAGTACTTCTCGTAGGACTCCCGGTCGGTCTTGCACATACCGGACAGCTTGTCCGCCACCTTCTTGGTGATATAATCGGAGATCTTCTTCACAAACCCGTCGTTCTGGAGGGCGCTTCTGGATACATTCAGAGGCAGGTCGGGACAGTCGATGACACCCTTTAAGAGCATCAGGAATTCCGGAATCACTTCCTTAATATTATCGGCGATAAACACCTGGGTATTGTACAGTTTGATGGTTCCCTCCAGGCTGTCATACTCGGTATTGATCTTGGGGAAATACAGGATGCCCTTTAAGTTGAAGGGATAGTCCATGTTCAGGTGGATCCAGAACAGCGGCTCCTTGTAGTCCATAAATACCTTCCGATAAAATGCCTTATACTCCTCCTCGGTGCACTCGTTGGGGTGCTTGTTCCACAGGGGGTTCGCATCGTTGACCGGTACGGGGCGCTTTAAGATCTTGTACTTCTCCGTGGCCGGGGATACCTCCACGACTTCCTTCTCCCCGTTCTCGTTCTCCTTCTCCTCGGTCTTGGCCTCCTCGACGATGGTCTCCACCACCGTGTCCTTCTCTCTCAGCTCATCCTTGTCGATGGTCTCATACTGAGGCTCCGCCTCAGCGTTGTCTAAGAAGATGGGTACCGGCATGAAGCCGCAGTACTTCTCCAGAACCTCTCTCGCCCGGTACTCATTGGCAAACTCCACACTGTCCTCATTGAGATACAGGGTGATGGTGGTGCCGAAGGTCTCCTTCTCCCCGTCCCCCATCTCAAACTCCGTGCCGCCCTCGGACTCCCAGTGAACCGGCTTGGCATCTGCTCTGTAGGACAATGTGTCGATACACACCTTGTCCGCCACCATGAACGCCGAGTAGAAGCCCAGGCCGAAGTGACCGATGATCTGATCCTCGTTGGCCTTGTCCTTATATTTGTTCAGGAAATCCTGAGCACCGGAGAAGGCGATCTGGTTGATGTACTCCTCCACTTCCTCCTCAGTCATGCCGATGCCGTTGTCCGTGACAGTGATCGTCTTGTCCGTAGGGTTCACGGTCACATGGATCCGGTACTCTAAGTCCTCCGGCTTCTCAAACTCTCCCATCAGCTCCAGCTTCTTTAACTTGGTGATGGCATCGCTGCCGTTGGACACCAGCTCTCGATAAAAGATATCGTGATCCGAGTAGAGCCACTTCTTGATCACCGGAAAAATATTCTCGCTGCTTATGGATAAACTGCCTGTCTTGGTTGCCATATCTAACTCTCCTTTGTCGTTGTTTTCTTTTATTGCTGTCTAAACAGTATTCTAGTACTGTTAGAACAAATTGTCAACAAAAATTTTAGCACTCATTGCAAATGAGTGCTAGCAACCTGTGACCGTTCTCACCATACCCCTAATCCTGGTTTCGGGGGCCTAAATTCCCTTCCCGGTGATGTCTGCGGCAGAGTGCCGTATACTTGTCATTGCCTCCCATGACAATCTGCTCCCCTGCCCGGATCATCTTTCCGTCCTCACCGATTCTGGCGTTGCAGGTGGCTGCCCTGCCGCACCAGCACACGGTCTTGATCTCCTCAATCTTGTCCGCCCAGGCCATCAGCCACATGCTGCCCTCGAAAAACTCCCTTCGAAAGTCGGTCCTCAGGCCGTAGCAGATCACCGGAACCTCCAGATCGTCCACAATATGCACCAGGAATTCCACTTCGCCTCTGACGGCAAATTGGGCCTCGTCCACGATGATGCAGTCATAACCTTTGATCTCCTCATCCGCCATCGAGAGAAGCTGCTCCAACAGGATGCCCTCCTTCTCAAGACCCATCCGGGAGCGGATGACATAGTCCCCGTCCCGGGAGTCCAGCCGGGGCTTTACCAGGAGAGCCTTTTTTCCCCGCTCCATATAGTTGTACTCCACCATCAGCGCGTTGGCGGTCTTGGAACTGCCCATCGCCCCGTATCTGAAATATAACTTTGCCACGTTTTTTCCGTCCTTTCCTCTTCGATCTGTCAATCCATGGACACCGGGATGTTGTTTTTCCGGAAAAGCTCCGTCACCTCCCCGTCCCACTCCTGCTCCAGAGACTTGTCCATAGTAAAAAAGTTCACCGACGTCCCTGTCACACAGTACAGGCTGCCCTCCTCATACCGGATGTTCAGATACAGCCCGCTGATCTGTTCCGCCCGGACGGGAAGCTGTCTCTGTTTTAAAAATGCTTCCGTCTGATCCGCCCCTAACTGGAACACGATCCGAAAACTTCCGGGCAGCTTCTTTCCCTTGATCAGCCCGAAACAGACAGGCTTCACTGACTCCCAGGCAGACAGCTCCCCGATGTGCCGCTCCTCCAGCTCCTGGTCCGTGTAGTATTCCTTCCTGACCCTCCCGTCGATATGGAAGGTGTTAAAGGTCACGATCTGGGCTTCTCTCACGAGAAAGGAATCAAACAGGGTTCCCACGAAAAGCTGTGAGGTAAACTGCCGGATATCCTCGATTTTACATGCGATCATCTAACCCCTCCTCAGTCTCCGAATTCCTCCTGATACAGCAGAAAGAAATTCGATGTCTCTGCCTCTTCTCCCCCCTCAAAGGTGACATCCGCCCAGACCTCCGGCGGGATGGGCACCTTGTGATCTGCCTGAAACTGGCTGTAAATCTGCTGAAACGCCCAGTTTTTCCGCTCCTTGTAGATCCGGTTCTTCCTCTCCCTGGTGGCATCTGCCTCATAGTCACTGACACACTGGATCACATAGAAGCTGCTCTCCGACTCCACCACAGAACTGATCTCCCCTGCGGCCAGCGCGAATGCCGCCTCCTCGAAGGCTTCCGACTCTTCGCCCCGCCCCAGGCGTCTCTCCTCGGGACTGGCGCCTGTCGCATCTCGTGCCGCGGCCGAAAAGTCACTGCCCTCCTCCAAAAAGCGGCCCAGGGCCGCCTCGGCTTTCTCCCTGTCGGCAAATTTTACCTGACGGATGGTGATCACCTTTGCCTCGCTGTCACTGACCTCCAGATCAATCCCTTTGGTCAGCTCCTCCACCACCTTGTTGGCGATATGATAGTCCTCATAGAGCACTGCCACATCCTCCTCGGAGATCCCCAGAAATTCGATATCTGCCCTGGACAGGTCAGAGTAGTAATTCCTGGCGATCCGCCTGACCCGGTCCTGCTCACCGCTGCTCAAGGTGATCTCCCGGTCTTTGGCAAGCAGAGTCATGGTCTTTAAATTCTCCAGAAAGACCCGTACCTGCTCCAGCAGATACTCTTCAAAGGTCTCCCCGTTTTCCATCTCGGCCTCCCAAATCCGGTCCGTGTAGATCTGCTGATACCGATTTCGTTCCGTGATGACGATTACCATAATCTGAGGCAGGGTGTAGGATTTTGGCTCCTGGGGTTCCGACACACTGGGAACCTCCTTTGCACAGCCGCCCGCAAAAGGGGACACGGCCAAAGCCGCCGCCAGACACAACCAGCCCCATCTCCATCTGCTCTTTCGTTTCATCTGAAAAGTTCCTTTCCTACAGCAGCTGTCTCAGCACTTTCAGCACTCCGTCCCGCTCGTTGGTGTCAGCCTGAAATCTGGCGGCCTGCTTCACTTCCTCCCTGGCGTTGGCCACCGCAAAGCTGTAGTAAGCCCGCTTCAGCATCTCGATATCATTCATCTGATCTCCAAAGGCCATGGTCTCCTCCGGCTTGATGTCCAGATTCTCCTGGAGGATTCCGATGGCCTGTCCCTTGGACACGCCGGGTGCCATGGCATCCAGCCACCACTCCCCCGCCAGGACCATCTTGACTCTGTCCCCGAACTCTGCCGTCAGTCCTTCGGCCTCCCCCTGGATCCCGCTTTTTCGGTAAACCGACACCTTGATGATATAGTCGGAGACCTCTGTCAGGTCCTCCACCTGCCTCACCCGAAACCGGTATCCGTCGGTGAGGAGTGTGAGAAACTCCTGATTTTTCGTCTCCGTATACACCACATCCGGTCCTCCTGCTATGATCTCCAGACCCGGTATCTGCCTCATCCTCCGGATCATCTCCAGGACGATGTCCCGGTCAATGGGATTTAGAAACAGATTCCTTCCGTGGCAGCCCACATAGGCTCCGTTGTCCGACAGATAGAACACTTTCTCCTTGACAGGTTCAAATACGGCCTCGATGCTGGCCCACTGCCGTCCGCTGGCAGCCGCAAACTGAATCCCCTTCTGGCGAAGTTTTAAGATCACGTCGAAATATTCGGGATTCAGATGGTGCTCCCCGTCTCTCAGCAGAGTTCCGTCAATATCAGTTGCAATCAATTTGATCATCCTGGTTTTCCTCCATCTCTTCCATCAATCGTTTCCATTCCTGTACGGTTCTCCCCAGAGGAAGTCCCACCACTGTGTTATAGTCCCCGCAAATCCCCTCGATATAAGCCGCAAATCCCCCCTGGATCCCGTAAGCGCCGGCCTTGTCCATCGGCTCCCCGGTATCCACATAGCCTGCGATCTCCTCCTCGGTCATCGGATACACCACAACCTCCGTCTTCTCCGCAAAGGTGACGCCCCGGCTTTTCTCTTTTTCTCTATAGATCAGGGTCACACCGGTCCAGACCTGATGACTCCGTCCCTGAAGCTTCTCTATCATGCACACCGCTTCCTCCCGGCTCCCCGGCTTCCCCAGGATCTCCCCGTCCACTGCCACCACCGTGTCCGCCCCCAGGACCAGTGTGTCCGCCGCCGCCCGGCCTGCCACATCCTCTGCCTTCTGGGCGGACAGCTCCATCACCACTTCCTCCGGCACCTGGGAGGTGACCTTCTCCTCGATCTGACTTGGTCTGACTTCAGGCCGGATCCCGATCTGCCGAAGGAGCTCAAGACGCCTGGGAGAACCGGAAGCCAGCACTACCCTTTGATTCTGTATCATAATGCACCTGCCTTTTCTTTCTGTCTGCCCGGACTGATCCTGGCCCTGTGTAAATATAGAATCTTCCTAACAAAAGCCGGGCTCATTGGCGGTGGGAATCCCCTCCGCCCAAACCTGCTGTTTTGTAAACGTCATATCCCTCATAATGATAGCTGGCGTCCACACCCTTTATATAGACTTCCCGGTCATAGATCTTGTCCGTCAAAGCCGCCCGCAGGAGAGTTTTGATCTCCAAATCTCTCACAGGGCTGCGCTCCATCGCCAGCAGATAGTCCTCCTTGTCTACCCTGCTCCAGTCTATCACCTGCCCAAGTTCCCTTTTCAAAATGGCATCCAGCCAGAGCCGGGCGCTTCTGCCGTTGCCCTCCCGAAACGGGTGCGCCACATTCATCTCCACATATTTCTCAATGATTTCCTCAAAGGTGGATTGGGGCATCTGCCCGATCTGCTCCAGCGCTGCCTGCAGGTAAAGGACGGGGGCAAAACGAAAATTTCCCTTTGCCATATTCAGGGTGCGAACCTGCCCCCCAAAGTCATAGATCTCACCAAACAGATATTCATGGATCTGGGCAAGTCCCCGAAATGTCCCAACCTCGAATACATCCAGCAGTCCCTTTTCAAACAGCTCCAACGCCTTTGCCTTGCTGATCTGTTCCTCTGTCCGGGCAAGCTCTGCCGAGTCGGTGATTCCCAATTTATTATCCAGCACCATGCCGCATATCCTCCAAAACGTGTCTTCTGCTGCCGATATTATACCGAAATAACAGCATTTCGTCAATCGCAGATGGCCGTCGGAAAGAATTTCTTTCTGCCCTTTCCACACAGATCTGTCATGTCTTATGATCACTCTCCAACAGCAGAAGGGCTGCCTCCCCATCCCGGGGAAACAGCCCTCTAAAACTTCCTGTCTAGTATTTCTTTACTCCGTTCTCATCTACAAAGTGACCGTCCGGTGTGGCCTCATTCCTAAAGAGCCGTCCCCGGAAACCGTCGGATACCGGATTAAAATAGTACTCTTTTCCGTCAATGGTCACCCAGCCTGTCACCATCTTTCCTTTGGTGCCGTCGGATACAGGACTCAGATAGTAGGTTTTTCCATCTACAGGATCCTGATACCACCCTGTCACCATCTGGCCTTTCTCGTCAAACCGGAACCAGTCAAAAGCCTGTGCTCCGGCACTCACGTTGGCATATGGGTTATACACGGCCGCCCAGCAGTTGGCATAGACAAGGCCGGTCTTGTCCATAAAGGTCCAGATGCCTCCGGCCCCTTCGATCCAGGTGCCCTGTACCACGTAAGAAGGCAGACTGCCTGCTGCCGGTGAGCCGGCAGGACCTGTGGAAGAACCCTTGCTGCTTCCGCCGCCTCCACCGCTGCTGCTTCCACCGCCTCCACCGCTGCTGCTTCCGCCACCTCCGCCGCTGCTGCTTCCACCGCCTCCGCCGCTTATGTTATTCTTCATGGTGAAGAACTCTACGGAATATCTCAGTTCTACTTCCTCGCCGTTTTTATTTACCAATCCGTTGACAGTCACATCTACCGCAGAACCGGTGCCTATGGACTTGGGATTGATGATAATTGCCGGCCCCATTCCCATGGCATCATTGGAAATATTGAAAAATCCCTGGGATTGATCTGCCTTGCTGAAAGTATAGGTTTTCCCTCCTGCCTTCATGGTGACGGTTACCTTGGAGTCATCCGGCTGTTCGAAGATCTCATCATTCAGGCTGACAGACCATGGCCCCTTAAAGTATTCCGAGGGCATAACCTGGGCAGGCCACGGCACGTAAGCCTGGTCCTGAACCCCTCCCTCGTCATGAGCATACATGGCAGAATACGTGTCCGCATAACCGAACCCGGTCTGACTCATGGCAGGATTCAGACACCAGCGGCGATGGCCTACTCGATCAATATTGCGCTCATCTCCGTCGTTCATCCAACCATTTATGATGTCCTCAGAAAGATTCCTATAACCCTTGCCTATATTGGACCTTTCCGTCCCCTCATATCTTCCCTTGTCAAAGAAATCCTGCTGCATATCTGCAGGCTTTAAAGGCTCGTGGGTCATCTCGTTGACAGCCTTCATGATAACCGCTCCCTTTTGGGCGCTGTCCTGATAATCCTCGTTGATGGTAACCTCTGAGAGACCTGCCAGATAGCGGACGAAATTCAGGGCATTCAGGCCGTCCTGTGTAGAAGCAGCGCTCAGTTTTCCCGCCGCATAGGCATTGGGCTGATACTGGGGCTTCTGGTCATAGGTAATCTTTAAAGATGTGTCGAACTTATGGGTGTCATAATACTTTTTGATCTCTTCTTTGCGTTTACTCAGCGGGACAATTCCCATCTTCCCAAGCTCTCTCTCAAAAACAGACCGCTCCAGAATCGCTCCTCCGCTCACGCTGGAATAGGTGATCTCTCCATCCTGATCCAGGATGAAGACATAGGGGAATTGACCTCCCCGCTCCTCGTCCCCGGCTTTTTGGGTGAATTCCTCCAGGTGTTTATGGTAATAACCCCCCATCTCCTTGCATACGTCAATATTAGGCAGAGTAGCTGCCAACTTTTTTGTCTCTTCCAGCGGAACTATATCACTGATATCCGCAAAGATGATCCTCACATCTCCCCTGTTATATCCGGAATTCAGAAGTCCGTTTAAGTTTTTCAATGTATTTTGGCAATAATAGCATCTGGAGCCGCCAAACAGCAGAATCGTGGCATCCACATAGGTGGCTGATAACAAATAATTCTTTCCGTATACCGTTTGTACCTGCATACCTGCGGAATAGGATTCCGGCCTCAAGAAACTCTTCTTCTCTACCTGAACGTCTTCTATCAGGGTATCAAACTGCTTATTTTCGCTGACGACTGCAGAGATCTCATAGATTCCCTTTTTGGGCAGAGAAACCGTAAATTGTTTTGATATATACTGCGTACCCCACTCGCCCTCATGACCGTCATCTTCCATTCTATAAAGAGTTGCGGTCAAGTCATTCTCCAGCACACTTTTTCCCTCGTATGTAATATCAAACTTTGCATAAAGTGTTTTCTCCTGATAAGAACCGGTGCAGTGATAGAACACATTCAGCGCTATATCATATTGACCTTTCTCCTCCGTATTTTCTGTCACACTCAAAATCGAAAAGCTCAGGTCCACTTTGCCTTCTGTTTCTGCCTCTGCAAGCGCCGTTTTCGGCTTGTCCACCACCTGCTGCGGCACAGACGGAGTAGACGGGGTGGCCAGGTTTTCACTCTGATCCCCATGTTCCTTTCCCTCCAGGATTTTCTCTTCCCTCTCCGCTGCCAGCACTCTGCCAATCGCCATCGGTGCTGCGGGGGACACAGAAGACGCGAACAGGATTCCGGCCATCAGAACTGCCGCTCGCCGGACTGTTCGTTTTCGCTTTCTCATATCACTTTCTCCTCTCTTCATTTATGTAGATACTGTGGATATGTAAGCATATATCCTTTTATATTCTACCCCCCCCCATGCCAAAATTGTCAAGTTGTTTTCCTGATTTTTCCGTGATTTCCCCGTTACTGTTGTGATTGTTCACAGAACCCCTGTGAACACAACCGCATATGCCCAATTAAAGTTTTCTGAATCCGATTCTCGGGGGAGACGATTACATGGAAGGATATGAGAATCCGATGACTATGGCGAAAAAAAGGGGTGCCCTACGACGGCTTTTTTCTTTTGCCGTCGTCCGGCAGATTTATGCAGATGTTAAATTGTTTATACATAAGAGTATTTCTTTAAATCGTTGTAAATTCGACAATTAAAGCTGTTTTTTATTGAAAAGGCGAATGGCAATCAGCACCCCCAAAATGGATAAGGCAATGGAAATAACAGCAGGTATCATAAATTCTGCCGGAACAGCTTCGCCGGAAATCAAATC